>NZ_DATELF010000042.1:0-28834 GCF_035276945.1 Amycolatopsis sp. | reverse complement strand
CTCATGTGCTGGTCGACGCCACCAATGCGGACGAGTGGAACTATGCGCTGCGGCGGTGGGACGCTCACGGTTGGGACGACGCCGCCCTGTTCCACTACGCGACGTTCGGGCAGCCGTTCGATCCTGACACGCTCGGCGATGTCAGCTACGAGGACTACTATCGGTCGATCCTCGACGATCTGTCGACCGCTGGGCCGCAACCACCCGCACGCAAACGCGTGGCCTCTTCACGGGTCGAGTTCCGTCAGGACCGTCCGGCGGAGGAGCCGGTGGCGTTTACGGAGGTGCTGGGTCGGGCCGCGCCCATCAACCGCTTCGAGCACCAAGGTATTGCCTTGGCCGAACTGCATACGGTGCTGGCGGGTGCGTTCCAGGCTCAGCGAGTGATCGGCGGCATCCTTGGTGAGCACCTGCTCAAGCCGTACCCATCCGGTGGAGCCCGGCATCCGCTGGAGGCGTATGTCGTCGCCAAGTCGGTGTCTGGGTTGCCCGCTGGCGCCTACCACTTCGACGCCGTTGACGGAACCTTGAGGCAGCTCGCGAGCAGTAACGCGGTCGAGGGTATCGACACGGCGTGCTTCGGCAAGGGAGGGATCGTCACCGCCTCCGCGGTGCTCGTCATCACCTGCCGCTGGCCCCGCCACAACTGGAAGTATCGCTACGCGCGGTCGTACCGGATGGTCTTGCTCGAACTCGGCCACGCCATCCAGGCGATCCACCTCTCGGCACGCGCCAGCGGGCTCGGCGCATACCACTGCCCGTCGATCAACGACGCGGAACTCCTCCCCATCCTTGACCTCAACGACGACTGCGCCGAAGGGCCGGTCTACGCGATCGGCATAGGCAAGAACGGAATCCGGTAGTGACACACACGGTGCCCGACGACACGATCCTGCACCTCCAGCCGAACCTCTCCGTACGCCAGTCCTATGACGGCAGCGGCACCTACCAAGTCACGTGGGGCCAGGGCTCCCAGCGCGAGTACTTCCAAACGCATTCACCGGACCTCGCCGCCTGCCTGGCGACCATGCCCAGCCCGCTGACCATCGAGAACGCCCGCTCCAGGCTGATCAGCGAACTCGGACTGGAACATGACACCGCCGCCGGCCTGGTGAACGACCTCCTGAGCTACGGGTACTTCTCCTCAGCGTCGCGCGCGCTGACGGCGGGCGAGCAACTCTGGCGCGATGTCGAATGGGACGACGCTCTCGGGTTTCACATGGCTACCCGGAACATGATCTGGAGCCACGACTACTCGGGAAACCCGAAGGTCATGACCCGTTGTCACGTCGAGCACAACGTCCGGCCCGACACCGATCCGCCCACCCGGTACACACCAGAGGTCCAGACGACGGTCGCCCTGCCGGAACCGGCGATTCCCGACGTGGACTTCCACGAGATCGTCCGGCAGCGCAGGACAAGCCGCGATTTCCGGAACACAACGATCACACTTCACGATCTCTCCACGCTCCTAGCTTGGACGTTCAAGCCGCAGTTCCCAGCAGCCGAGCCTCGCTACTACGCCACCCAGTCCTACAGCCGTGGGGCGCCCTTCACCGCCTTCATCATTACCGGCGGCCCCCGGAGCGCCCACTGAACTCGAACAAGACTTCGGTATCTACCACTACAACCCGGAGCGGCATCAGCTTGGACTGGACAGGAAAGCCCACGATCTCGACCGGCTCGATGCCGTGCTGTGGAGGCCAGAGCTACGTCAACAACGCGCCGGCCATGCTCGTGATCTGCGCCGACTGGCCGCAGTTCAGCTGGAAGTACCGATTTTCACGGGCCTACCGCTTCGTATACGCCGAATGCGGCGCGTTCATGCACACCGCGTTGCTCCTCGGAACCGCATTGGGCCTGAAGACTTTCCAGACCCCAGCCATCGACGACCGGCGCATGTGCCAGACACTCGATGTGAAAGACCACGAGGTCGGGCCGATCTACATGGCCGCATTCGGTCGACCCCGCCCGTCACAGCAGGCGTCGGGCAGCCGCTGAGCGCACGGACCGACCTATACGGCCTTCAAGGTCTGGTCGAGCCGGCGGCTCAAGTCGCCGAACGAGCAAGATCTCGGTGGCGCCGGACGGCCGGACAAAGGGAGCCTGGAGGTCGCCGAGCGGCCCAGGGGATCGGTCTGTGCTCATCGCCGGCTCAACGACCAGCCTGCTGCCGCTGCCGGCGGTGGCCAGCGTCCGGCTCGCCAGGTAGCTGAGCGAGGATGCGACAGACCGCCGTTTCCGCGCGTGCTTCTTCGGCCGCCGTGACGGATCGGCTCACTGGCGTCGAGCTCCTCGCACGGTGACGGACTGGAACCGCTGCGGACTGAACAGCGCCATGTCCGGCCGTTCGGTCCCGGTTGCGAGGTCCGCGAGCGCCTCTCCCACGACCGGCGCGTATCGAAACCCTCGCCCCATGCAGCCCGCGCCGAAGACGATTCGGTCATGCCGGGAGTGAGTGCCGATGATCCAGTGCCCGTCGGTGACCTCACTCCACATGCAGACCGTGGCGCGGATGGGCTCGCCGTCGATGGCGGGGATGCGCTCCCGCAGGCAGCGGCGGACCGCGGCGACTTCCGCCGTCGTGGGCTGCTGGTCCGTCAGCTTGTCCGGCCGGATCTCTTTGCCGCGCGAGGGGAGGCTGACCTTGTAGCTGCCGTCGGGTTCGGGGCAGCCGTAGAAGGGCGCGGAGTCGTCACCGGGCGGAGCAGCGAAGTAGGCGGCTGTTTCGAGGCGCACGCCGTCTGGGATCGCGAAGTTGAAGAGGACCTGGCGTTCGACAGCGACCGGCAGGTCCAGACCGAGTATCTGACCCGACCAGGCTCCCACGGCCACGACGAGCCGGTCCGCGCGGTAGGTGCCTGACGCGGTGCGCACCTCGACACCGTCGGCGTTCTCGGAGTAGTCCTCGAGTGGATCGTCGAACCGCAGCTCGGCGCCATGGCGGCGAGCTTGGTCGTGCATCGCCCGAAGGCCCTCGACGACCAGCGCCACCGTGCCGTGCGGCTCGAAGACGGTGGTCTCGTCGTCCGCGATGCCATAGGACGGGAACCGAGCCTGCGCGGGCTCAGTGTCGAGGATTTCGTGCTCGAATTCGGAGGCCGCGAGGCTTTCGAGCGTTCGATCGAACCACCCTGAGCCGGCCTTGCCCACGAACACCGTGCCGGACTCGAGAAGCAGGTCCTGGCCGGCTTCGGCGGAGAGCTGGTGCCACAGCTCAAAGGTGCGGTGGGTCAGGGGGTGGTATGCCGGACCGGTGCTGTTGGACTGACGAGCCAGCCGGGTCGCTCCGCCGTGGCTTCCGTATCCGTGCGGAGGAGTGTGGCGGTCGAACCCGGCAACCCGCATACCGCGCCGGGCCAGGTGCCAGACGGCCGAGGCACCCCACGGGCCGAGACCGACCACGATGACGTCGTAGGGGTTGCGCCGCTGCATGCGGACTCCTTCGCAGGCCGAGGTCGCGATCCAGAACCGTGCCAGGCTTCCCGTATGGTGCCGGCGGCTGGAAATCGCTGAGGACACGAAAATGCACTGTGACGCCTGTTGCGGGGGAGATCCGCAGCCGTTCACCGAAAAGACTGTACTCTATCGTTCAGAGATTGAACAGACCATCAAAGTTTCTGCTCGACTGCGCGAGCGAAGTGCTCGTCCACGATCCCCGGAGCCTTCGTGACCACGGCAGCGCCCGGTGACAGGGACGAGCCGCCGATGCCGATGCGCTCGCGCGACTCCTGGTCGGCGCGGTGCGCGCCGTCCTGAGGCCGCACGGCATCCAGATCGGTCGGAGATCCTTGCGCCAAGCCCTCCTGGATGTCGTCAGAGGCCTTCAAGTCTGACACCGGCGTGTTCGGATGGGCTGGACGGCGGAGCCTGCTACCTCTTCGATCCCATCACCTGAGCGCGTCGGGCCGGCTGAGGAAGGCGGGTTGACACCGGGTGTGTGACGACCGCCCTTCGGGCGCGTGCATGGCTTTGCCTTCCCCTTACGAGCGAGGAGGACAGTGTTATGGCAGAGAGCGCTCTGGCGCAGGCGATCGAAAACGAGCGAGCCGAGACCGGATTTCGGGTGCTTGCCCAAGCTTTGCCCCACTTCGGGATCGAAGCGGATGCCCCGGTCCAGCTGTTGCCGCAGTCGGAGAACGTCGCTTTGCGCGTCCACCCTGCGCATCGCCCACCGGTCGTGGTGCGGATCAGCCCGCCCGGCGCGCGTACCCACGAGGAGCTGAAGTCCGAGATTGCGTGGATCACCGCGCTGAAGCGGGAATCCGACGCGCCGGTCGCGGGCGTGCTCACCAGCGACGCCGGGGAGGCGGTTGTCCGGGTTGCCGATCCCACTACCGGCACTGTCCTCAGCGTGGTCGTGTTCGAGCACGTACGCGGGCACGAACCGGCAGAGGACGAGCTTGCCGCGCTGATGCCGCTCCTCGGCCGCATCTCGGCCCAACTGCACCAGCACAGCGCTACGTGGGCACGCCCGGACTGGTTCTGCCGTGGTCGCTGGGATGCCGACGCCGCCTTCGGCGACCGCCCTCGATGGGGCCGCTGGCAGGTCGCGGTGCCCGACCCCGGTCAACGGCAACTGCTTGATCGTCTCGAGCGCGTCGTGAGTGGCCGGCTCCAGCGTTTCGGCGCCGACCGCGACCGGTTCGGCCTGATCCATGCCGACCTGCGCACGGCGAATCTCCTCGTCGATGGTGAGACCTGTCATCTGATCGATTTCGACGACGCGGGCTTCGGCTGGTGGCTCTACGACCTCGCGACGGCCCTGACCTTCTACGAGAACCACCCGGATCGGGACGAGCTGATCGGCGCTTGGGTGCGGGCCTACCGCGAGATCCGAGACCTGCCGGACGAGGACGAATCCGAGATTCCGACGTTCCTGATGCTGCGCAGGCTGCTGACCCTGGCGTTCCTCGGCAGCAATCCCGGCATCGACGTGTCCCGGCAGATGTTGGCCGGCCTCCCGGAACAGACATGCGAGCTCGCCGAGGACTACCTGCGGCAGTTCGACTGACGAAGACAGCACCGCCGCCCCACCTGGCGTTGCTTCATGCCAGTCGGTGCTTTGCGCCGGGCACCGCCATGAAGTCCAGGTCGCCAGATCCAGCGGTCAGCAGCACTGGGATGCGGCCGAAGTCGACCTGACGAGCGGCGGCACGATCACGAACTCCTTGAGCCGGGATGCGTCGAGCGTCCAGGAAACAGATACTTCGGCGCAGGTCGAGTTCGGTGCCGAATTCGACCTGCGCAGCCGCGCGGATGACGTTGGCGGTCCGGCATCCGTACAGCCCAAATTCTGCGGCATCATGCCAGGAGAACGTCAAGGTCTGCGATCTTGGTGTGAGGTCCGGTATGGACGTGCTTGGATGTGTGGCTCCGGACATGGGTGGTGGCCTTCGGCCTGGAATGATCAAGGTTCCTACGCCACGATCATGATCAGGATGAAGGCCACCGTTGTCGGTGTCGCAGGTCCCGTGTTCGCCCGTGTTGGCTGTTGCCCCGCTACCGGATCCGGTGTGGGAGGCGGGTTTGTCCGGGGTGGGGTTGCTGGTCGATCTGCTTGCCGGCCTGCCTGATCCGCGTGATCCACGGGGTGTTCGGCACAGTATCGGCGCGGTGCTGTCGGTGATGGTGTACGTGGTGTTTGCGGGTGCCCGTAATTTCCGGCAATCGGGCTGATTCGTGCTTTGTATCGAAATTTCAGGACCGCTGAGGAGCGGTAGGTACTAAGGAGGCCCTAAATTTCTGGACTGCCACACCTGACTTGACCAGCATAGATGCGATTTTTCGAGTCCAGAAAGATCATTTCGTCTTAGTAGGCACCGTGAATTCCAGGCAGGACCATGCCGCTTTGCAGACCGATTTCCGCAGTTGTCAGGGGACCGCTGCGCGGAAGTCATCGGGAGTCCGACCCCCGATCCTGCCCACCACACGCGACGAACGGCCACCCCACGATCCCGGCTTGATCGCACGGACCGTCGTCGAGATCGAACGACTGGTCACGCTGGTACTCCAACCCCAAGCGCACCACCTGCACTGGACCTGGCGACGGCGTCACCAGGTCCAGTGCCCGTTTACGTCATGGTCCGAACGCTGACGCGCGGGTCGAAGGCGATCTGGCCGGGCTCAACGGCGATGAGCCCGCCGTCGACAGGAATGACGGCAGCATTCACATATGAGGCCGACGGGGAGAGCAGCCAGCCGATCACCTGCCCGATCTCGTCGGCCTCCGCCGGGCGGCGACTCGGAGCAAACGCAGTTGCCAGTGCGTAGGCATGATCCATGGAAACTCCGATGGTGGAACCCAGTTCGGTCATCTCCATGTCGGCCATCTCAGTGCGGGTCCAGCCCGGACAGACGATGTTCGCGCGCACGCCAGAGGGCCCGTAGTCCACGGCGACGGATTGCATCAGCATGGTGAGCCCCGCCTTGGTCGTGTTGTAGCCGGCGATGGCGGCGGTTGCCCGCAGTGCCGCTGCCGAGGCGACGCCGACAAGGGAGCCGTGTGTCTCGACCAGATGCGGTAGGGCCGCACGCGCGACGTGGAAGGGCCCCGTCAGGTTCGTCGCGATCATGGCGTCCCAGTCATCATCGCTGAGTTCCCCCACGCCGCCGGGCCGCACGATGCCGGCGTTGAGCACTACTCCGTCGAGTCGATCGAAGCGTGCGACGGTGTCGGCGACGAGCCTGCGGACGTCCTCCGGTGAAGCCACGTCGGCCTCAAACGCGATCGCGCCAGTGCGTTCGGCTACCGCATCCAGGCAGCCGCGGCGCCGACCGCAGATGACGACTTCCCAGCCCTGCTCGCGCAGGACAGTCGCGGCGCTGGCGCCGATTCCGGTTCCCCCGCCGGTCACGAGGGCCACGCGTCGAGTCTCGTCAGTCATGCCACAGCGTTTTTCCACAGTGCGTCCGACCCACAGTGCGTCCGACCCACAGTGCGTCCGACCCACAGTGGGGCTCTCCGTGTGCGGGATTGCCCCACCGCGGGTGTACTTCCGCGTCGTCAGTTGATCGTCTGCCGGCCGATCCGCGAATAGACCTCCGGACGAGTCGAGCGGTACACCAGTGCCAGGGCGATTCCCGCGAGGAAGACCGCCCAGATGACAACCTGCAGGGCGACGGCAATGCCGCGATCGCCTCCGGTCAACAGAACGAAGTTGCTCAACGAGAAGTACAGCGCCGTGCCCAGGCCCAGGACGGCCAGCGTGGGAGCGATCAGCGTGTGCCAGTACGTCGAGTCCTTGATCTTCGTGCGTGACTTGCGGAAGAAGACCAGGACGGCCACGCTCGTCAGGAACATGAGCATCAGGAGGGGGAAGCCACCGGCTCCGGCCAGCCACGCGTAGGAGACGGTTGGATCGCTGCCGGAGAAGCCCAGCACGCCGGCGAGGAAGATCCCGCTGAGCGCCAGGGAGCTGACGTACGGCGACCCGTGGCGAGGATGCACACGGCCGAGTGCGGCCGGCAGCGCCTTGTCGACACCCAGCGAATAGCCGTAGCGCGCGATGATGTTCTGGCACGAGAGCACGGCGGCGAACGCGGACGTCACCACCAGGACAGAGATCACGTCGCGTGCCCACGTGCCGACGAAGTTGCCCACGGCGTCGGTGAACATGCCCGGCGCATTGGCGGCGGCGACGTTCGGGGCATTCGAGGTGCCGTAGGCGAGGACGAGCAGCCAGGTTGTGAGGATGTAGAAGACGCCGATGAACACGACCGAGAGGTAGGTCGCCCGAGGGATCGTCCGCCGTGGGTCCTTCGATTCCTCCCGGAAGATTGCGGTGGCCTCGAACCCGAGGAACGTGATCACGGCGAACAGCACGGCGACTCCCACCGCCCCCTCGCTCAAGGAACCCCAGGCGAACGGGGTCAGTGACCGCCCCTCGGGGCCACCGTTCCCGGCGACAGCCATGTCGAAGATCAGCACAATCGCGATCTCGAGGACCATCACCACGGACAGCACCCTCGCCGACAGGTCGATCCTGAAGTATCCGAAGACGCCGACGATCACGACCAGGGCCAGCGAGTACCACCACCATGACAGCGTCGGACCGTGGAGGGTGGTCACCACGAGGTCCTGGGCGACGATCCCGAAGAACAGGGTGATCCCGAGCCCGATCATCAAGTACCCGAGGATGGCCAGAAAACTGGCGGCGAGCCCGAGCGCTCTGTTCAGACCGGCGCTGATGTAGGCGTAGAACGCGCCGGGGTTGGGCAGGTAGCGGCTCATGGTGGTGTAGCCGACGGAAAAGAGCAGCAGCATCACCGTCGCCGCGACGAATGCCAGCGGCGCCCCTACGCCGCCGAAGTTGATGACCAGTGGCAGCACGCCCACCACGCTCGCGAGCGGAGCTGCGAAGGCCAGGACGGTGAGCGCAAGCTCGATCACGCCCATGCGGCCTTTGAGCTGCGGGCTGGCGTCTTCTCGAGCGCCAAGTTCTGGCGCCGAACGGGTGTTGTCTGGAGCGCTTCGCTTACTCATGTCGGGGTCCTGCCTCGCGGATCTGGAAACGTGAACCGGGTCGGGCACTTCGCCGAAGTGCCCGTCGAGCGTCGTAGGTGACCCGCGGCCGCTCCGAGGCTGGTGGCCCCTCCGCGGGTTCGCAAATATTTACATCCCGCCAGTTCGAAGTCAATACTGACAGAAAGATAAGTATACGATCCGTTCAAAGTTGTTCAGTAGCCTCGCGAACGCCGATCGATGCCGGCCACTACGCACACGCGCTCCACCGGCGAGAGCGGTTTCATCTGCTGTAGGGCCGGCTTGCTCGGCTCGATGGTCCGCAGCCGAAGACGTGGGCGACTTGCGGTTGTTTGTCCGTTTACGACTTCCCACCGTTCGGCACCCTCCTGCCGGGTATCGGCGAGGGGTTCGGCAGGACCTTCGTCGTCGCGATTGCCCCGGTCCTGATCGTGGCCCTGCTCGCTTCCCGGTTGCCAGAGTCACCGACTTTGGCCGGTGCCGAGGAGGTCCGCCGACTGCGCGAGGCCGGTCAGATCGACCAGGCCCGGGCCCCGAGCGCCGAACTCGATCCGCTGGTCGACGCCAAGGGCGTCAGCTTCAGCAACGCACTGATCGTCCTGGTTGTCGGCACTGGCGCCGGCTACGTCGTCCACGGTTGCCCTGTCCGGCCACGGAGTGCGGCGGTACCCGTCCCGCACCTCGTTCCGTGTCGCTCTACTGTCGCTCGCGACCTTCTGAGCCTTCGTCGGCACTGTGGACAGTTCGACCTTCGAAGACGGTCCGAAGGATGTGCGTCTCGCCGATGTTGTCGACCGGAACCTCGAACAGGTTTTGATCGAGCACGATGAAATCCGCCGACTTGCCCGGCTCCGGCTATCCTTGGGCGTCCGCCCTGCCGATTGCCCGCGCCCCTCGATGGTGACCAGCCTCCGCGCGTAGGCGAGATCGACGGACTCCGAGCCGCGCTGAAGCATTCCTTGAAGCGGCGGGAAGAGGTTCGGGTTGGGCGTGATGCGTCCATTGACGTAAGCAGTACCCACTTGTTTCTTCCTTCCGAGCGTTCATCTTTGAACGGTCGAGCCTCGGCGTACTACCGAGGCCTTTACTGTCCAGGCAAAAGCTCCCGAGCCCCTGTCTCAGGGCTGCCCTGCGTTCGCACCGTTGGCCCATGCCGTGGTGGCGTCGGTGAGGTCTTTGAGGAACCGTCGCGCCGTTCCGCTGATATTGGTCAGGGTCATGAAATTGTGGGGCATGCCCTGGTAGACCTCAAGCTGGACGGGTACGCCGGCCGCCCGGAGCTTCTTTGCGTAGTTCACGGAGTCGTCGTGGAGCGCGTCGCACTCCCCGACCGCGATGAACGCAGGCGGGAGAGCCGAGCAGTCGATATCGGTGCAGAGGGGGCTGGCTTCGACCATGGCGGCCGGACTCTCGAAGTACGAGGCGAGAAAGACCTGCATTGCCTCGGTACTGAGCATCGGGCTGTCGCCGTAGAGCCGGTGCGACTCCGTTGACGCCTTCTCGACGGCGGGGAAGTCCAGGACAGGGTTGATCAGCACCTGCCAGTCGAGGGTCGGCCCACCGGTCGCGACTGCCCACTGGCTGAGCAGCGCGGCGAAGTTCCCACCGGCGGAATCCCCGCCGACGCCCAGAGGACCATCTACGCCGAGCTCAGCCCGATGCTGATCGGCCCACAGCAGGCCGTCCTGGCATTGCTCCAGCGCGATCGGATACATGTGCTCTGGAGCCAGCGCATAGTCCAGTGACAGGATCGTCACTCCGCTGCCCCGACTCACGGCGTGCAGCGGAACTTCGAGGGTGTCGAGGTCACCGACCCCGATCCGGGCAGCGGTCGCATCGACAGCCTGTTCCATGGGCTCGCGGAGATGGTCGACGCCGATCCCGCTACACAGGCCTTCCAGTACGAACTGATTTTGGAAGCCCGACGCCTGCCGGAACTGCAGCCGCAGGTCGAGGCCCTGTACGACGCCTACCGTGCGGCGCTTCGGGCCGAGCTCGACTTGACCGGCCTCGACGTGGACGACGACCTGGTCCACCTGCTGTTCGCCGCCCTCGACGGGCTGGTGTTCCAGCAGACGTCCACGGGGGACGCCGACGCGACACAGCGTTCGCTCGACACCTTGCGGACAGTGATCCGGCTTCTCCAGAAGCGGTCTTGAGCGTTTCGCGCTCCTGTGTCGGTCCCTGTGGGCGAGCGTGCAGGACCGGTGTCGCGGTCCGGACGCCTGGGGTTCGAACAAGGCGCGGAACATTGCTGCGCTGAATTCGACGAGGTGGGCCGGCCTGTGCTCCTCGGCGGTTCCAGCATCTCCTCGACTCGGAAGGCCGGTTGCGGATTGTCGAGCGGGCCACGCCGATGTTGAAGATCAACGGAATCAACGTCGCCCCGGTGGAAATCGAGGCGGCTCTGTTCCAGCATCCCCGAGCGCGGCAGGCGTGTTCGGCGAGTACGTCAACAGGGCGGAGCAGGTCGTCGCAACAGTGGTGCCGGTGGGCGACGACGACGGGCTCGCCGACGAGCTCGTTCCGTTCGTTCGCGAGCGTACGGCGTCCTGCAAGGTGCCGCGACGGATCGTGTTCGTGGCTGCGGATGACGTTCCTGTGGTCGGCCGAGCCCGGTGCGGTCCTGGCGTTTTGCGCGCGGCGTGTTTGTGCACGTCCGAGGGGGTCGGACATCGTTCCGGACGCCTGGGGCTTCACACGAATGAGGCGATTCCGCGTCTTTCGCCTGGACGGTGGGTGGTAGGCGGGTTGAGACTTGAAAATGCTGCAGCCGCGGCAGGAGCGGTCAGAGTTTTCGAAGAGGAAGCGATAATTCTCATTCCATTCGGTCGCCAAATCATCGTCGTCTAGTTCAGCATGCGATTCTATCAGCGCGAAACAGATCAACTACAATTTGCGGAAGGGGTCAAAATGGACTGGGACGGCTTGAAGGGCACAGTGGGAACATTGATTGACACGGCGCTGCCGCTGTTTCTGGATCTTCTTGAAGATGACAGTAAGGGAGATTCACCTTCTGCCGTGGATATCGGAGTTGTGAGTCTGTACCAGGACACCGACGGCAGCTTGAAGATGGGAAACTTTTCCTCCTACGGTCCCGGTTCCACGGCACTGATCAACTTCGTACCGCCGCTCGGGACCACGGACAAGCAGGGTAACCTCGCCATCGAACTGGGATATGGCGATGAATTCGCGGCCGCATCATGGCTGCAGGCATACTGTGACGGAAACGTGGCGATCGGTGTGACGAAGTCCGATTCCGGTGCCAGCGCCCCGGCGGGAGTCGGCGAGGCGCTGTACACCTTCGCGACCAATCTCGTTCTCACCACGGGCAACACCATCCAGGCGGTTGTGAATCCGACCCTGTCGGTAAACTTCAACCTCAACGTCGACGCCAGCGCGAATGTCGTGATAATAACGGCTATCGGTGCGGTTGCTGTTCTCGGTACGACATACATGATTACCGCCAAGAACAACGTGGGTAAAACTGGCACCGTGTCCGGGACGCTCCAGCCTGTCTCCGACTCCACCTCGTCGGCTAGTGGCGACCCCGAGTTCTCGATGGCCCTACCGTCCGGCATCGACTACTCCGAGGGAATCTATGACTTCGACGTTCAACTTGCGATTCAGTTGTCCGGCTCCAGCGTCGCTACGAACCCGGGAGTCCAGTTTGGCTCTGTCAGTTCGGATAATCGGGAGCGCATCACTCGCGCCCGACAGAACGCGTCCTGACAGCAGCCACACCTGCCACCGGATCCCATCGATGAGCGGTTTCGTCCACGCCAGCCCATGACGATCATGCGACCTGGCTTCTTCGGTCGCTGGCCGTGGAGTCGACAGCCGGCAACGGCCATTGCGGCGGTGGGGACGGCGTCGATGCGCTTGCCGGTCTTGCCGCGTTCGGGTTTGTCGGGCCGCAGCAGGTCGGGCTCGCCGGGTGGGTGGCGGACTTCGACTGAGTCGAAGCAGTATTCGGCGACGGGGTTGGCGTGGTGGGACCAGCTGCGGGGAGCGGGTGAGGGTCATGAGTTCGGTCATGCCGTGGATCACGCCCTTGAACGTTTGCGGCACCGGATACAGGGGGACGCCGGTGCGTCGTTCGAGTCGTTGCCGGACGGGTTCGCCGGACCATTCGTCGTAGGAGATGTCGGCGACGCGCAGCAGGCCGGTGTCGACGGTGATCTCGGCTTCGATCATGTGGTAGTCGATGACCTCTCCCTGGGTGACCGTGATCCATCCCGCGCCGCCCAGCGGGAGATGCGGCCGTCGGTGCGCTCGTCCAGGAATGCCACCCCGGCTTCGGGGAGCCTGAACCGCCACAGCGCGGAGGGACGGCCGTCGAGGTCCGAAACGATAGGCACCACGCGGTCAGGTCCAGTTTGGACGCCAGGTCGAGACCGCCCAGGCGGCGCGGCCGGCGTGCCGCTCTCGCAGCCGTGCCGGATCGGTGGCTTCGGTGCCGGTGCACGCGTGGTAGAGGTGTATGGGCATCCACCGCGTGGACTGGGCCACCCACTGGTTGAGGCGGTATTGACGGAAGGCGTTCTCTTTCGCGGGGTCGTTGCGGGCCTCCAGTGCTTCTTCGCGCAGGGCGGCGAGGGAGAGGAGTCGCCGAGGGCGGGGTTGGAGTGGTACCCGGTGGCCTCGTCCCAGGTGGCTGCCCCGGTCGCTGTGGAAGATCACACCTGCGGGACCGGTAGACCGCCCAGCCGGCCAGGAGTGCGGCCAGCGTGCAGGATGCCGGGATTCTGGGCGAGACGACGGCGTTTCGCCCGCCCGCCCGCCCGTCCGCCCGCGCTCGCCGTGACGATCTCGCGGATCCGGTCCGGGCTCACATCACTCTCGACCGCCGACACCAGCTCGACGATCACGCCGGATCGGTGACCGCGGTGCCGCCGAGCACGGCGATCACTGAGGGGTGTACTAGGGGGGTGCAGAGCGTGCTTTTCAAGAGACGCTGACGGCATGGTGCGCACCGAGCTGATCAGGCCGCTTCCGGAATTGCTGTTGGCTCATGCGGACCGACTCAACACCAAGAACGCCTTCGCGGATGCGTACCGGTCGGTGACCTACGCCGAACTGGAGCAGCGCACGGGACGCCTCGCCGGGCATCTCGCGGAGGTACGGCTGCAGCCCGGGGACCGTGCGGTGATCTACCTCGGAAACCGCGTGGAGGCGGTGGAGTGCTATCTCGCGATCATTCGGGCCGCCGCTGTCGCGGTGCCGCTCAACCCGCACTCCACGGACTCGGAACTCGCCTACTACCTCGAGGACAGCGGCGCGCGGGTGGTCATCACCGACTCGGCGCACGCCGCCCAGTTGAGCCGGCTCCGGTCGAGCCTGCCGCACCTGGTCGTCGTGGTCACCGGAGACGGCATGGTGGAGGACGTACCGCCGGACATGTTGTCCTATGCGGCCATGACCGGGACATCGCCTCTCGTGTCGCCGCGCGACGACCTCGGACTCGACGAACCGGCCTGGATGCTCTACACCTCCGGGACCACCGGCCGGCCGAAGGGAGTGCTCTCCACCCAGCGCAACTGCCTGTGGTCGGTGGCCGCGTGCTACTCGGCGATTCTTGGGCTGTCCGAAGAGGACACAGTGCTGTGGCCGCTGCCGCTGTTCCACAGCCTTTCGCACATCGTCGGCGTTCTCGGTGTCACCGCGGTCGGGGCGAGCGCCCGGATCGTCGACGGTCTGTCGGCCGAGGACGTGCTGCGCTGCCTGGAGAGTGAGCCGATCACCTTCCTGGCCGGGGTACCGACGATCTACCACCACCTGGTCCGGGCGACCGAGGCCGGCTTTCGGGTACCGAGGCTGCGGATCTGCATGGTCGGCGGTGCGGTCAGTACCCCAAAGCTGCGGCGGTCGGTGGAGGCCGCATTCGGCGTCCCGCTGATCGACAACTACGGCAGCACCGAGACCTGCGGGGCGATCGCCACCAATTGGCCCACGGGGAGCCGGGTGGACGGCTCGTGCGGGCTGCCGGTGCCGGGGCTCGAAGTGCGCCTGGTCGACCGGGAAAGCGGGCAGGACGTCGAATCCGGTCACGAGGGCGAAGTGTGGGTTCGCGGTCCGAATGTGATGTCCGGTTACCACGGCCAGCCGGAGGCGACGGCCGAAGCACTGCGGGACGGCTGGTACCACACCGGGGACCTGGCCAGCCGCGACGAGGCCGGGTTTCTCACCATCACCGGCCGGATCAAGGAACTGATCATCCGGGGCGGGGAGAACATCCACCCCGGTGAGGTCGAAGCGGTGCTGAGGGAACAGCCCGGGGTCGCCGATGTCGCCGTGGCCGCGAAGCCGCACGAGGTGCTCGGTGAGGTCCCGGTCGCGTTCGTGGTGCCCGGACCGGACGGGGTGGACCCGGAACAACTGCTCGGAGCATGCCGGGACCGGCTGTCGTCGTTCAAGGTACCGGACGAGATCTACGAGATCGCCCAGGTTCCCCGCACGGCGTCCGGCAAGATCACCCGGCACGCGTTGTTCGACCGTCCAACCCGGCTGCGGGCCACGAAAAGCGGGTACTACGAGTCGCTGTATCGGCTCGACTGGATCCCGGAGCCGTCCGCGCTTTCGGCGCGGTCCCCGGAGATTGCCGCCGAAGCGACCGTGTTGTCCATCCCGGGCTTCGGATCAGCCGGGGATGTCGTCGACGCCGTCCGGCGGGCCGTCGAAGACGTCGCGAACAGGGTGGATGCCTGGCTCGCCGAGGATCACCCGGCCACCCACCGGTTGGTGGTCGCGACCCGACGTGCGGTCGCGGTGACGGTCGGCAAGGACGTTCCGGATCCGGTGCACGCCGCGCTGTGGGGCCTGGTCCGATCGTTCCAGGCCACGCATCCCGGGCGGGTCGTCGTGGTGGACAGCGACGACGACCCGCGGTCGGTCGATGCGTTCGATGCCGCGGTCGCCTCGGGCGAGCCGCAGCTGGCACTGCGCGCCGGCGTTGCGCTCGTACCGAGACTGGCACCGGCATACGACGCCGACGAGGCTGTGTCTCCGTTCGACACGCGTGGTGCGGCCCTTCTTACCGGTGCCGGTGGGCCGCAAGGTGCCGCCCTCGCCCGGCACCTGGTGACCGGGTACGGCGTCCGCCACCTCCGGCTGGTGGGAACCGCCGAGGTGACCGCGCTGGCGACCGAGCTCGCGGGCCTCGGCGCCGACGTCGTCGTGACGGGCAGCGAACTCAATGACCGCGACACATGGGCGGCGGCACTCGCCGATCAGACCCCGCCGCTCACCGCGATCGTGCACGCGGACGAGTCTGATCTGGACAGCCTGGCTGGTGTCGTCGCGCTGACGGAATCGGCCGGTGCCACGGATCAGGTCACGCTGGTCCTGTGCAGCGGCACAGCCGGGCTCTTCGGCGGTGACCGCGCGGCCGCCGCAGCGGACGCGTTCGTAGCCGCGCTGGCTGAGGGCCGTCATGCCCGCGGCCTGCCTGTGGTGTCCCTGGCGTGGGGTGCGCCGGCGGAGCTGGAGCTGGCCGCGTTCGACGCGGCGGTCACGGCCGCATTCGGGTCACTCGCCGTGTGGCGGGCCGAGGCCGTTCCGGTCGGGTCGGTTCCAGCCGTCATGCGCGGGCTGGTCGAGACGGCTGCCGGGCTGCCCGCGCACCAGCCGGCCCCTGGCCTGGCCCACCGGCTGGCCGGGCTGTCCGCGGAAGAGCAGCGGCGGGCACTGGTGGAGCTCGTGCGGGAGGCGGCTCGTGACGTCTGCCCCGGACTGCGTGGCCGTGCCACCGCCGAGATCGATCCGGACCGGGCTTTCCGGGAACTGGGCTTTACCTCGACGGTCGCCGTGCAACTGCGGACGCGGCTGCGTGCGGCCACCGGGTTGCCCCTGGCCGCGACCGTCGCCTTCGACTATCCGACTCCGGCCGCGCTGGGCGAATACCTGCGGGCCAGGCTGGCGGGCGGGCGGACCACGGAACCGTCTACTGTGGACAATCCGGCCCGGTACGACGAGCCGGTCGTGATCGTGGCGATGGCTTGCCGGTTGCCTGGTGGGGTGGTTTCGCCCGAGGACTTGTGGCGCGTGGTTGTTGGTGGTGAGGATGTCGTTTCCCGGTTTCCGGTCGATCGTGGTTGGGATGTCGATGGGTTGTTCGATCCGGATCCGGATCGGTCGGGTAAGTCCTATGTGTGCGAGGGTGGTTTTCTGTACGGTGCGGCGGAGTTCGACGCGGGGTTCTTCGGAATTTCGCCGCGTGAGGCGTTGGCGATGGATCCGCAGCAGCGGTTGCTGCTGGAGACGTCGTGGGAGGTGTTCGAGCGGGCCGGCATCGACCCGGAAACCCTGCGGGGAAGCCAGGTCGGGGTCTACGCCGGCGTGATGTACCACGACTACACGGCCGGTCTCGGCTCCGTTCCCGAGGACGCGGAAGGCTACCTGAGCACCGGCTCGGCCGGCAGCGTCGCGTCCGGCCGGGTGTCCTACACCTACGGATTCCAGGGGCCCGCGGTGACGGTGGACACCGCGTGCTCGTCCTCGCTGGTGGCGATACACCTTGCGGCGCAGGCACTGCGGCAGGGCGATTGCACCATGGCGCTGGCCGGTGGGGTTGCCGTGATGGCCCGTCCGAACGCGTTCGTGGAGTTCAGCCGCCAGCGTGCGCTCTCGCCGGACGCGCGCTGCAAGGCGTTCGCCGAGGGGGCCAACGGCACCGTGTGGGCCGAAGGAGCGGGCCTGGTGCTGCTGGAACGCCTGTCGGACGCGCGGCGCAACGGGCACCGGGTGCTGGCGGTGGTGCGTGGTTCCGCGGTGAACTCCGACGGGGCATCCAACGGGCTGACCGCGCCCAGCGGGCTTGCCCAGCGGCAGGTGATCCGGCAGGCACTGACGAGCGCTGGCTTGTCCACTTCCGACGTGGACGTGGTCGAGGCACACGGCACCGGTACCGAATTGGGTGATCCGATCGAAGCCGAGGCCCTGCTGGCCACCTACGGCCAGGATCGCCCAGTGGAGCGTCCACTGTGGCTGGGCTCGCTGAAGTCGAACATCGGTCACGCCCAGTCGGCCGCTGGGGTGGCCGGCGTGATCAAGATCGTGTCGGCGCTGGAGCACGGGGTGCTGCCCGCGACGTTGCACGTGGACGAGCCTTCTCGGCACGTCGACTGGTCCTCGGGCGCGGTGGAGTTGCTGACCCGCTCCCGGGAGTGGCCGGTGTCGGATCGCCCGCGCCGGGCGGCGGTGTCGTCGTTCGGGGTGTCCGGGACCAACGCGCACCTGATCCTCGAGCAACCCGCCGAGGCGGAATCCGGTGCCAGCGCGGACGAGCCTGCCTGGCTCGGGCCGATCCCGCTGGTACTGACCGCGAAGGCGGTCGAGGCCTTGCGCGCGCAGGCCGACCGCCTCCACGCCGTTGCCGACCGCGGCGGCGATGACCTCGGGCACGTCGGCTATTCCTTGGTCACGACCCGTTCCATGTTTCGGGAGCGAGCCGTCGTGGTCGGGTCGGGCCAGGAGGAACTGCGCGGCGGGCTGCGGTCCCTGGCCGATGGGGTTCCCGCACCCCAGGTGATCCGCGGTACGGCGGATGTCGACGGGAAAGTGGTGTTCGTCTTTCCTGGGCAGGGGGCACAGTGGGTGGGCATGGGTGCTGGTTTGCTGGAGTCGGCACCGGTGTTCGCGGAGAAGATGGCCGAGTGTGCCGTAGCGCTGGCGAAGCACATCGACTGGTCCCCGCTGGATGTGATCCGGGATGCCGAGGGTGCGCCGTCGCTGGGGCGGGTGGACGTCGTGCAGCCGTTGACCTTCGCGGTCATGGTGTCGCTGGCCGCGTTGTGGCGTTCCTACGGGGTTGAACCGGCTGCCGTGGTGGGACACTCCCAAGGGGAAATCGCGGCCGCTCACGTCGCCGGTGCGCTGTCGCTGGATGACGCCGTGCGGGTTGTGGTCGCACGAAGCCGGGCAATCGCACGAACCCTGGCCGGTCACGGCGGAATGATGTCGATCGAGGCGCCGGCCACACGAACCGAAGAACTGCTCGCCACCTGCGGTACCGCCATCGAAGTGGCAGCGGTGAACGGTCCCTCGTCGGTCGTGGTCGCCGGCCCCCCGCGAGCACTGGATGAACTGGCCGGCCGATGCACGACCAAGGGAACACGGGCACGGCGGATCGCCGTGGACTACGCCTCACACACCGCGCAGGTGGAGCAGGTCTCCGGCGAACTAGTCACCGCGCTGGCCGGAATCGCGCCGAATACGGCCCGGATCCCGTTCTTCTCCACGGTGAACGCCGAATGGACCGAGGGAACCAGCCTCGACGCCGAATACTGGTACCGCAACCTCCGGCGGCCAGTCCGCTTCGCCGAAGCCAGCAGCGCACTCGCCGCACAGGGTTTCCGCGCCTTCGTCGAAGTAAGTCCGCATCCCGTCCTTGTGCCCAGCGTGCAAGAATCCCTCGATCCGGTCAGCGCGACCGTGGTGGTCGGATCGCTACGCCGCGACGACGGTGATCTGAAGCGATTCCTCCTGTCCGCCGGAGAGCTCCATGTGCGCGGCATCCACATCGACTGGTCCGGCTACTTCGTCGGCACCAGTGCCCGCCGCGTCAACCTGCCGACGTACCCCTTCCAACGTCAGCGGTACTGGCTCGAGCCGGGCGGCGCGGTCGCGGACCTGGCTTCGGCCGGGCTGACCGCGACCGTCCATCCGCTGCTCGGAGCCACCGTGGCACGGGCGGATGGCGAGGGGATCGTCTTCACCGGCCGGTGGTCGCTGGGGACCCAGCCATGGCTCGCCGACCACGTGGTCTCCGGGACCGTTTTGGTGCCGGGTGCGGCCTTCGTCGAGCTCGCCGTGCGAGCCGGCGACGAGGTCGGCTGCGGTCTGCTGGACGAGCTGGTCAACGAGACGCCGATGGTGCTCGGGGAGGGTGCTCTCCAGACCCAGGTGACCGTGACCGGCCCGCGGGACGGCCGGTATGTCGTCGAGATCTACTCGCGGCCGGAGGAGCCCGGGGGTGAGGTGCCATGGACGCGGCACGTTCGCGGCATTCTGTCCACCTCTGACACGGTACCGGACGCCGGTTTCGACACCTGGCCGCCCCAGGGCGCGGACCCGGTCGATCTCTCGGAGTTCTATCCCCGCCAGGCCGAGGCCGGATACGAGTACGGTCCGGCGTTTCGCGGGCTGCGCGCGCTCTGGCGGCATGGCACGGAGGTCTTCGCCGAGGTTGCCCTGCCGGACGGTGTGCCGGACGCCGACCGGTTCGGACTGCATCCCGCCCTGCTCGACGCGGCTCTGCACGCCACCACCTTCTGCCCCGGGCACAGTTCGGAAACCGGCGAGGTGCGGCTGCCGTTCGCGTGGCACAACGTGGCCTTGCACGCGTCCGGCGCCACCGCCCTGCGGGTGCGGGTGCGCCCGGCCGGGTCGGACCGGGTTCACCTGGTGGCGGTGGACGAGACCGGCCGTCCGGTGGTTTCGGTGGATGCGCTGGTGACCCGGCCGCTGGCCGGGCCGCTGGCCACCGGCACGTCCGCCGCGTCGCTGTACCGGGTCGACGAGGTCGAGTTGGCATCGGACGCCCCGGCGCCGAGGGCGCGGTGTGCGGTCGTCGGTGCGGACGAGCTCTCCGTGGCCGGGCCGCTCGACGCCGCCCGCGTGGCGGTGCTCGCCGATCTCGCGGACCCCGTTCCGGCCTACGTCTGCGTGTCGTTCGACACCACGTCGACCGATGCGGAGCCGGTGCCGGATGCCCGCAAGATCACTGGCCAAGTCCTCGACATGGTGCGGGAATGGTTGGCGGAGAGCCGTTTCGAGTCCTCGAAACTGGTCGTCGTCTTGCGCGGTTTCGGCGCTTCGGCCGCCCGGGGCCTGCTTCGTTCGGCGCAGTCGGAGCACCCGAACCGGATCGTGGTGGTGGAGTTCGACGGACATGAGCACTCCGGGCCCGCCCTGCACGCGGCGCTGGTCTCGGGAGAGCCGCAGCTGGTCGTTCGGGCCGGTGCGGTCTCGGTTCCGCGGTTGGCGCCCATGTCGGCCGGCAGCCGGCTGGCGCCGCCGCCCGGCGCGTGGCGCCTGGTGACGTCGGGAGCGACGCCGGACGATCTCGCGCCCGTGCCCGCTCCCGACGTCGAAGCTCCGCTCGAACCGCATCAGGTGCGGGTCGCCGTGCGTGCGGCGGGGTTGAACTTCCGCGATGTCCTGGTGGCGCTGAACATGGTCTCAGGCCAGGAAGGCGTCGGCGGTGAAGGCGCCGGCGTGGTGCTGGAAGCCGGTTCCGCGGTCCGCGGGCTCGCGCCGGGCGACCGGGTGATGGGCCTGTTCGACAGCCCGCTCGGCGCGTTCGGACCGGTCGCTGTCACTGATGCCCGACTGCTCGTGCCCATCCCGGCGGGATGGTCGTTCGCGACGGCGGCGACGGTGCCGGTGGTGTTCCTGACCGCCTACTACGGCTTGAAAAACCTCGCGCGCGTCGACGCCGGCACCAGGGTGCTGGTGCATGCGGCGGCCGGCGGGGTCGGGATGGCGGCCGTGCAGCTGGCACGGCTGTGGGGCGCCGACGTGTTTGCTACGGCGAGCGTGGGCAAGCAGCATGTGCTGCGGTCGCTGAGATTGCCCGCGGACCGGATCGCCGATTCGCGCACCCTCGGCTTCCGCGAGCGGTTCCTGGCCGCAACGGACGGCCAGGGCGTGGATGTGGTGCTGAACAGCTTGGCCCGGGAGTTCGTGGACGCCTCACTCGGCCTGCTGCCGCGCGGCGGCACGTTCCTGGAGCTGGGCAAGACGGACCTCCGTGACGCGGTGCGGGGCGACGGGATCGCTTATCGGGCGTATGACCTGCACGAGGCCGGGCCCGAGCACGTACAGGAGATGTTGACCGACCTGCTTGCGCTGTTCGAGCGCGGTGACCTGCGACCGTTGCCCGTGCGAGCCTGGGACGTGCGTGCGGCACCGGAGGCGTTCCGGTTCATGAGCCAGGCTCGTCACGTCGGCAAGATCGCCCTGACCTTCGAGCACCGGCTGGACCCGGAGGGCACCGTGCTGATCGCCGGTGGCACCGGGCTGCTCGGCGGGCAAGTGGCTCGGCATTTGGTGGCAGAGCACGGCATTCGCCACCTGGTGCTGGTGTCACGGCATGGCCGCGAAGCCGAGGGCGCGGCGGAGCTCGAAGCCGAGCTGACCCGCAGCGGCGCGGTGGTCACGACCGCGGCCTGTGATGCGTCGGATCGCGACGCGCTGGCGCGCGTACTGGCCGGTGTGCCCACCGAGCACCGTCTGACGGCGGTGGTGCACGCCGCGGGTGTGCTGGACGATGGGGTGATCGAAGCCATGACGCCCGAGCGGGTGGACACGGTGTTCCGCCCGAAGATCGATGCGGCGTGGCACCTGCACGAGCTGACCCAGGGTGCGGACCTGGCCGCGTTCGTCCTGTTCTCCTCGGCAGCGGGCATCCTCGGTAACCCCGGTCAGGCGAACTACGCCGCCGCGAACGCGTTCCTGGACGAGCTGGCGCGGCGGCGCCGCGCCGCGGGGTTGCCGGCCGTATCGCTGGCCTGGGGTCACTGGGCGCAGGCCAGCGCCCTCACTCGCCATCTCGGCGAGACCGATCTGGCCAGGCACCGGCGCGCAGGCATGAGCGGGCTCGGCTCCGAGGAGGGGCTCGCCCTGTTCGACACCGCGCTGCACGCAGGAGAAGCTGTGCTGCTGGCGGCGAAACTGGATCTGGCCGCACTGCGGACGGGGACGCGGCCGGTTCCCCCGCTGCTGCGTGGGCTGGTCCGCCCCCGTCGCCGGGCAGCGCGGACCGCCGCGGGTGACGGCGGTCTGGCCGGACGGCTCGCGGGCCTGGCGCCGGCCGAGCGGGACCAGTACCTGCTCGACCTGGTCCGGGCGCACGCGGCCACCGTGCTCGGGCACGCGCGCGCCGACAAGGTCGATTCCGCCAGGGCATTCAAGGAAGCCGGATTCGACTCGCTGACCGCGGTGGAACTGCGCACCAGACTGTCCGCCGCGACCGGCATCACGTTGTCGCCGACTGTCGTGTTCGACTACCCGACGCCGGCCGCGCTCGCCGTGCACCTGGGTGCCGAGCTGGCGGGCGAGCGCGGCCCCGTCGCGTCCCCACCGCCGATCGCCCTCGCCGCCTCCGGCCACGACGATCCCGTGGTCATCGTGAGCATGGCCTGTCGGTTCCCCGGCGGGGCGGACACCCCAGAGGACCTGTGGCGGCTGCTGGTCGACGAAGTGGACACCGTCTCCAGCTTGCCGACGGACCGCGGCTGGGATAGCGAAGGTCTGTTCGACCCGGACCCGGACCGGCTCGGTAAGTCTTACGTGCGCCACGGCGCGTTCCGATACGACATCGCCGATTTCGACGCGAGCTTCTTCGGTATCTCGCCGCGCGAGGCGCAGGCAATGGACCCACAGCAGCGCATGCTGCTCGAGATCTCGTGGGAGGTGTTCGAACGCGCCGGGATCGCCCCGGACTCCCTCCGGGGTTGTGACGTCGGGGTGTTCACCGGCTTGATCAGCCACGACTACCACGTGTTGATGCACCAGTTTCCCGGCGACCTGGAGGGCTACCGGCTGACCGGCACGTCCGCCAGCGTCGCGGCGGGCCGGCTTGCCTACGTCTACGGGCTGGAAGGTCAAGCGGTGACGGTGGACAGTGCGTGCAGCTCGTCGCTGGTCGCACTGCACATGGCGGCGGAGGCCGTGCGCCGAGGCGAATGCTCGCTCGCGCTGGCCGGCGGCGTCTCGCTGATGAGCCTGCCCGGGCCCTTCGTCGAGTTTTCCCGTCAGCGGGGACTGGCCGCGGACGGCCGCTGCAAGCCGTTCGCCGAAACGGCGGACGGAACGGCTTGGGGCGAGGGCGCCGGCCTGGTGCTCGTGGAGCGGTTGTCGGCCGCCCGGGAGGCCGGCCATCCGGTGCTGGCGGTGGTGCGTGGCTCGGCGGTGAATCAGGACGGCGCGTCGAACGGGTTGACAGCGCCGAATGGCCCATCGCAACAACGGGTGATCAGGCAGGCGCTCGCCAACGCCCGCCTGTCCACTTCGGACGTCGACGCCGTGGAGGCGCACGGCACCGGGACGACGCTGGGCGACCCGATCGAGGCGCAGGCGCTGCTGGCCACCTACGGGCAGGACCGTCCGGGGGACCGGCCACTGTGGGTGGGCTCGATCAAGTCGAACATCGGGCACACCCAGGGGGCTGCCGGCATCGCCGGGGTGATCAAGACGGTGTTGGCGCTGCGACACGGCTTCCTGCCGAGGATCCTGCACATCGACGAGCCGACCCGGCACGTGGACTGGTCGTCGGGTGGGGTGGAGGTGCTGGCGCGGGCGAGGGACTGGCCGGTGGCGGACCGGCCGCGGCGGGCCGGGGTGTCCTCGTTCGGTGTCAGCGGGACCAACGCGCACGTGATCCTCGAACAAGCGACCGAGCCCGAGCCGGCGGCCAGGTCGGTCGCGGCCGCCTCGGCGCCGACGCCGGTGCTGTTGTCGGGCCGTGGGGATGCCGCCCTGCGCGCGCAGGCCGACCGGCTCTGGTCACTTGTGGACGGACATCGGGACATCGAACTCGTCGACATAGGGTTTTCTTCGGTGACGACCCGCGCGTCCCTGGAGGACCGCGCGGTCGTGCTGGCCGCGGACTCCGAGTCGTTGCGCGGCGGACTGCGGTCCTTGGCCGATGGGGTCCCCGCACCCCAGGTGATCCGCGGGACGGCGGATGTCGACGGGAAGGTGGTGTTCGTCTTCCCCGGTCAGGGAGCACAGTGGGTCGGGATGGGCGCGGACCTGCTCGACTCGGCTCCGGTCTTCGCGGAGAAGATGGCCGAATGCGCGGTGGCGCTGGCGAAGCAGGTCGACTGGTCCCCGCTGGATGTGGTGCGGGATGTCGAGGGTGCGCCGTCGCTTGAGCGGGTGGATGTGGTGCAGCCGTTGACGTTCGCGGTGATGGTCTCGCTTGCCGCGCTATGGCGTGCCTGTGGGGTTGAACCGGCCGCGGTGGTGGGGCACTCGCAAGGGGAGATCGCGGCCGCGAATGTGGCTGGTGTGTTGTCGCTGGATGACGCCGTGAGGGTTGTGGTCGCGCGGAGCCGGGCGATCGCACGGACCCTCGCTGGGCACGGCGGAATGATGTCGGTCGGGGTGCCGGCCGCGCGGGCGGAGGAGCTGCTGGCCACCTGCGGTACCGGGGTCGGGCTGGCAGCGGTGAACGGTCCGTCGTCGGTGGTGGTGGCCGGGGCCTCGAAGACGTTGGACGAGCTGGCAAGCCGATGCGCGGCCGAGGGGGTGCGGACGCGCAGGATCGCCGTGGACTACGCCTCGCACACCGTGCAGGTGGAGCAGGTCTCCGGCGAGCTGGCCACCGCGCTGGCCGAGATCGTGCCGGGTGCGGCCCGGATCCCGTTCTTCTCCACGGTGAGTGCCGAGTGGACCGAGGGAACCGACCTGGACGCCGGGTACTGGTACCGCAACCTGCGGCAGCCGGTCAGGTTCGCCGAGGCCACCGAGGCATTGGCGGCGCAGGGTTTCGGTGCTTTCGTCGAGGTGAGTCCGCATCCTGTGTTCACGGCCGCGGTCGAGGAGTCCCTCGAGCCGGCCGGTGCGACGGTGGTGGTGGGGTCGCTATGCCGCGACGACGGTGATTTGGCGCGGTTCTCGGCGTCCCTGGCCGAGCTGCACGTACGGGGCGTCGACGTGGAGTGGCGGACCTTCTTCGCCGGCAGCGCGGCCCGCCGGGTCGATCTGCCGACCTACGCCTTCCAGCGCCAGCGGTACTGGCTGGAAGAGGCCGGGGAGCCGTCGGGCACCGTGGCCGACGAGGAGTTCTGGGCGGCGGTGCGGCGCCGCGACACCGGCAGCCTGGCGTCCACTTTGGATGTTCCGGAGGCTTGGCTGGACGCGGTACTTCCCGCGCTCGCCGCGTGGCGCGCCCGGGAGCACACTCGCTCAGTGCTGGACTCGTGGCGGCACCGGGTCGTCTGGCGGCAGGTGCCCACCACGGGGTCCGGTGAGCTCGCCGGCCGCTGGCTGCTCGTGGTTCCCGACCTTGCCGAGACGACCTACCTGGAGGCGGTCGCGCGCGGTCTGGCCGATCATGGCGCGGAGGTGGTCTCGGTGACGGTCTCCGGCGCCGGGCGGAGCTCGATCGCCGAGCTGATCCACGACGGCGTCGCCGACGCGCCGGTCGCCGGTGTGCTGTCGTTGCTCGCCTTGGCCGAAACGCCTGTCGCCAGCAGCGAAGTGCTGCCTTCGGGATTCGCCGCGAGCGTGGCGCTCGTGCAGGCCCTGGGCGATGCCGGTGTGGCCGCGCCGCTGTGGTGCGCGACGCGCGACGCGGTCTCGGTGGACGACGTCGAACCGGTGACCAACCCGCTGCAAGCGCTGTTGTGGGGGCTCGCGCCGGTGGTGGCCGACGAGCATCCCGAACGCTGGGGCGGGGTGATCGACCTGCCCGCGGAGGTGGACGACGCCGTCGCCCGGCGGCTGGCGTGCGTGCTGGGCGGGCCGGAGGATGAGGACGAAGTCGCGGTGCGGGCCGGCGGTCTCCACGTCCGGCGGCTGGTGCACGCTCCCCTCGGCGGGCAACCACCGGCCCGACGCTGGCGGCCGCGAGGCACGGTGCTGATCACCGGAGGGATGGGGGCGATCGGTGGCCATGTCGCGCGCTGGCTGGTGGCACGCGGGGCCGAGCACCTGCTGCTCCTCGGCCGTCGTGGCGAGCGGACCCCGGGCGCGCTCGGGCTGGCCGCCGAGTTGACCGAATCGGGCGCGAAGGTCACGCTGGCCTCGTGTGACGTCGCCGACCGGGACGACCTCGCCCGCGTGCTGTCCGAGGTCCCGCGGGAGTACCCGCTGTCCGCCGTGATCCATGGCGCGGCCAGTCTGCACGACGGGCTGGTCGACTCCCTGACCCCGGAACTGATGGATCGCGCGCTGCGGGCCAAGGTCGCCGGTGCGGTGAACCTGCACGAGCTGACCCGTGACCTGGACCTCTCGGCATTCGTGCTGTTCTCGTCGATCGGCGGCACCCTCGGGATCGCCGGTCACGGCAACTACGCGCCAGGAAACGCTTTCCTCGACGCGTTCGCACGGAGCCTGCGGGCGCGGGGGCGGCCGGCCGCATCGATCGCCTGGGGGCACTGGGCGGGCGGTGGCATCGCCGGCCCCGAGATCGAGAACCTGCTGATGCGGCGCGGTTCCACGTTCCTCGACCCGGCGCGGGCCGTGGAAGGGCTCGGCCAGGTCCTCGACCACGACGAGACGTTCCTCGCGCTGTTCGAGGTCCGTTGGGAGGAAATGCCCCAGACGCAAGGGCTCCGCGAGTTCCCGCTGCTGTCCGAGCTTCCCGAGGTGCGGCGAGTACGTCTGGCCAACGCGGGCAAGGAGTCCACGATCCCCGGGGCCGGCGAGGACCTGAAGGGGCTGCCCGCGGACGAGTTGGCGGGGCGGCTCCTGACCATCGTCCGGGCCGAGGCCGCGGTCGTGCTGAAACACGAGTCGGCGGAGGCCATTTCCGCCGGCCGTGGTTTCCTCGACCTGGGCTTCGATTCCCTGACCGCGGTAGAGCTGCGTAACCGCCTGAGCGCCGCGACCAGAATCCGCCTGTCGCCGACGGTGGTCTTCGACTACCCCACGCCGGAGGCACTCGCCGGACACCTCGGGGCGGAGCTCTCCGGCGCGACGCGGCAGGAGGTGGCCGCGCCCGCGCCGCGCGGGGTCGGTGCCGAGGCGGATCCGGTCGTGATCGTGGCGATGGCTTGCCGGTTGCCTGGTGGGGTGGTTTCGCCCGAGGACATGTGGCGCGTGGTTGTTGGTGGTGAGGATGTCGTTTCCCGGTTTCCGGTCGATCGTGGTTGGGATGTCGATGGGTTGTTCGATCCGGATCCGGATCGGTCGGGTAAGTCGTATGTGTGTGAGGGTGGTTTTCTGTACGGTGCGGCGGAGTTCGATGCGGGGTTCTTCGGAATTTCGCCGCGTGAGGCGTTGGCGATGGATCCGCAGCAGCGGTTGCTGCTGGAGACGTCGTGGGAGGTGTTCGAGCGGGCCGGCATCGACCCGGAAACCCTGCGGGGCAGTGACACCGGGGTGTTCATCGGCGCGACAGGCCAGGAGTACGCCGCGCTGGCCCGGGCCACCGATGAGGTGGAGGGCTATCTGTCGACCGGCACCGCGGGCAGCGTGATATCGGGCCGCGTTTCCTACACCTACGGATTCCAGGGGCCCGCGGTGACGGTGGACACCGCGTGCTCGTCCTCGCTGGTGGCCATGCACCTCGCGGCGCAGGCACTGCGGCAGGGCGAGTGCTCGATGGCGCTGGCCGGTGGCGTGACCGTGATGGCGACTCCGGAGCTGTTCGTCGAGTTCTCCCGCCAGCGTGGACTGTCGCCGGATGGCCGGTGCCGGGCCTTCGCCGAAGCCGCGAACGGCACCGGGTTCAGCGAGGGGGCCGGCCTGGTCCTCTTGGAGAGGCTGTCGGACGCGCGGCGCAACGGGCACCGGGTACTGGCGGTCGTGCGGGGTTCCGCGGTGAATCAGGACGGCGCCAGCAGCGGGCTGACCGCGCCGAACGGTCCGGCGCAGCAACGGGTGATCCGCGCGGCGCTGGCCAGTGCCGGCTTGTCCACTTCGGACGTTGATGTGGTGGAGGCGCACGGGACCGGGACGACGTTGGGTGATCCGATCGAGGCGCAGGCGCTGCTGGCCACCTACGGCCAGGATCGTCCGGCAGATCGTCCACTGTGGCTCGGGTCGGTGAAGTCGAACATCGGGCACACCCAGGCCGCGGCCGGGGCGGCCGGGGTGATCAAGATGGTGCTGGCTCTGGAGCACGGCGTGCTCCCCGCGACACTGCACGTGGATGCCCCGTCCCGTCAGGTGGACTGGTCATCTGGTGCGGTGGAACTGCTGTCCACGGCACGGGAGTGGCCGGCTCCGGGGCGGCCACGCCGCGCAGGGGTGTCCTCGTTCGGGGTGAGTGGGACGAACGCGCATGTGATCCTGGAACAGGCCGAGCCGGAAACCGCGGCGCGCCGTCCGGCCGTGGTAGGAAAGGGACCGGTGCCCTGGGTGCTTTCCGCCAGGAGCGGCCAGGCGCTGACCGCACAGGCGGACCGCCTGGCCGCCGCACTGGCACGGTCGACGGAGGTCGATCCGCTCGACGTGGGGTACTCGCTGGTCGCGCGCACGTCCTTTCCGCACCGGGCCTTGCTGGTCGGGCGCTCTCGCGAGGATTGGGATTCGGGACTTCGTGCTGTGGTTGGTGGGGTTTTCGGGTCTGGGGTGGTTTGTGGTGTGGCGGATGTTGTGGGGAAGGTGGTGTTTGTTTTTCCTGGGCAGGGGGCGCAGTGGGTGGGGATGGGTGCTGGGTTGTTGGATTCGGCG
>NZ_DATELF010000041.1:0-20776 GCF_035276945.1 Amycolatopsis sp. | reverse complement strand
CGAAGGGTGGGCCGGTTCGCTTTGTCGACCTCTGCAAGATCAACTCCTAGATCAGCAGCAAGCTTTAGCAGCGCACGGCGCCGACCTGCTTTGTCTAGAAGAGCGAGGATTGCATGCGCCTTCTCGACCGCAATGATCTCGTCCAACGAGGACTTCCCGCGTTCGTTCACTGGCATCCTCCCTGCCACTTCCGCTCCCGTCCCTCTGTCTCTCAGACCACGCGCTCACCAGACGTTAGAACGCTACAGCAGCCGAGGCCACACCAGTCCGATACCGACACACCTCATCAGGGTTCCATCCGGAGTTGCTCGCGCTCCGGTGACTAGCAAAGGACATCGTGTTCAGAGTTTCTTTACCTGTTCAAGGCGGCCGCTACGCGGCCGCTGATCCGGCCCGATGTTGTCTCCGGCCGCCAAGCGCGGGCGTGCGGCTGGCGCCGGTCCCGCGCGGCGGCCGGACGAGGAAGGCCGGGCGGCCACGCAGCCGCCGCAGGGGGAGAAGCACAGTGTCTTCGCCAGACGGGCAACCTCCGGGGAGGAGGGCGGACCAGCACCGGCAAGCAAACGGCCGGCACTGGGCAGGCTCCTCACCAACGTCGTGGTCACGTCGGTGGTCTCCCCATCGGCAAGACAGGCGTCTATCAGGTCGCCAGGGCATTCCGGGCACAGCCATCCGGGCGAACCGGCCGTCACCATCAGACGATGAGCTCGCGATCGGATGCCGGTCCACCCGGATGGCCGACCCTCCACACCCTGGCAACCTGATCGGGGCACGCCAGCCGACGGGGAGACCACCGAGAAGCCCACTCCTTGCAGGGCAGGATTCAAAAGATCATCTTCCCGCTTTACTCCCAGGAATCAACGGCAAACGACCACCATCAGTAGTGTTTGATGATCGTTCGCTTATGCTATCCATGCAGGCAGGGGCAGGGAACGGCAGTCAACCGCAGACAACAAGCATGATCGACCGCAAATCGATCAAGTGCGGGTTCGAGTCCCGTCTGGGGCACTCACCCGGATGTCAGCCTGACCCGCCGTGCGTCATCTCCCGTTGATCCGCCCATGGTTCCGGGCAAGCCGGCCACGATCCCCGACGCCCGCTGCTGTCGGCCAGTCGGCCGAAGCCTTCCGGCGAGGGAGGCAAGCGCGGGTGCGACAGCGTGGAGGACAGGCCGACCATCCGTACTCGGCCTTGCTGGTCAGCTTGGCCAAGCACGAGCATTGTCGGATGCCGCGGGCTGCCGGTCACGCCGAGTACCACCGCACCAACGTGGCGCTCGACCTCGAGCCAGCCGGACCCCGGCCCGGTAGCTCGTGTCGACAGGCTTGGCCACCCCTCGACCCCGATGCGGGCCATGGCAGCCGGTCGATGTCGTGGTGGGCGGGGGCCCCGCCGCGTAGACGAGCATGGACTCCAGTCGCCGGCCGCCGAGCGTCGTTGCCATCGCGACATCGGCGGCGTCGCTGCCGCGGCCGACGACCATGCGTCCCTTGCGCCGGCCGGCAGCAACACCCGCAGGCACGTGGAGGTCGCGGTAGTGACGCAAGCCGCTGCTGGGTTCGATCCGCCAGCTCTCGTCCGTCACCCCGGCACTGCTGGCCGCACCAACACCGTCAGCGTGGCGACCTCGGCGTCATGGGTGGAAGGCGCAGCCGACTCATCCCACCGGCTGCTTTCACCCGTTGCCCGTAACGGAAGGTGACTGCGGTTCCGCCGCGGCGCTGCCGGCGCAGACGCATCCTCGGTGCAGCCCGCGGGCCACGGTCGCGGAGCAGTACCTGATTCCGATCGAATCGTGCGCGTCCCATCGATGCGGACACGCCGCACACGTAACGCCGGCCTCCGGTTCGGTGTCGGTCGCTTTCCCCTCGGTCATCGGCATGGCCGCTGGCTCCCCTTTCCGTATGCCGGTCGCCTTTCCGGTCAGTTCGCATTAAGAGTGGGTGGGAGCCGGGCGTTCGGGGCCGGCCCGGTCGAGGTCGGCCGAGCGGAGCCGGAAGACTCGCAGAATGAGTCCGAAGTGCTTGCGGGTTTCGCCGACCATGCCATTGCGACGGACGGTGGCGGCCGCCCGGGTGTTTCCTGGTGGGACGACGGCGAAGACCGATCCGCGGTGAAACCGGCGAAGCGCGCTCGATGCGTTCACCGGATCCGGCCGCCGTCGGCTTCCCACCGCTGCGTCGCCGTCTCCACGTGGTCCGTGCCACTGCTGTCCAGCGCGCCAACCGGTGTGACGAGGCTGAGCGCGAGTAGCGCCTCGATACGGTCGACGTTGTCTCGCCGCGATGCCGTCATCAGCGCGTGGTGCACGGTCGCCGGGGTGGCGTCGGGTGGGACTACGAGCAGGGTCAGACGTTGCCGGGCCTGCCCGGTCACCGTCACCGTGTCGGGGTGCCGTGTGCGGAACCCTTTCAACCGGGCGGTGCGTCCCCCGATCGTGAGACGGCGCGGGGTCGGCTGCCACCTGGTCACGTTGTAGGTCACCCGTTCGATCCGGCCCGGCCGAATCGTCAGCACCGCAGGCAGCAGCGGCACTTCGGCGGCCAGGTCCCGGGATCGGGGCAACCACGCGTCGCCGGCATACCCCGTGGTGGGCCCTTTCGGCCTCGAACCGCGAGCGCGGTGCCTGCCGAGGCTGCTCGATGACCGTCGAGGTCAACGGGGTGGCGATCAGTGTGCGCGGGCTCGACGTCATGCCGATGCTCCCGTCCCCGGCCGTGAACACGGCCGACCTGGGCTTTCATCGAGGACGACGCGGGCTTGACCGCTCGCGTACGAGATGCTCCCGACACCTCGAACACTACGCCCCATGCGGCCACCCGGGCGCGAGCATCGTGATCGCCTGCTCAACGCACTGTCGGTGGCGACCGGCCCAGCGCGCTGGGCGAGGGCTCCGGCCGCCACGGCACCCCGCCGGGTGTCCGGTGGGCGGTGCCGGTTATGGTGGCGTTGCGGGTGCGGCTGTGGCTCGGCCCGTTGCCCTTCGGCAGGAACTTTCCGGCGAGTCGGGACGTTGTGCTGGTTGTCGCATGTTTTGCGTGTTCGTGTTCTGCCACGCTCCGCGGAATTCTTGATGCGGGCGTGTTGCTCTTGCCTTCGCAGTAGCTGCAGCGACCGTTTCGAGCCTGCGGCTCCGGTGCCCGCACGGTGCGGGCTTTCGGTCGGTCAGCTCTCGGAAGGAGACAGATGACACAGGGAACCGTAAAATGGTTCAACGGCGAGAAGGGCTTCGGCTTCATCGCCACTGACGACGGAGGCGCCGATGTCTTCGTGCACTACTCGGAGATCACCGGCAACGGCTTCCGCAGCCTCGAGGAAGGCCAGCGGGTGACGTTCGACATCGGGCAAGGCGCCAAAGGCCCGCAGGCCATCGGCGTTCGCGCTCTCTGAGCAAGACCCGATCGGCGGTGTTCGTTACCGGTTCACTCAGTGGTGAGCACCACCGGCTCCCTCGGGATGCCGGTGAGCGTGCCGCTTCAACAGAAAGCTCTGATGGTCTATGGCATCCACCGGCGCACCGTCATCCCCTCCACGATCCATCGGCGATTTCGCCGAACTGACGCGCACGATCAAGGATCGAGGCCTGTTCGATCGCCGCCCCGGCAGTTACGCACTCAGGTTCGGGATGAACGCGGCCCTGATGGCGGGGGGCTGGACGGTGTTCGCCCTGTTGGGCTCATCGTGGTGGCAGTTGCTGACCGCGGTGTTCTTCGCCGTGGTGTTCACCCAACTCGCGTTCGTCGGCCACGACGCGGGTCACAAGCAGATCTTCCGTGGCAGGCGCGCCAACAACATCGTCGGCTACCTACATGGCGCACTGGTGGGGCTGAGTTTCGAGTGGTGGGTCGGCAAGCACAACCGGCACCATGCCAACCCGAACCATGAAGACGACGACCCGGACCTCGATATTCCGCTGCTCTCGTTCACCCATGCGCAGGCCGCCGGCAAGCGAGGCTTCCTGCGTTGGATGACGAAGTACCAAGCGTTCCTGTTCTTCCCGCTGCTCTTGCTGGAAGGCCTGAGCCTCCATGTCGCCAGCATCCAGGCGGTGTGGCGCAACGAGGTCAAAGCCACCAGGGTGGAGGCCACGCTGCTGGTCGCGCACATCGTCGGCTACCTGACGGCGGTGTTCCTCGTCCTCTCACCACTGCAGGCGATCGCGTTCATCGCCGTGCACCAGGGGCTGTGGGGCGTCTACCTGGGGTGCTCGTTCGCGCCCAATCACAAAGGCATGCCGACATTGCCTGCCGGAGAGAAGCTGGACCACCTGCGGAAGCAGGTGTTGACCTCCCGCAACGTCCGTGGTGGCTGGATCGTCGACTTCGCGCTGGGCGGGCTGAACTACCAGATCGAGCACCACCTGTTCCCCGGTATGCCGCGCGCGAACCTTCGCCGCGCTCAGCCCGTCGTGCAAGAGTTCTGCCGCCGGCGCGGCCTTCCCTACAGCCAGACCAGCGCCGCGGGCTCCTATGCCGAGGTGCTGCGCCACCTGCACGCAATCGGAGCACCACTACGGGCTGCGCCAACGGCGTCCGCATAGGAACGCCCACCATAGTAAGGATCCTCATTTGACGTCATCAGCGCTCGTCCCCCCGCTCGTGTTCAGCCACCGTCCAAACCCCGAGGCGGTCGACTATCGCCGGGACGCAGTCCCAGCTCACACGAGGGCGGCACAAGACCTCAATCCACGGTTCATCGCACCACCGGCGTCCCCGGGCGCGGAGCCACCACCAGCCGATCTTCCTCCCGCTGGCGGCTTCCGGGCCGGTACACCACCACGCCAGCACAACCGGCCGGGCAGGGACGGCAAAGGTCGTCCGCGGGCTCGAACATCGAGGAGGAACTCCAACTCATGACGCTTGCCGCTTGCCAGGCTGAAGGCTGAAGAGACCACCGCTTGCCACGAGCTAGGGACCATCTCGGGCCGGTGGTCGCGGGCCGTGTGTTGATGGTGGTTCTGTCAGTGGAAATGGTCAACCGTGGCGAGCGTCGTGCCGGTCGGCCAGGCCGGCGATCGTGGGGTTCTGCGCAAACCAGCACCGCATACCCGATCCTGGGCCGGAGCCACGATCCGGACATGAGGCAACCGACCCCACGCCCACCCCGGTTGGACGCCGTATCGTCCTGCTGCCAGCGGCCAGCCGGTGGCCGAGGCCGAGTTCGCCGACGGCGACGAGACGTGGAGTTCCGCTTTCACTTCAGCAACCGATGACCGGCGTCGCCCTCGGACCCCAAGATTATCTCGGAAATCGATGCGTTCCCTGCGGAACTCGCGGACGCGACAGAAGCTCGAGGCACCCAGTGGTGCCGAACCCGGTGACCCGGTTACGTCGGATCTGCTGACGACGGCAGCGACAGGATGGCGGGCATGGACGTTGATGTCGACGTTACGCAAGCCTTGTTCCGTGGCTTGGCCGGTTACGTTCGTGCGGTAGCCCAAGAATTGGATCTTCCCGCCGAGGGCACAAGCTTCGAAATCAGCGATACCGCTACTGCCTATATTGGACTGGCGGCACGCTGGCCCGCACGTCCGGGACGTGACCTCATGCTCAACTGGAGCGAATGCGCCGGGTGGTCGATCGCCGTGGAGACCACACCCGCCGAACTGACTCTCGTCGTCGCCGAGTTCGGCGCTGACCCGCTGCCGCCACCTCGTCCGCTCGCCCGGTTCGTCACCAACACACTTGCCGGGCACCGTAGGAGGGTCGCCCTTGACCGAGCTCGGCCAGATCCGATCAACCGACACATGCTTGCCGCACGTCTGGCCCGGTACATTTCGGACTGACCGCGGAGGGCCTGTCAGCACTTGCCCGCCCGTCCTGTTCGTCCTGCCGCGGAACGGGGAAGTGAGCTTTCCCCGTTGGTGGCAGCAGCGTGGTGGCACCCGAATACGGTTGGGCCCGTGCCGACGAGCGTGCGTATCGGTTCCGAGGGAGCCGAGGTGTGACAGGGGGGTGTCGGTGTCCGGTGTGAGGCAGGCCCGGACGGGCCAACTTCCGCCGCCGCTGGACCGATCTCGCGCCAACTTCGCCCCCGCAGGCCGGTCGCACCCCATCCCCGACGACGTGGACGTGAGCGAGGTGACGGCCGTCGGCGTGCCCTGCCACTGGCTTTCGCCCCCGGAAGGGGAATCCGACCGCGTGCTGTTGTTCGTGCACGGTGGTGGCTTTTCCCTGGGCTCGGTGCGCAGCCACGGCGAACTGGCGGCACCGCTCGGACGGGCGGGATGCGAGTGCTGTTCCCGGAGGGCCGGCTGGCGCCCGAGCATCCTTTGCGGGCTGTATGGCACTCCCGCGATCACCGCTGGCGTCGCCGTTGTTCGCCGACCTGAAGGGGCTTCCGCCGCCGCTGGTGCTGGTCGGCACGGCCGAACTGCTGTTCAGCGATGCCGAGCGCCTTGCGGCGGCGGCCACGGCCGCGGGTGTCGACGCCACGCTGCAGGTCGGGAAGGGGCTGCCGCATGTGTACCCGCTCATGCTCGGCACCCCCGAGGCCGCCGCAGCAACAGATCGGCAAGTTCCTCAGTACCCGCGTACCTTGACGCTCCCACTCCTTGACCACCTTCCGGAAGCTTGTGGTGGGCAGCCGTCAGCTGAAGGAAGTCGTGGCGCACTCCTTCGGTCAAGAACGCCAGTAACGGGTCATTGATCGCTCTCCTCCTCGGTTGAGGACGGCCTGCTTTCGGACGTACCGCCGAAGCCGGGGGCCAGATCTGCCGGGTTCGGGGTTTCCTCGTCCTTGTTCGGTCCGCCCTCCGGGGGTTCGGGCTCCGGTACGCCCGGCGCGGTGTCGGGTTTGTCCTGCGGCTTGTGGTTCATCGGGCTGCCTCCTTACCGGCAACCCAGGGGGTTCCCAGCGGGCAGGCTCGAAACTCAGAGGTTGTGCAGCCCGACGAGCACCTTCTCGAGGAACGCGGCGTCCGGCAGCTCGGGCCGGGCGCGGCCGGTGGACGGGTGACGCGCGGCGACCTTGCCGGCGGTGAGCAGGTCGGACACCAGGATCCGCACCACGCTCACCGGTAGCCGGAGCTCGGCGGAGATCTCCACGACGGACGTCGGTGCCCGGCACATCCGCAGGATTCTGGCGTACTCGGACTGCATGCCCGGGACGGGCTCGGCCGCGCTCACGATCAGCGTGACGACGTCGAGGTGGTCGTCTTCGGCCCGGCTTCGCCCACCCGTGACCGTGTACAGCCGGTCGGGATCCTCTTCGTCGAGCGCGCGTCTGCTCATGTGTACTGCCGGTCGCGGGGCGGGGAGGTGAGGAACTCGTCGAGCTGCTCGACCAGTTCGTCCATGTTGTGGCCGATCAGGCCGACGTCCGCGCTGTCGGTCGCGATCACCGCGAGGTGCGCGCCCTCGCCCGCGGCGATGATGAACAGGAGCCCGCCGTGGAACTCCGTCATGGACTGCCGGATCCCGCCGCTGCCGTCGCCGAACTCGATGGAAGCGCTGTGGGAAAGCGCTTGCAGGCCCGCGGCGACGGCGGCCAGATGGTCGGCCTTGTCCATGGTGAGACCGCTGGTGTGGCACATCTTGAGCCCGTCGCGCGACAACACCAGTGCGTGTCTGGCTCCCGGCGTGTTCCGCACCAGGTTCTCCAGCAGCCAGTCCTGCGTCGTGTTCATCGTTCGTTCCCTGTTTCGGTTTCGGTGGTGGGCTTGCGCCGCTTCGCCTGCCGGAAGGCGTCGAAACGGGCACCGGAGTCGGCTCGGGGCCGGGTCGTTGTCGGCCGGGGCGCGGGAACTTCCGGTACCGGAGCGGCCGCGAGCGCCTGCCCGCGACGCCGTTTCGGCAACCCGTCCAGACCCGAGGCCGCGGGCTGTTTCGTGGCGGGCGGCGGCACCGTGGGGTGCGCGTTGACCGGCGTCTTCTCCGCGCGGGGCCGGGTGATGAGCTGGCTCGGGATCCGGACGACCACGCTCGTTCCACCGCGTGACGACGGCCGGAAGAAGATTTCCAGCCGGTGCTTGCGGGCCAGGCTGCCCACCACGGCCAAACCCAGCCGCGTGCCGGACAGCTTCGCCAGATCGAGCGGCTCGGACGCGGAAACGGCGGCCTCGGCGCGCTCGAGTGTCCGGGACTTCATGCCCAGACCGGCGTCTTCGATGGTCACCACGATCCCGTTGTGCAGCTCTTCGACATGGGCGTGCACCTCTTCTGACGGCGCGGAGAACCTGGTCGCGTTGTCCATCAGTTCGGCGAGGGCGTGCATCACGTCTTCGGCGGCGTACCCGACGATCGCGGCGGTGCTGGTCGAATGCAGCCGCACCCGCTGGTAGGCGCCGATGCGGCCCATCGCGCCGCGCAGAACGCTCTCCATCACGATGGGTTTGGTCCACCGCCTGCCGGACCGCGCACCGGCCAGCACCGCGATGCTGTCGGCCAGCCTGCCCACCTGTGCGGTGCTGTGGTCGAGCTTCAGCAGGTCGCCCAGCATCTCCTCGGAACAGTCCTCCATTTCGCGCAGGTCCGCGAGCATGCTCGTGGTCATGGCCTGAACGCGTCCGGCCGCGTTCGCGCTGGCCGCCATCGCCGCCGCGCGCCGCCGTTCGCTCGCCGCCACCTCCAGGGTCAGCAACTGGAGAATCGTGCGGTGGGCGTCGCTGCCGGGCTGGGGTATCTCGGCCAGCGTGGTGTTCGCCGGGGTGCCCTCACGGAGTTTTCGCACCGCCGTCGGCAGCGTCTCGCCGACGAGCTTCGCCAACTCGGTGTTCGTGGCGTCGATGTGATCCAGGGCTTGACGTGTGCGTTGCGCCTGATACGTGGCAAGCGCCGCCACCACCGGCAGTCCCGCCCCGAACAGCGCGGCGATGGCGGGCATCATGCCCGCGAAAAATCCCAGACACCAGAGACCACCGGTGACGATTGTCACAATGAGCGGGATTCCCAAAGCCTGGCGCATGGGCAAGCGCTCCGCCGGAACAGCCTCTGCTGGCATCGATCAGGTCCTCACATGGGGGTTCCGATCGAAGATACTCGTTTCCGCCCCCCACCCGCGAGTCCTCCATTCAGGCCCAATGAGTTCCCCATTCAGGCACCCCGAGTTCCCCGGTCAGGCACCGAGCGTGCCGCTCTCGTAACAAAAGAACGGAAACCCTGTGGTCAACAATGCCGTCAGCTCACGCCGATGCCGCGCCGGACGTCGCCCGGCAGGTGATCGACCCGTTCCAGATCCCGGTGCGCGCTCGACCGCAGCTGCCATGGGACGCTCGTCACCATCACGCCCGGTTCGAACAGCAACCTGCCTTTCAGGCGCAGCGCGCTCTGGTTGTGCAGCAGGTTTTCCCACCAATGGCCGACCACATATTCGGGAATGTAGACGCACACGATGTCGCGCGGGCTTTCCCGGCGCATGTTCTTGATGTAGTTGACCGATGGCCGGGTGATTTCGCGGTACGGCGATTCGAGCACCTTCAACGGGACCCTGAGGTCGTATTTCTCCCACGTCCGTTGCAGTTCGCGGGTGTCGGTGTCGTCGACGTTGACGGTGATCGCGGTCAGGGTGTCCGGCCGGGTGGCCTTGGCGAAGGCGATCGCGCGCTGGGTGGGCTTGTGCAGGCGCGAAGCCAGGACCAGCGCGTGGATCCGGCTGGGCAGGAGGCCGCCGTCCGGGTCGGGCTCGAGTTCCTCGCTCACCCGCTGGTAGTGTCGCCGGATTCCGCGCATCAGCAGGAACAGCAACGGGATCGCGATGACGACCAGGTACGCGCCGTTCGCGAACTTGGTGGCCAGCACGACCACGAGGACCACCCCGGTGAAGCACGCGCCGAACGCGTTGATCAACCGGCCGCGCTGGATCCGCAGCCGCTGCGCCCGGTCGGTGGCGCCCGGCAGCTCTCGGTTCCAATGCCGGACCATGCCGGCCTGGCAGAGCGTGAACGACGTGAACACGCCAATGATGTAGAGCTGGATCAGCCGGGTCGTGGAACCGTCGAAGGCGTAGATCAGCACCCCGGCGAGCACGGCGAGCGCGATGATGCCGTTGGAGAACGTCAGCCGGTCCCCGCGGGTGTGGAGCTGGCGAGGCAGGTACCGGTGCTGCGCGAGGATCGACCCGAGCAGCGGGAAACCGTTGAACGCCGTGTTGGCGGCCAGGATCAGGATCAGCGCCGTGGTGGCCTGGATGAAGTAGAACCCGAAGCTGTGGTCGCCGCCGAAGACCGCGGCAGCGATCTGCGCGATCACCGTGCGCTGCGCCCCCGTGGTGCAGTCGCCGGGGAAACCCACCAGGTCGCAGGTGTCCTCGGCCACCCGGACGTGCGTGAGCAACGCGAGCACGGTGATCCCGCTGAACATGGTGATGGCGAAGATGCCCATCGCGCTCATCGTGCGGGCCGCGTTGAGACCCTTGGGTTTGCGGAACGCCGGCACCCCGTTGGAAATCGCCTCCGCGCCGGTCAGTGCCGTGCAGCCCGAAGAGAACGCGCGCAGCACGAGGAAGGCCAGCGCCAGCCCGGACAGGCCGACGTGCTCGGCCCGGATGTCCCAGCCCGCGCTCTCGGCGACCGGCGCGTGCCCGGTGACCGCCATGCCCAGCCCGGTCACGATCATCGCCAGCACCCCGGCCACGAACAGGTAGGTGGGCACGGCGAAGGCCCGCCCGGACTCCCGGATGCCGCGCAGGTTCATCGCGGCCAGGAACGCGATGAAGACGAGGTTGATGAGCACGCGGTAGGGGTTGAGTTCGGGTACGGCCGAGATGATGTTGTCCACACCCGCGGCGACGGAGACCGCGACGGTGAGGATGTAGTCCACCAGCAGCGCACCTGCGACGACGAGCCCGGCCGACTGCCCGAGGTTGCGGGAGGCGACCTCGTAGGACCCGCCGCCACTGGGGTAGGCCTGCACGACCTGGCGGTAGGACAGCACGACGACGGCCAGCAGCACGACCACCGCGAGCCCGATCCACGGCGTCAGATGCAGGAAGGCGACCCCGCCCAGCGCCAGTACCAGGATGATTTCCTGGGTGGCGTAGGCGACCGAGGACAGTGGGTCGCTGGCGAAGATCGGCAACGCCAGGCGCTTGGGCAGCAGCTCGTGATGGAGCTGGTCACTACGGAACGGGCGGCCTACCACCAGCCGCTTGAGCACCGACGTCGGAGAAGCCACGCCCGAAGCGTAGGTACACCACCGGCTCCTCGGGCGGTGCCGGAGCGTATAGAAAGCGTCAAAATTTGCTCCTTCCGCGTCCGGGTCGCGTCAGGGAGCCGTTCCCCGCCCCACGCCCGTGCCTAACGTCATGCGGATGCCTCCGGACCTTGATCGGCTGCTCGACCACCCGCTGGCGGTGGACGTGCTGGACGCGCTCGGCGCCAGGCCCAGGACCTTCGCCGGGCTGCGGTCGGATTTCCGGGCGCGGCGGCGGGACCTCGACGCGGCACTGCGCGTGCTGGCGGCATACGGTCTGGTCCGGCGGTGTGGCCAGCCCGGCACCTGGGATTGGTGTGCGCCGCTTTCGGTGTCCTACGAACTCACCGGGAAGGGGCGGCACCTGGCCGGTGAGCTGGAGGACTTGGACGTCTGGGTCCGCGTCTACGAGCGTTATCTGGCTGAACCGGGCTGATCAGCAGTGTCGCGCAGGTGGCGGAGCGCGAGGGCGAGGTTGAGGCGGAAATGCCCGTCGGGGGTGTTCAGGGGGAAGCCGAGGACCCGCTCGGCGCGCGCCAGGCGGGTGGCCACCGTGCTGTGATGGCGGTGGATCGCCGACGCCGTTTTGCGGGCGGAGCCGGTGGTGCAGAAGGTCCGCAGGACCTCCAGGGTGTCGGGGTCGCCGGGGCCGGTCGCCAGCTTGTCGAGTGCGGTGACGTCGGGCACTCCGGCGAGGTCCTCGGCGGTCAGCCGCTCGGCGAGGAGCAGCAGCCCGCCCAGCTCGTCCGCGTGGGTGAGCGCGGCGGCCTTGGTGAACCGCAGCGCGTTGCGCGCGGACTGCCACGAGCGCGTGGCCTCGATGGCCGGGACGACCGGCCCGACGCCGATGCGTGCTCCGGCGAAGGATTCCAGCGGTGGCCCCGGTTCCGGCACCAGCAGGGCGTTCAGCCGCCCGACCGGGGCGACCCGGCCGCCCAGCGCGGCGGCGAAGGCCTCCGCGTCCCCGTCGACCGCCAGGACCCGGACCGGAGCGGTCGGCGCGAAGCCCAGAAGGTGCAGCGCCCTCGACCGTTCCACCTCCCCGGCCGAATCGGAGAGGACGAGTTCGACGAGCGCGGGGTCGCCCAGCTTCGGCAGCCCGCCCGCGCGATCCAGCAGGATTTCGCCAGCGAACGCGAACCGTTCGAGCGTGATCTCGTCGAGGGGTACCGGCTCGCCCTTCCGTTCGAGCCAGTAGAGGTCGCTTCCGCGCCGGAACACCGCGGCGTCGCCCGGTGGCCCGGGGCAAACCTCCAGTTCACCGTTGGGTTCGGCGCGGACCGAGACACCCTGGCGAGGCACCTGCATACCGACCGGGCACTCGGCGAGGACGGCGGCGCGGCGGAGCAGGGTATCCGGGGTGGCCCGGCCTTTGACCAGCGTGTCGAAGAACCCGATCACCCGGACAGCGCTTTCAGCCCCGGTATCCAGGGTCGAGAGCCTGAGCAGCAGCCCTTTCACTCGATCAGAGTACCGCCACCTGGCGGGCAGCGGGGGTGCCAAGCGGAACGGTTGGCGGGTGTTCCGGACGGCCGCGATGGCGCATGCTGCACCCTGGCTGACAAGGAGTCGGCATGGTCGCGGAGGAAACAGCATGACCTACGCATTCGATCCCGAACTTGCCCCGTGGGTGGCGATGCTGCCCAAGACCGATCTCACGGACATCGCCGCGACCCGTGCGCAGGTCGCCGAGATGCTCGCCCAGCTACCGAAGCCGCCCGTACCGGACACGCTGTCGATCGAGGACACGACCACGAACGGCGTGCCGGTGCGGATCTACCGGCCCACCGGCCGGCCGGGCCCGCTGCCCGCCCTGCTCAACCTCCACGGCGGCGGGTTCGTGTTCGGCGATCTCGAGTTCGCGCACGCGGAGTCGGTGCGGATCGCCACCGAGGTGGAAGCGGTCGTGGTGTCGGTGGACTACCGGCTCGCGCCCGAGCACCCGTTCCCGGCCGGGCTGGAGGACTGCTACACCGCTTTGGGCTGGACCGTGGACAACGCGGGTGATCTCGGTATCGACCCGGCACGCGTGGGCGTCGGCGGCGAGAGTGCGGGCGGCGGGCTTGCCGCCAGCGTCGCACAACTCGCCCGCGCCCGGGGCGGCCCCGCACTGCGCTTCCAGTACCTCGGCATCCCGGAACTGGACGACAGCCTGGAAACGGTGTCCATGCGCACTTTCGTCGACACTCCATTGTGGAACCGCCCAGCGGCCGAGATCAGCTGGAAGTCCTACCTGACCGGGGAAACCACTTTGGACGGTGTGCCCGCGGCGCCGGCGCGGGCGGAAGACCTGTCCGGGCTGCCCCCGGCGTTCGTCTCGACGTCCGAGTTCGATCCGCTCCGCGACGAGGGGCTGGCCTACGCCCAGCGATTGCTCCAGGCGGGCGTGAGCGTCGAACTGCACCACTACCCGGGCACGTTCCACGGCTCGGTGATGGTGGCCGACGCGGCCGTGACCCGGCGCATGATCAGGGACGCGATCGAAGCGTTACGCCGATCGTTGTAACGCGAACTCCTCCCGCCCGACTCCGGGGCGGGAGGAGTGTCATGTCGAAGAGGATCGTGATCTGCTGTGACGGGACCTGGAACACGCGGGATCAGAAGTCGCCGACGAACGTGGTCAGGATCCACGACGCCGTTCTGTCCACCGACGCCGACGGGCGGGCCCAACTGCCGTTCTACCACCAGGGAGTGGGCACCAGCGGATTCTGGGACCGATGGCTGGGCGGCGGCTTCGGGCTCGGCCTTTCGCACTGCGTCCGGGACGCTTACCGCTTTGTCGTGGAGCACTTCGAACCTGGCGACGAGCTCTTCTTCTTCGGCTTCAGCCGGGGTGCCTACACCGCGCGCAGCACCGTCGGTTTCATCCACAACTGCGGTGTTCTGCGCCCGGAATACGTGGACAAGGTGGACGACGCGTACGCGATTTACCGGGACCGGAAGAACGCGGAACTCAGCCCTTCCGGCGACGAGGCGAAGCGCTTCCGTAAGGCGTACTCCCACGAGCCGAGGATCCGGTTCGTGGGGGTCTGGGACACCGTGGGCTCGCTGGGCATCCCGCTCAGCGGCCTGCGGCTGATCAACCTCGTCAACCGCCGCTGGCAGTTCCACGACGTGGAGTTGAGCCGGCGTGTGGACGCGGCGTTCCAGGCACTGGCGATCGATGAGCGGCGTGGCCCGTTCCGGCCCGCCGTCTGGACGCGGCACCCCGAGGCCGGCGACCAGGAGATCGAGCAGGTCTGGTTCACCGGGGTTCACTCCGACGTCGGCGGCGGCTACCCGGACCGCGAGTTGGCCGACATTTCCATGGCCTGGATGGTCGAGCGGGCGCGGGCCTGCGGGCTGGCGATCGACTACGGTGCCGTCGCACCCGACCCGTTCGGCACGCTCCACGATTCCATGACCATGTGGTACCGGTTGGTCCAGCAGGCCGAGCGGACCCTGGACGCCACCGACCCTGTCCAATGCCTCGCCTTGACCGCCTACAAGCGGCACGAGCGGCTCGCCCAGGACTACTCCCCGGAGAACCTGGTCGAGTACTTGCGCGCGGACGGTCCGGTGCGGGACGTCTGACCCGCGGTGTTGTTCAGGGCGCCCACGGGTGCGGGTGTCCAGGCCGTGACGCCTGCGCAGATCCCCCCACAGGGGTACGGCGGCCTGCCTCCTCGCCCCCATGGCTTCGCAAACGCACGCTTTTGCGTATCCCGTGGGCATACTTGAGCCCGTGGGTTACCGGTGGATCCTGCACGTCGACCTCGACCAGTTCATCGCGGCGGTCGAGTTGGCGCGGCATCCCGAGCTGCGCGGCAGGCCGGTCGTGGTCGGCGGGCAGGGCGATCCCGCCCAGCGCGCGGTCGTGGCCACCGCGTCCTACGAGGCACGGGAGTTCGGCATTCAGTCGGGTATGCCGCTCAGGACGGCCGCGAAACGCTGCCCGGACGCGGTGTTCCTGCCTTCCGACCCGCCCGCGTACGAGGACGTCTCGGCGCGGGTGATGGAGACCCTGCGTGAGCTGCCCGTGGTGGTCGAGGTGCTGGGCTGGGACGAGGCGTTCCTCGGCGCCGACACCGACGACCCCGAGGCGCTGGCGGTCGAGGTCCGGCGCGCGGTCGCGGACGAGACCGGCTTGTCCTGCTCGGTCGGCATCGGGGACAACAAGCTGCGCGCCAAGCTCGCCACCGGTTTCGGCAAGCCGGCCGGGGTGTACCGGCTCACCGCGGAGAACTGGGAAGAGGTGATGGCCGGGCGCCCGCCGGACGCGCTGTGGGGCATCGGGCGCAGGACCGTCAAGAAGCTCACCGAGCTCGGCGTGACCACGGTGGGCGCGCTCGCCGCCGCGGATCCGGCGGTCCTGGCCGCACGCTTCGGGCCGACGATGGGCCCGTGGTACCGCCTCCTCGCGCTGGGCTACAGCGACACGGAGGTCACCGCGACCCCGTACGTGCCGCGCTCGCGGAGCCGTGAGACCACCTTCCAGCGAAACCTGACCGACCGGGCGGAGATTTCCGCTCAAGTGTCCAATTTGGCCAGACGGGTCGCCGAGGACGTGGTCGCCGAGGGGCGGCCAGCCGCACGGGTCGCGGTCAAGGTGCGGTTCGCGCCGTTCGTCACCCATACCCGCAGCGTCACCTTGCCCGCGCCGACCAGTGATGCCGGGGAGATCGAGCGTGCCGCGCAAGAGGTACTGACCTGGTTCACCGACGACCGCCCTGTGCGCCTGCTCGGGGTGCGCGCGGAATTCTAGAACGGGGAGAATTCCGACAATTCTCGCGAAATTCGTCGATGGCGAACCGTGGCCGTTCGAATTATGGTTCTTCCCATGGCAGAGTCGTCCGCGGGGCGAGGCCGACTCACCCCAGACCAGCGAAATTCGTTCCTCGCCGCGGTACTCGGCTGGACGATGAACGCCTTCGACTATTTCATCGTGGTCTTCGTCTACGCCGATATCGCCAGAAGTTTCGGCGTGCGGAACGCGGACGTGGTGTTCATCACGACCGCCACGCTCATCATGCGCCCGGTCGGAGCCTTGTTGTTCGGGCTGTGGGCGGACCGGGTCGGCAGGCGCGTCCCGCTCATGGTCGACGTCATCTTCTACTCGGTCGTCGGGTTCCTGTGCGCGTTCGCGCCGAACTTCACCGTGCTGCTCGCTCTACGGCATCGGAATGGGCGGGGAATGGGGTCTCGGCGCCGCGCTCGCCATGGAGAAGATTCCGGTCGGCCGGCGCGGGTTCTTCTCGGGCATATTGCAGGAGGGCTATTCCTTCGGATACCTGCTCGCCTCGCTGGCGTCGCTGGTCGTGCTGGACTGGGCGGGGTTGTCCTGGCGCTGGCTGTTCGCGCTGAGCATCATTCCGGCGCTGATCAGCCTGATCATCCGGGCCCGGGTCAAGGAATCGGAGGTCTGGCAGAGCGCGCGGGAACGGATGCGCGTCACCCGGACCTCGGTCAAGGACATCCTGCTCGACCCGAAGATCATCCGCCGGTTTCTCTACCTCGTGCTGCTGATGACCGCGTTCAACTGGATGTCCCACGGCACCCAGGACGTCCATCCCACCTTCCTGAAGGCCCACGGTTCCGGCGGCGCCGGTCTGTCGGCGACCACGGCGACCTGGATCGCGGTGGTCTACAACATCGGCGCCATCACGGGCGGGCTGGTCTTCGGCTCGCTGTCGGAACGGTTCGGGCGGCGCTACACCATCGCGTTCTGCGCGTTGCTGGGGCTGCCGATCGTCCCGCTGTTCGCGTTCTCGAAGACGGCGGCGCTGCTGTGCCTCGGCTCGTTCCTGATGCAGGTCATGGTCCAGGGCGCGTGGGGCGTGATCCCGGCGCATCTGACCGAGATGTCGCCGGACGCCATCCGCGGGTTCTATCCCGGCGTCACCTACCAGCTGGGCAACTGCCTGGCCGCGTTCAACCTGCCCATCCAGGAAGCGCTGGCGGAAAGCCACGGCTATCCCTTGGCGCTGGCGGCGACGATCATCCCGGTGCTCATCGTCGTCACCGTGCTCGTTTTGGTCGGCAAGGAGGCCAAGGGCATCGAGTTCGGCACCGCCACCACCGCGACCACCCCTGCCGCCGCGGACAATTGACGTAAGGTTCGCTCGTGGTGGCGACAGCGAGCGAAATCGCGGCGGCGGTCAGGGCCGGACAGCTCGACCCGGTAGCGGTGACCGAACGGACCCTCGCCGGGATCGAGGTGGCCGACCGGGTCGTCGGCGCGTTCCGGAAGGTGCGGGCCGAGCGGGCGTTGAAGGAGGCGGAAGCGCTCCGGCAGCGCCCGGATCTGGGCGAGCTGCCGCTGGCCGGGGTCCCGGTGGCGGTGAAGGACGTCGCCGAGATCAGCGGCGAGTACGCGAGTCGCGGCTTGACGGCGGTGCCTGCCCAGGAAGCCGTGGCCGACGGCGAGATCGTGCGGCGGTTGCGGTCGGCCGGTGCGGTGATCGTCGGCCTGACCAGGGTTCCCGAGCTGTGCGTCTGGCCGATGAGCGACGCGCCGGACGGGATGGCGCGCAATCCGTGGCACCCCGCCTACACCGCGGGCGGCTCGTCGGGCGGCAGTGCGGCCGCGGTCGCCGCCGGGCTGGTGCCCGTCGCGCATGGCACCGACGGGCTGGGTTCCATCCGGCTGCCCGCGGCGATGTGCGGTCTCGTCGGCATCAAGCCCGGCGCCGATCTGCTCGCCGAGACCGGCTGGTACGGCATGTCCGCGCACGGCAGCCTCGCCACCACCGTCGCCGACGCCGCCTTACTGCTCTCCGTTCTCGCCGACCAGCCCTCGCTGGCGAAAGTCGGTGAGCCCAAAACACTCCGTGTCGCCGTGTCGACAACGCCGCCCCTCACGCATGCACCCATCCCGCGCTCGTTCCGGTCTGCCGTGGACCGGGTCGCCGAGCTGCTCGCGGGCGCCGGCCACCGGGTCGAGCGGGCCACTCCCCGGTACGGCGTGGAACCGACGCTGGGCATCCTGGCCCGGTGGTTCGCCGGCCCGTCCGAACAGGCCGACGCACTGGACCAGACCTTGCTTCAGCCCCGAACCCGCACCCAGGTACGGATCGGCCGCGCACTGCGGGCGGCCGGGCTGATCCGGCTCGGCACCCAGCGGCGCTGGCTCGAGCGGGCGGAGCGGTTCTTCGACGGCTACGACGTTCTGCTGACCCCGGCGCTGGCGTCCTTGCCGCCGAAGGCCGAGCGCTGGCACGAACGGTCATGCCTGGCCAACGCGCTCCCGTCGATCCGGGTGGCCCCGTTCGCCGGGCCGTGGAACTTCGCCGGATACCCCGCGATGTCCGTGCCCGCGGCCCGCCACCGGTCCGGGTTGCCGATCGGGGTGCAGTTGGTGAGCACCTCTGGCGGCGAATCCCGCCTGCTGGCGTTGGCCGCTCAGCTCGAAGCGGCCAACCCCTGGCCGCGCACCCCCTAGCTCCCGACCCGCGAGTCGGGTTTTCGTGACGGGCGAGTCGGGTTTCGTGACGGGTCGGGCCCTTCGCGTCGCGCGAGTCGGGTTTTCGTGTCGCGCGAGGTGGAAAGTCGTCGACGGGAACGGAGAACTCGCACACCGCGAGTGGGGGACTCGCGCGGGGCTAGGGTTTCGCGACGGGGGCGGCCACCGGGGGTGCGGCGGGCTTGGTCACCGGCTCGACGGGCTTTGTCGGCCCTTCGACGGGCTTCGGCCGCGACATGTCCACAGAGGACTCGGCGGGTAGCGGGTCCAGCGCCGAATAGCTGCGGGCCAGCACCTCTTCGGCCTTGCGCAGCCGCGTGAACGCCTGCTCGGACAGCGAGTTCAGCCGCTCGACCTTCCGGCTCGCCGCACGTTCCCGCTGCTCGGCCGTGACCGTCGCGTCCGTGACCAGCTTCTTGGCCTTGGCCATCGCATCGTCGACCAGCCGGGTCGCTTCGGCCGTCGCCTCGGCGATCCGCCGCTCGGCCTGCTGCTTGCTGACCGTCTGCTGGTCGGCGACGTGCTTTTCCAGCGTCGCCCGCTGGGCCGTCATCGACTGCTCGAACTCGTGCTCGATGGTCCGCCGCTTGCGCTCGGCGTCGCCGTCGAGTTTGGTGCGCCGCCGCGCCGCCTCCGTGGTCAGCTTCAGCACCTCGGCCTTGGTCGCCTTGAGCGCGTGATCGTGCTCCGCCTGCATCGCGGTGGCGTGCGACGCCAGTTCGCCGAGCAGTTTCTGGTACCGGTCACGCAACTTGTTCGCGAGTTCGGTCGCGGCCACCCAGTGCTCCGAGGCCGCCACCTCCGCACGCGAGGTGACCTCCTCGGCGCGGGCGTTGGCGAGGTCGACGACCCGCTGCATCCGCTCGTCGAGATCCTCCAGCCGCTCCGGTGGCCGCTTGAGCTCCTCGACCCGGTCGTTCAACCGCGCGATTTCCGTGCGGGCGCTTTCCAGTTCCCGGGACATCTTGCTCGTCTGGGCGATCGCCGCGTCGCGATCGGCCATGATCCGTCGGAGGTTCGCCTCGACGTGATCGAGGTACTGCAGCACCTGGCCACGATCGAAACCGTGCCAGACCTGGTTGTACTCGCGCTTCAACGGAAGCAGGGCACGTTCCTTCGCCGGCTCTCGCTCTCCCACCATGCCGAAAACGGTACCCAAGTACCCCGCGTCATCGGTGGCGGACTCACGGATTCACCGGCTCGCGGGTCACCAGTGGAAGCCGCGGGTGAGTTTGATCAGGCGCGTCGCGGCCTTGGACAGGTGCCGATCACCCTTGCCGAGCTTGATCTCGCCCGTGCCGCCGGCCGCGGCGGAATCGGGGAAGATCCGGTAACCCTCGTAGGCGAGCAGATCCACCAGTCCCGGCACGAACGTGTAGGCGGCCTGCATCAGGTAACCCTCCGTCGTCCCGATGTGCTTCGGCCGGTCCTTCAGCGCGTGCAGCACCATGTCCGCCGCCTGGCTCGGCGACCTGGTGGGGAACGCGTCGTAGATCTTGGTCGGCCGGATCATCGGTGTGCGCACGAGTGGCATGTGGATCGTGGTGAACGTGATGCCGTCGCCGTGCGTCTCGGTGGCCGCGATCTTGCTGAAGTAGTCCAGTGCGGCCTTCGACGCGACATACGCGGAGAACCGGGGCGCGATGCCCTGCACGCCGATCGACGAAACATTCACGATATGTCCGAACTTGCGCTCGGACATGTGCGGCAGCACGGCCAGGATCAGCCGCACCGCGCCGAAGTAGTTGATCGCGATCGCGCGCTCGTAGTCGTGGAAGCGGTCGTACGACAGCTTGATCGACCGGCGGATCGAGCGGCCCGCGTTGTTGACCAGCATGTCGATGCCGGTGTCGGGCCCCGAGTGGTCGGCGATCATCGTCTTGATCAGCGCGTCGACCGACTCGCCGTCGGTGAGGTCGCACGAGTAGACCCACGCCTGGCCGCCGTCGCGCTCGACCTCGGCCTTGACCTCCTCGAGCTGCTCGGTGCGCCGGGCGACCAGCAGCGGGACCCCGCCGGCGCCGGCGACCTGCAGCGCGGTCTCGCGGCCGATGCCCGACGACGCGCCGGTGATGACGACGCGGCGGCCGCGCAGCGGCGGTCCCGGACGCTGCCTGCGGTGCCGGTTCGGGTCGAGGTGGGCGCGCCAGTAGCGCACGAGCACGCCCGCGTAGTCGGCGAACTCGGGCACGCGGACGTCGCCGAG
>NZ_DATELF010000040.1:0-18993 GCF_035276945.1 Amycolatopsis sp. | reverse complement strand
CTCGCACAGCAAGGGGCCACGACCCCGCCGGCATGGTGTCCAACGCTCACCCGCTTCAACGGGATGCCGTGATCCCTGGGTGCGAGACCCCGCGTCCCCTTCCGCCAAGGCCGATACGGCCGGCCACAACGCGAATTGTGGACTATCTCACGCGACGCGAAAGCCGGACTCACGTGTCCCGAAAACCCGACTCGCGTGCCACGAAAGCCCGACTCGGGTGCCGCGGAGGCTGGACTCGGGTGTCCCGAGAGCCGGACTCGGGCGGGGTCAGGACGGGAGGCGGGGGGCGATTTCGGTGGCGGCGTCGGAGCCGTAGGCGTCGGCGAGGCGTTTGACGGCCGAGGGGGTGTTCAAGGTCCATTCCTGGGTGCCCACGGTCTCCAGGACGAGGACGGCGATGAGGGAGCCGAGCTGGGCGGAACGTTCGAGGTTCAGCCCGCCCGCGCGGCCGGCCAGGAAACCGGCGCGGAAGCCGTCGCCGACGCCGGTCGGGTCCGCCTTGGCGAATTCGGGTACCGCGCTGACCTTCAGGTCGAGCCCGTCCGGGCCGATGATCTCCACGCCCTTTTCACCGAGCGTGGTGATCCGGATGCCGACGCGGCCGAGCACGTCCTGCTCGGTCCAGCCGGTCTTGCGGAGCAGCAGCTCCCATTCGTAGTCGTTGGTGAACAGGTACCTGGCCCCGTCGACGAAGGCGCGGGCCTGCTCGCCGCTCATCCTGGCGAGCTGCTGTGACGGGTCGACGGCGAAGGGGTAGCCACGCTGGCGGCACTCTTCGGCGTGCCGGAGCATGCCTTCGGGATCGTCCGGGCTGATCAGCACGAGGCTCAGCCCACCGCAGCGGCGAGCGATCGGTTCCAGTTCGATGTTGCGCGCCTCGGCCATGGCGCCGGTGTAGAAGGTGGCGATCTGGCACAGATCGTCGTCGGTGGTGCACACGAAACGAGCGGTGTGCGCGACCTCCGACACGTGCACGCCCGCGGTGTCGACACCGTGGCGTTCCAGCCAGGACCGGTAGTCGGCGAAGTCCTCGCCCACCGCCCCGACCAGCACCGGCCGCACGCCCAGCACGCCAAGTCCGAAAGCCACGTTGGCGCCGATGCCGCCGCGCCGGACCACGAGATCGTCGGCGAGGAAGGACAGCGACACCCGGTGCAGCTGGTCGGCGACGAGTTGCTCGGCGAACCTTCCCGGGAAGTGCATCAGATGATCTGTTGCGATGCTGCCGGCCACCGCGATGCGATCGTTGGAAGCCACCGGTTCTCCCTGTCTGACATCGGTGTCGATAACCCGAAAAGAGCGACTGGCGAACACTACCGGTAGGTAAGGCTGTCGCGACGCACGCAACCGGCTTAGCGTCGGTTTCGTGACCCCCGCTACCGAACCCGAAACCCTCGACGAACTGATCAACGACTGTGCTGACATCCCGGAGGAGTTGCGGGTCCCGGCCGGTTCCGCCCCGCACCCCCCGGCTCCCCAGCAATGGGTCGTCGACGAGGCTTGCCACTCACAGGTGGCCGGCCTCGACGCGTACTGAACCCAAAGGAAAGCGGGGCCCCGGATGGAGCCCCGCTTTCAGGTGGTCAGTGGAACGAGTCGCCGCAGGCGCACGAGCCCGTGGCGTTGGGGTTGTCGATGGTGAAGCCCTGCTTCTCGATCGTGTCGACGAAGTCGATCACGGCGTCCTGCACGTACGGCGCGCTCATCCGGTCCACGGCCACGCGCAGCCCGTTGAAATCGCGGAAGAGGTCGCCGTCAAGCGTGCGCTCGTCGAAGAACAGCTGGTAGCGCAGGCCCGCGCAACCACCCGGCTGGACTGCGATCCGCAGGTGCATGTCGTCGCGGCCCTCCTGGTCCAGCAGGGCCTTCGCCTTGGCAGCCGCGGCGTCGGTCAGCGTCACGCCGTGCGTGGCTTCGCCGGCCTCGGGCTGCTGGCCGGTCTGCTCAGCGGTCGTCATTGCTCTCCCTCGGTGTTGCGTGCGGCAGGCACGGGGTCATCTTGCAGTGGACAACAACCGCGGTGCCTGATCTGTTCCATGGTGGCATACCCGCCGACCACGTGAACACCTACGGCGAGCTTGGAATATCCTGTTCGAGTGAGGTTCTTGCGCCGCAATGGCACTACCACCGAAGACAGCCCCGAGAACGGGACCGCCGAGGTGGCGCCCGGTATCGAATCTCACAACAAGGGATACACACCCGGTAAGGGCCGCGCGACTCCGAAGCGCCGCGAGGCCGAGAGCAAGCGCCGCGGTCCGGTGGCCCCGCCGCCGCGCACCATGCGCGAGGCGATGAAGCGCAACCGCGAGCTGAAGAAGTCGAACCCGAACTTCAAGGCCGAGCGCCGCGCACAGGCCAGGGAGCGCCAGCGGCTGATGGCCCAGGGCGACGAGCGGTACCTGCTGCCCCGGGACAAGGGCCCGGTCAAGGCCTACGTGCGTGACCTGGTGGACTCCCGGCGGAACCTGCTCGGCCTGTTCATGCCGCTCGCGGTGCTGGTGTTCGTCGCGCTGCTCGTGCCGTACGTGGCCATTCAGCAATACGCCACCCTGCTGTGCACGCTGCTGTTGCTGGCGATGGCCGCCGAAGGGGTCCTGTCCGGCAGGCGGATCGCCAAGCAGGTGCGCGCGAAGTTCCCGAAGGAGACGGTCAACGGCCGCTCGATCGGCTGGTACGCCTTCGTCCGGGCCAGCCAGATCCGCAGGCTTCGGATGCCCAAGCCGCGTGTCAAGCCCGGCGACACAATTTCCTGACTAACAAGTTCCTGACTAACAAGGCGGGTCATAGGGCAGCTGCGGTAGGTGCTGCTGCCAGCCGTCTTCGGTGAGGGTGCCTTCGGTCGCCCCGCAGATCCGCCGGATCGCGTCGTCGACGTCGAGGTCCCACAGCAGCACGGTGCCGGTGTCAGTGGTGGTGGCCAGGGTCCTGCCGGACGGGGCGAACGCCGTGGAGCTGACCTCGCCGCTCCGGCTCCCGTTCAGTGAACGCCCGTACGGCACGGGGTTCGCCCGGTCCCCGACGCTCCACAGCTGGACGGCCCCGTCGTCGGTGACCGAAGCCAGGCAGACGCCGTCCGGGCTGAACGCCACATCCTTGACCAGGCCGGCGAAGCCGGCGAGCGGGCTGCCGACCGGGCCGGCGTTGGCGGGATCGGCGACGTTCCACAGCCGCACCGTCTTGTCGTCACTGCCGGAGGCGAGCGTCTTCCCGTCCGGGCTGAACTCGATGGCGTTGATCGCGCCGGTGTGTCCCGTCAGTGGCCGGCCGAGGGGAACGGCACGGGCGGGATCGGCGACGTTCCACAGCCGCACGGTCTGGTCGCTGCTGCCGGTGGCAAGAGTGCGGCCGTCCGGGCTGAACGCGATCGAGTTGACGTAGCCGGTGTGCCCGGTCAGCGGCGGGCCGAGCTTGACCGGACGGGCGGGATCGGCGATGTCCCAGAGCTGAACGCTCTGGTCGTCGTTGCCGGTGACCATGATCCGGCCGTTCGGGCTGAACATGACGTCGTTGGCGTAGCGGACGCCGAGGGCCAGCGGGTCGCCGAGCAGCGTGGGGTGGGCCGGGTCGGCGACGTTCCACAGCTGGACCGTCCGGTCGCTTTCCCCGACGGCCAGGATCTTTCCGTCCGGGGCGAATGCCATCTTCCAGATCTGCCCGGTGGCGGTGAGCAGGCCGAGCGTGCTGGGGTGGCCCGGATCGCGCACGTCCCACAGCCGGATCGTGTGGTCGGTACTGCCGCTGGCCATCACCTGGCCGTCCTGTCTGAACGCGACCTCCTTCACGTCGGAGGTATGACCGGCGAGGATGGTGCCCGGCAGTGACCACAGCCGCACGATTCCGTCCTGCCCGCCGGTGGCGAGATAACGCCCGTCGGGGCTGAACGAAACCGCGTATCCGGAGCCCCCGGCCAGCGGGTGTTCCAGCTCGCTGACCTTGGCCGGGTTGGCCAGGTTCCACAGCCGGGCGGTGCCGTCGTTCCCGGTGCTGGCCAGCACGTTCCCGTCCCGGTTGAACGCCACCGACCAGACCTGGCCGGTGTGTCCGATCAGCGGGGCACCCAGCGGAACAGCGCGGCCGCGGTCGCCGACGTCCCACAGCCGGACCGTCTTGTCTCCGCTGCCGGCCGCCAGCAGCCGCCCATCGGGACTGAACGCGACCGAGTGCACGGTGTCGGTGAACCCGGTCAGCGGCCCGCCCAGCGGCGCCGGAGCGCGCGGGTCCGTCACGTCCCACAACAGGATGGTGTCGTCGTCGCCGCCCGCCGCGATCGTGCGCCCGTCCGGGCTGAACGCGACCGACCGGACCGCGTCCGTGTGCCCGGTCAGCAGGCTGAGACTCGCCGGCCGGCGTGGATCGGAGATGTCCCAAAGGTGGACCGTGTGCTTCTCGTCGGCGGTGGCCAGCCGGCGCCCGTCAGGGCTGAACGCGACCAGGTAGATGGTGCCGTCGCCGCCGCTGATCGGGTCGCCGAGGCGAACCGGCCGTGCCGGGTCCGTCACATCCCAGAGCAGAACCGTGCCGTCGTCGCCCGCGGTCGCGAGCAACCGGCCGTCCGGGCTGAACACCGCCGTGCTCACCCAGCTCGTGTGCCCGGTCAGCGGCGCGCCGAGGGGCTTGGGGTGACTGCGGTCGCGGACGTCCCACAACCGGGCGGTGCGGTCGTAGCTGGCGGTCGCGAGGGTGTTCCCGTCCGGACTGAACGAAGTCAGGTAGACCGCGCCGGTGTGCCCGAGGATGGGGGTGGCCAGCGCCTGCTGCTGGGTGGAGATCAACCGGGTGTCGACCGCCGTGTCGTCCGGGCGCATCCGGCGGGCCACCAGGCCGAACACGGCCGACAGGGACGGGTCGCTGTCGGCCAGGCGGTCGGTTTCGGACACCACCTGCTGGAACCGTGCGTCGTCACGCTGCTGGACCGCGATGACCGCAGCGGACACCGCGGTCATCGCGAACACCACGACCAGTGCCACCGCGGAGCGCCGGAGCCAGCTGTTCCGGCGCTGGTGCCGGACGGAGGCCGCGAGGAAGGCGCCGGCCACCGCGCTCAGCGCCTCCTGACCGGCCGTCGACGCCCACTGTTTGGCGTGGTCGAGGCGCGCTCCGCGGTAGAGCGGGGAGGAGTCCCGGCCCTCGCGGTCCCAGGCTCGCGCGTCCTCCTCCAGCCGCTGGCGCAGCAGGTTGCCCGCCCGGTCCCCCTCGATCCACCGCCGCAACCGGGGCCAGGCGTGCAGCAAAGCCTCGTGAGTGATCTCGACCGACTTGGCGTCCAAGGTCAGCAGCCGCGCGCTGGCCAGCGTGTCCAGGGCAGCTTCCGCGGCGGCCGCGTTCGGCGCCTGTTCCACCAGCTCCTGCCGGTTGCCGCGGCGACGGGTGTCCTGGGTGTCCTCGCCGACACGGACCAGTCGCAGCAGGATCTGCCGCGCCGCGACCTGGCCGTTGGCGTCGAGATTGGCCCAGGCACGCTCGGCGGTCTCCGCGACCGCACGGTGGATCCCGCCCGCCGAACGGTACCCGGCGATGGTCAGTTTGCCGCTCTGCCGACGCTGCCAGGTGGCCAGCAGCGCGTGCGAAAGCAGCGGCAGTGCCCCGGCGTTGTAGGCGGTCCGGCACCGTCCGTTCTGCACGCCCAGATCGCGCAGGATGAGGTCGGCCAGTCCAGTCTCCAGTTGCAGGCCCGCCGCCTTCGCCGGGCCGGTGACCGCCTCCCGCAGTTCGATCGCCGTCATCGGCCCGAGCACCATCGAGCGGGCCTGCAGCGCCTCGGCGAGCGGCAGGTGCTCCAGACACTGGCCGTAGAAGTCGGCGCGGACGGCCACCAGGACCAGCCCCGCCGCGCCCCGCGCGCACAGGGTGTCCAGCACCCGCACGAACTTGCGGCGGACCTCATCGTCCTCGCAGAGGGTGAAGGTCTCCTCGAACTGGTCCACCACGAGCACGATGCGCGCGTCGGGTCCGCTGCGCCGCTGGGCTTCCGCGGCGATCGCCGCGCGGATTTCGTCCGGACCGGACGCGTCGGCCAGCGCCGGGACCTCGGTGACCAGTTGCTTGAGCGGGTCGTCGCCAGGCGTGATCACCACCGTCGGCCAGCCCGGGTCCGGGGTCCCGCCCAGCGCGCCGCGGGCGAGCGCGGGCAGCAGGCCGGCGTGCACCAGCGACGACTTGCCGGCCCCGGACGCGCCGACCAGCGCGACGATCCCACCGGTCTCGATGGCCCCGGCCAGCCGCGCGACCAGCGCGTCCCGGCTCCGCTCCTGGCCGAAGAACCAGCCCGAGTCCTCCGCGCGGAAAGCGGACAACCCCCGATAGGGGCAGGCGCCGCTGTCCCCGCCCGGCTCTCCGGCCGTGGAAACGGGAGTGGCCAGCGCCTCCCTCCAGAGCGACCGCCAAGCGACGATGTCGTACAGACCTTCGACCGGCGGCTGCGGGCGGACGCGCCGCGCCTGCCCGATCAGCACCTCCAGCACGACCGAGAGCGCGGCGAACCGCGCCGGGACGTTGCGGCCACGCCGCCAGTCGCTGACCCGTTGGGGCACCACCCGGACCGGATGGCCGCGCTCGTCGACCCTGCCTGCCCGGGCCACCGCGCTGGCCACCTGCTTCAGCGGCGGGTCGCCCGCCTGGGCGTACAGCAGGGAAAAACGTTCCGCGAAGACCGCACGTGGCAGGAGATCCGGGCGAGAGTCGACCATCGGGTGCGGATCGTCCTCCTTGTCCTGCTCCGGACCGGAAACCGTATGTACGGCGTTCAGCAGCGAGTTTAGCGACCGGATCGGACGGCTCTGGACCGGTCGAGGCGATCAGCTGTCATGCTGTTGACGGCGCGTCGCCGAGAAGTCTGGGGGTGTTCTCGGCGGCGCGCTCTGCCGTGTGGGGGTACGGCCGCCAGATCCCCTTCTTCTACAGTGGCTCCTTGACGGCTCGCTCCCGGTGTCCCACGGACCGGGCGACCGGGTCGTCTTCCTTGCCCCGCAGCGAGTGCACGAGGACCAGCCCGACCGCGGCGACGATCAGGTAGCGCGTCGCCGATTCGAGGCCGTTCCACTTCGGGGACTGCCACATCTGGAACCACTCGCCGCCCACCGCGAGGAAGCCGCCGGCGAACAGAACCAGTTGCATCAGCCAGCCCGCCGCGGAAAGCGTTTTCGCGATCGGCCGGCGGAGTATCCAGGCGACGCTGCCCGCGAGCAGGAGAACGGACGTGACGGCCTCCCAGGCGATCACCAGTACGTAGGCGGTGGTGGCGAGACCCGGGCTGGCGATGGACCGCCACATCAGGTTGGGCGACTTGAACGTGGTGTCCATCGACAGCACGTGCTGGACGAACGCGTAGTTGGTGTGGTAGTCGATGATGTTGTCCACTGTGACCAAGGTCATTTGAATGGCCGTGATGATGGTGAGTGCCGCGACGGCCAGAGACAGACTTCCCAGTCTGGCGATAACACGCATGGCTTCACACTCTATTCGTTGCGTGACCATCCGCGTAGTGATCTAGGGTGACGCTCATGCCCTTACCCGCTTTCCCGCGGCCTTGCCCGCGACGGTGTCGGCAGGCCGCTCCTTGAGAACCCCGGTCGCCTGATCGAATAAGGCGTCCTGCCGCCCCGATTCAACGCGCGCCCCGTAGTCACCTTGACTGCCGCGAACAGGAGCACTCATGTACCACCGCCGCCTCGGCCGCAGCGGCCTCTCCGTCAGTGAACTCGCCTACGGCAACTGGATCACGCACGGCTCGCAGATCGAGGAAGAGCAGGCACACGCCTGCATCCGGGCCGCGCTCGACGCCGGGATCACCACCTTCGACACCGCCGACGTCTACGCGAACACCGCCGCGGAGTCGGTGCTCGGCCGCGGTCTCGCCGGGCAGCGGCGGGAAAGCCTGGAGATCCTCACCAAGGTTTTCTTCCCGACCGGTCCGGGCGGCCCCAACGACAAGGGGCTCGGGCGCAAGCACGTCCTCGAGTCCTGCCACGCCTCGCTGAAGCGGCTGGGAACCGACCACATCGACGTCTACCAGGCGCATCGTTTCGACCCGACCGTGCCGCTGGAGGAGACCTTCCTCGCCTTCGCCGACCTGGTCCGCCAAGGCAAGGTGCTCTACATCGGCGTGTCCGAGTGGACGGCCGAGGAGATCACCCGGGGCGCGGCGATCGCGCGTGAGCTGAACGTGCCGTTCGTGTCCAATCAGCCGCAGTACAACATGCTGTGGCGGGTCATCGAGCCCCAGGTGGTGCCGGCCAGTGAGCGCGAGGGCATCAGCCAGATCGTGTACTCGCCGATCGCGCAGGGCGCGCTGACCGGCAAGTACCAGCCGGGCCGGCCCGCGCCCGCCGGATCCCGCGCGACCGACGAGCGGGGCGCGACCTTCATCCAGCGATGGCTGCGCGACGAAGTGCTGGAGCGGGTGGCCAAGCTCGAGCCCTTGGCCGCGCAGGCGGGGCTGAGCCTGGCGCAGCTCGCCGTGGCGTGGGTGCTCCAGAACTCGAACGTGGCGGCGGCGATCATCGGCGCTTCACGGCCCGACCAGGTGCGCGAGAACGTCAAGGCAGCGGGCGTGCAGCTTGACGCCGACCTGCTGACGGCGATCGACGAGGTCCTGCTCGGCGTCGTCGAGGACGACCCGCGCCTGACCGCCCGGGCGGGCTGAGCTCACTCCCGGTCAGGGGATCTGGGGGTCCGCACCCCAGAGGGAAGGGGGTCTGGGGGCACACCCGCAGGCGGGCAGAGCGGTCTGGGGCTTGCCCCCAGGCGGGTCAGGGGGTTTGGCCTGGGTTTGACCTGGGTTTGACCGCAGCGGGGACAGGCCAGTGGCGTGCTCGGTCTTGTCCGTGCGTTTTCCTGGGTTCAGGAGTCCGAGGTTTGGTAGTCCGGCGAAGCCAGCATTCGCTCGGCGACCACCAGGTCGTGCGGGTAGGTGACCTTGAAGTTCTGCTGCTCCCCCCGGACCCAGTGCACCGGCAGGCCGGAGAACCGTTCCATCACCGACGCGGTGTCCGTGCCCACGAAACCCTCGCGCGCCGCCTGCTCGTAGGCGTCCAGCAACGGCCTCGCGCGGAAACCCTGCGGGGTCTGCGCCCGGATCACCGTGCCCGGTAAGCGCTCGCCGAGTGACTTGCCGTCTTCGCCGACGGCCAGGATGTCGTCGGCGGGCAATCCGGGGATCGCGCCGCCGTGCTCGCGCGCCGAGTGCAGCACTCCGCCGATCAGGGCCGGGCTGATCAACGGCCGGGCCGCGTCGTGCAACAGCACGGTGTCGATCAGCGCGCCGTCGATCCGCTCGGCGAGGTGGCGCAGCGCGCGCAGTTCGGACTCCTGCCGGGTCTGCCCGCCGTAGACGACCTCGACGGCGCCGGTGACCTCGCGGTCGAGCACCGACTCGACCAGGTCGAGGTCCTCAGGGCGGGCGACGAGCACGAGCACGCCGACGCCGGGCACACGCGCGAACGCCTCCAGCGACCAGGAAACCAGCCTACGCCCGGCCAGCGGCAGGTACACCTTGTTCAGGCTCGCGCCGACCCGCGTGCCGGCGCCGCTGGCCAGCACCACACCGGCGGCGCACGGCCCCGTGCTCGCCTTCGCCCGCCGTTGTGTCATGACCGGAATCATACGATCAAGATCTCCCGCAGGGGCGCCGGCAACCGGCCGCGGCGGCCCAACGGCGACCCACCCCGTGCCACCACCTGTCCGCACTTCTGTGCATATGTTCTTCACGCTTGACAATGACGGCTGTAGCATGCGGATCCCGCGGCTCACCAGCCCCGACGGAACAGGAGCGACATGCCGGAGATCAAGGTCAAGATCGGTTCGCCGGTGGGTCTGCACGCGCGCCCGGCCGGCCTCTTCGTCAAGGCGGCCGCCAAGCACGGCGGATCGGTCACCATCGGGCGTCCCGGGGCCGACCCAGTGGACGCGCGGAGCGTGCTTTCCGTACTGAGCCTAACGATCGGCCACGGCGAAGAGGTGGTGTTGCGCGCCGAGGGCGAGAACGCCGACACCGCCCTCGCCGAGTTGTCTCAGCTCCTGGTGAGTGATCTGGACGCCTGATGCCGCCACCCCGGGAACGGCAGTTGCTGGTCAAGGCGGCCCGCCTCTACTACGAGGAGGGCCGCTCCCAGCACGAGATCGCCGGTGCCCTCGGGGTGAGCCGGTCAAGTGTGTCGCGGATGCTCACCGCGGCCCGCGAGCGCGGCATCGTGCAGATCCGGATCAACGACCCGACCGGGCGGGACCTGGAGTTGGAGGGCGGCCTGACCGAGCGTTTCGGGCTGCGGGACTGCCGGGTCGCGGGAAGCCACAGCGGGGAACGGCCGCTGCCGCGCGTGGGCGATCTCGGCGCCCGGTGGCTGATGGAGAACCTGCGTCCCGGACGGCGGATCGGGGTCTCCTGGGCTCACGGCGTGCGGGCGGTGGTCCAGCACGTTCCGGACGAGGGCGGGCTCGACGTGGAAGTGCTACCGCTCGTCGGCGGACTGTCCTCAGTGGACTCCGCGGTCACCGGCGAAGAACTGGCCCGCGAGCTCGCGGGCAGGCTCGGCGGCCGGTTCCGGCGGCTGCCCGCACCCGCGTTGCTGACTTCCGTGGCGGGCCGGGACATCCTGCTCGCCGAACCGTCCATTCGCGACACTTTGGACGCCGCCCGCCGGGCGCACGTCGCGGTGGTCGGTATCGGCAGCTTCGGCGTCGGCTCGTCGGCCGCGCTGGTGCGGACGCTGGAACTCACCGACGACGAACTCGAGGAGTTTCGTGCCGCGGCCCCGGTCGGGGAGGTGTGCGCCCGGTTCTTCGACGCCTCCGGCAATCCTGTTCCGGGACCGGTGGACGACCGGGTACTGGGCATCTCGCTGGACGGCCTGGCCGGCATCCCGGCCGTCGCCGGGGTCGCCGCCGGGCTCGAGAAGGTGGCCGGTGTGCTCGGCGCCCTGCGCACAGGTGTGCTGGATGTTCTGATCTGCGACCGGTCTCTGGGCCGCGCGCTCCTGGAACGCGATTGAGTCAGGACAGCAGCAACGCGAAGCGGTTCAGTTGAGGGTGGCGGTGGGCCTGCGGGCTTGGGCACTAGGTTGACCGCGTGACTGTTGAGTTCGCCGAGGTCCCGTATCCCGATGAGCCCACTCGCGCCGAGGCACTGCGGCGGCATGCCACGCTGCTCAAGCCGGTCGGCTCGCTGGGCAGGCTCGAGGAGTTGGGTGCCTGGGTCGCGGCCTGCCAGGCCAAGGTTCCGCCGCGCCCGTTCAGCCGACCGCGCGTGATCGTGTTCGCCGCGGACCACGGGATCGCGGCCAAGGGCGTTTCGGCCTACCCCCCGGAAGTCACCGCCAGGCGGGTAAGCGCGCTCCTGGAAGGCGGCGGAGTCACCAACGCGCTCGCGCGGGTGGGCGGCGCCGGGGTGCGTGTGATCGACGTGGGTGTCGACGCGGACACCCCGCTCACCGGTTTCAAGGTGCGCAGGGGCTCCGGTGCGATCGACGTCGAAGACGCGCTCACCGCCGAAGAAGTGGAAGCGGCGCTGCGGGCCGGGATCGAGGTGGCCGACGCGGAGGTGGACTCCGGCGCCGACTTGCTCATCGCGGGCGATCTGGGGGTCGGCGCGAGTACCCCGTCCTCGGTGCTCGTCGCCGCGCTCACCGGCACCGAACCGGTCGCGGTGGTCGGCCGGGGCTCCGGCATCGACGACACCACGTGGATGCGCAAGGCGGCCGCGATCCGGGACGCGCTGCGCCGGGCCCGCGCGGTGCTGACCGATCCGGTCGCGCTGCTCCGCACCTCCGGCGGTGCTGATCTGGCCGCGATCGCCGGGTTCCTCGCGCAGGCGGCGGTGCGCCGCACGCCGGTCCTGCTGGACGGCCTCACCGCCGGCGCCGCCGCACTGGTGGCCGAGGAACTCGCGCCCGGTGCGCGGTCGTGGTGGCTCGCCGCGCATCGGTGCGCCGAGCCCGCCCACGATCTCGTGCTGACGCACCTCGACCTGAAACCGGTGCTGGACCTGGACATCCGGCTCGGCGAGGGGTCCGGCGCGGCCGCCGCCCTCCCACTGCTGGCGATGGCCACCCGCCTGCTGACCGAGGTGGCCACCTACGAGCCGTGACGCGGAAAGGGGTCCGGGGCAAGCCCCGGACCCCCCGTCCCGCGTGTCCACTCAGGACAGTGGGTGCATCCAGCCATGCGGATCGGGGCAGGTGCCCGCCTGAATGCCGGTCAACTCGGTGCGCAGCCGCATGGTCAGCTCGCCGGGCTCGCCACCGGCGACGAGGAACTCGCCGCCGGCATGCTTGACCCGGCCGACCGGCGTGATCACGGCGGCGGTGCCACACGCGAACACCTCGGTCAGCTCACCGGAAGCCGCCGCCTTCTCCCACTCGTCGGTGGAGATGCGCCGTTCCTCGACCTGGTGCCCGAAGTCGGCCGCCAGCGTCAGCAGGGAGCTGCGGGTGACACCGGGCAGCAGCGAACCGCTCAGTTCCGGCGTCACCAACTTGGCGTCCCGGCCCGAGCCGAAGACGAAGAACAGGTTCATCCCGCCCATCTCCTCGACCCACCGGTGCTCCGCCGCGTCGAGCCAGACCACCTGGTCACAGCCCTGCTCCACGGCCTGGGCCTGGGCCACGAAGGACGCCGCGTAGTTCCCGGCGCACTTCGCCGCGCCGGTCCCGCCCGGGGCGGCCCGCACGTACTCCGTGGACAGCCACACGCTCACCGGCTTGATCCCACCGGAGAAGTAGGCCCCCACGGGCGAGGCGATGACGCTGTAGAGGTACTCGCTGGCCGGGGCGTTCACACCGAGGCCCACCGACGTGGAGATCATGAACGGGCGCAGGTAAAGGGTGGAGTTCGGCGTGGTGAGCACCCACCGGCCGTCCACCGCGACGAGCTCATGCAGCGACGAGATGAACAGCTCCTCCGGCAGCTCCGGCATCGCCAGTCGCCGCGCCGAAGAGCGGAACCGGGCGGCGTTGGCGTCCGGCCGGAACGCGGCGATCGAGCCGTCCGGCTGACGGTAGGCCTTGAGCCCCTCGAAGATCGACTGACCGTAGTGCAGCACCGACGTCGCCGGGTCGAGCGTGACCGGCTCGTAGGGACGCACCGCGCCGTCGTGCCAGCCGTGCTCGGCGGACCAGCGCAGGGTCACCATGTGGTCGGTGAAGTACTTCCCGAAGCCCGGGTTCGCCAGTACCTCGGCTACCCGCTGCGTGGAGGCAGGAGTCGGGTTCGGGGTACGGGTGAAGGGCATCGTGGTTGTCATGGGGGTCAGAATAGCTCTTGATCGGACGTCCAACGATTGCCAGGTGGCCCGGTCCTGCTAAGCGGGCGAAAGCCGGCCTTCCCGGGCCGGTGCTGCTCTACCATGAGGCCGTGGCCGACAACTCCGTTTCCGCCGGGACCGCATCGGATGTCCGGACCTTCGCCGCCGCCGTGCTGCTCACCTACGCGGGCGGGGTGCTCATGCTGGTGGGCTACATCCTGCTGTCCGGCGTGTTCGGGGCCATCCTGGGCCTGGTCGGCGCGATCTTCGGGGTGGTGTGGTGGCGCACCGTCCACAAGAAGGTCTTTCCGCGCGACCTACCGGTCAAATCGCTGGTCATTCTGGGCGTGATCGGGGTGGCACTGACCGTGCTCGCCGTCGTGCTGATCCAGTAACGGCTGCCGCGACGGCGATCGCGCCGAAAGCGAGCAACAGGCAACGCGGAGGCAGCCAGGCCAGCATCGTGACGGCCAGTACCGCACTCGCCACGGCACGTGCGTCCCACCGCCTGGCGGCCAGCGTGAGCAGACTCGCCACCAGGACCTCGGCCAGCGCGAGCGCGGCGGCGACGAGCAGCGCGGGTTTCGGCCCGAGCAGCGCCGCACCGGCCGCGGCGAGAAGCCCCCCTGCCACGGAACCCACCCGCGAAAACCCAGCTCGTGCTTCGGCCAGCGCACCGAGCGCCGCGGGCACGGTGGCGAAAACGACGACTCCGGCCAGCAACGGTTCGATGGCCTGCCCGTCCACCGCCGCCAGCAAATCCCGCACGGGCGCGGCGGAAAGTCCGAGCCGGACACCACCGAGCTGGTAGAGCGCGGCCGCACAAACGGCCAGCGCGACGACGACAGCCCCGAACAGTGTCGTGTGGGGGCGCAGCCCCCACACCCCCGCCGTCGCATGGGGGCGCAGCTTCCACACCGCCGCTGACACATGGGGGCGCAGCCCCGCTGGGGCCAGGACCTCGGACCCCCGGCACCGATTCGCCCGTCGCGGGAGCAAGGGGAACAACACCGCGGCCGCCACGAAGACCCCGCCGGTTCCCGGTACTTCCGCCGGCGACGGCACCGGCGGGACGGCCAGGCACACCGCGACCAGACCGGCCGCGGCGACCAGCAGGATCCCGAGCAGCCAGCGCCGGAAATACCGGGGCAGCGCGAAATCCACCGCGTCCACCGCGGTCACCACCAGCACCACGGCCACCGCCGCGACGGCGGAATGCCGCGGCACCAGATACGCGGCGAACGCGGAAGCGAACAGCGACACCATCGCCAGTCGTGCGGCGACCCGGCTTCCGTCAAGCAACGCATTGGGGGCGGGCGAGGGGAGCAGCGCCGAAACGGCCGCCAGCGATCCGGCCAGCACGACGCCGCCCAGCAGCCACCAGCCCGCGGCCGCCGCGCCCACGGCCAGCGCGATCAGCAGTCCCGCACCCAGCCGCACGCCTACCACCTGCCTCGACGGAGAAGCCCCTGATTAGCATGGCTCACAATCGGTGTAAGAACTCGAGGAGCCAGCAGTGACCGTGCCCAAGTTTGCCCTGACCGAGAAACCCGACGCCAACCGCGCCGAGGTCGTGGTGATCGGCACTTTCAAGGGCGACAAAACGGTCACTCTCGCGCCGGGTGCGGAAGCGGTCGACGCGGCGTTCGACGGCAAGCTCGCGGAGGTGCTGTCCTCGCTCGGGGCCAGTGGAAAGGCCGAGGAGGTCGTCAAGCTGCCGACGCTGGGCAAACTGCCCGCGGGCGTGGTGCTGGCGGTCGGCCTCGGCAAACCCGGTGCCGATGGATCCGTCGGCAGCGAGCAGGTGCGCCGGGCCGCGGGAGCGGCGGCGCGCGCACTGACCGGAACCCGGCGAGCCCTCAGCACTTTGTCCACAGTGGACCTTCACGCGGCGGTCGAAGGCACCGCGCTGGGCGCCTACGTGTTCACCGAGTACAAGTCCGAGCCGGGTGACGGCCCGATCGGCGCGGTGGACTTCCTCAGCCCCGCCGAAGGCACGGCCAAGGCGCACAAGGCCACGCTGAAGGCGGCCACCGCGATCGCCGAGGCGGTGGTCGTCGCCCGCGACCTGATCAACACCCCGCCGAACGACCTGTTCCCCGCCTCCTTCGCCGAGCGCGCCGGACAACTCGCCGAGGCGGCCGGCCTCGAGTTCGAGGTCCTCGACGAGAAGGCGTTGAAGCGCAAGGGCTTCGGCGGCATCCTCGGCGTCGGCGGCGGCTCCTCCCGCCCGCCCCGCCTGGTCCGCGTGCGCTACCACGGCCCGAAGCCGGCGAAGAAGGTCGCGCTGGTCGGCAAGGGCATCACCTTCGACTCCGGCGGCATCTCCATCAAGCCCGCCGCGAACATGGACCACATGACCTCCGACATGTCCGGGGCCGCGGCCGTGCTCGCCTCGGTGCTGCTGGCCGCCAAGCTCAGGTACCCGCTCGAGGTCACCGCCGACATCCCGCTCGCGGAGAACCTGCCGTCGGGCACCTCGTACCGGCCGGGCGACGTGCTCGCCATGTACGGCGGCAAGACGGTCGAGGTGCTCAACACCGACGCCGAGGGCAGGCTCGTGCTGGCCGACGCGATCGTGCGCGCCGCCGAGGACGACCCCGACTACCTCATCGAGACCTCCACGCTCACCGGTGCCCAGGTGGTCTCGCTCGGGAACCGCACCGCCGGGATCATGGGGTCCGACGAGTTCCGCGACCGGGTCGCCGCGATCGCGCAGGCCACCGGCGAGGGTGGCTGGCCGATGCCGCTGCCCGAGGAACTACGCGCCGACCTCGACTCGCGGCTGGCGGACCTGGCCAACGTGACCGGCCACCGGTGGGGCGGCATGCTCGCCGCGGGGATCTTCCTGCGTGAGTTCGTCGCCGACGGTCTTCCCTGGGCGCACATCGACATCGCGGGCCCGGCGTTCAACACGGGCGGTCCCTGGGGCTACACCGGAAAGGGCGGGACCGGGGTCCCCGTGCGCACCATCGCCGCGGTCCTCGCCGACATCGCCGAGCACGGGTAAGACTTCAGCGCTGGCCGCCCTCCCGTTTGACGCGCTGGGTGTATTCGCGCATGCGCTTGGGATAGCCGACCTTCGCCACCTCGTACACGGGGATGCCGCGCTTGTGGCCGAACTGCTGGGCCGCCTGCGGGCTGCCGATGCGGCGGCGCGTCCACTCGCCGTCGTGCGCGATCAGCACGACCGTGGTCTCGGTGACCGTGGTGCGGGGCTCGACGTAGGCCTCGACCCCGTGCCGGGTGGCGGCCCAGGCGTCGAGATGCGCGGTGTCGCTCTCTCTGGCCCCCCGCGGCGTGCCCGGCCTTCCGCGCCTCCTGCGCAGCGAGTCGAACAGGCCCACCTCGACCACCCCATCCCTCGGCTGTTGCTGTGGGGTCCGACCCCACACCCCGGGCTCCGGTGAGGGAGCCACCCCCACACTCCCGGCCACTCGCCATTATCCCGGCGTGGCGGAGTGGTCCGGGTAACGGACCGGCAATCACCGTCACCGCGGACACTGACCTGCGGTTCGGCTACGCCACGGGCGAGTACCGCCAGTGTGGCCACGCGCACGGCCGCCTCGGTCGCACCGGCGCAGTACCTAGTGACAAGATGATGAGGCCGAGAAGTGAAAAGAGGTTGACCAGACCTGCGAACGAGCTTTCGCCGACAAGCTCACCGAGGAGTTATTGAAGTGACCGACACCTCCGCCGACCTGGTAGTCCTTGGTGGCGGATCGGGCGGCTACGCCGCGGCTTTCCGCGCGGCCGAGCTGGGCCTTTCCGTGATCCTGGTCGAGAAGGACAAGCTGGGCGGGACCTGTCTCCACCGGGGCTGCATCCCCACCAAGGCACTGCTGCACGCGGCGGAGGTCGCCGACGTCGCACGCGAAGGCGAGCAGTTCGGCGTGAAGACGATCCTCGAGGGTGTCGACATCGCCGGCGTCAACAAGTACAAGGACTCGATCATCGCCCGGCTCTACAAAGGACTGCAGGGCCTGGCCAAGGCGCACAAGGTGCGGCTGGTCGAGGGCACCGGCACCTTCGTCGCGCCGAACACCGTCGAGGTCGACGGGCAGCGCTACACGGGCAAGAACGTGCTGCTCGCCACCGGTTCCTACTCCAAGACCCTGCCCGGCCTCGAACTGGGCGGCCGGGTCATCGCCAGCGAGGACGCGCTGGCGCTGGACTACATCCCGGAGAAGGTGATCGTGCTCGGCGGCGGCGTGATCGGCGTCGAGTTCGCCAGCGTGTGGGCCTCCTTCGGGGTGGACGTGACGATCGTGGAAGCGCTGCCCCGGCTGGTGCCCAACGAGGACGAGTTCGCCTCCAAGCAGCTGGAACGCGCGTTCCGCCGCCGCAAGATCTCCTTCAAGACCGGAGTCAGGTTCACCGGCGCCAAGCAGGACGCCAACGGCGTCTCCGTGTCGCTGGAGACCGGCGAGACCCTGGACGGCGACCTCCTGCTGGTCGCCGTCGGCCGCGGCCCCAACACCGCGGGCCACGGCTACGAGGAGGCCGGGGTGGCCATGGAGCGCGGGTTCGTGCTCACCGACGACCGCCTCCGCACCAACCTCCCGAACGTCTACGCCGTCGGCGACATCGTGCCGGGCCCGCAACTGGCCCACCGCGGCTTCGCGCAGGGCATCTTCGTCGCCGAGGAGATCGCCGGCTCCTCGCCCCGCGCCATCGACGAGTCGGGCATCCCCCGGGTCACCTACTCGCACCCGGAGGTCGCCTCGGTCGGGCTGACCGAGATCGCGGCCAAGGAGAAGTACGGCCAAGAGGTCACCACCTTCACCTACGACCTCGGCGGCAACGGTAAGAGCCAGATCCTCAAGACCTCCGGCGCCATCAAGCTGATCAAGGCTCCGGACGGACCCGTCGTCGGCCTGCACCTGGTCGGTGACCGGGTCGGCGAGCTGATCGGCGAGGCCCAGCTGATCTACAACTGGGAAGCGTTCCCGGAGGACGTGGCCCCGTTGATCCACGCCCACCCCACCCAGACCGAGGCCCTCGGCGAAGCACACCTTGCCCTGGCGGGCAAGCCACTGCACGTGCACGGCTGACGAACCTCCCGACACTTTCGACCACAACCGAGAAGATTCAAGGAGTCAGCGAACGATGGCCTACTCCGTCACATTGCCGGAGCTCGGGGAGAGCGTCACGGAGGGCACCGTCACCCGGTGGCTGAAGCAGGAAGGCGACACCGTCGCGGTCGACGAGCCGCTGCTGGAGATCTCCACGGACAAGGTGGACACCGAGGTACCGTCGCCGGTCGCCGGTGTCGTGCAGCGGATCGTCGCCAAGGAGGACGAGACGGTCGAGGTCGGCGGTGAGCTGGCCGTGATCGACGACGGGTCGGGCGGTGGCGAGAGCGCGCCCGCGCCCGAAACCGCTCAGCAGCCGAGCGAACCGGAGCCCGAGCCACAGCCGGCCGCTCCTTCGCCGCAGCCGGCCGCCGCGCCGGCGGGCGGTTCCGCCGCCGAGGGCACCCCGGTCACGCTGCCGGAGCTGGGCGAGAGCGTCACCGAGGGCACCGTCACCCGGTGGCTCAAGCAGGTCGGCGAAACCGTCGAGGTGGACGAGCCGCTGCTGGAGATCTCCACAGACAAGGTGGACACCGAGGTACCCTCCCCGGTGGCCGGCACCGTGCTGGAGATCAGCGTCGGCGAGGACGAGACCGTCGAGGTGGGCGGCAGGCTCGCGGTGATCGGCGCCCCCGGCGCCGCCCCGGCACCGGCTCCCGAGCCGCCCAGGCCCGCGCCCCAGCC
>NZ_DATELF010000039.1:0-24419 GCF_035276945.1 Amycolatopsis sp. | reverse complement strand
TTGTTCGGTTTGGTTCATGGGCTGGTTGTAGAGGTCGGCGACGCGGGTGTGGACGCGGAGCACGGTCTGCGCGACGCCGAGTTCGTATTCGCGGGGTGAGAGTTCGTAGTCGACGAAGGTGCCCGGCAGTTCCGGTTCGCCGGTGTGCCCCGAGGACAGGTCGATGTCCGCCTCGCCGTGGTCGTTGCTGGGTGCCGCCTGGCGGGCCTGGAACCGCGCGATGTGTTCCTGGAGCCCGTCGGACCGCGCGACGAGTTCGTCGAATGCCTGCTGCCGCAGGACGAGCGCGGTGACCGGGGTGACGGCCTTGACGGTGTATTCCCAGATGCTCCGCGGATCGACCAGCGTCTCGTCGCCGAAATGGTCCCCGTCGGCCAGCACGCCCAGGGTGGTCTGGTCCCCGTAGCGACCGGGACCGATCTTGGTGACCTTGCCGTGCGCGATCAGCACGACCTCGTCGCTGGCGTGGCCGAACTCGACGAGCACGTCCCCGGGCTGGTACGTCACCTGCTCGAAGCGCCCCGCGAGCGCGGACAGCACGTCTTCGTCGGAAAATCCGCGCAGCAGCGGCAGTTCCGCGAGTTCCGGCGGCACGACCTGGACCGTCTCACCGGTGTTGACGACGCTGACGCGCCCGTCGCCGACGGTGTAGGTGAGCCGGCGGTTGACCCGGTACACCCCGCCTGCCGCCTGTACCCACGGCAGGACGCGCAGCAACCAGCGCGAGGTGATGTTCTGCATCTGCGGAACGGACTTGGTCGTGGTCGCCAGGTTCCGGGCGGCGCCGGTGCTCAGGCTTTGCTGCCGCCCGTTTCCGAAAATGCCGGGCTGCGCGGAATCGGTCAGGGTCACGGCGAAATACCACCAATCTTCGAGATGGGTGAAAACCGGCGAGTGCGCACTCGGATAAAATGCTTCAGGAGGAAAAGTCGTCGTTTGCGGTGAGTGCCTCCGGGTGGCGGCGGAAACGACGTTAGCACCGCGTTCAAGAGGGCGTACAGTCACTCGTCCGTGTGAGCGGCTCCAATTCGGGATTCTCCCCGGACGCACAGTAGTGCCGGGACGGTGAAGCCCGGTGAGGGTGACCAACCATTCGGGAGACCGGCTCGCCGGCGTGGCCCCGTACCGCCACCAAGAGGAGAGTCAGTTGCTCCGATCGGGCCAGAAACACTCGCTCTTACGGCTTATCGGAGGTATGTTCGGGCCTGCCGGGCGGCCAGGACCCGAATGGCCCAACGTCCTGCGGACGCGGAGTACTGACCAACGGCCAACAGGCCCGGGAATATGCGATCGGTTTCCTTGATCCGCCGAATCAGTGAGCCGGGAATTCGTGTCTTCGGCCACCCGGATGAAACGGGTGTTCCACGCTTGCCGGGTATATCCGCCAAGGCTAGTTTCGGGTCCCGTGAACGTCTATGTAGCCGGCCTGCTCTGGATGATCGGCGCAGTGGTCGCCGGCGCCGCGATCGCCTATTCCGTCCGCCGTTACGGATCGGCCGAAGGCCGTCCCGACAACAACGACGCGGCGGGCCAGGCCTTCACGATCGTCGCCGGGCTGCACGCGGTGGTGGTCGCCTTCGTGCTCATTTCCCTGTTCGACGCGGCGAGCAAGGCAGGCGAGCTGTCCGCGACCGAAGCGCGGTCGCTGGTCACCGCGACCTGGGCCGCGGAGTCCCTGCCGGATCCGGCACCCGCGCAGGCCCGCGACCTCGCCCGGGCCTACGCGAGCACCGTGGTGACCCGGGAATGGCCACGGATGAGCGAGGGCGCCGACGTACCCGGGGATGGCTGGTCCCAGCTGGACACACTGCGGGCCACCATCGAAGGCGCCCCGGTCCCGGGCGGCGACGAGTGGCTGACCGGCCGCAAGACGAAGGCGCTGGACGATCTCCTGGCCCTCTACCAGGCCAGGCAGGCGCGTCTCGACGCGGTGACGGACAACCAGCTCGGCGTGGTGGTGTGGTTCGTGCTCGCGGTCGGCAGCTTGCTCTTCGTGCTGCTGCCGAACCTGTTCGGCGGGACGAAACTGGTCACCCACGTCATCATCGTGTCCACGCTGGCGGTCACGACCACCTTGCTGTGCTTCGCGATCTACCAGTTGCAGAACCCGTTCGCGGGAGGCGCGAAGGTCGGGCCGGACGCGTTCGGCCAGGCGATCGCGCGGCTGGGCTGACGATGTTCCTGCCAGGATCCCGAATCGCCGCCGCCGTCGCGCTCGCCGTGCCCGGCTGCGCCGTTCCCGTGTCCGCTGCGGCGGTGGAGATCTGCGTGCACGTGTCGGTCAGGCTCCCGCCGGTCGCCCTTTCGTCCACAGTGGACATCGTGGTGGGGCGCGACGGGCCGGCCTGCCCTCCACCGCCTCCGCGCCCGGTGCCGCCGGTCCCGGTGCCTCCGCCCCCGCGCCCGCTTCCCCCGCCGCATCCGACCCCGGGCCCTCCACCCGCGACCCCGGTACCGTCCAGCGCTGCCCCGGCACCGTCCAGTTCGGCACCCACCGCGGCACCCACCCCGGCACCCACCCCGGCACCCGTGACGTCCATCCGCCCGCCGGCGACCACCGGGGTTTCGCCGATCCGGCCGGTCCGCCTGTCCCCGCAAAGCTCTCGCACGGAAAGCCCCCTGCCCACCACCGTGAACCCTGGGCCATCCTCCCGTCGGCGGGCCGGGCCGCCGGCACCGGCACCGGCACGGGCCGCCGCGGCTTCACGGCCGAACAGAACCGAGGAAAAGCGGCGGTGGGCGCTCACCGCGCTCGTCCTCATCCTCGGCGCCGGTATCGCCGCGGCTCGCGTGGCCCGCCGCTGACGACGGAGACTTTTCGTTTCGTGCTCGACGAGCCGCCCGGCGGGTGGCAGCATCCGGGCATGAGCCTGTCCTCGGTCACCGCGCTGGCGGTCAACCGCGACCAGACCCATCCCAGCGCCGAACTCGTGCTCGACGGGCGGCCGGCGACGTGGGGGAAGGTGCTCGTCACCGCCATCCCCACCGAGGTCCTGACCGGCTACACAGCGACCCTCGGCGTCGTGGCGAGCCTGCCGACCGGCGGCGACCCGCACGCGTACCTGCCGTTCCGGTTCGTCTGGTACGCCGCCTGGCTGGTGGCCACGCCGGTGATCGCCGGGGTGCTCTACCTGCGCAAGGCCGAAGGAGTGCGCCAGGACAAGGAAAAGGCGGATCCGGGCGTGCCGCTGCTGCGGCCGCCCTGGTGGCGGGCCTTCCTGCGGCCGGAGGCCGCGGCCGCCACGGGCGCGGCCGCGGCGTGGTTCACCGCGATGCCCGGTTCGCCCTGGCAGATCACGCTTTCCGGTGGGGCGTTCGCCCTGACCTCGATGGCGGCGACGACGGTCGGCGCGCTGGTGGTCGGGGCGCTGACGCCGGTCCTGACCAGCCCGACCCCGGACGTTCCCCAGCCGGCGCCCGAATTCCGGCCGGCCCCCTCCTGATCGATCCGCCCCGGCCCGAAGGCCGGGGCGGGGCGGTCGGTTACTCGGTCCCCAACGCGAAGACGGTCGTCTGCTGGTACGTCTGACCGGGCCGGAGCACGGTGCTGGGGAAGTTCGGATGGTTGGGGGAGTCCGGGAAGTGCTGGGTCTCGAGCGCGAACCCGTAGCTCTGCCGGTAGGTCTTGCCGCCGGTGCCGACCAGTGTGCCGGTGAGGAAGTTGCCGGAGTAGAACTGGATTCCCGGCTCGGTGGTCAGCACGCTGAGCACGCGGCCGCTCGCCGGGTCGGTCGCCCGGGCCGCCAACGACAGTGCCCCGTCGCCGGAACGGTCGAGCACCCAGTTGTGGTCGTAGCCCTGGCCGGTCAGCAACTGCTCGTTGTCGTCGGCGATGTGCGCGCCGATCGGGGTCGGGGTGCGCAGGTCGAACGGCGTGCCCTGCACCGGCGCCAGCGCACCCGTCGGGATCTGCGTCGAATCCGTGGGGGTGTAGCGGTCGGCGTTGAGCATCAGCTTCTGGTCGTAGATGTCGCCGGAGGACTCACCGGCGAGGTTCCAGTAGGTGTGGTTGGTCAGGTTGACCACGGTCGGTTTGTCGGTGGTCGCCCGGTACCCGATGCTCAGCCGGTTCTGGTTGTCCAAAGTGTAGGTGACGGTGGCGGTGAGGGTGCCCGGGTAACCCTGGTCGCCGTCCGGGCTGACCAGGCTCAGCCGCAGACCCGCGGTGCCGGGGCCGGAGGTCTCCCTGGCGTCCCAGACCCTGTCGTCGAAACCGGAAGTACCGCCGTGCAGGCTGTTGCCGTTGTTGTTGACCGGCACGTGGTAGGTCACGCCGTCCAGAGTGAACGTACCCTTGGCGATCCGGTTGGCGTACCGGCCGATCAGCGCGCCGAAGTAGACCCCGCCGCCCGCCGCCGGGCTGTTCCTGGCGACGTAGTCGGCCAGCGTCGGGAAGCCCAGCACCACGTTCGCGGTGTGCCCGCGCCGGTCCGGCACGTCCAGGGTCTGGACGATGCCGCCGTAGGTGAGGATCCGCACGCGCATCCCCCGGGCGTTGCTCAGGGTGTAGCGGTACACGGCCTTTCCGTCGGCCTGACCGAAGTATTCCTTGGCGATGGTCGGCGGCCGCGCGGTGGTATCCGGGGCCGCGGCGGAGGTCATGCTGGTAATCCCTGATGTCGCGATGGCTGCCGAGGCGATCACCAGCATGGTGCGGCCACGCTTGAAGATCGACGATTTGAAGATCGACACTGACCCTCCCAGTTTTCCTCAGCACGGTGGCCGGTCACGGGTCCGTCCAAACGGGACAGCGACCGGCCACGGCGCCTGCCTTGTTCTTCAGTTTTTGTCGTGCAACCTGTACTCGGCGTGCACCAGGTCGAGCAGCTCGGCCACGGACGTCTCCTTCGACGGCCGGTCGAAGGTGATTTCGCCGTGCTGCAACAGGTTGACCCGGTCGCATACGTCGACCACCTGACTGTAGTTGTGCGCGATGAGGATGATCGCGAGGTCGCCCTGGTTGCGCAACTCGTCGATCAACCGCAGGATCATCCCTCCTTCCTTGGCGCCCATCGCCGCGAGCGGCTCGTCGAGGAGCAGCAGTTTCGCGTTGTTGGAACAGACCGACCTGGCCACCGCGATGGCCTGCCGCTGCCCGCCGGAGAGTTGCCCGACCTCGGCGGTCACCGACGGGATGTTGATCCCGACCCCGTCGAGCGCCTCGCGCGCCCGGCGCTTCATCTCCCGGCGCTTGAGGAAGGGCAGCGGCTTGTACACCAGCTCCTTGTTCAGGTGCAGGTTCAAATAGACCGGGAGATCGTTGACCAGCGCGAGATCCTGGAACACCGTCTCGATCCCCAGCGACCGCGCGTGCGTCACCGACTTCAGCTGCACGGGCCGGCCTTCGAACAGCAACTGGCCGCCGTCCGGCTGGTGGTACCCGGTGAGGATCTTGATCAAAGTGGACTTCCCGGCGCCGTTGTCGCCGATCAGCCCGAGCACCTCGCCCCGGCGGACGGTGAGGTTGATGTCCTTCAGCGCGTGCACGGGCCCGAACCGCTTGCTGATGTGCTCGGCCCGGATCACCTCGGGCAGCCCGTTGTCTTCACTCATGTTTCCTCCGCGGGTTTCTCGAGCAGGGCGTTCTGCCGCCCCGCTGGCGGAAGCCGCGGCTCCGCGAGGCGAACCTACCCGTCATCAACGCCCCCTGGTCCCGAGCCGCTTGCGGACCACCGTCACGTACACGTTCAGCAGGGCGGCGACGAGGATGGCGCCGCCGAGCACCATGTAGAACGCGTTCGCGCTGATGCCCATCAGGTTGAACCCGTCGTAGACCAGGCCCAGCAGCACGGCGCCGAGGAAGGCCCCGATCACCGTGCCGGAGCCGCCGAGCAGCGCGGTGCCGCCGATCACCGCGGAGGCCACCGCGTAGAACATCGTGTTGAACCCGCCGTTGGTCGGGTCGTAGGACCCGACCCGGGTGCCCTGGAGGATCCCGGCGAGGCCCGCCAGCGCCCCGACGATGGTGAAGCAGGCCACCTTGATCCGGTTGGTCCGGATACCCGCTTCGGACGCGCCGACCGGGTTGCCGCCGGTGGCCTGGGTGGCGATGCCGAACCGGGTGGTGGACAGCACCACCTGCATGATGGCCACCACCACCAGCGCCCACAGGAACTCCGACCATGGCGCACCGCCGAACACCGACACCACCCAGCTGCCGGTCGGCGCGCTCACCGGCGAGCCACCCGAGATGATCAACTCCAGTCCCCAGAGCAGAAACGCCATGCCCAGGGTGGTGATGAACGCCGACAGCCCGAAGACGGTGTGGATCAGACCGTTGACCGTGCCGATCAGCGCGCTCACCACGACCGCGCCGATCACCGCCGCCAGCAGCGGCCACCCGTTGTTGTAGAACAACATCAGCACGAACGGCGACAGCGTGAACACGAACCCCGCGGACAGGTCGATCTGCCCGCAGATCAGCACCAGGACCTCGCCCGCGCCCACGATCGCCCACGGCGCCACGTACTGCGCGATGGTGTGGTAGTTCTCCGGCGTGGTGAAGCCGGGGCCGCTGGTCAGCACGAAATAGATCGCCGCGGCGACGGTGACCAGCAGGATGGACAGCTCCTTGACCCGGATCAGCCGGGAAAGGAGCCCGGGGCCGGGCGGTTCGCCACCCGACCGGCCCCCGGGCGTCCGGGTCTCGTGCTTGCCGGTGAGTGCATCGGTCATGAGACTTCCTAGTGCTAGGACTGTTCCGAGTGGTTCGCGTGGCGGTGCGGGTAGCGGAACCTCAGTCGCCCGCCGGCCACCACCTTCAACGGACACGCTTCGCGCGACTGTCTCCTCTCAGCGCCAGGGCCTCTGCTGGCCAATTCACCACGGCGGCGCTGTCCTCGCGAAAAACGTCCGGGAATGCGACAGTCTGTGCGAGTTGCGTGCCTTCCGCCGCCTTCGAGGCGAGCTAGTGGCCTGCCGAGGAGGGCGGGGGCAGTGGGATCGAGGCCGGCATCGGCACGATGTCGGTCTTCGGGCCGCCTTCGAACTTGCTGTTGGCCGAGATGTACGGGGCGACGTTGTCCTTGGTCACGAAGGTCAGGCCGGTGTCGGTGAACGGGGGCGCGACCAGCGTGCCGGACAGGCGGAAGAGGTACATGTACAGCACCGGCAGGAAGCCCTGCAGATAGGCGGACTGGTCGATGGTGAAGTCCAGTGCGCCCGACTGAACTCCGGCCAGGGTGTCGGACAGCGTGTCGTACCCGCCCGCGTGGATCTTGCCCTGCAGGTTGCGGTTCTTGACCAGCTGGGCGATCGACGCGGTGCTGCCCGCGTCCACCGCGTACAGGCCCTTGGCGTCCGGTTTGCCATCGAACGCGGCGGTGATCGCGTTCAGTTCGTTGGCCTGCTCGGCGCCGGTGTTGACCGACTGCACGACGACGCCGGGCGCGGCCTGCTTGAGCGCGTCGGTGATGCCGTCGAGCCGCGGCTGCACGTTGTTCCCGCCGGGCTGTGAGATGCCCACCAGGATGGTGCCGCTGGTGACGTCCTTGGCGATGCGCTGGCCCATCAGGAAGCCGGACTGGTACAGGTCCTGCCCGACATAGGTGAGCGGGTAGTTGCCCGCCGCGGTGGCGTTGTAGGCGATCACCGGAATGCCCTTGGCCAGGGCCTGTTTCGTCGGATTCACGAAGGCGTTGTTGTCGGTCAGCGCGATGGCGATGCCGTCGGCGCCGCCGTTGACCGCGGTGGAGAACGCGTTGGCCATCTCGGCAACGTTGCCTTCCGTGGACCCGGTCCACTGCGGCTCGGGCAGGCCGAGCAGCTTGGCCGCGTCGGCGAGGCCGGTCCTGGTGGGGTTGAAGAAGGAGTTCGTGGTGACATGGTTGATGAACACGAACCGCCAGGCCGGTGTGCCGGGGAAGTTCCCGGTGCCGGAGGACGATCCGCCGGTGCCGCCCTGCACGCCGTTGCAGGCGGCCAGCAGTGCGCTGGCGGCCACCGCGCCGCCGCCCGCCCCCAGGAACTTCAGGGCCCTCCGGCGGGAGGTCGCGTCGGCGTCCTCGGACGACCGGCCGTCTTGATTGTCGAGCATGTTGATCACCCATCCACGTCTGCGGGGAACCGGGGTCGGCGTGCCTCGAATCATTGGATGATTCGTCCATACAGTCAAGGCTCGGCGAAACATGAAGGAGCTACGCGAGTAACGATTGGGCAACGGCGGGTTATTTGACATTATTGATTAATGATTCGATGATTGGGCCGTGAGTATTACCCGCGACGGGCCGCTCGGACGGCACCGCACGATCCACGGTCGTGTGGTGGAGTGGCTTGGGCGGAGGATCGTCTCCGGTGAGCTTGCCAGCGGTGCCCGGCTGCCCAACGAGGCGGAGCTGGCGGCGCAGCTCAACGTCAGCCGCGGTGGTGTGCGGGAGGCGGTGAAAGCCTTGGCCGCCAAGGGGTTGGTCGAGGCGCGGCCCCGGCTCGGCACCCGCGTGCTGCCGCGCGAGCAGTGGAACCTGATGGACCGCGAGGTGATCGACTGGCACGGCCAGATCGCGGATCGCGGGTTTCTCGGCGACCTCCTGGAGTTGCGGCTGATGGTGGAGCCCGGCGCCGCCCAGTTCGCCGCGGAACGGGCCACCGCGGAACAGTTGGCCGAGCTCGAAGCAGCGTACGCGGGCATGGCATCGAACGCGCCGCGGCTGCCCGAGGCCGAGGACGTTTTCGTCTCCGCCGACCTGCGGTTCCACCTGATCCTGTTGCGGGCGAGCGGGAACCAGCTGATCGAGCAACTCGGACGGTTGCTGGAAACAAGTCTTTACCACGGTTTGGAGGCCAGCTCACACGCGCCGGGCGGAGTCGCCGCGACGCTGCCGCTCCACCACGCGGTGCTTTCGGCCGTGCGCGGGCGTCGCCCGACCGCGGCGTTCCGGGCGATGAAACGGTTGATCGACACGACTACCGAGGCCGTGGGGCAGATGGTGGTGGAATGACCCGGAAATCCGAAGTGGACCAGATCACGGGCCCCATCGCGGCGCACGGGGAGGGACCGGTGTGGTTCGCCGGCTGGCCCGGCCTGCGCTGGGTCGACATGCTCGCCGGTGACGTGCTGGAGCTCGACCCGGAAACGGCGGCGGTGACCCGGCGCCGGGTGGGCGCGGTGGCCGCGGCGCTGCGGCCCCGGCCGGACGGGCGGGCGGTGCTGGCCCTCGAACGCGGCTTCGCGTTCGCCGACGCGTCACTGGCGGAAATCCGTCCCCTGGGGGAACTGTGGTCCGATCCCGGAATCCGCATGAACGACGGCGGGTGTGATCCCGACGGCCGGTTCTACTGTGGATCAATGGCCTACGACGGGCGGCCGGGCGCGGGCAGTCTGCACCGGGTGGACACCGAGGGCTCGGTGACCACCGTCCTCACCGGCGTCACCATCTCCAACGGGCTGGCCTGGAGCCCCGACGGCACGATCGCTTACTACGTCGACACTCCCACTCGCCGGATCGATGCCTTCGACTACCAGAACGGTGAACTGACCGCACGCCGCCGGGTGGTGCGGATTCCGGAAGAGGCGGGCGCACCCGACGGCTTGACCGTCGACGCGGACGGGCGGTTGTGGGTCGCGTTGTGGGGCGGTGCCGCCGTGCATTGCTATGGCCTGGACGGAAAACTCGAAGAACGCGTGCCGTTGCCGGTCACCCGGGTGACGGCCTGCGCCTTCGGCGGTCCGGGCCTCGACGAGTTGTACGTCACCACTTCGCGGCAGGAAATCGAGGAAGGCAGCCAGCCCGAAGCCGGTGCGCTGTTCCGTTACCGTCCGGGTGTTCGCGGGCTCGCGGTGCTCACGTTCGGGTAAACCAACAGGAGTGCGACGCCGGATGCCCCACGCGGACTTACACTCGTCCACGTGACCGATCAGGCCAGAACTTCCGGCAACCGGCCCGCGGAGCTGACCAGCTTCGCCGGCAGGCGAAGTGAACTGGCCGAGATCAAGAAACCACCGGCGAATTCGTTCACCAACGCCTCTGACGTGACAGCGGGAGCGAGTCTCGAAGACAGGGTCGTCTTCGTGCTGGAGGAGAAGCAGGCCACACCGCGTTCGCGGTCGCCCGCGCGGCGAGCGGCCTGACCCGCCGTCAGCGGGAGATCGGCGGCCTCGTCGCCGAGCGGCCGGGCAACCGGGAGATCGCGGCCAACCTCGTGATCGCCCAGCGCACGGCCGAGACGCACGTGGGGAACATCCTCGCGAAGCCGGGTCTCACCTCGCGTGCCCAGATCGCCGCGTGGCCGGCCGGACAGCGCGGCGGCTCCTGAGCCGCCACCCGGGATCGCGGAGACATCCCACTGGAGGTGCCATGTCGTTGTTTTGTCGCGTCCTTAACAGGGTTCGCGGCACCATGGGGACAATCCTCGACGACCTGAGGACCCAACTCGTCAACACCTTGCCGGTCCGCGCAGCGCAGCCCCGCCCCGCCTCGGGACCTCTGGCTACGTACTCAGATCCGTAGGTTCCCCGGTCCCTTCCCGCATGGTGCCGGGCCATCCTTGTCACTGACGCCGATGGAGGAAAGTCATGAACGTCGACTCGCCACCGCAGCCGTGCCCGAGATGTCAGCGGCCAGTGCTCCTGGCCGGCTTCAGCTGGGGCAGGCAGTGGGTGCACCTGGGCACCTGGCGGCCGCAGTGCGGCCCGCCCGCCTGGGCCGCCAAGCGAGAGCGGACGACCGCACGCGAGGCGTCCTGATACCGGCCGGCCGGCGCCGCCGTCCCCTCACGCGCCGGCCGGTCAGAGCGCGGCGGGCCCTCCTGCCTGTTCCGCCCGCCGCGCTCATTCCAAACCCCGCCCTCCGCCCCGACGGACGTGGCCCGGTGTGCGGTTCGGCCCTGCCGGCCGGACGGCACACCGGGCCACGTCCACTTCCCCGGTGACACGAAGTTCACAGCGCGAGCGCCGGGAATTCACAGCGAACTGTCAGAAATGACCTGGATGATGCCGTCGACGCGTTCAGGTGATGCTGTGAGGGGGGCGTGGTGCGCTGGAGACCCGTCGCGTACACGGCCCTGGGCTTGGCCTCACTGCTGGTGCTCGGCGCCACGGCGTACGGCTGGACCCAGCTGAGCCGGCTGACCGGCGGAACGGCCACCACCGACGTCATCGAGCCGGCCGCGCGACCGCCGGTCGCCACCAGTGCGTCCGCGCCGGTCGCCGAGCAGAACATCCTGCTCGTCGGCCTCGACTCCCGGACCGACGTGCGGGGCGACCCGCTCCCGCAAAGCCTGCTGGACCAACTGCACGCCGGAGACTCGAGCGACGGCGGCGACACCACGGACACGATGATCGTGGTGCACATCCCGGCAAGCCCGCAGGCCCCCTTGACGGCCATCTCCCTCCCGCGCGACTCCTACGTGGAGATCGCCGGCGGCTACGGCAAGCACAAGATCAACGCCGCGTACTCGTACGGCAAGCAGGCGGAACTGGCCGAACTGAACGCCCGGGGTGTCCGGGGCGCCACGGCCGAGCAGCAGGCCGACGCCGCCGGTGCCCGCCTGGCGATCCGGACCGTCGAGCAGTTCACCGGCCTGACCATCAACCACTACGTCGCGGTGAACCTCGCCGGGTTCTCCACGCTCAGTCTCGCGGTCGGCGGGGTGCCGGTGTGCCTCAAGGCCCCGGTCCAGGACAGCTACTCCGGGGCCGATTTCCCGGCCGGGTGGCAGACCCTCTCGGGCGCCAGGGCGCTGGCCTTCGTCCGCCAGCGGCACGGCCTGCCGAACGGCGACCTCGACCGGATCGGCCGCCAGCAGGCGTTCCTGTCCAGCATGGCCAAGGTCGTTTTGGGCGCCGGAACCCTGGCCGACCCCGCGAAACTCACCGCGCTGATCGGCGCCGTCCAGCAGTCCGTGGAGATCGACAAGGGCTGGGACCTCCTCACCTTCGCCACGCAGCTGATCGGGCCGGCCTCGGGCGCGCTCACCTTCACGACCATCCCGGTGCGGAGCCTGACCCTGCAGACCCCGTCCGACGGCGACGCGGTCAAGGTGGACCCGGTCGCGGTGCGGTCGTTCATCAGTTCGCTGCTCGGTAAGGGACCGGCGACGCCCACCGCGCCCCCGGCGACCGTTGCGCGCCAAGCTGCGGAAGGCAGGCCGGCCCCCACCACCACGGAAAGCTCGGTCCCGGCCGGCAGCACCGACCTCACCGGCTGTGTGAACTGAAGCTCCCGAACCGGAGATTTCACTGGTGCCTCAACGGTATGAACCGCACCTCGACGGGACCCGTGTCGCCTCTCGCGCACCTTCCCGAAAGTGAGGAGAGCGATTTCGTGAGACACCTGAAACGCGAGAGTTCGGCCGTTTCGGTGGGTACCGCCCTCGTGGTCTGCGGCGTCGCGGCGGCGGTCGGCCTGGCCGGCGTCGGCACCGGCTCGTCCGGTTCGACCGCGCAGGCCGCCTCCGTCCCGCAGTCGGTGCTGGAGGTGATGCAGCGTGATCTGCGGCTGACCGCCGGACAGGCGAAGACCCGGGTCGAGCAGGGAGAAGAACGCGACAGCGCTGATCCCCGCCGTCAAGGCCGCCGCCGGGACCGGCTACGGCGGCGCCTGGTTCAACCCCGCCACCGGCAAGCTGAACGTCGGCCTCACCGACCTCACGCACGCTCCCGCGGTCCGCGCGGCCGGTGCGGAACCCGTCACCGTCCCCAACTCCGAGGTCTCGCTGAACAAGACCAAGGCGGTTATCGACGCCATGGCCGGACAGTCCGCGCCCAAGGACGTCGCCGGCTGGTACGTCGACGTGAAGAACAGTTCCGTCGTGGTGCAGGTCAAGCAGGGCACGACGGCCGCCGACGTGACCACCTTCGTGCACCGGGGCAAGGCCATGGGGCCGGTCCGGGTCGACACGGCCAAGGCCATGCCGCGCACCTTCGCGGACATCGCCGGCGGCGACGCCTACCTCATCGACGGGCAGGCTCGCTGCTCGATCGGCTTCGCGGTGGAGGGCGGGTTCGTCTCCGCCGGCCACTGCGGCACGAAGGGCAGCACGGCGACCACCGATGACGGTGAGCCGATCGGTACCTTCGCGTTCTCGTCGTTCCCCGGCAACGACTTCTCGTTCGTCAAGACGGAGTCGACGGCGAACCTCACGCCCGTGGTGGACGGTTTCGGTCAGGGGGACATCACGGTCACCGGGGACACCGCCGCGCCCGTCGGCGCCACGGTCTGCCGGACCGGCTCGAGGACCGGCAAGCACTGCGGCACCATCCAGGCGACGAACCAGACGGTGAACCATCCCGAGGGCGCCGTTCCCGGGCTGACGCAGACCAACGCGTGCGCGGAAGCCGGCGACTCGGGTGGCCCGTGGGTGAGCGGCACCCAGGCGCAGGGCGTCACCTCCGGCGGCACGGGCGACTGCACCGTCGGCGGCACCACGTTCTTCCAGCCGCTGGACGAGATCCTTTTCCACCCTCAAGCTCACCCTGATCACGGGGTGAGCACCGGCCCTGTGAGGCACGCCCCGCACTCTCGGTGAGCTGTTGGGGGTAAGCCCGGACCCCCTCAGACCGCGGGTGCCCAGGCGCGCTCGGTGGCCGCCGCGGCGGCCTTGCGGCGGAGGCCGGCGAGACTGTGCTTGGCCGGGATCAGCAGCGCGGTCAGCCAGTTGCGCCGGTACTCCCCCAGCGCGAGTGCCACCGGGCGATGCAGGACGCAGTGCACCAGTCCCGGAGTGCCCAGCCGGTGCCTCCCGACGTGCTTGCTCGCTGGCATCTTTCCTCCGTGTGGGCGACGCGTTCGCGGGCACCGTACGCAACACGGACGACGAAGCGTGGTAACCGCACGGCGTGTCATCCCTCCGTGTTGAATTCACGGGCCGCCAGCGGGTGACACGACCGCCCGTAGTTGAATGCGGGCATGTTGCGTGTGGGGCTCACCGGCGGGATCGGGGCCGGGAAGTCGACGGTCGCCACCCGGCTCGCCGAGCACGGTGCCGTGCTGATCGACGCCGACGCGATCGCCCGTGAGGTGGTCGAACCAGGGACCGGCGGGCTGGCCGAGCTGACCGCCGCGTTCGGTGAGGACATCCTCGCCGCCGACGGCACGCTCGACCGGTCCGCCCTGGCCGCGAAGGCCTTTCGCGACGAGGCTTCGCGGCTGCGGCTCAACGGGATCATGCACCCGAGGATCGGCGCCCGCGCGACCGAGTTGATGTCCGCGGCCGCGCCCGACGCGATCGTCGTCCACGACGTCCCGCTGCTCGTCGAGGGCGGCCTCGGCGAGCGTTACCACCTGGTGATCGTGGTCGACGCGCCGGTGGAGACACGGGTGCTCCGGCTGGTCGAGGTCCGCGGGATGGCCGAAGAGGACGCCCGTGCCCGCGTCGCCGCCCAGGCTGGCGAGGCTCAGCGCCGGGCCGCCGCCGACGTGTGGCTGGACAACTCGGGCGCGCCGGACGTCGTGCTGGCCGAAGTGGACCGCCTGTGGGCCGACCGGCTCGTGCCGTTCGAGGCCAACATCCGGTTGCGCCGGCCCCGGAAACCCGTGCCGCCCCGGCTGATGCCCTACGACGAGACCTGGCCCGCCCAGGCCGCTCGTGCCGCGACCAGGATCCGGGTCACGGTGGGGGACCGCGCGCTGCGCGTGGACCACATCGGATCGACGGCGGTACCCGGCCTGCCGGCCAAGGACGTGCTCGACCTCCAGGTCCTGGTGTCCGACTTGGACGGTGCGGACGGCTTCGCGGAAGAGCTTTCCGACGCCGGTTTCATCCGGGCCGAAGGCGACTGGTGGGACCACGCGCAAGACGGGTCAGGTGTCTGGCCGAAACGGTTCCACCACAGTGGGGACCCGGGACGCCCGGTCAACGTCCACGTGCGGTCGCTGGCCACGCCCGCCTGGCGGCTCGCTCTCCTGTTCCCCGAGTGGCTGCGCGCGAATCTCGCCGAACGCGAGGCCTACGCCGAGGTAAAACGGCGGCTCGCGGACACGCACGACACTCTCGACGGCTACGCCGACGCCAAGCAGGGCTGGGTCGACGCCGCCTTCGTCCGCGCCGAGGCCTGGGCGAAGGCCGCCGCCTGGACACCCTGACGCCACGGTCAGGGAAGGAGACCGCGATGGAAGCCGGCCGCACGATCCTTGACGCCGAGTTTGGCGTAGAGCGCGTCTTGACGGTCGCTTCGCTGACGAACAGCCAGAACCCCGCGATCAGGAACCTGACGGTGATCGCGATCGCGGTCGCCCCCGGCCCACACCAGCAGGCCGTCGGCCCTCGTCCGCGGCCACCGCACGATCAGCCACACCAGCACCGTCCACGGAAAAGGGTCCATTGTGGACTTCGTGGGACAGTGGCCGGTGCCCGGGAACCGCGGGCAGACGGCGTGCGCGGCGGCCGCCAGCGACCGAGCTTTCCGAGCTTTCCGAGCCCCGCCGGGCCCCGCCGGGTTCGCGGGCGATGAGCGCGGCGACGACGATCCCCGCGACGGTCGCGATGATCGCGGGCAGCCGCGGCACGGTCACCGAACCGGGCGCCAGCGCGTCCATGGCACGGGCCCGCAGCGGCAGTGCCGGCAGCTGGTCGGCATACCCCCAAGCGAGATGCCGACCAGCTGCCAGGAATCGCAGCTCGTCGCCGAAATAGCCGTAGCGGCCGCTGAGGGCCAGCAACCAGTGAGCCGGCCGCGGCGGCCAGCGCGAACACGGGCCGTTTCGCGAGAGCAGGCATTTCGACGCGCGCCGGCGCCGTTCGGTTCACTCGAATGATGGGCATTCCTGATCCCCCTTCGCCGGTTTCCTCTTCGCAAGGGTCCCGGGTGGCGGGATCGTCCGGATCGGCTCGACGGTCATGCTCCGCGTCCACCGATCGGTGGCGGGAGTCCGGGCCTTCCCCCGGACAGGCACGGGCAGGCACGGGCAGGCCCGGACAGGCCCGGACAGGCCCGGACAGGCCCGGACAGGCACCGTGGGGTCAGCGTCTTCGCCAGGTCAGCTCGATGTCCAGGGTGGACAGCCAGTCGCGCAGCCGGTAGCCGTGTGCGGCGAGGCCCGCCACCGTCCGGTAAACGATTTCCAGCGCCTGGTGCGCCTCGTCCCGGCTCAGCAGCCCGGAGGTGGCCGCGGCGAGCAGTTCGTCGGTGTCCAGCACGTCCAGACTCCGCCGCTCCCGCAGTGCCAGGTCCAGATACCAGTCGGTGGTCCGCCAGATGTCGCCGGCGACGTCCACGGCCACGACGTCGAAGTAGAAGTCCTGGTCCCGCTCGTGGCCCGGGGTGAACCAGAAATCCGTCAACCGCAGGCCGAGTCCCGGCAGCAGCCACGATTCGAGATAGTCGAACTGGTCCCGGCCGGGAGCCGGGCGGGCGAGATAGAGGCCGAAAGGCGTAACGCGGTACTCCTCGACCTCGCGAGCGATCCCCTTGGGGTCGGTGTTGATCCCGGCGGCGATGTCGAATATTTCCGTTTTCGGCGGGTGGATCGCTGTCATGGCGATGATTCTCCGCCCTGACAGCAGGAAAAGGACGGCTACGCCGGTAGGGTGATCTTGTGGTGGAAAAGCACGTCGTCGTCGAGCAGCTCGCGCGCGTCGCGAGCATGCTCCACGAGCGTGCGGACGAGCTGACGGCCGAGATGATGGCGCTCTACTCGCGCGAGTTGCCGCACCTGGTCAACGACGACGAGAGTGTGGTCAGCCTGCTCTCGTCGAGCCTGTACCAGAACATCGAGACGGCGCTGCAGATCTTCCGGCACGGCATCGATCCCGGCCGGGTCGAGGCGCCGGCCGCCGCGATGGAGTACGCCCGGCGGCTCGCCCAGCGCGGCACCCCGGTGATCGATTTGATCCGCGCCTACTACCTGGCGCAGAACGTGATCCTCCAGCAGGCGGCGAAGCTGGTGGGAAAAGTGGTCGGCGAGCCGGATCTGATGGCGGGGATGATCGGCCACGCACTCGATGTCACCTTCGCCTTCATCGACCACGTGATCCAGCAGGTGGTCTCGACCTACCTGGAGGAGCGGGACCGCTGGCTGCTCAACCGGAGCGCGGCGCGGGCGGCACGGGTGCGGGCGCTGCTGGAGGACGCCGGCGCGGACGTGGACGCCAGCGAAGCCGACCTCGGTTACCGTCTGCGCGGCACGCACCTGGCGATGATCGTGTGGTGCGCTCCCTGTCGCGTGTCGGGCAACGCGCTGTCCAGGCTGGAAGCCGTGGCCACGAAGGTGGGCGAAGGCTTCGTCGGCGCGGGGACGCCGTTGTTCGTGCCGAACGACGAGCTGTGCGCCTGGGTGTGGTTCCCGCTCGACTCACCCGAACTGCCGGACGAGCGGCACGTCGAGGAGGTGCTCGCCGGGGCCGAGCCGGGGATCCGGCTCGTGCTGGGCGAACCCGGCAACGGCGTGGCGGGGTTCCGGCACAGCCACAACCAGGCGGTGCGGGTCCATGCGCTGGCACTGGCCGCGGGAGCGCACGCCGCTCGCGCGCTGACCTTCCGTGACGTGGGGGCGGTGGCCCTGATGACCGCCGACATGACCGCGGCCCGGCAGTGGGTGGCCGGCACCCTGGGCAAGCTGGCCACCGACGACGACCAGCACGAGCGGCTGCGGGAGACACTGCGGGTCTTCCTCGCCTGCGGCAGCAGCTACACGGCCGCCGCCGGTCAGCTCACCATGCACAAGAACTCGGTGCAGTACCGGGTGCGCAAGGCCGAGGAGATGCTGGGCCGGCCGGTGACGGACAGCCGGCTGGACGTCGAGCTGGCGCTCAAACTGTGTCACCGGTTGGGCGGCGCGGTGCTTGTCCCGCAATCGGGGTAACACTCCTGGGCCTTGTGCCGCGGCTGACGTGACGCCGCGCACCGGTTCGGGCTGTTTTCGGTCTTACGTACCAGCCGGCCGGGTGATCCTTGGGTCCGGGACACAAAGCCTTCGCGATTATTCCAGTTTAAGGTTCGAGTATGGGGAACGTCATGCACGCCGAGCCGACTCAGGTGGTCGCGGTCGTCCGACTTCGTCGCGGGGTGGCGGGCGAGCGCAGACGGGTCTGCCACCTGGTGCCGGTCCCCGACTGCGGCCCGATTCCCCACGAACTCGTGGCGCTGTGCGGGGAACCGATCACGCCGGCCGACGCCGAGGTGCTCGGCCGGATCTGCGGGATGCCCTGCGAAGCCTGTTTGACCAGGTCATCGCGCCAGCGGTACCGAGCGCTGCAGTGATGAGGCCATAGCCTGGCCGGATCGAAAGGCCACGGGAACGCGGAGGCTGGCGGGGGTTCGTCTCCGCGTTCCCGTCTCCAAAGTGGCTGGGACACCCTCCGGGCGCCTGCGGATCATGCTGCGATGGAGCACCGCACCTGGTGGTCGACAACGACGGTGTACGGGGGTGGGGAGGTAGGCCGCCGTCGTGCTTGACCGGAGGTTGGTGGTCGGTGTCGCGGCCTGGCTGCCCGCACACGTGCTCGAACCATGTTGCCGGGTACGCCGGGGAAACGTGCGATGGGCGCTTGGTGGTCGACAACGATGGTGTACGGGGGTGGGGAGGTAGGCCGCCGTCGTGCTTGACCGGAGGTTGGTGGTCGGTGTCGCGGCCTGGCTGCCCGCACACGTGCTCGAACAAAACTGTCGGTGGGCGGGCCTACCCTGGACACGTGGCTTTCGCAACAGAACACCCCGTGCTCGCCCAGTCCGCGTTCCGCCCGGTCTCGGAGATCCCCCGGGCCGACGGCCGGTTCAAGGTGGTCAGCGATTACCGGCCGGCGGGCGACCAGCCCGCCGCCATCGACGAGCTGGAACGCAGGCTCGGGGCGGGGGAGAAGGATGTCGTGCTGCTGGGCGCCACGGGCACCGGCAAGTCGGCCACCACCGCGTGGCTGATCGAGCGGGTGCAGCGGCCCACGCTGGTGATGGCGCCCAACAAGACGTTGGCCGCCCAGCTGGCCAACGAGCTGCGCGAGCTGTTTCCGCACAACGCGGTCGAATACTTCGTCAGTTACTACGATTATTACCAGCCCGAGGCGTACGTCCCGCAGACCGACACCTACATCGAGAAGGACTCGTCGGTCAACGACGACGTCGAACGGTTGCGGCACTCGGCCACGATGAACCTGCTGTCCCGGCGGGACGTCGTGGTCGTCGCCTCGGTGTCCTGTATCTACGGTCTCGGCACCCCGCAGTCCTACCTCGACCGGTCCGCGAAGCTGACGGTCGGTTCCGAGGTCGAGCGGGACGTCTTCCTCCGCGCGCTGGTCGACGTCCAGTACACCCGCAACGACCTCGCGTTCGCTCGCGGCACCTTCCGGGTCCGTGGGGACACCGTGGAGATTATTCCGGCTTACGAGGAGCTTGCGGTCCGGGTCGAGTTCTTCGGTGACGAGATCGACAAGCTGTACTACCTGCACCCGCTGACCGGGGAGATCGTGCGCGAGGTCGACGAGGTGCGGATCTTCCCGGCCACGCACTACGTGGCGGGTCCGGAGCGGATGGAGAAGGCTGTCGGTGGTATCGAGGCCGAGCTGGAGGAGCGGCTGGCCCAGCTGGAGAAGCAGGGCAAGCTGCTGGAGGCCCAGCGGTTGCGGATGCGCACCAGCTACGACATCGAGATGATGCGCCAGGTCGGCTTCTGCTCCGGGATCGAGAACTACTCGCGGCACATCGACGGCCGTGGCCCCGGTTCCGCCCCGGCCACCCTGATCGACTACTTCCCGGAGGACTTCCTCCTGGTCATCGACGAGTCGCACAACACGGTGCCGCAGATCGGCGGGATGTACGAGGGTGACGCCTCCCGTAAGCGCACGCTGGTCGAGCACGGGTTCCGGCTGCCCAGCGCACTGGACAACCGGCCGCTGACCTGGGAGGAGTTCACCGACCGGATCGGCCAGACGGTCTACCTGTCGGCCACGCCGGGGCCGTACGAGCTGGGTCAGGCCGGCGGGGAGTTCGTCGAGCAGGTCATCCGGCCCACCGGCCTGGTCGACCCCGAGGTGGTCGTCAAGCCGACCGAGGGCCAGATCGACGACCTGGTGCACGAGATCCGCGACCGCGCCGGGAAGGACGAGCGGGTGCTGGTCACCACGCTCACCAAGAAGATGGCCGAGGACCTCACCGACTACCTGCTCGAACTCGGCATCCGGGTGCGGTACCTGCACTCGGAGGTCGACACGTTGCGCCGGGTCGAGCTGCTGCGGCAGCTGCGGTCGGGTGATTTCGACGTGCTGGTCGGCATCAACCTGCTCCGGGAGGGGCTGGACCTGCCCGAGGTGTCGCTGGTGGCGATCCTCGACGCGGACAAGGAGGGCTTCCTGCGCAGCGGCACCGCGCTGATCCAGACGATCGGCCGCGCCGCGCGGAACGTGTCGGGGCAGGTGCACATGTACGCGGACAAGGTCACCGCGTCGATGCGGTACGCGATCGACGAGACGAACCGCCGCCGCGCCAAGCAGATCGCCTACAACACCGAGCGGGGACTCGATCCGCAGCCGCTGCGGAAGAAGATCGCGGACATCCTCGACCGGGTCTACACCGAGGCCGAGGACTCCGAGAAGGAGATCGCGGTCGGTGGTTCGGGGCGCAACGTGTCCCGGGGCAAGAAACCCGAGCAGGGCGGCGGCCGCAGCTCGGGTGTCCTGGTGGACCGTGACGTGTCCACGATGCCCCGCGCCGAACTGGCCGATCTCATCCAGCAGATGACCGACCAGATGATGCAGGCCGCCCGCGACCTCCAGTTCGAGCTGGCGGCCCGGCTCCGCGACGAGATCGTCGAACTGAAGAAGGAACTCCGCGGCATGGACGCCGCCGGCGTCAAATAGCGGAGACCGCGGTGGTGGGAGACGCGTTGCGCGCACGGAGAGACCAGGAGAGACCAAGTGATGAAGGACAAGGAGACCGTCGAGGCGAGTGATGAGTCTATTCCGCTGAGCCGGCGTCCGCCGCGGTGAACGAGTGCCGCGGGAGGGCCGTGGACAGCACCATGGTGCTGGACGGGCGGCCGTAGCCGGCGAGGCGGTCGATCAGCTTTTCGAAGCTCGCCATGGAGGCGGCCGCCACCTTCAGGATGCTGCACGCGTCGCCGGTCACCCGGTGGATTTCCCGGATCTCGGGCCAGTGGGGCACCTCGGGATCGCGCAACACGCACCGCGGGCCGTAACACGACATCCGGATGAACGCGGTCACCGGCCAGCCGACGCGCTCCGGGGCGATTTCGGCGTGGTAGCCGGTGATCACGCCGGTGGTTTCGAGCCTGCGCACCCGTTCGGCGACCGCGGGCGGCGACAGGTGCACGCGCCGCGAAAGTTCGTTGAACGACAGCCGCGCGTTCTCCTGAAGCTCTCGCAGGATCGCCCAGTCCATCTCGTCCATCAACGGCCGCCTTTCGTTCGAGGGCGCCAGCATTCGCCGGGGGACGGCGGTTCGGCGTCTTCCCGCCCCGTCTCCTCCGCGGACCGCTCGGTCACCATGGCGGCTCCTCTCTTTCGTCAACCACAAGGCCTCGACAAGCCAGGAAAGCACGGTGAAGCCCGGAAAGTACCGTCGAACCTACCTTCCGCCAAGGCCCTGCGCTTCGGGATGATGGGGTGAGGAGGGTGGGATGAACGAAGCCCTGGTTCTGGATTTCGACGGGCGGGTGCCCTACGACGCTTACGTCCGGGCGGGCGTGCTGCACCGGCTGCAACGGACTCGTGGTGACGATCCCGGCGAGATGTCCTTCCTGGTCGTCTCCCAGATCATGGAGCTGTACTTCGGGCTCATCGACTTCGAGTTGCGGGAGGCACAACGGCGGCTGCGTGCCGGCGAGGTAGGGGAGTCGCTCACCCCGCTCCGCCGCGCCGCGTTGCACCTGTCGGGTCTTGACGCGAGCTGGCAGAGCCTGAGCTGGATGACGCCCGCCGACTTCAACCGGTTCCGCGAGTTGCTGGGTGAGGCGTCGGGCATGCAGTCGGCGATGTACCGGAAACTCGAATTCCGGCTCGGGCTGAAGACCGCGTCGCTGGTGCGGCCGTTCCGGCGGGACCCGGAGACTTACGGCGCGCTCGTGCGCGCGCTCGGGGAACCGAGTCTTTGGGACGACACGATCGCGGTGCTCGCCCGGCACGGCCACGACATCCCGCGGTATCTACTCGGCCGCGACTTCACCGAAGAACACGATCCGCACCCGTCCGTCGAGGCCGCGTGGGTGGAGATCTACCGCGACGACGGCCCGGGCAATCACCTGCGGTTGCTCGGCGAAGCACTCACCGAGGTCGCCGAGCGTTTCGGCGAATGGCGTTACCACCATCTCGCCGCGGTCCGGCGCGCGATGGGAGCCAAACCCGGTACGGGCGGCACTTCCGGCATCGGGTGGCTGGAGCGAAGCACGGCTCGCGTCGTGTTCCCGGAACTGTGGTCGGCGCGCACTCACATGTGAAATCTCAGCCGGCGGCGGCGTCGGTTTCCATCAGGCCGAAGATGTTGCCTTCGGTGTCCTTGCAGTAGGCGAGCCAGCCCACGCCGGGGATCGGGCTGCGGGGCACCACGACCCCGCCGCCCGCCTGCTCGACACGGCGGGTCGTGCTGTCCAGGTCCGCCACGTCCAGGGTGACCGGGAAGGCGTTGACCGGCGCGTTGTCCGAGGGTGCCGGACCTTGGCGGGGGACCAAACCGCCGTCGATGCCCGGCCCGTCCCCGGTGCTGATCAGCCAGTAGGGATTGTCGCCCCAGCGTTCGAAGGACCACTCGAAAACGGTGGCGTAGAAGGTGATCGCGCGTTCCGGGTCGGTCGCGTGAACCTCGAAATGAACTGGACGAGGCATGGCGTGCCTCCTCAGCGAGGATGGCGGGATTGCAGAATATTACGCAGGTGGCGTCACCGTGCGCCACCCGATCATGGGCGGGTGAGCGACCGGATCGCCGCCAGGTACTCGCGCGGAACCGCTTCGGCGATTTCCTCGGCGGTGGGCGGCCGGTCGATGTTGATCTAGATGTCGATCCGCCGCTGGGCATTCTGCACGCCGAGTTCGGTAATCCGTCGGCGGTAGATCTCCGCCACCTCGTCCTGGTCCGTCACCAGTTCCGCGCGCCTCGGCGTGGTCGTCCCCTCCAGCGTGACTTCCACGTCACGGCCACCCTCGAAGTCGCGGGCCCACCGAGCGCCGGTCAGCAGGAATAGTTCGCGGCCCCTCCGGTGTGCGGTCACCGGGAGTTCGTGCCGGCGGCCTGTCCGGTGGCCGGCGAAACCCAAGCAGCACGCCGCGCATGCGGCGCCCGAGCCGGGAGCGCAGCGGGAACCGCATCAACGGGTTCACCATTTCCAGGACGGCGTCGGACGGGTGCGAGGTCTCGATGGCCGGAGTGTCCTGGGCCACATTGGGCAGTCTGGACCGTATCGTCAGCTCGTTATGTCCTTCGTGGCGAACCGGCGCGCGGCGAGCAGCGCGAAGACGGTGCCGTAGGCGACGGCGGACAGCACCCCGGCGGCCATGTTCGTCCAGTCGATGTCGGTGGCGATCAGGTCGATCCAGGCGTACGCGTAATGCGTCGGCAGGTAGTTGCGCAGGCTGCCGAGGGCGGTGATCTGGTCGAGGATCTGCGACAGGATCGCCACCAGCACCGTGCCGCCGACGGCGCCGAGCGGCGCGTCGGTGAGCACGCTCAGCAGCAGGCCCAGCCCCGCGGCCCAGGCCAGCTGGATCACGATGTAGGCGGTCGACATCGCGATCGCGACCAGACTCTGCCCGAACGGGATCGCGTCACCGGTCGGGCTGATCGCGTCGCCCGACCCATACCAGAGCAGGCCCACCACGAGCGAGACGACCGGCAGCAGCACCAGCGCCAGCAGCGCCAGCAGGCCGGACGCGATCGCCTTCTGCCGGAGCACGCGATGCCGCGGCACCGGGATCGCCAGCAGGTACTTCAGGCTCGACCAGGACGCCTCGCTGGCGATGGTGTCCCCGAAGAAGAGCGCCACGATCGTCGGCAGCAGGAAACCTCCCGCCACGAACAGCGCCAGCACCACGAAGTTCGGCGCGCTCGCGGTGGCCAGATCGACAAACCCACCTGAGCGGCGGTTCGGGCTGGACTGGCCCAGTTCGAACGCCAGCACCAGGATGAACGGCAGCACCACCACGAAGCCCAGCACGAGCTGGGTCCGCCGGCGCCGCAACTGCCGCCGCAGCTCCACGCCGAGCCGCAACGTGCGGCCGGGCCGGTAACCGAGCACGCCGCCATCGGGTCCGGCGCCGGTCTTTTCCCGCTCGGCCGCGTCGGTCAGTTCGTCCAGCGCCGCGGGGTCGGTGTGCACACCGGCGTCGATCGCCACGTTCGCCGCCCGATCCGCCTTACTCATTCCTTCTCCTGTGACTTGCGGGACACCCGCACCCGTGCGACTTGCGGGACACCCGCACCCGGTCGGACGGATGAGCCGGGGCCGCGCGATGGTGAGCTCATCCGTCCTCCACCAATCTGAGGAACGCGTCTTCCAGGCGCCGCCGTGGCCCCGCCTGTTCCACCGCGATCCCGGCGCGGACCA
>NZ_DATELF010000038.1:0-15241 GCF_035276945.1 Amycolatopsis sp. | reverse complement strand
TGGCCAGCTGGAGGGGTTTGAACATCGCGTCCGCGGCCCGGTTGGGGTGGTTGACCCAGAGCACCGGCAGCGCGGCGAGCACGCCGCCGAAGCCGAGCCGCGCCTCGCGGTGGGCGTAGGCGCGCTCGACCTCGGTCAGCGTGGCCGGGAACTGGAACGCCGAGGGGTCGCGATACCAAACCGAGGCGATGTCCTCGAGCTCGAGGGCGCGGTGCTCGGTGCTCGGTGAACAACACCCCGCGCCACCGGCCGTCGCCCTCGAGGCGGGCCTCCAGCGACAGGTGCTCAGGGAACCAGGCGGTGTCCGCCCGGAACACCTCCACCCCGCGCTGGTCGAGCTCGCGGACCACGGCGTCTACCGGGGCGTCAGCTTCCTGGGCGAAGATCACCACGGTTCCCGGCGCGGCAGTCATGATTCTTCCCAGCCCCAGTTCTCCTCCGGGCCCTCGTCACCGTCGGTGGAGCCCTTGGTCTTCCAGTCCTTGCCCATCGTTTCGACCAGGGGCCGGCCCTGCTCGTCGACGGCGACCTGCTGGTCGGGGCAGTAGCGGTATTCCGGCCGCACCGGCGCCTCGACCGTCGTGGCCGCGCGCAGCCCGAACGGACGCATCGCGTCCGGGCCGGGCCGGTCGGCGATCATCGGCTGGTGCACCAGGTAACGCAGGCTTGCCGAGGACAACGGACTCGCGCCCGGCTCCGGCTCGGTAGCCTCGATCGTGGTGGTCATGGGGTTAGGCTCCTTCCCGCCGGCGGTGGCCGGCGTCTGTGGGTTGGTCCCGGCCGGCAGGACCACCGGGTTCGGGGACGTCGCGATGCGGGTGGCTCCTGCCGGCCGACCGATCCGGTGGGAGGTCGGGGCCTGCTCCCACCGAACCGGATGCCTTCGACGCTAGGAAGGCGCCGACCCGATGAGAAGCCTCTTGTGCCGGGTGTGCACGGGGTGTGCCAATCACGCAAACCTTCTTTCCTCCGTGGTTGAGCGACTACCGTGGGTGGAACAACACGTGCGCGAGGGTTCCGGGGGTGCGCTGTGCCGGACTGGTGGTCACCCGCCCTGTGGGACGCCGCCCGCCGCGGCGATCACCCAGCCGTGCTGCGCCACGCCCGCGAAGAATGGGACTGGTCCCAGGGCCAGCTCGGTGAGCGCTTCGGCTGCTCGGCCTCGACGATCTCCCGGTTCGAGAACGGCCGCCGCGGGCTGCGCGACGTCGCGGTGCTGCGCCGCTTCGCCACCATCCTCGGCCTGCCCGCCGAAGCGTTCGGCCTCACCAACACCCAGCCTGACCGGCCTGCCTCCCCCGCCTCAACCGCGTCGGCTTCTAGGGTGGGGCACGACCCGAGCCAGGAAGGGGATGATCCGGTGCGACGACGCGCGTTCTTGCTCGCCGCGGGCTTGGCCGGCACCGCGGTCACCGCCCCCAACGCGCTCGCCGCCAGCGGGGTCGAGGTCGATCCGGCCGCATTCCTGGCCCACCGCCTGGAAGGCGTCCTCCTCGGCAGTTCCACCGCGGCGCCCCAGCCGGCGCCGATCGCGACGCTCCAGACTGTGCTGGCGACCTCGCGGACCGACTTCCGCGCCTGCCGCTATGTCGAGCTGGCCGCGCGGCTGCCTGAACTGATCACCACCGCGCAAGCCACCCACCAGCAGACCGCTGATCCTGTCTCGGCGGGCATCGTGGCGCAGGCATACAACCTCGCCACCCGCGCGCTGATCAAGCTGGAGGCCAGCGGCCTGGAATGGATCTCCGCCGACCGGGCGCTGCGCGCCGCCGCCGGCGCGGACGACCCACTGACCCTCGCGGAGGCGCAACGCCTGCTCGGCTCGGCCTGCCGCCGGGCAGGCAACCACGACCGCGCCCAAACCCTCACCCTGACCGCGGCCAACCAGCTCGACCTCGCCGGGAAGACACCCAATCCGCAGCCTGGCCCTATATGCGTTGCTGATGTGCTCGGCCGGGTATGGCGCCGCCCGCGCCGGCGACCACGACCGCGCCACCGACCTCCTCGACGAGGCCGACACCACCGCCAAGCGGCTCGCCGACCACCCAACCCAGCAGCAAGCGCTGACCGCCAACGTGGTCAGCCACCGCGTGTCCGCCGACTACGTGCTCGGCAACGCTGGCTCCGCCCTGCACCACGCCCAAACCACCCATCTCGGCCAGTTCCCCGACACCGAACGCCGCGCCCGGTTCCTCGTCGACGTCGCCCTGTGCTTCGCCCAATGGAACAAACCCGGCCGCGCTTATCAAACCCTGCTGACCGCCGAACGCACCGCACCCGGCGAGGTCCGCACCCGCGCAACCGTCCGCCGCCTCGTCGGCGACCTGCTGCACCATCCCCAGCAGGCCGCCCTGCCCGGCCTGCGTGACCTCGCCGCCCGAACCCACGCCCTGGTGTAGGAGGAAACCGATCGTGGTGTCACAGATGGACGATAAGGCGGCCGGCACGAGGAGTGCCGGCGCGAATGCGCCCGCCTCCGTCAACTCTGGCAACAACGGATCGCCGATCGCGGCGACCCGTTGCCAGCCCGACTTAACTGGTGCCGGGAACCCGAATGCCTCATGATCACCATTTGCACAACAACCTGTTGTGTGGCTCATTGACCCGATCGCTGATGCCGGTAATGCAAGTGTCCCGCCGATGTGCCGCCCTCCAGGGGACAGGAAGGTACCAGGGGTCTGTCAGCAAGCAGAGCAACCGCAGGCGCGGCCAACATGGCATGTCCTGGGGCTTGTGACCGCGACCGGGTGGGCAGCCGGGTGACTCGGTTATCTTGGGCGGGTTCCTCCTTGGCCTGTTCCAGTTCCAGGGAGAGTTCGGCGACTACCCGGCGCAGGAGCGCGCTTGTCGCCCGTTCGTTGCTCAGCGCCTTCTTGAGTTCCGCCAGTTCCTTTTTCACCGTGGCATAGTCGTCTGCGAGCTGTTGCGGCGCGGCAGGGGTGGCGTTCTGGGCTTTCACGCGGGCTTTGGACTCGTCGACAAGGTAGCGGTGTTCGTAGACTACGCTGGCAGGGCAACGAGCGTGACTGACTGGACAAGCCTCAACTACGTCGTCGATGTGGAAGGTAATGGCCACCAGCCGCCTGATCTGGTTGAACTGGCTGTCGTGCCAATCACGGGCGGGAAGATCGGGCAACCGGCAAGCTGGCTGGTGCAACCGGAACAGCGGATCACCCCGTTTGCCCGCACCGTCCATGGCATTACCAACGCTGCCGTTGCCAGTGCGCCGGTGTTCGCGGACATCCGGGACGAGGTCCTCGCGGGCCTGACGGGTAACGCCCTCGTCGCACACAATGCCCATGTTGATATCGACGTGCTCGAACGCAAGCTGCGTGACTGGCAGCCGCCGGAGGTGTTCGACACGCTCAAGCTGGCCCGTCGCCTGCTTCCGGAGGCCGGTAGTTACAAGCTGGGCGCACTGGTCGAGACCTTCAAGCTGGCCGAAAGATTGCCCTCCGGCCTCAGGCCCCATCGCGCAACCTACGACGTGCTGGTCACGGCACGGCTGTTCGTCCGGCTGGCCTTGCCGCCGGAGACCCGGCCGCTGTCGCTGGAAGAGCTGCGCGGCGAGCCGCCGAGGGGAGGGCACGATGCACCTTCGGCCCTTTTCTGAGCATCCGCGTGGCGTCTTCGTCAGCGTCGACGGGCCAAGTGGCGCCGGCAAATCAACGATCGTGCAGCACCTGGCCCACCTCCTCGTCGCGGATGGCCAGGACGTGCACATCACCGCCGAGCCCTCGACCGGGCCTGTCGGCACGTTGTGCAGCGAACTCACCGACACCGTGACCGGACGAGCGTTAGCCTGCTTGTACGCGGCTGACCGCTACCATCACCTTGAGGTCGAAATCCGACCGCACCTCCGCGCGGGCCGCACGGCCTTGCCCTCCACCTCCGCCCCGCCCAACCCGTCTGTCACGCATCGTCGCGGCGATCATGGGCACCGGCGTCGGGCTGACCTTCCTGTTCGACTTCGGCAACGTCCCCAACGGTGCCCTCCGACTCGGAGTACCTGTCTGGGTCGCCCCGCTCGTCGCACCCGCGGTTGATCTCTCCGTCCTCGGGCCTTGCTTTTGGCGAGGTTGGTGCGAGGAATTGGTACCCCGCATCAACTGCCGGTTCGGTCTCTCGGGTTCCGGACGACGAAGTGGATGAGAATCCCGCGCCGGTCGCGCGGGCGACCGTGCCGAGTGAAGGATCCGCCACCCCGTGAAACCAGCAGGATGGCAGGCTGACCATCGGCCATGAACGAACAGCGAGCGCGTGGCAGCGCCCAGGCACGGAAGCCGTACTCCGAACGGGAGTCTGCCGAGGTAGGCCGGGCGGCGCCCCGGGATCTGGTTCAGGTTCCGGCGATCTCGTCGTAGAGCTTTTCCGCTGGTACGCGCAGCAGGTCGTGGGCTTCGAGGAACATCTCGTGGGCTTCGCGGCCGACCCAGCCCGGGGGAAGCAGGTCGAGGGGAAGGTCGGGGTCGCGGAACGGGAACTTGCGGTAGTCGTAGGTCAGCCGCATCCGTTCCACCAGCGCCTCTCGGGGGGCGAGTTCGCCGGCACGGTAGGCCGGAAGCCGTGAACGGTAGGTCCGCAGCAGTGTCTTGTAGTCGTCGTTGAGGGACCCGAGTTCCCAGCAACGGGCGGCCATCTCGCGATCGACGATCAGATCGTCGGACTGGCAGCGGAGGGTGTCCAGCCGCAGCACCGGCTGGTCGGCGAACCTCTCCTTGACCTGCTGGAGTCGATCGTGCGGGCTGATGTAGGTCGACGCCGCCAGCGGGCCGAACCCCAGCCAGGCGAGTTCCTTGCGGATCCGCTCGCGGATCCCGCGATCGGTCTCGGGAACCGAGTAGATGACCATGTACCAGTGGCGGTCCCACTCGCCGCGGACTCGTTGAAAGATCCGGGCACGGCCTTCGTTGAGCAGTCGCAAGCTCTTGGCATTGAGCGCGTACAGGGTCTCCCGGCCGTCGCGCTGGGCGTCGAACCAGCCCTCCTTGCGCAGCCGCGCCATGACGACACGGACCGTGCTCTCACCGACGCCGAAGCAGTCCATCAACGTGGTCAGCGCGCGTAGCCGGGCCGCGCCGCCGCGGTACCGGACGTAGTCGCCGAACAGGTCGAAGACGATGGATCGAGGTTTCACCCGGGCCTCCTTCCGAGGTCGATTGTGTCATATTCCCGCCGACCGAGGGCACAACCAGATCGCTCATAGGTTGAAACACCGGGATAATAAGTAAATAGTGCCATTTCATAGACGGTCGTCTTATATCTGTACAATACAGGGCGACCTGAGTGGGCGCCCAGATCCTGGTGAACGTCGCGATGCACTACCCGGCACGCATCCGCGCGACCGCGCTCGGCTGGACACTCGGCGTCGCCCACGCCGGAGCGATCCTCGGGCCGCTGCTCGCGAACTGAATCATGGCCGCGGCACTCGGGGTCCGCCTGGAACTTCTACACCTTTGCGGCGGCTTCGGAACTTGAGGTCGAGAACAACGACGCGGCCGATCTACGTCCCATAGACGGCGACCGGCCGAGTCACGGTCGATGACGTCGAGCCGGCGTCGTGCGGTACCGGAGCGTGCCCTTGCCGGTATACCGCGCTTTCGCGTTCCCACGGCCCGTCTGAAGGGCGTCGGGTCAGAGCCAGCGGGGCAGCGGCGGCCATCCGGGACGCCCGGGGAGGCGGCCGGTGAGCCAGCCGGCGATCTCCGCCGCCGGCGCGGTGATCGTATCGGCGGCCGGGATGTCCGGCTGGAGTCGCCAGGTCCGGTCGCGGTCGCCGGGCGCGACGACGACCGCGGGACAGTCCGGTTTGCGGCTGAGGGTGGTGGTCGTGTCGTCGAGAAGCAGGTCGAGCGCGCCGTCGGGCATGCTGGCGAGGCTGGGGGTGGCGGTCAGGTCCGCGGCATGGAGCCAGACCTCGCGGATGCGCATCCACGGTATCTCCGCGGCGGGGATACGGCGGCCGAGCGCGCTGCGCACCGGAGCCGACCATTGCGCGGTGGTCAGGGAACTGAGCGCGGTGTCGAGAACGTCGGCGGTGGCGCGTAGTTGGCGGCGGAGTTCAGCCGCGGGCAGCGAGGCCGACTGCTCGATCTCGTCGGCGCGTTGGCCGGGATCGGCGTACATCGGATTCTCGATACCGGTGCGGGCCCAGGTGGCGAGGCGGGTGAGCGCTTCGGCGTTGCGGGCGAGATGCCCGACCACGTGCGCGCGGCTCCAGCCAGGCAACCCGCTCGCCGCGCGCAACCCGGTGTCGTCGAGGGTGGTGACAAGATCGAGCAGCCGCGTGGTGCCCTCACGCATCCAGGGCAACGTGATGGCGGTGTCGTGGACGCCGGTCATGCGCGGGCTCCGGGCCTCATCCGCTTGCCGATGTCTTCCCGCAGTGCCTTCTTGTCGATCTTGCCGACCTTGGTGGACAGCAGTTCGTCGACGATCACCAAGTGCTCGGGCAGCTTGAAATGAGCCACCCCGGCGGCGTGCATCGTGTCGCGGACCCCCTCGAGGGTGACGGTCGTGCCGGGGCGGGGCACCACGTAGACGCAGACCCGTTCTCCGAGGTCGGGGTCGGGCATGGCGATGGCGGCGACCTGCGCGACGTCGGGGATCTGGTAGATGAGGTTCTCCACCTCTTCGGCGGAGATCTTTTCGCCACCCCGGTTGATCATGTCCTTGTCCCGGCCTTCGACGATGAGGTTGCCCTCGGCGGTGCGACGGCAGATGTCGCCCGAGCGGTACCAGCCGTCGGTGGTGAAGGCGCGGGTGTTGTGTTCCGTGGCGTGGTAGTACCCGCGCGGGGTGTAGGGACCGCGGGTGAGGAGGCTGCCGGGGGTGCCGTCGGCGACGTCGTGGTCGAGTTCGTCGACGATGCGGACCTCGTCGGCGGGGCTCATCGGGCGTCCTTGCGTGGTGCAGATCATCTCGTCGGGATCGTCGAGGCGGGTGAAGTTGAGCAGCCCTTCCGCCATGCCGAACACCTGCTGGAGCGTGGCGCCGAGAGCGGGCTTGACGCGGCGGGCGAGCCGGTCGGCCAGGCGGGCGCCGCCGACCTGCAGCACCCGCAGCGTGGCGAGCTGGGTGCCGCCGTGCTCGGTCGCGTGGTCGATCCAGCGGCCGGCGACGGCCGGTACTACCGCGGTGTGGGTGACGCCTTCAGCGGCGATCGTGGCGAAGGCACGCACCGGTTCTGGCGACGGCAGCATGACGACGCCGCCACCGGCGAGCAGGGTACCGAGGATGCCAGGGCAGGCCAGCGGGAAGTTGTGCCCGGCTGGGAGGCTGACCAGGTACACGGTGTCCGGTCCGACACCGGCGACGGGCGCGGAGGAGGACGCGTTGTAGGCGTAGTCGTCGTGCGTGCGGGCGATGAGCTTGGGCAGCCCCGTGGTGCCGCCGGAGAGCAGGAACACCGCGACGTCGCGGCTGCTGACGCCGGTGGCCTCGACCCGGGCCCTGTCGCCGTCGGGGTCGTGGGGCGGGCCGCAGAGCGCACGCAGGTCGGTGCTGCCCGGTTCGACGGTCTCGCCGGCGACCAGTACCCGCCACGGCTCGCCCCCGGCGGCGCGGACGTCGTCGGCGAGGTCGTGGGCCAGGCGCTGATGATCGAAGTCTCGCAGCCGGTCCGGCACGGCGATGCCGCCGGCTTCGGCGAGGCGGGCCAGGTGCGTCAGCTCTGTCCGCCGGTGGGCGGGCAGAGCCATGACGGGCACGATCCCGGCGCGCAGGCAGGCCAGGGTCAGCACCACGAATTCCCAGCCGTTGCCGAGCTGGACGAGCAGGCGGCTCCCGGGCTCGAAACCGAGATCGAGCAGCCGCACCGCGGCGGCGTCCGCACGCTCGGCGAGTTCCCGGTGGGTGAGCCGGATTCCGGCGCCGGGGTCGACGAGAGCGGTGCGGTCGGGGACGGTGTCCGCGACCTGCCGCAGCAGCGTGCCGAGGGGAACGCCGCGCCAGAAACCGCGGGCGGTGTACTCCTGGGCGAGGGCGTCCGGCCAGGGAACGGTGTGTTCACTGATCGGGCTGGGCATCGTCGGCCTCCCGCTTGTGGTCCTGGTGGGTGATGATGACGGCGTCGAGGGCGACGAGCCCATTGCTGGTCAGGCGCAGCGGGTTCACCTCGATCTCCTCGAGCGCCGGGTTGGCGGCGAGTAGGTCCCCGAGTGCCGCGGCGGTCTCTCCGAGCGCGGCGGTGTCCAGGACGGGACCGCCGCGCCAGCCGTCGAGCAGTGCCGCGCCGGCGAGTTCGCGCGGCATCGCCGCGGCGTCGCTCGCGCTGACCGGAGCGAGGCGGATGGCGACGTCGGCTAGTGCCTCGGCGGTCGTGCCGCCGAGCCCGAGCAGCACGATCGGCCCGAAGACCGGGTCGCGACGCGCGCCCAGCACCAGATCCACTCCGCTGGGGGCCATGCGTTCGATGAGGTAGCGGCGGGCGCCGACCGCGTCCAGCGCGCGGAGAGCCGCCTCGAGATCGTCCGGTGTGGACACTCCGAGATGGACACCGCCGATGTCTGTCTTGTGCAGGACGTGGGCGTCAAGGACCTTCACCGCCACTCGGCCGCCGAGTTCGGTGAGGGCTACCCGTGCCGCCGAGTGGCTGTCGCAGACCCGCCTTGGTGGGGTGGCGATGCCGAGCCGGTCGAGTAGATCCTTGGCCTGGTTCTCGTCGTGTGGGCCGGTGACGTCGTCGGGCACCGACTGGCCGCGGCGCGGTCGGTCTGGCTCGCGGTGGCGGGCCTGGGCGTCGGTCAGCAGCGCCCCGATCGCGGCGGCGACCCCGCGGGGATCGGTGGTGGCGGGGATGCCTGCCTCCAGCAGCGAGCGCCGCCCTGCCTCCACCGCTTCGCCGGTGCCACCGAGCCCGACCACTACGGGAACCCCGCCGGTGTCGGCGCCGACGATCGCGGCGACCAGGTCGATCGCGTCCGGTTCGTGCAGGGCGTAGGCGGCCAGCACGTCGACGGCCGGGTCGGCCGCGACGGTGGCGAACACCTGGCTTATCTCGGGGCCGGGGCGTCCGGTGTCGACCGGGTTGCGCTGGAAGGTCAGCGGCGGCAGCAGCTCGCTGAGCGCGTTCTGCGTGTTCGGGGTGAGCTCGGGGACGCGCGCGGCCCGGCCGCGCAGGTCGTCCAGTAGGAGCAGGCCGGGTCCGGCCTGGGCGGTCAAGACGCCGACACCGGGGTCGGCGGCCGGGTGCAGGCGGGTCGTCGCGAGTGCGGACACCGCGTCGACGAGTTCGCGTTCGTCGCCGACCACCACCGCGCCTGCCTGGGTGAGCGCGGCGCGGGTGGTGCGCCAGGACGTCGCGAGGTTGCCGGTGTGGGAGGCGGCGAACTCACCGATGTCGTGGCGGCCGACAACGAGCGCGACCACGGGCTTGCGTGGGGTCAACCGGGCCACCGCCGAGACCAGGCGGGGTCCGTCGGAAACGGATTCCACGTGCAGCGCGACGGCGGTGGTCTCCGGGTCGTCGGCGAGGTGGTCGAGGACGTCGGGGGCGGTCACGTCGACGCCGTTGCCGAGCCCGACGGCGAGGCTGACGCCATGGCCGGCCTCGGCGAACAGGAACGCCAGGGCGTGGTTGACCCCGCCGCTGGCGGCAACGACGGCGACCTTACCCGGCCGCAGGTGCGCGGCGCCGGCGACGAAACTGGCCGTGACTCCGGCGTGCGGGGCGATGAAGCCGCTGGTGTTGGGGCCGAGCAGACGTATCCCGGTGTCCGCGGTGACCGCGGCCAGGGCGCGCTGGTGGGCGATCCCGTCGCCGCCGGCTTCGGCGAATCCGCCACCGCAGACCACCGCCGCTCGGGCGCCGGCCTCGGCGGCGTCGGCGAGAGCGGACGGGCAGGCCGGGGCGGGCACACAGAGCACCGCCAGGTCGATCGGGCCGTCGGCGGCGGCCGCGGCGACGTTCGGGTACAGGGCCGTATCCCGGCTGTTGACCAGCGCGAAATGCCCGCCGCGACCGGCGAACCCGCTCAGGGAACGGGCCATCGCGGCCCCGAGCTTGCCTGGGGCGCGGGACGCACCGACGACCGCGATGCCGCGCGGGGCGAACAACGCGGCCAGATCTCCGCCGGGGACGGGGTGGCCGGGGGTGGGGTGGAGACGGGGAGCGATGGTGGTCATGCGGGCAGTCCAACCAGGTCGGCGCGGCCGGAGAGCACGGCGGTGACCGCGGTGTCGGTGTCGGCGCCGGGGTCGACCAGCAGCGCCGGCATCCGATGCCGCAGGCGGGCCTGCTCACACAGCAGGGTCCGGGTCAGCGCGGTGCCGCCGTGCACGGCGACCAGGACCGGTGCCGCGTCGGCGAAGCGGGTCAGCTGGGCGAACGCCCGCGGCAAGCCGGCTTCACGGTCGGGGGCGCTGAGCACCGCACCCCACGGACCCGGGCGCGGGGCGGCGGCCAGCGGCAACGGGAGGTCCCCGGCGACCTTGGCCGGTGTGCCCCGCTCGTCGGATCCGACCGTGACCAGGCGGCCGGGCGCGCTCCAACCGTGATGCCGGAACGGGGTGTCCAGCGCGGGCGCGCCGTGGGTCTGCCGCCAGGCGCGGTGGGTCGCGTCGACGAACCGGGCGTCGCGGCGGGCGAGGCGGGAATCGGTGATACTGCGGGACAGGAAGTGGTAGGCGAACTGCCACGGTTCGAACTCGTCGTGGTAGCGGCCGAAGTGCTCCCACCAGGCCAGGCTGGGCCGAGCCGACTGCTGGATCTTGCGCACTGACGGCTGCGCGGCCTGTTCGTAGGCGGCCAGGGCGGCGGCGAGGTCGCCGTCGCTCCCGGCGAGGGCCCTCGACAGCGCGACCGCGTCCTCCATCGCCATCTTGGTTCCGGACCCGACCGAGAAGTGTGCGGTGTGCACCGCGTCGCCCAGGAAGGCCACCGGCATCGGCGCCGCTCCGGCCGCGGGCAGGGTGTGCCAGTCCCGGGTGCGGCGGGTGCGGAAGTTGCCCCAGCGGGAGTTGTTGACCAGCAACTGTTTCCCGTCGATCTGCTCGGCGAACAGCTTCTCCAGGTATGCCTTGCTGACCAGGTCGCTGACCCCGGGTGGCTGGCTCGTGTCGAACTCGTCCAGTCCGGCGCGGCGCCACGAGGCTTCGTCGGTCTCCACGATGAACGTCGACATCGCGTCCGAGATCGGATACCCGTGCACGGCGAACACGCCGTCGGGGCCGCCTTCGTGCACGAAGGTCAGGCCGTCGAACAGATAGTCGGTGCCGAACCAGATGAATTTCGCGGTCGCGGTCTCGACCTCGGCGCCGAGACCGGCTTCGAGCTGCTCGCGGATCTTCGACCCGGTGCCGTCGGCGGCGACGACCAGGTCGTACCCGGCGAGATCGGCGAGGCTGACTTCGGTGGCGAATCGGAGCTCGGCCCCGACGTCGCGGGCTCGGGCCTGCATCAGGGCGAGCAGCGTGCGCCGCACGATCGCGGCCATCCCGTTGCCGCCGCAGCGGATGCGCTCGCCTTTGAGCCGGACCTCGATCGCGTCCCAGTGCCGGCCGTGTTCGGCCAGTGCCTCGCGCAGCACCGGATCCGCGGCGTGGATGCCCTCGAGGGTGCGGTCGGAGAACACGACCCCGAACCCGAAGGTGTCGTCGGCCCGGTTGCGTTCGAACACCGTGACCTCGATCGAGGGATCGGCGCGCCGGATCAGGGTGGCGAAGAACAATCCACCGGGTCCGCCGCCCGCGACAGCGATACGCATCAGTTCTCCTTCACCAGAGTGTTGCGCTGCTCGCCGATGCCCGCGATCCGGGTCTTCAAGGTGGATCCTTCCGCCAGATAGCGCGGCGGCTTGCGGGCGTGGCCGACGCCGCCGGGTGTGCCGGTGGCGATGATGTCGCCCGGTACGAGGGTGACGATCGCCGAGATGTAGGCGACGAGGTCGGCGGGGGTGAAGACCAGGTCGCCGGGGTCGGCCTGCTGCACGAGCTCGCCGTCGACCTCGCAGGACAGCTCACCCGGCTCCGTACCGGTGACCAGCCATGGGCCGACCGGGGTCGAGCGTTCGAAGGTCTTGCCCTGCAGCCACTCCACCGTGCGGAACTGGAAGTCGCGGGCGGTGACGTCGTTGACGACGGTGTAGCCGGCGATGGCGGCCGCGGCCTCATCGGGGCTCGCGTGGCGGACCTCGGCGCCGACGACGACGCCGAGTTCAGCCTCCCAGTCCACGGCTGAGGACCCGGCCGGCAAGACCACCGGGTCGAACGCGCCGACCAGGGCGCGGGCGAACTTGGCGAACAGTGTCGGGTGTTCCGGCAGCTCCCGGCCCATCTCCAGGATGTGGTTGCGGTAGTTCAGCCCGACACAGACGACCTTCTCCGGCCGGGGCACCAGCGGGGCGTAGTCGAGTTTCGACGCCTCGTGGCGGGGGCCGTCGGCCTGCTCGGCGTCCACGCGCCAGCCGGGGCGGGCGAGGAACTCGCCCAGGTCGGTCGCGCCGAGTTCCACCGCGACGTCGTCGTCGACGCGGACCGCGGCGGTCCCGGACCCGGTGCGGATGGTGGCGAGTTTCATGCGGGGTCCTTTGTGTGGGTACGGGCCAGGCCGAGAGCGTCGAAGACCGGTGCGTCGGAGAAGTGGAAGGCGTCGAGCCCTCCGCCGGTCTCGATCGACAGCCGGGCCCAGGACGGCACCGCGAACAGGTCGCCGGTGCCGACGTCGAAGGATTCCGCGTCGATGCTGACCGTGGCGGTGCCGTCGAAGACCTGCCACACCGACGAGCCCGCCGTGCGCGTAGGCGCGGTGCGGGTACCGGAGCGCAGCCGGTGCATTTCGCAGCGGATCGTGTTCAGGCAGTCCCCGGCCGTGGCCGGATTGGTGTAACGCACCACCGCGTGCCCGGGTTCCAGCACGCCCGGGTACCCGGCGGCTTCCAGTTCCAGCTGAGCGGTCAGCGCCGCGTCGGTGTGCTTCCAGCGATACGCCATCAACGGCGAGGCCGGCGTTCCCGGCGCACCGACCGGGGTGAGCCCGGGGTGCGCCCACAGTCGTTCGTTGCGCGAGACCGGCGGTGTGCGGCGGGTGGCCAGCTGCTCGGGACCTTCCTCGAAGAACCCGGCGTCGAGCCCGCGCACCAGCGGGATATCGAGGCCGTCGATCCAGGCCATCGGCCGGTCGCTGGTGTTGTGGTGCTCGTGGAAGTGCATGCCCGGGGTGAGCAGCAGGTCCCCGCGGCGCATGGCGACCGGGTCGCCTTCGACATTGGTCCACACGCCGTCCCCGTCGACCACGAAGCGGAACGCGGACTGGGTGTGGCGGTGGGCGGGGGCTTCTTCCCGGGGGCCGAGGTACTGGATCGCCGCCCACAACGTCGGCGTCGCGTAGGGGGCACCCCCGAGTCCCGGGTTCGCCAGGGCGATCGCCCGGCGCTCGCCGCCGCGGCCGACCGGCACCAGCTCACCGGCACGCTCGGCCAGCGGCAGCAACGTGGACCAGCGCCACAGCGCCGGCACCGCATCCGGACGGGGAACCGTGGGCATCAACCCGCCGATCTGGGTCCACAGCGGCTTCATGTGCGCGGCGTCGAACGCGTCGTACATCGCCTCGAGCTCGGCCTGGTCCTCGGCGGTGGGTCCGGGGACGTCGGTTGAGGTCATGGCGCAGTCCTCCTCGGGATCGAGCCGGCGCGGCAGCGTTGCCCTGCGCCGCATGCGGCGGATACGGCCGAAATATACAACAAACTTTCGACGGTCGTCTACCTAGTGACACTTATTGGCGGCGTCACCCGCGGATCCGGCGACCCGATCGACCCCGACTCCCTCGGCGTCCCCTTCGCCCACCTGCCCGGCGAGCAGGACGTCGCACTCCCGCCTGCACGTCGAACTGTACGATTCGGCGACCGATCATCCTCGACACCAGGCCGACCGCTGAACTCGCCGCCGTGAGGACGTCACCACCCTCGCCAGTCACCGCGACCAGGCCCATCGAACATGACCAGGGCACTGGTGGCTGCCAAACGGAGAGCCTGGGGCTGTCGCCAAAACTGCTACGAGCCGAAGAGCGGAAGCCGGCCGGTGAGCTTGCCGACCGCGCTCTCTGGTCCGGCTCTGGTCCGGTGACCGCGAGAGCGAAGCAGCGGAACTCGGTGAGTGTGCGGGCGCTGAGAGAGTCGCGGTAGGCGTCGTAGGAGTTCGTGGTCGGCATCGTGTCGTCAAGGGCGACGACACGGCGAATCCAGGTCACCAGTCCCTCCATGGCAACGGTCGTAGGGAATACGCACGAGTATCACGAACCGGGTGGTGCGCTCGACCAGCGTGGCGATCTGCGCCCGGTTGCCCTTGCCGAGGATGAGTCGGGTAGGACCGGCGCATTACTACGCCGGTCCCCCCTCAGAACTGCCCGTGCGGCTTTCACCGCAAGCAGCTCAAGCAAGCCACGAGGGCGTTCAGGATCGCGGTGCCGTGCCTGTCGTTCCGTGCTTGTGGTGCTCACGTCGGCAGGCAGAGTGCACGAGGCGGGTGTGGCCATCGTCCGATGAGCCGGATCGTCCTTGCAGGACAAGATAATCCGCGATTATCGCCTTGCGGATGATCTGCAACCACCAGCGTTCCCATTCGGCTGGCGACTGGGGCGGCTGTTCGGTGGACAGCAGTTCATTGCCGCATAGAGGACATCGGCCATCCTGCTTGGTGAGCAGGCGTAGCGTGTGGCCCTCCAGTGGCGGTTTGATCCGCCGTCGCCGTTCTGCCCAGTATTCGGCCAGGGTAGGATCGTCCGGAGACGCTCCGCCCTTGACGAGAATGTGTCGGACGATGCCAGTCCAGGAGAATTTCACCAGATATGCTCCGGTGGCGATGTCACCGAATACCCAGCGATCGTTCCTGAACTTGTTGAACTTGCCGTAGTATCGGTCGATGACCCATGTTTTCGACTTGTTCGGGTGGCGACGCGTGGCCCATTTGTAGAGCAGGGTCCACATGTAATTGTCCAAGGATTTGAACACCTTGGACGACACCACACCCCGGTAGTAGGTCGCCCATCCCCGAATTATCGGGGTGAGCGCGGCGAGGATCGCCGCCGCGTTGGAACCGCGCAGTGCGCGTATTTCCGTGCGGAGCCGTTCCCGGATTCGCTGGATCGCCGCCGCGGAAGGTTTGATCAGACCCGAATCCGCGAGTAGGGCGGTGACACGCGTTCGGAGATGGTGATGGGTGCCGCTCTGGCCTGGGATGATGTTGGTTGCGAGGCCGGTTTCATTCCGTTGGAGAGGACACCCATCTGGTGGGCAGTGTAGGTGGT
>NZ_DATELF010000037.1:0-2221 GCF_035276945.1 Amycolatopsis sp. | reverse complement strand
GGCCGCCCTGGCGCGCTGCTGGCGGAGGTGTCGGGGTGAACCGGGAGGCGCCGGCTGCGGCGCCTGCTGGTCGCGTCCTGGGTGTGCTTCGTGGCGCTGGCCGTGCTGAATGCCTCGGCGGTCACGATCGGGTGGTACTGCCAGTAACGAGCGTCGCTCGGCAACCACCCACCCGTGTGATGGTTGCCGGGCCTTTCGCTGCCGTTACCCTGGTACATGCCTCTTCGCGGAGGAACGCCTCCGGGTAGCTCCCGGGGGCTCTGCGAAGAGGGATCCGCATTCCGCGAAGATGGGCATGACCGGTGAGTGACGCACCCGCCAATCTCCACACTGGTGAGATCATCCGGCACCTGCGCGAGCGCCGTGGCATGAGTCGGCCGGTTCTCGCCGGTCTGGTCGGTTATTCGTCTGACTGGCTGAAACGTATCGAGAATGGTCAGCGAGGCGTGTCCATACCGGCGCTGCTGCGTATCGCCCGAATACTTCGCGTCGATGACCTATCGGTGTTCATCGACGGCGACGTTCCTATTCCGGTATCCGCGTGGGAAGGTCCGCGCCATCCCGCAGCGACAGCAGTTCGACAAATCGTCCGAAATGCCAACTTCACTCCAGCCAACCGCTCCGATGACCCGCCGGACATTCGAGAGCTGTCGAGTCTCATCGCGAATTCTTGGCATGCTTGGCATCTGCGTCCAGACAATCATTCCGCTGTAGCCGAAGCGCTTCCTGCGCTTATCGCCGACCTTGAGCATGCGTCGATTGTCCTCGACGGTCCGGAACGGCGCGCCGCCCATCAAGTCCTTGCTAACGCCTACGGCCTGGCGCAGCACCTGGCGGTTGATTTGGTCGAACCCGAAGAGATAAGCGTGCTCGTCGATCGTGCTGCGCGAGCGGCTCAGACAGCAGATGACCCGGTGAGTCTCGCCTTCGGGGCATGGATTTACGGTCACGGGCTGCGTGGACTCGATGCCGATGCTGCGCTCCGGATTGTTTCCGGAGCGGCTCGCGAACTGAAACGGCACCTCAACGATGATGATGCTGCCGGGTTGTATGGCAGCCTCAATCTGCATTGCGCTGTCTCGGCGGCCTACCAGGGCGAAGAGGGCGCGGCGTGGCGGTACTGGGACGCGGCAGCCGAAACCGCTGCCCGACTGCCCTCCGGCTACTTCCACCCCCAAACGGTGTTCGGCACACAGAACGTCGCACTCCATGGCGTAAGTATCGCCGCAGAACTTCGTCGACACGGTGAGGCGGTCCAGCGGGCAGAACACATCGACCCGGAAATGATGCCGTCCCGGGAACGCCGCGGGCGCCTACTTGGGGAAATCGCAGCTAGCCACATACAGCGCAACGAACTCGACGGCGCCCTCCATTTCTTGACACGTGCCTTTGAAACATCCCCCGAACGGGTGCTGTACTCGCCCCTAACGCGCGGCGCGATCGTCGAACTGGTGCGTTCCGCGACAGGCCCGCTTAAAGCCAGCGCGGTTAACCTTGCCGAGCGGATGGGTGTGCTGCCAGCCCCGTAGACCGTCCGGGTGAGGGGGACAGTCTGTCCCCCTCATTCATTCATGATCTTTCTAGCATCACCTCCTGCGACGGGAGGTGACGACACATGAGCCCAGAGGACTGGCGGGTCCGGAAGGCGTGGGCCGCGAGAGGTGCGGACGGTGGGCTGCTGGTCCCGGTCGACGACGGGCAGCCCTTGGAGGCCTACTGGGGTATCCGTGGCGAGCGGACACCCGGGCTCCAGTTCGGTGATCAGGTCGAGTACTTCGATCCCCTGCTCGGCTTCGCGATCTTGGCCTGCCTGCGGGACATCCTGCACGAGTGCCTGCTCGCCGGGGGTCAGCTGTGAGCGGGCTGGCGCGTACCGGACTGGAGCGGGACCGTGCGGTGGTCGTCGCGATGGCCGAGGTCGCCGAGGCGCTGATGCGGGTGGTGTCGGCCTACGGCCGTGCTGGCTCCCTGGAGGCGGTGGGTACGGACATCCTGCGGATGTACGGCGCGGGCACGGCCCGGCTCGGTGCGTCGATGGTCGGGCGGGCCGACGAGATCGACGGGGCGGCGACCCGGGCGATTCCATCGTCACCGGCTGCGCGCCCGTGACCGCCATGACCCTTCCCTGACCGGTCCGCGCTCCCTGGGTCTCCCGCCCCCGCCCGGGTCGAGCGCGGGCCACCCCATCCCCCGCCCGACGTGAGGGTCGAACTTGGCGACA
>NZ_DATELF010000036.1:0-42114 GCF_035276945.1 Amycolatopsis sp. | reverse complement strand
GTTCTGTCCCAGGCGTACCCCGTGCCTGCTCATCGCCTCGTCGGAAGCCGCGCTGAGCAGCTTGTGCGCGCGCCTGAACAGGGTCAGGAGCTCGGTCATGGAACGAGCCTAACGATTGCCGCTTGCCTGCTGGCGACCCGTCGGGTAACTTCGCTAGCCAGCTAACGATAGCAAGCTAATGAAATGGGGATCGCCATGATCGGGCGAGCGAGCTTCGGAATCAAGACGGTGCCGGTGCACACCGGGTACGACGAGCTGGTGCGGGTGTGGCGGGAGGCGGACGATCTTCCCCTGATCGAGCACGGCTGGTTGTGGGACCACCTGATGCCGCTGTTCGGCGACCCGCACGGGCCCGCCTTCGAAGGCTGGACCTTGCTCGCCGCGCTGGCCGCGCAGACCCGGCGGCTCGAGCTCGGGCTCCTGGTCACCGGCAACCTGGCGCGCCCTCCCGCCGTGCTCGCCAAGATGGCCGCGACGGTGGACGTGATCTCCGGCGGCCGGATGGTGCTCGGGCTCGGGGTGGGAGCCACCGACCATCCCCGTCCGGGGCAGGAGCTCGCGGTTCGCGAATACCGCGCCTACGGGCTCCCGTTGCCGCCTCCCGCCGAAGGCGTCGGGCGGCTGGCCGAGTCGTGCGCGCTCATCCATCGCATGTGGACAGAGAAGATCTTTGACTTTCCCGGGCGTTACTACCGGTTGGCCGGCGTGCGGTGTGAACCGAAACCGCTCCGGCGACCGCCCTTGCTGATCGGCGGGTGGGGTACGCGAACGCTGCGGGTGGCCGCCCAGTACGCCGACGTCTGGAACGTGCCGGGGCCGCCGCACAACGATGTCGAGTTCGTCGCCCGGCGGAGCCGAGTCCTCGACGAGCACTGTCTGACCATCGGCCGTGACCCGGCGGAGATCATCCGTTCGGTGCAGACCCACGTGCATTACGACGATCCGCGGCGGACGCGCGAAGCCGTACTCTCGCTCACCGACGTGGGGGTCACCCATTTCGCGCTGAACCTGCCGATGCCGCTCCGAACCGGCCTCGCGCGGTGGGTCAACGACCAAATCATCGAGCCCGTCCATGCGTTGGTGGGGTAGAGGCCGTGCCGCGCCCGGTCGGCCACTGCTTTACTTCACGTATGGAACTGACGCTCCGGTATGCCGTGGCTTCCGACGTCGGCCAGCGGCGGGAGGCGAACGAGGACTCCGTCTACGCCAGCGCGCGCCTGCTTGCCATCGCCGACGGGATGGGCGGGCACGTCGCCGGCGAGGTCGCGAGCTCGGCCGCGATCGCCGCGATCGCCGACCTCGACGAGCGCCGCACCGAGGAGGCCGACCCGCTGGAGGAGTTGCTCGGCGCGGTGCGGGACGCGGTGCACAGGCTCACCGACCTCGCGGAGGAGGACCCGGCGCTGCGCGGGATGGGGACCACCTTGACCGTCCTGCACTGGGACGGCACCCGGTTCGCCGTCGCCCACGTCGGTGACTCCCGCGCCTACCTGCTGCGCGACGGCGCGCTCGAACAGATCACCCGGGACCACACGGTGGTCCAGGAACTGGTCGACCAGGGCCAGATCACCCCCGAGGTCGCCGCCACGCACCCGAGCCGTTCGGTGCTGACGCGCGCCCTGCAAAGCGGTGGCGACGCGGACCCCGACCTGTTCCTGGTCGAAGCACACGTGGCCGACCGCTTGCTGATCTGTTCCGACGGCCTGTCCGACGTGGCCATGCCGGAGGACATCCGCGAGGTGCTGGCCGCGAACACCGACCCCGAGGAAACCGTCCGGCGGCTCGTCGAACTGGCCAACGTGGCCGGCGGCCCGGACAACATCACCTGTGTCGTCGCCGATGTGCTCAAGCAGGACGCCGCCGAGGCTGCCGGCAGCTAGGTTCGGGGGTGTGCGGGGCAGTGCCGATCTGCCCCGCACACCGCATCTCGTGTCGTCAGGCGGCCACGAAACTCATCCGCCGGTTTTCGACGTCGAGATTCGCGATTCGGACCGAAATGGTCGAGCCGGTTTCCGGCTGCGCCGACCAGGCGGACCGCGGGAGCAGCCCGCCGATTCCGGGAGCGACCTCGAGCAGGGCACCGAAGGGCAGGACCTTCGTCACCGTCGCGCTGAGGACGCCACCGTCGCCATGCTGGGCGAGGAACTCCGCCCAGGCGGCACGGGAGACCTCCGGGTGGGCCATACTTCACCTCCTTTCGCTGTTTCCGCGTTTCCGCGCGCGGACAATCCCGCGGCGAACCGTTCAGTGGTAAAGGGAAACGCGAAAGAAGGCGGCGGGCTCCTGGCCCGCCGGACAATCATGGAGTGGCCGGGAATCCCGTCCGCTCACGGCTGTTCGCCGACCCGGCAGTCACGGCGGCAACCGTAGCAACACCGGCGCGAAATGTCGACGACTCGTCGCAGGCGCGGGTGATGCGCTCGCCGAGCGCACGAGTCCGGCTTTCGCGCCGCGCGAGTCCGGCTTTCGCGACGGGCGAGTCGGGCTTTCGCGACGTGCGGGTCCGGCTTTCGTGGTGTGCGGGTCGGGCTTTCGTGGTGCGCGAGTCCAGCTTTCGCGACGTGCGAGTCGGGTTTTCGCGACGTGCGAGTCGGGTTTTCGCGACGGGCGGGTCGGGCTTTCGTGGTGCGGGTTACGCGTTCGGCATGCGCGAGTTCGGCCGTCAGCGCCGGAAAAGAGGGGCATGAGACGCCCCAGGGGACCACCAGGGGACCTCGCATGTCGGGGAATGGATCGGCTCGTAATTTTGGCCTGTCGGGCAAATGGATCTGGTTCGTGGTCTGGGCTGCCGAACACGCGTGTGACGTTGCCGGCCAGGGCCCCGCGGGCGCGCCCGGAGACTGGGGCGGTGGCGCGCCCGCGGGGTGGGGCCGGCTGGGGACGGCCCCGGGCGCCCGGCGTTCTCCCCAGGAGGGACGACCGGTGCCCTGGCTATCGGCGGGGACCGGAGTCGCCAATGGCCGCGGATCCATTGAGCGACGATCGTGGCGTGGTAAATGGACGCGGTGAATGGTTTCCCGCGATTACTCCCAGATTTTTATCGCGCGTACCAGGAACGGTGAGTGGGGTGCGAAAGTATCGTGCCCCGGGTATGTGATGAAATCGCCCTCCGTGGTGCATTCGACGTCCTGGTAAACCGTGACATCGCGGTCCAGCCGGTTGGCGAAAGACCTCGCCTCGACGTCGTCCGGCAGTACCACACATTCCTCCGGATTCACGGTCCGCAGGTCGAAACGCTGCATGGTGCCGCTGTAGAGCTCGCTTGTCCACGTGCAGAATTCCCCCTGCTGACAGGCAAGTTCCGGGCGGCCGGAGGGCGGCGACGCCGGGTCTGCCTGTGCGATTCCCGCTCCGCCCAGCAGGCCGAATGCGGCGAAAACGAGCAACCGGGGCAGGTGGGCGCGCAACTTCGAGATCATGGTTTTCGACTCCCCTCGGAAAATGCGGTGCGGTCCGTTGTGGCCGCATCCCCCGCACACCGTCCACAATGCCGTCTCGCGGCAATGCTGTCAGCCCGTATTTCGCATTCTGTGGATAAGTATTCGCGTCTCACCCGATCGTGAACGGGATATCCACAGATTACGAAAACGTGTTGCGGCGCCAGGGAAGCTCTGCTAGTGAACCGGGCCGGTCGAGCCACGGACCACGAGTTCGACGTCCAGAGTCGTGGGTTTGGGTGGCTGGCCGCCGCGGAGCAGGTGAAGCGCCAGTTCTCCGGCCAGCCTGCCCTTGCCGGCCAGGTCCTGCCGGACCGTGGTCAGCCCCGGCTCGGCCCAGCGAGCCGGCGGCGTGTCGTCGAAGCCCACAATGGACACGTCGCCGGGTACCGCCAGCTGGTGCCGATTCGCCACCGCGAGCGCGGCGAGCGCGAGTTCGTCCGACATGCACAGTAATGCCGTAGGCCGCGGCACCCGGTCGAGCAGAGCCCAGGCGTCCCTCATCGCGTGTTCCCGTGAAAGGCCGGATGTCTCCCAGATCGGTACGCCGGCAGGGTCGACACCGGCCGTGGCGAGCGTGTCCAGGTAGCCGGCCATCCGCTCGCGGTTGTACAGCTGGCGGGAGCGCAGCGCCTCCTCCGCGGTGAGCGGACCGCCTCTCGGTGTGGACAGGCACTGCGCGGACAGGATGCCGAACCGGCGATGACCGAGCGACAGGAGATGCCTGGCCGCCGCCGCGGCACCCGCGCGGTCCTCGACGCCGACACGCGCCGAGCCGGGTACCACCGGCTGGTCGATGACCACGAGCGGCAGGCCGCGGCGGCGCACCGCACGCAGGGCCGGCGCGCCGTCCGCCAGAGAGTAGGCCACCGCGAGGTCCGCCTGGGCGGTGAGCACCCGGTCCGCGGGTGGGCCGCCGTCGTGCCCGCCGGGCAACAGCAGCAGCGCGTGTCCTTCGGGGTCGACCGTGGTGGCCAGCGCGTCCAGCGTGATCGACAGCGCGGGATCGGAGAACGCCGCCGACAGCCCGGTGTCGAGCATGAAGGCGATCGCGCCGGTGCGTTTGGTCGCCAGGCTGCGCGCGATCGGGTCGGGCCCGGCGTACCCGAGGCGCCTGGCCGCACGCAGCACTTCGTCCCGGAGGGAGGCGGAGAGCTGGTCCGGCCGGTTGTAGGCGTTGGAAACCGTCGCGCGGGAGACGCCGACTGCGTTCGCGACGTCGTCCAGGGTCGGCCGCCGCCGGGTACCTGCCATCCGCGCAGTCTACCCGCTGGACTTTCTGAAGCGCTTAAGCCATTGTGAAACAACCGAAAGGAAGGGGGATGCACGTGGTCGGCGACCGGGTCGCGGTGTTCGTGGTGTTCGGGCTCAACGGCGCGGTGTACGGCACGTGGGCTCCCCGGATACCCGCCATCAGCCAGCAGGTGCACGCCGCCCCGGGCATGCTCGGCCTGGCCCTGCTCGGGTCCAGTGCCGGCATGGTCGTCGCGGCCTCGGTGGCCGGACGGCTCGCCGAGCGGTTCGGCGCCCGCTCGATCATGGTCGGCGCGACGGTGCTTTCCTGCCTGTGCCTGCCACTGCCGGGGCTCGTCGGCTCGGTGCCGCTGCTCGGCGTGGCGCTGACCGGCATCGGTGTGTCCGTCGGAGCCCTCGACGTGTCGATGAACATCGGCGCGGCCGGGGTCGAACGCCGGATCGGCAAACCGATCATGCCGCTGTTCCACGCCGGGTTCAGTTTCGGTGGCCTGCTCGCCTCGGCCGCCGCGGGACTCGCGGCCGCACACGGCTGGCCGGCCGGGCGGCATTTCGCGGTCGCTTCGGGGGCCATGCTGGTGACCCTGTTGCTGGTGCTGCGGGGACTGCCGCGCGCGGTGCCGCAGGACCGCCACGCGGACAGCGCCGGCCGGATCGCGCCCTCCCGGCGACCGGTGCTCTGGCTGCTGGCCGCGATCGCGTTGTGCTCAGCCGTCGCCGAGGGAGCCGGCTCGGACTGGTCCGCCCTGCTCCTCGTCACCGAGCAGCACGTCGGGCAGGGCGTCGCGGCGCTAGCCTTCGCGGGATTCTCGCTGACGATGGCGGTGACGCGGGTCTTCGGCTCGTGGGTGCAGCGGTGGTTCGGCGCGACCAGGACCCTGGTCGTGGGTGCCCTGCTCGCCGGGTGCGGCCTGCTGCTGGCCGCGACGGTGCCGGCGGCCGGGCCGGCGTTCGCCGGGTTCGGGCTCGCCGGCGCCGGGCTGGCCGCAGCCTTCCCGATCGCGCTCGGCCTCGCGGGAGCCACGGGCAAGCGCGCCGACGACAGCGGGGGAGAGCGGGAGATCGCGTTCGTCACGACCATCGCCTACAGCGGCTTTCTGGCGGGCCCGCCGCTCATCGGCGGTATCGCCCAGCTGACGTCACTGTCGGCGTCCTTCGTCATGGTGGGCGTCCTGGCCGCGCTGATCGCCCCTGCCGCGATCGGCGCAGGTCGCGCACGTCACCGTGAGCTCACCGCCCGGGCAACGGCCCGCCGCGGGGGCCTAGTCTCGTAGCGTGGCCACCGAAACCCCCTCCCGGCGCAGGGTCAGCGCGCTGCCACTGCTGTTGGTCAGTGTGCTTCTCGCTGCGGTCGTCGCGGTCGCCCTGCTCACCCTCTCCGGTGGCGCCACGTCCGTGCTCGCCGGCCTGCCCGATCCCGGCCAGCTCACCCACTACGGGATCGGCGTGGTGCGCGTGCTCGCCGACGCCGCCTCGGTGGTGTGCGTCGGTTCGTTGCTGCTGGCGGCGTTCCTGGTGCCCCCGCAGCGGTCCCGGGTACTGGCACGGGACGGCTACGCGGCGCTGCGGACCGCCGGGATCGCGGCGTGGGTGTGGTTCGCCGCGGCGATCGTCTCGGTGCTGTTCTCCGCCGCGGACGGCGCGGGCAAACCGGTCACCGAGCTGTTCTCGCCCCAGGTCCTGCTCGATCTCGTCGACGCCATAGAGCAACCGAAGGCCTGGTTGGTCACCGCGGCGATCGCGCTGCTGGTCGCGGTGGGCTGCCGGGTGGCGCTGTCCTGGGGCTGGACCGCGGTGCTGTTCTTCGTCGCGGTGTTCGGGCTCGCCCCGGTTGCCGTGACCGGTCACTCGGCCGGTGGCGGCTCGCACGACGTGGCCACCAACAGCCTGCTTTACCACCTTGTCGCTGCTGCACTGTGGGTTGGCGGCCTGTTCGCGCTGCTGGCGCACGGCTGGCGGCGCGGCGAGCACCTCACGCTCGCCGCGACCCGGTTTTCCCGGCTGGCGCTCGTCTGCTGGGTGGTGATGGCGGTCTCGGGCGTCATCAACGCGCTGGTCCGGATCTCCCTGGCGGACCTGCTGACCACCGGCTACGGCCTGCTCGTGCTCGCCAAGATCGTGGCCCTGCTCGTGCTCGGCGTGTTCGGCCAGCAGCAGCGGGCGCGGGGGGTGCGGGCGCTGACCGACGGCAAGGGCGGCGGGCAGCTCCTGCGCCTGGCCTCGGTCGAGTTGCTCGTCATGTTCGTCACGATCGGCATAGCGACCGCGCTGTCTCGCACTCCGCCACCGCCGGACACGATCACCCGACCGTCCACCACCGAACTGCTCATCGGCTACGACCTTCCGGGCGCGCCCACCGTGCCGCGCCTGCTGTTCGACTGGCGGTTCGACCTCGTCTACGGCACCGCCGCGATCGTGCTCGCCGTGCTGTACCTGGCCGGTGTGCGCACGCTGCGCCGCCGCGGCGACGGCTGGCCCGCCGGACGGACGGTTTCGTGGCTGGCCGGATGCGTTGTCATCCTCCTGGCGACGTCGTCGGGCGTCGGCCGCTACTCACCGGCGGTGTTCAGCGTGCACATGGTCAGTCACATGTTGCTGTCCATGGTCGCGCCGGTGCTGCTGGTGCTTGGTGGCCCGGTCACGCTCGCCCTGCGTGCACTCCCGGTGGCGGGCAAGGACGCGCCACCGGGACCGCGGGAGTGGCTGCTGGCGTTCGTCCGTTCCCCGGTGGCGAAGGTGCTCACCCATCCCGTCGTGGCGCTGCTGCTGTTCGTCGGCTCGTTCTACCTGTTGTACTTTTCCGGCCTGTTCGACAACGCGCTGAACTACCACTGGGCGCACCTTCTGATGAACGCGCACTTCCTGTTGGCGGGCTACGTCTTCTACTGGCCGGTGATCGGCATCGATCCCTCGCCGCGCCGGCTGCCGCATCTGGGGCGGCTCGGGATGATGTTCGCCGCCATGCCGTTCCACGCCTTCTTCGGCGTGATCCTGATGTCGAAACAGACTCTCATCGGGGAGACGTTCTACCAGTCCCTGCACCTGCCCTGGGTCGACCTGCTCGCCGACCAGCGGCTGGGCGGCGGTATCGCGTGGGCGTCGGGCGAGGCGCCGGTACTGCTCGTGCTGATCGCCCTGCTGGTGCAGTGGGCGCGGGCGGACGACCGCGAGGCCCGGCGAAACGATCGTCGCGAGGCGGCGAGCGGCGACGCCGATCTCGCCGCCTACAACGCGATGCTCCGGCAACTCGCCGAAGGACCGACGGTCGGCAAGGGGACTCGCGGCACATCCGGTGACGACTGACACCTCAGCCCACGATTCCGGTCAGGTGCGGGTGGATCAACTCCAGCAGCGCGGGCGACGGTTCGACGCCGAGTTCTTCGAGCAACTGCGAACGGTAGTGCCGGAAGTGCCGGATCGCCTCGGCCGTGTTGCCCTCGCTCAGGTACGCGCGGACGACCACCGCGTGGGCGCTGTCCCGGAACGGCTCCAGGGCCGTGGCGGTGAGCGCGGCACGGAGTGCGTCGCTCGGTCGTTGCTCGGAGAGGAGTTGTTCGGAGAGAGATTCCAGTGCGCGGACATGTTGCAGCCGCACCCGTTCACGTTCCATCAGCACCCAGTCGTCGTACCAGCCGGGCAGCAACTCGCCGGGTGAGGCGAGCACCTCGAGCACGCCGTGCGGGTCGGTGGGCTTCGGTCCTCTCCCCTCGAGAAGTTGTTGCGCCAACTCGGCCAGTTGCTGAATGTCCACTGTGACGCTCGCGTGGAGCGCGACGTCGTGCCGGGTGGGGGACAGTACTTCCGACGCACGGGAACGCACCCGCCACAGCGTGGTGCGCAAGCTGGCCAGCGCGTGCTCCTGGGACTGTTCCGGCCACAGCATGCTGGCCACGTAGCCGCGCGGATGGCGTTGATGGAGTGCGAGGAACGCGAGCAGGCGCTGCCCGCTCGGCGCCAGCCGAACCACGGAACCACTACGGCGCAAGGAAAATCCCCCGAGAAGGGTGAGCTGGTACCCGTCGCCCGGTCCGTCGAATCTCGGCCATCCGCTCCGTTGACTCGGAATCCGTGTCATTGTCTTCCTTCCATGACGTTCGATGACAGGCCGCCGCACCCGGGCCGGGGCGAAACGATCGAGCGGAATCCACGGTGGACGCCGGCGTGGTCCGCCGGCAAGCAGGGACCCGGCGGCGGATGGATGCGCCGGTCACCACCCCTCGCACAGCCGGTAAAGGCAGGAATGACAAACCCATACCGCCCTCGCGCCACTCCGGCATCGCTTCGTGCTGGGGCTGACTGTCGGGGTCCAGGACAATGCTCGCCGCCGAATTCCTTGCCACGTCTATGGAAGCTGCTCGGCGAAGTAATACCTCGTATCACGCTACCTCCCTGACCGGTGGGCTTCAATCGGTCTCCGGTACCGCTCCGGGTGCCCACCGCGACTTCATCCTTTTGATGGGAGCGCCCTCCCCCACGTGGTGCCGCCGGCCGGCTCATTGGCTCGCGCACTCGTGCAGCCAGGCCTCGACCAGGCGCCGGACCTCGTCCACGGAGGTCACCAGGTTGCTGCTTCGCGGCTTGTGCGCGATGTCGGCGGTCCGGCTGACCCGCGCGCGGAAGCCTCCGGGACCCGGGTACTCTCGCCAGAACCTGATGACCAGGACGCCGTTGGAGGTCGAGTCCGGACTGGGCCCGCCCGCGCCGTCGTTCGGCTGATGTGTGTTCGGTTCGATCCGCGACATCGGTGCACCTCTCGCCGGACGCGAATGCCCACGCCGCAGGAAATCGTGGGCCGCGAATTCGCTAGATTGAGCCAGCGTACGGTTCGAACGTCTCAATTTCTGTCGGCAGCAACGCGTTCGTGACGGTTTGGTGACGAGTGCGGGCCAATCTTTTTCGTGCGGCGACGGCCGTAGCTGGAGAGCAGAGCAGAAAGGAGAACCAGATGAGCGCGCCGAGGTACGAGTTTCTCGTGCGGGACGCCGAGTTGCTGCCGCACCGAGCGGCGCTGCAGACGGCGTCGCCGGGCGCTGTGGCCGACGTCGCCAAGGCCGTTCTGAATATTCCGTACGAAAGTGGCGAGTCCGCCTCGTACGGCGGTCCGTCCGGTGAGTTCTATTGTGGCGGCCCGAAACCACTGGCCGTTTTCTAGAGCGTTCCGGAATTTCCGGAGATTTTCTCGGGTAAGCGGGTTCAAAAGTGACGCTGGCGTGACTGGGCCTGCGTCAAATTGTCGTGTGCACGGTTTCCGCCGGGCACGACGAGGAAACTCCCGAGAGGAGAACGGACAATGACCTAAGTGTCGATGCAGGAACTGTCCCTGCAGGACGCCGACCTGCTGCCCGCGCGTGAGGCGCTTTCCCGCGGTGACAACGTGGCGGTCATCGACGTCACGAACTTCGCGATCGCGGACAGCGAGGACCACGCGGTGGCGGTCGCCATCCAGAACATCCACGTGGACCAGGACTGACCTTGATCGATGACTGATCGCGGGCCGCCGGTCGATCGCGCGGCGATACCACCGGCGGCCCGTGTTCGTGTCCGCACCTCACCACCCGACACCACAAAGGAGATTCCGTGAAGGGAAACCGTCTTTCGCCGTCCGTGCTCGACGTCGAGAAGGTCGAACTGCTGCCGACCCGCAACGCGCTCAGCGGCTTCGACATCGACGTGGTCGTGCCCATCAACATCGCGATCGCGATCGCGGGCGACGACGCCACCGCGGTGGCCGGCCAGTTCGTCGACGTCGACTGACTGGTACGGACGTAGTTCGGCCCGCCCGGCAACGGGGTGGGTGTATTCCACGGAAAGGGAGCGGCTCGGGGGCCGCTCCCTTTTTTTGTTTTTGCGGGGAAGGGATGGTGGAATACGCACGACGAACGGACTCGAAATGTGGTGACGACGTGGTGACGGGTGGCTGGCTTACTGGTGGGGCACCGGGAGAAACCGACCGGGTGCGAGGAAATCGATGATCCGCTGAAAGGAAAAAGAAATGACCCTTCTTTCGATGCTGGACCTGCAGGACGTCGAGCTGCTCCCGGCCCGCGAGGCCCTGCAGAGCATCGACATCGACTTCAACCCCACGAACGTCGCCGAAGCGGAGACGGGCGAGGGCGACGCGGACGCGCACGCCACCCAGGTCGCCATCGTGAAGGCGGAGCTCGAGGAGGACTGATCCAGCAGGGCGGATGGGCCGCCGGGCTCTGCCCCGACTCCGACACCGGTGGCCCACCGTCCACCCTCGGCCAGGCTTGTGCCGCATCGTCCGAGCCTAGCCGAGGCGGCGGTGGCCGGAGGTTGGTCCCTCCGGCCACCGCCCCCTTCCCACGACGCGGAAGCCGCTGTCAGGCAGCCACGGACATACCGACATCCCGCCGCCGGTCAGCTGGGCGGGCGAGAAGGAAGCTCAATGACGCAACAGATCCCGCCGCGGCAGGTATCCACACCGCCTCCCGAAGCCCCGCCGGATCCTGACGGCACGACGCCCGTCGACGAGACGGCCGTTCCCCGCCGTGCCGAGGGCGTGTCTCTCCTCGGCGAATACGAAGGCGGTGGCTACTCCGAGCCGCGCTACCTGGTTTCCCGGGGTGACGACCAGATGGTGATGGTGACCCCGATGCTGTACGCGGTCCTGGGCGCCGTGACCGGCGACCGGACCCTGGCCGAGGTCGCCGAGCACGCCGGCGAGACGCATGGCGCGGAGCTCACGTCCGAGGCGGTGCAGTACCTCATCGAACGCAAGCTCCAGCCGCTCGGCCTGGTCACTCTGGGCGAGCAGGTCAAGTCGCCGCCGCGGGCCAACCCCCTGCTGGCGCTGCACCTGCATCGCCAGTTGATCCCGGCGAAGGTCGTCCGCCGCCTGGCCGCGTTCTTCGCTCCGATGTTCGTCCCACCGATCGTGGCCTCCGTCGCGCTGGCGCTGCTCATCCTGGATGTCTGGCTGGTGGCCAACGGGCACGCCGGCGCCTCCATCTCCCTGTCGGTCGGCTCGCCTTTCCTGACCTTGTCAGTGATCGGCGTGACGCTGGTCAACACGCTGTTCCACGAATGCGGGCACGCCGCCGGCTGCCACTACGGCGGCGGGAAACCCGGCGGAATCGGCGTGGGCATCCTGGTCTACGTGCCGGCCTTCTACACCAACGTCAACGACGCCTACCGGCTCGACCGGCGGGGGCGGCTGCGCACCGACCTGGGCGGAATCTACTTCAACGCCGTGTTCATCGTGTTTCTCGGCGCGATATACCTTTTGACCCATTTCGCCGCCATCCCGGCCATGATCGCGGTCATCCACCTCCAGATGCTGCAGCAGCTGCTGCCGCTGGTCCGCCTCGACGGGTACTACATCCTCGGCGACATCGTGGGCGTACCCAATCTTTTCGAGCAGATTCCGCGGGTCGTGCGGCAGGTGATCCTCCGGCGCGGTCCCGACCCGGCGATCGCCAACCTCCGGCGGCGGGTCCGGGTGGCCATCACGGTCTGGGTGTGCCTCGTCGTGCCCATTCTGATCGCGGCCCTGGTCAGGCTGGTGGTCGTGCTGCCCGGTTACCTGGCGACGGCGACCCGGAACATGGTGGGTTACTGGCACGTCTGCACCCAGGCCTTCGGCCACGGCAACGTCCCGGTGATGCTCGTCGCGCTGATCGCGATCGTCATCCTCATGGTGCCGTGGGTGGGTGCGACCTCCCTGCTGATCCGTACCGGCGTGAAGATCGGCCGGATGGTCAGGAAGCTGCGGCGGCGGATCGCGATGCGCCGCGCCGCCCCGAAACCGCCGGAGCTCGCGGGTTCCGCGGCCACCGGTGCCAAGTGAGCAAGCCGGCGCTTAGCACAGGGCCCCGACAGTTTCGGCGGTCTTCCCCGCCGGAGCCCCGAATTGTCCACACCACCCCGCTTGTCCACAGGCAGACCGGCCGGGCCTTTCCCGCCCCCGGTCGCCCCGGCAGTCTGGTCCTACGGAGGAAAGACCGGTACACGGAAGGGTGAGGGCAATGACGGTAGGGGAAACTCCGGTGACCATGGTGGGCACGGTGATCAGCGATGTGACGCTCAAGCGCGTGGGCGAGAACGCGAATCCACTCGCGACGTTCCAGTTGCGCGCCACCGAGCGCAAGTACGACCGGGAGAAAGGCGCGTGGCTCGACCATCGCCAGTTCTCCATTCGGGTGAAATGCTGGCGCAAGCTGGCCTCGGCCGCCCATGCCGCCCTGCGCCGGGGCGACCCGGTGATCGTCATGGGCAAGCTGTTCGTCAGCGAGTTCTCCGGTGCCGACGGCCAGGTTCGCAGCGTGCCCGAGGTCGAGGCATGGGCGGTCGGCCCGAACCTGGTGCTGTCCCGGGCGGCGGCCGACCGTGAGCAGCGAGGCGGCGGGGCGGCGCCGCAGGCCTGGCACTCACCGGAGTCGGCCCACGAGAGTCAGGAGAGTCAGGAGGTGGGGGCGCCGCTGGCGGTCGCCTGAACGGACAGCGCCAGGCTCCCCAGCCCGGGCGTGGAGAGGTCAGCGGCAGGGCGCTGACCAGCGGCACCGCGGCGCCGCCGGGAGCATGGCCGCGGTGCCGCGGTCCCGGCCGCCGGAAAGGACGTCGCCGGCATAGTGACCGCCGTTCGGTCGAGCGGGGGAGAGCTCTACGATCGACCCTATGGCCGAGTTTATCTACACCATGAAAAAGGTGCGCAAGACCGTCGGGGACAAGGTCATCCTCGACGACGTCAGCACCGCGTTCTACCCTGGCGCCAAGATCGGTGTCGTGGGTCCGAACGGAGCCGGCAAGTCCACCGTGCTCAAGATCATGGCAGGCCTCGACCAGCCCAGCAACGGGGAAGCCTTCCTGCAACCGGGGGCATCGGTGGGCATCCTGCAGCAGGAGCCGTCACTGAACGAGGACAAGACGGTGCGCGGCAATGTCGAGGAGGGGCTCGGCGACATCAAGGTGAAGCTCGACCGTTTCAACGAGATCGCCGAGCAGATGGCCACCGACTACAGCGACGAGCTGATGGAGGAGATGGGCCGCCTCCAGGAGGAGCTCGACCACGCCGATGCCTGGGAGCTGGACTCCCAGCTGGAGCAGGCGATGGACGCGCTGCGCTGTCCGCCGCCCGACGAACCGGTCACGCATCTGTCCGGGGGCGAGCGGCGCCGGGTCGCGCTGTGCAAGCTGCTGCTGTCCAAGCCCGACCTGCTGCTGCTGGACGAGCCCACCAACCACCTCGACGCCGAAAGTGTGCTGTGGCTGGAGCAGTTCCTGGCGAACTATCCGGGCGCGGTCCTCGCCGTCACGCACGACCGGTACTTCCTGGACAACGTAGCCCAGTGGATCATGGAACTCGACCGGGGGCGTGTCGTCGGCTACGAGGGCAACTACTCGACCTACCTGGAAAAGAAACGAGAACGGTTGGAGGTGCAGGGCAAGAAGGACGCGAAGCTGGCCAAGCGGCTCAAGACCGAACTCGAATGGGTGCGCGCGGGTGCCAAGGCGCGCCAGACCAAGTCCCGCGCCCGCTTGGACCGCTACGAGGAGATGGCGGCCGAGGCCGAGAGGACCCGCAAGCTCGACTTCGAGGAGATCCAGATCCCGCCGGGGCCCCGGCTGGGCAATGTCGTGGTCGAGGTGGGCCACCTGAGCAAGGGCTTCGACGACCGGCCGCTGATCGACGACCTGTCGTTCACCCTGCCGCGCAACGGCATCGTCGGCGTGATCGGCCCGAACGGCGTCGGCAAGACGACGCTGTTCAAGACCATCGTCGGCCTGGAGAAGCCCGACTCGGGCGAGGCCAGGATCGGCGAGACGGTGAAGCTGTCCTATGTGGACCAGAACCGGGCCGGGATCGACCCGGACCGCACGGTGTGGGAGGTGGTGTCCGACAAGCTCGACTACATCCAGGTCGGGCACACCGAGATGCCGTCGCGGGCCTATGTCAGCGCGTTCGGCTTCAAGGGACCGGACCAGCAGAAGCCGGCGGGTGTGCTCTCCGGCGGTGAGCGGAACCGGCTCAACCTGGCCCTGACCCTGAAACAGGGCGGGAACCTGATCCTGCTGGACGAGCCGACGAACGACCTCGACGTGGAGACGCTGGGTTCGCTTGAGAACGCGCTCGAGCAGTTCCCGGGCTGCGCGGTGGTCATCTCGCACGACCGGTGGTTCCTGGACCGGGTGGCCACTCACATCCTGGCCTGGGAGGGCACCGACGAGGACCCGGCCAAATGGTTCTGGTTCGAGGGCAACTTCGAGGGCTACGAAAAGAACAAGATCGACCGTTTGGGGGCGGAGGCGGCCCGGCCACACCGGGTGACTCACCGCAAGTTGACCCGAGACTGATCTCGCACCGTGACAACAGCGTGAGCCGCTTGAGCCAGCCTGAACCGGAGTCCGGAGTGGTAGCCACCAAGCACATCCGCCCCCATCCGCTCGTGCCGCGTACGAACGGACGGGCGAGGGCCGGTGCCGGCGAGGCCTACGCGATCGAGCTGTTGCTCGAGGAGGCCGCCGCACTCGGTCTGTCGGCACCGGAGCTCGCGATGGTTCTCGGCGAGCGTGCGGCCGCGCTCGCGGAGGCCGCCGGGTCGGGCGAGCTGTGGGTCCGGGCGGAGAGCGTGGTGGTGTCGGCCCGGGTCAGGTTGGGCCTGCGTGCGGCCACGGTGGCGCGGGCGGTCGCGGCCTTGCGGGCCGCGGAGGACCTGGGCGACCAGATGCTCGCCGCCGGGCTGCGCACCGACCTCGCGGTTTGCGCACGGAGCGTGGGCGCGCCATTGACCGGGCTGGCCACGCTCCGGCCGGTGCTGGAACTGGCGGATTTGCCCGGCGTGACGAAGGCTGTCGCGCTGTGCCACCTCGTCGGCTGCCTGTCCCAGTTCGGACGTAGGCCCGAACTGGACCGCACGCTCTCCGAGGCGGATCGGTCGTGCGGCGCCGACGACGGTCTCGACGGCGACGGGCGGTTGTTGGCACGGGCCCTGTTGCGGGTCGGGGTGTCCTCACACCGGCGCCGGCACGGGGATGTCCTGGGGGCGGCCGACGCGGCCCGCACCGGCCTCGGCTATCTCGAGCAACTGGACGATCCGCGGCGGGACGGGGGAGTGGTGCGCGTCCGGCTGATCCTGCAGCTGGTGTGCTCGCTGCTCGACCGGGGTGATACCGCCAACGCGCTGGAACTCGCACAGCCGGTCCTGGACCAGCCGGTGCGCGCGGGGTCGATCGCGCCCGCGGGCTGGCTCCGGCTGGCCGTGGCCACCCGCGTGCTCCTGCCGTCGGGATCGGTCGAGGCGGCCGCCGGCGTGCTGCGGGAAGGCGTGCACAGTACCGAGCGCCACGGGCTGCACGCGCTGACCGCGCAGCTGTGGGGGGAACTCGCACATGTCGAGGACCGGCTCGGCAGGCCGTCCGAAGCCATCGAATGCCTGCACCGGGGCCGCGCCGCGGAGCATCTCCACACGCGCGCCCGCAGACAGGCGGTGGGTCTGCTGTCCAGCGAGTTCGGCAACGGTAGTCACGCCGAGGTCGATCTCGACGACGTGCTCGGCTCGGCGCTGGCGGCTCGCCTCGCCGGCTCGCCGTCAGCGGAACCCGAATCCGAGCCGAAACCGCGGCCGGCCGAGGCAGCGGTAGTCCAACCGCCCGGCCTCAAGTCGCCACGGGAGACTCCGGGCCTGAAGGTGCTTCCGTTCGCGCGCCCGCAAGCGGAAACGCCCGAACCGGTCAAGCCGGTCCTGCCCCTACGGCCCGCGCGGACCGCGGTGCCCGACCCGCCACTGGCTCCCGAGCCCGCGGCGGAACCGACGCGGGCACCGGCGGTCACGGCAAGCGGGCTGCCACGGCGACTTACCGCCGCGAACAGTGAACCGTCAGCAGCACGGGAACCCGCGGCCGGGACCGAATCTGCGATATCGCGGGAGTCTGGGGCTGCGAGTGAATCTGGGGCATCGCGGGAGTCTGGGACGCCGCGGGAGTCTGGGACTGCGAGCGAGCCTGCGACGCCGCGGGAACCCGTCCGAAAAGGGGAACCGCTCCAGCGGCGGCGTCGGGAAGACGCTGCCTCCAGGGCCAAGACCAGGCACGACTCCGAACACGGGTCGGTCGCGGCCCGGAGCGTGCTGGACCGGCTCGGGATCAGTGCCGGTTCCGGGGGCGGACGCCGCCGCGCCGAACGAGACACCGAACGCGAAGACATCAAGCCCGAGACCACGGCGTCCGCCGAGATCCCAGAGCCGCCGCCCTCGGCCGCCGCGCCGCCCGCACCGGAACCAGCCGCGGAGCCCCCGGCGGAGGAAGGGCCGGCCACCCGGGCGCCGGAGATCTTGCTGCACAACGAGTGGCTGCCCCGGCTGAAGCTGCCCCCGTCGCTCGCGCCGTTCGACGACCTGCCACTGGACGACACACCGAGTCCTAGTTCGACGTCCGAAACCCCGTTCCCCAGCGCCACAGCCAAGCAGGACGACAGGCTGGGTGAGCCGTTCCCGTCCGAGAGTTCCCCGCTCGACGACGACCTGCCCCCCGACGCGGGGCTCGCCGACCTGCTCGCCAGGGCCCTCGCCGAACATCAGGCGGGTACCGCGAGCGCTGCCGCGCTGGTCAAACGGCTCGGCGGCCAGAACTCCGGGGAAACGCGTACCGTCAACGGGCACGGCCGGAACGGTGAGGTTCCGGGGAACGGCCGCCATCGCGGCGATTCCTGATCGAGCGAAGCGTGGCCAGCATGCTGGCGGCACACGGATTGTTCGCCCGCCCGGCCCCTGGCTGACGGTAAAGGGTTCTAGGGTGGGGCTGTTCGGCGTAACCGTTCTCAGTGGAGCTGCCTGAAATGACCTCGACAAGAGTTTCGTCCCGCCCCGCCACCACTGCCGGGCAGACCCGGCCGGGACTGGCGAGCCCCGAGCAGCGCCGGGACGAGCTGATCGAGGTCGCGGCCCGGCAGGCCCCGGACATCGCCGACCTGATCCGCCTGTACTACCGGCACATTCCGGCCGAAGAGGTGGTGGGTGACGATCCGGTCGATCTCGTCGGCGCGGTCCGTTCGCATCTGGAGTTCGCCAGGGTCCGTGTGCCGGGCCGGCCGGCCGTGCGCCTGCTCAACCCGACGGTCGCCGAAGACGGCTGGACTCGTGAGGCCACCGTCGTGCAGATCGTCACCGACGACATGCCGTACCTGGTCGATTCGGTGACCGCGAAGCTGGCCCGTGACGGGGTCCAGGTGCAGCGCTTGGTGCACCCCATCGTCGTGGTGAGCCGCGACCTCACCGGCAACCTGCGCCAGGTGCATCCGACCGAGGACGCCGCCGACCCGCCGGAGGGCGCGGACGCCGAGTCGTGGATGTACGTGGAGATCGACCTGCTCACCGACCCGCACCGGGCGCGCGAACTGGACACCCACCTGACTTCGGTGCTGGCGGACGTCCGCGAGGTCGTCGAGGACACCGACAAGATGGTGCAGGCGGCGCTGGCCGTCGCCGCCGAACTGGACGCGAGTCCGCCGCCGCTGGCCGCCGAAGAGGTCTCGGAGGCGGGCGACCTGCTGCGGTGGCTGGCGAGGGGGCATTTCACGTTCTTGGGTTACCGGCGGTGTGAGGTCGTCGAGGACACCGAGCCGGGCAGCATGGAACCGGCGCTGCGCGCGGTCCTGGCCTCGGGGCTGGGAGTGCTCCGCGAGGACAACCTTGCCGCACGGAGTCTCACCGCGGGTCCCGACACGGGTGCGAATGTCCTGGCACCCAACCTCCTGGTGCTGACCCAGGCCAACGCTCCGTCCACTGTGTACCGTCCGGTGTACCCGTACTACGTGGGCGTCAAGACATTCGACGAGCGCGGCAACGTGACCGGCGAGCACCGGTTCCTGGGAATGCTCACCACCAGCGCGGTGCACGAGGACGTGCTGGACATCCCGGTGGTGCGCCGCAAGGTTCCCGAGGTCATCCACCGCGCCGGCTTCCCCATGGAGTCCTTCTCCGGCCAGCGCATGCTCGAGGTGCTGCAGAACTGGCCGCGCGCCGACCTGTTTTCGGCCGACGAGGACTCCCTGTACAGCGCGGCGATCGGCGCGATCACCCTGTCCGACCGCCGCCGCCTGCGACTGTTCCTTCGTCGTGACCCGTACGGCCGGTTCTACTCGTGCCTGGTCTTCCTGCCCCGCGACCGCTACACCACCCGCTCACGGCTGGCGATGCAGGAGGTGCTGCTGGCCGAGCTGCACGGCACGCAGCTGGAATACGGCACCCGCGTGGGCGAAACCGCGCTGGCGCAGGTGCATTTCGTCGTGCACACCGATCCGGCCGCCAAGATCACGCCCGACACCCTGCGCATCCAGGAGCGCCTGAACGTGGCAGTGCGCGGCTGGGACGACCTGATGGTCGAGGCGATCCTGGCCGAGCGGCGGGAACGCGCGGGCGAAGCCGGGCGGGCGGCTGGGCCGCTCGGTGAGGAGTCGGCGACCGAACTGGGCCAGCGCTATGCCGGGGTGTTTCCCGAGGCGTACAAGGAGGATTTCAGCGCGGTCGAGGCACTGACCGATCTGCGGCGGCTGGAGTCGCTGTCGGGTGACCGTGACCTCGTGATGTCGTTTTATGTACCTGGGGACGCCGAGCCGGGGGAACGGCGGTTCAAGCTGTACCTGCGGGGCGAGGGTGTCACGTTGTCCGCGGTGCTGCCGGTGTTGCAGCAGATGGGCGTCGAAGTCGTCGACGAGCGGCCGTACGAGCTGCGGCGGGAGGACGGCACGAGGTCCTGGATCTATGACTTCGGTCTGCGGATCCGGCAGCGGATCCTCGACGAGCTCACCCAGGAGGCCGAGCAGGATCTGCGGGTCCGCTTCCAGGACGCGTTCGCCGCGGCCTGGCATGGCGAGGCCGAGGTCGACTCGTTCAACGCACTGGTGCTGCGAGCCGGGCTGACCTGGCGCCAGGCGGCCGTGCTGCGGGCCTACGCGCGTTATCTCCGTCAGGCGAGGACGCCGTATTCCCAGGAGTACATCCAGGACGCGGTGCTCTCGCACACCGGCATCGCGACCGCGCTGGTGCGCCTGTTCGAGCTCCGCTTCGACCTGACCGCGGGCGCGGACCGCGACGAGCAGGCCGACGCGCTGGTCGGCGAAATCACCACCATGATCGACGCGGTCACCAGCCTGGACGCCGACCGGATCCTGCGCCGTCTGCTCGCGGTCATCTGCGCCACTCTGCGCACGAACTACCGCGTGACCGACGCCGAGCGCAACCCCCGGCCGTATCTGGCCTTCAAGCTGGATCCGGAGCAGGTGCCGGACCTGCCGGAACCGCGGCCGCGGTACGAGATCTTCGTGTACTCCCCCCGGGTCGAGGGCGTGCACCTGCGCTTCGGCGCGGTCGCCCGGGGCGGGTTGCGCTGGTCGGATCGCCGGGAGGACTTCCGCACCGAGATCCTTGGCCTGGTGAAGGCGCAGGCGGTGAAGAACGCGGTGATCGTGCCGGTCGGCGCGAAGGGCGGTTTCGTGGTCCAGCGTCCGCCCGCGCCGACCGGCGATCCGGGCGTGGACCGGGAGACCTACCTGGCCGAGGGCATCGCGTGCTACCGCATGTTCATCTCGGGCATGCTGGACCTGACCGACAACCTCGTCGACGGAAAGACGGTTCCCGCCACCGACGTCGTCCGCTACGACGGCGACGACTCCTATCTGGTGGTGGCCGCGGACAAGGGCACGGCGACCTTCTCCGACATCGCCAACGAGGTCTCGGCGAGCTACGACTTCTGGCTGGGCGACGCGTTCGCCTCCGGGGGTTCGGTGGGCTATGACCACAAGGCCATGGGCATCACCGCGCGCGGCGCCTGGGAGAGTGTGAAGCGGCATTTCCGGGAACTCGGCGTGGACACCCAGAGCCAGGACTTCACGGTGGTCGGGATCGGCGACATGGCCGGGGACGTGTTCGGCAACGGCATGCTGCTGTCCGAGCACATCCGCCTGGTGGCCGCGTTCAACCACATGCACGTGTTCCTCGACCCCGACCCGGACGCGAAATCCTCCTTCGCCGAGCGCAGGCGGCTGTTCGAGCTGCCGCGGTCGTCCTGGGACGACTACGACCGTTCACTGATCAGCGAAGGCGGCGGGATCTACCCCCGCACCGCGAAGACCGTCCCGATCAGTCCGCAGGTCGCCCGCGCGCTGGGCATGGACGACAACGTCACGAAGATGGCGCCCGCCGAGCTGATCCGGGCGATCCTGCTGGCTCCGGTGGACCTGCTGTGGAACGGCGGGATCGGCACCTACGTCAAGGCGGAGACGGAAACCCACGCCGACGCCGGCGACAAGGCCAACGACGCGGTCCGGGTCAACGGCAAGGACCTGCGGGTCAAGGTCGTCGCCGAGGGCGGCAACCTGGGGCTGACCCAGCTCGGCCGGATCGAGTTCGCCCGGACCGGCGGCAAGATCAACACCGACGCGCTGGACAACTCCGCGGGTGTGGACTGCTCCGACCACGAGGTCAACATCAAGATTCTGCTCGACCACCTGGTGGCCACCGGCCAGCTGGAGCGTGAGCACCGCAACGCTTTGCTGCACGAGATGACCGACGAAGTCGGCAGTCTCGTGCTCGCCGACAACTACCGCCAGAACGCGGTGCTCGGCGTGAGCCGGGCGCACGCGCCCGCGATGGTGTCCGTGCACGAGCGGCTGGTGGACGCGCTGGAATCGTCGGGCGCGCTCGACCGCGATCTGGAGTCGCTGCCGAGCAGGAGAGAGCTCGCCAAGCTGGAGGAGGCGGGCAAGGGCCTCACCTCGCCGGAGCTGGCCACCCTGCTGGCGCACGTCAAGCTCGACCTCAAGGACGACCTGCTGGCCAGTGGCCTGCCCGATGTCGAGGTGTTCGCGCAACGCCTCCCCGAATACTTCCCGGAACCGTTGCGCGAGCGCTTCCCGGACAAGATCGGCGAGCACCCGCTGCGCCGTCAGATCGTGACCACCCTGCTGGTGAACGAGGTCGTGGACGGCGCGGGCGTCACCTACGCGTTCCGTCTCGCCGAGGAGATGAACGCGACCGCGACCGACGCGGTGCGCGCCTACACGGTGGTCGCGCGCGTGTTCGACCTGGGTTCGCTGTGGTCGGAAATCGACACGCTGGACAATGTCGTGCCGGTCGAGGTCGCCGACGCCATGTTGCTGGAGTCGCGGCGCCTGCTCGACCGCGCGGCGCGCTGGTTCCTCGCGAACCGCCCGCAGCCCCTCGCGGTCGGGGCGGAGATCAGCCGGTTCGGCGCCAACATCGCCGGGCTCGCGCCGAAGGTGGCCGGACTGCTGCGCGGTGCCGAGGCCGAGGCGGTGCGCCAACGGGCGGAAAAGCTTGCCGGGCAAGGGGTTCCGCAGGAGCTGGCGGACCGGGCGGCGACGCTGCTCGACATCTACGGCCTGCTGGACATCACCGAAGTCGCCGAACTGGCCGAACGAGAGGCCGGGCTGGACGCCGAGCGCAGCCCGGCCGAGACGGCGGAGCTGTACTACGCGCTGTCCGCCCACCTTGGTGTGGACCGGCTGCTCACCTCGATCAGCGCGCTGGAACGCGGCAACCGCTGGCATGCCCTGGCACGGTTGTCGCTGCGGGACGACGTCTACTCCTCACTCCGCACGATCGCACTCGACGCGTTGCGCAACAGCGATCCGGAGGACAGCCTGGACGAAAAGATCGCGCAGTGGGAGAAGACGAACGCCTCAAGGCTGTCCAGGGCAAGGGTGTCGCTGGACGAGATCAACCGCTCGGGCACACTCGACCTGGCCACGCTGTCCGTGGCCGCGCGGCAACTGCGAAGCACGGTCCGGTGACGAGAGGCTGACGGTGTACGTAGCGATGGTCCGGCCACGGTGGTCGGATATGGACGTGTTCGGGCACGTCAACCACGCCAACATGGTCACGTTGCTCGAAGAGGCCCGGCTGCCGCTGTTGTTCGGCGAGGCGGGCGAGGCCGGTCTCACCGAGTTCGCCAAGGGCATGGTGGTGGTCGAGCTGGCCGTGCGCTACCGGGCGCCGGTGGTGGTGGACGGCCAGGAGATCCGCGTCGAGGTGGTGCTGCGCGAGCTGAAGTTCGCGTCGCTGACTCTGGGCTACACTGTCTACAGTGGATCGAAGGCCGAAGATGCGGTGGCGGTCACCGCGGAAACCGTGCTGGCTCCCTACGATGTGAACACCGGAAGGGCGCGCCGGCTGACCGGTTCCGAGCGTGCCTTCCTGATGGACAGACTGGGCGGGGAATCCGGTGCCGGAGAGACTGTCTGAGAACGGTGAAATGACTGGTCAAGGTGAATGGTCGAGCCCGCCGTCCGAGGGGAGCCGATCTCGAGGGCAGGGCTCCCATCCGGCGAAACGGGAGATAGGCACCCGGGAGAGCCCTGGTCACGAGACCGCTTGGGCGCGTCCTCGAACAAGCGCTGAGGGGCTGCGAACCACTGAGCTGCGGATCCCCGATCCGGCCGATCGGGACACCCTGAGCGCCTTCGTGGCCAGGGCCGTCCGGCTCGACGCGCAGGCCGTGGTGCGGCTGCGCAACCGCGGGAGCGGGGTCGTGGAGGCCTGGGTCGCCACCCCGTTCGAGGTGCTGGCGACCCGCGCGGTCCACGGCGAGATCGCGCCGGGCGATGTGACCGTCTCCGGCAACGAGTTGCTGGCCGCGCTGGTGATCACCCCCGGGGAGCGCATGGACCCCGGTCCGCCGCGCGATCTGATGTGGCATGCCGAGTTGCCGGGCGGTGCGGACTGGTGTCATGTCGATAGGTTGCCCGCCAAGGTGATCACCGAGCTCACGGACAAGGGCGTGACGCTCGCACGGCAGAACCTGGGCCCCCACGGCACGCCGCCGGCGTCGCTGATGGACCAGACCGTGCTCACGGTCAGCGAGGGCGGTCTGGCGGTGAAGGTGCCGATGCGCTGCCTGTTCGCCTTGTCCGGTATGGGTTTCGTCGACCAGTCGATCCCGGACGACGTGGTCCGCGTGACGGCGACCACTTCGTGGATGCGGCTCGACGCCCGGTACGGCGCCGTACTCCGCCGCCGCCACGCACTCCTGCCCCTGTTGTTCTGAACCACCCGGCCCGATGTGCCGCCCTGGGGCGGCACATCGGAAACCCTCAAGCGGCGACGGGGGTGAGTTCGGCGACGACGTCGGGGACGTTGTTGACGCAGAGCGCGTCCACGCCGGCGTCCAGGAGGCGCTGGGCGAACTTGACCGTCGGGCACCAGGCGAGGAACTCGCGCCCGCTGGCGTGCACCAGGTCGACCACGTACCGTAGTGGCCGTTGCAGTTCCTTCGGCTCGACGTCGTTGGGGCGCAACGAACCCCAGTGCGGTGCGAGCACCTGGACGTCGAGGTGGCCCGCCGCCGCGACGGCATGGCCGATCGGGAAGTCGACCCAGGTCAGCAGGCCCCGCGGCACACCGGGGGCCAGCTGGCGCGCGATGTCCAGCGCGCCCGGGTCGAACGACGTGATCAGCAGGTCACGCTGGGTGGATTCGCGGACCGCGATGGCGGCGAGCCGGCCCATCGTGGTTTCGGCCCGGCCACGGGTGGCGTCCTCCATCGCGGTCTTGACATCGAAGTCGACCCCCACTTCCGGGGGAAGCGCTTCCAGCAGGGCCTCGAGCTGTAGCGCTCCCTTGGCGACCGCTTCCCGCAAAGTGATATCGGCGTAGAACACCCCGTCGACGTCGGCCGGATTGTGCACCACGACCAGTTGATCGTCCGACGTGCGGCGGACATCGACCTCGACCCAGTCCACGCCCGCGCCGACCGCGGCGAGGAAGGAGGAGAGGGTGTTCTCCTGATGACCGTGGACAGTTCCCCGGCCGCAGCCCCGGTGTCCGACGATCACCGGCCCGCGACCGAAAACTCTGTTGCCGTCCATAACGCGCCGAAACGCCGCTGCGCGGCGCCCGGCGGGCTCACGCGGCGGACGTGACGGTCCTGCTCACCTCCACGTTGGCACGCTCGAGGTCGTCGGCGAAGTCCACCTCCACCACGAAGTAGGAGGAGATGTCCAGCGCCAGCACCCGCGTTCCGTCCAGTTCGATCGCGGTCTCTATGCCGCGTTCGAAATAGTCGGTCTCGCCGCAGGCCTCGAGGTGCTTCACCAGTGTCGGCTTGTCGGCCGACGATATGTAGTTGATCCCGACGGCCTCGCCGAGACCGCCGACCACCGATTTTGACAGCTGGTGAACGTAGCCGTCGACGTCTGCGGTGTATTTCACCTCTTCCTCGCCGACGGCGGCGGTGTTGACGCACACGAACGACCGGTCCTCTTCGATGACCGGTGCGATCTCGGTGAGTAGCTCCGGGTCGAACACAACGTCACCGTTCAACCACAGTACTCCGCCCGAGCACGATCCACGCAGCGCCTTGACCAGGCTTTTGCTGGTATTCGTCTGCTCGTAACGCTCGTTGAACGCGAACCTCACCTCCGGGACAGCGGCCATGATCTGCTCCGGCCGGAACCCGACCACGACGGTGACGCGGAGGAAGTTCCCGAACACCGACGCGAGATTGTCGAGCTGTTGCCGCAGGATGCTGCGCCCGTCCGCGAGCGGGGTCAGCGGCTTGGGCAGGGGGCGGCCCAGCCGCGTGCCCAGACCGGCCGCCAAGATCACGACCTGCAGTTCCTTCATACCGACCTCCCGGTTTGTTCGTTGTGCAGGACCGTGGCGCTCGCCTCCAGCCGGGCCAGCTGGAGATCGCGGGTGGCGACCGCGTCATCGATGGCGGTGAGGAACCGCTCGGTGCTCTCGCCGGGCGCGAGCTCGCCGAAGTAGAACTTGCGCATGGTGTCCCGCTCGGCGCGGTACGCGTCCGCGACCAGCCGGTGGGTCAGCGTCGTGGTGAGGTCGGCGATGGTGGTGGAATCGACGACGTCGGCGCACCGGCTGATCGGCGCGTCGGCGGCGAGCCGGTACCGGTCGTCGTGCCGGTCGGCGATCAGGATCGGCGCCTCGCCCCGCAGGTACAGGAAGTCGAGCCCGACCGAGGACACGTCGGTGATCATCAGGTCGCACCGGGGGAAGACCGCGAGGATGTCGCCGGCGGGGAGGTAGCGGTGCCCGGCCGCGGGATCGCGCCGCGCGGCGGTTTCGAGCAGGCCGACGATCCGCTGGTGCGCCGACGACATGGTCGGCAGCGGGCTGATCGCGGCTCGCGGATGCGGTTTGTAGATCACCCGGACACCCGGCACGGCGAGCGCGGCGGCCATGATCTCCGGGCCGAACACGTCCACCGAGGTGTAGTTGTTCGAGGAGTTTTCGCCCTCCCAGGTGGGTGCGTAGAGGATCGTGTGGCGCGTGCTGGCGGCGATGAGCGGCTCGGGGGACAGGTCCAGCTGCGGGCGCCCGACCGGCACCAGCTTGGCGTCGTCGAACCCGATCAGCGCGGCGTGGTGCCTGCGGATGGCGGCCTCCCCGGCGACGAACACCCGGTCGTAGGCCTTGACCTGGTTGGAGACCATGCAGACCTTGTCGCTCTCGCCGTGGTTGACGTGCACGTGCAGCATCCGGCGCTGCCGCAGCGAGTGGAAGTTGTGCACCGAGTTGTTCACGTAGACGGCGACCCTGAAGTCGCTGCTTTCGTACAGGTTGGCCAGGTCGGGGAAGGCCGGCGCGAGCACCCGCCGCAGCCCGCTGATCTCGCCGAGTTCCGCGTAGGTCTTCGGATGCCGGGTGATGATCACCAGCGGATGGCCGGCGTCGAGCCGTTCGAGCACCGGGAGCCACTGCTCGAGCTGATAGAGCTTGCGCGGATCGTCGGCGAAGTACACGGCGATCTCGCCGGGAACACCCTCGCCCGGGACGTATCCGGCGGGGCGCGGGCCACCGGGCGTGTCGAGGAACCGGTGGGGATCCGTTCGTTTCCTGGCGTGGCGGTTGGTCAACAAGCCCACGCGGCGGCTCCAGTGCGGGTCAGGGGTCGGACATGAGGGGGCGGGGAAGTCCCGGCCACCTCATCTTCACGCTTGGGACACCTCCGCTACAAGACCCCGATACGAGTCGGAAACCCAGCATTTACCCAATTAATCGCAGGTATCGCCGGCGCCGCACGCTATGTCCTAAAAGGACGGAAATCGAGCCTCAGACGAAGCTGTTCATCATGCTCTGGGCGGCGTACTCCAGATAGCTCCACAGTTGCCGCGCCAGAGGCTCGGGCAGTCCGGCTTCGTCGACGGCGACCCGCATCGCGCGCAGCCACGCGTCCCGTTCGATCGGACCGATCTTGAACGAGGCGTGGCGCATGCGCAGCCGCGGATGGCCGCGGCGCTCCAGGTAGGTGCGCGGCCCGCCCCAGTACTGCATCAGAAACAGCCGCAGCCGTTCCTCGGCGGGTCCGAGGTCCTCCTCGGGATAGAGCGGGCGCAGGACCTCGTCCTGGGCGACTTCCGCGTAGAACCGCGAAACGATCTTGCGGAAGGTCGGCTCGCCACCGACCGCCTCGTAGAAATTCGGTTCCGGCGCGCTCATTTCTCCTCCGCGAGTTTGCGCAACGCGCGCTCGCTGGTCGTTTTGACTGCCGCGGCCCGGCTGTGGGCTTGGTTTCTCCTGCTTATTGTGCGCCCGTCCCCGCCGGCCCGAGCAGGCGGCCGATCGGCGGTTCGAACCCGGCTTCCTCGAGTTTCGCGAGCACGGCCGCGCGCAGGGCGCGTTGCACGGTCCACTGCTTGCCCGGCCGCACCTTCGCGGTCAGCCGGATCGTGATGCCCTCCGGGGTCACGCTTTCCACGCCCAGCGCCTGGGGTGGCTCCAGAACGTTACTGGACAGGGGTTCCTCGGCCACTGCGGCGGTGGCGGCCTCGGTGAGCACCTCCACCGCGCGGTCCACCTCGGCGGTGTAGCTCAGCGGCACGTCCACCACGGCGACCGCGAAGCCCTGGCTCGAGTTGCCGACCCGCAGCACCTCGCCGTTCCGCACGTACCAGACCGTGCCCTTGATGTCCCGCAGCGTGGTGATACGCAGGCCGACCGATTCGACCACCCCGCTCGCCTCGCCGGTGTCGATCACGTCGCCGACGCCGTACTGGTCCTCCAGCATCATGAACATTCCGGACAGGAAGTCCTTGACCAGGTTCTGGGCGCCGAAACCGAGCGCGACGCCGACGATCCCGGCCGAGGCGATGATCGGCCCCAGGTTGATCCCCAACTCGCCGAGGACCTGGATGAACGCCAGCCCGAGGACCACGAACGAGGTGACGGACTTCAGCACCGAACCGATCGTCTTGGCCCGCTGGGCGCGACGCTCGGTCAGCGACGGACCCAGCAGGCTCGGCGCGCGCTCGCGCAGCGGTCTCAGCAGCGCGGGAAGCTTGCGGTTGCCGTTGTTGCGGGGGAGGGTCGTCAGCCGGTCGATCAGTTTCCGGACCAGCCATCGGATGAAGATCGCGACCACCAGGACCAGCGTGATCTTCAACGGCTTGGCCACGAGCCATCCGGCGGAGGCCGCCAGCCACTCGTTGTGAGTAATCTGGTACACCTCGTAACACCAGGTGCCCTGCTCGCTGACACACTGGGGGGTCTGGCTAAGCAGCGGGTTCACGGCGGCTTGCGGCCCCTTTCTCGGCATTGTGCCCGTCGTCACACGAACGACGGGCGGATTTCACAGGACACGTCTTCTAACACAGGTGCATTTCGGGTGCGATCTGTGGTCGACTATGGCTGCACCCGTGGAGGTGGTCGAGTGCCAGACCGACAACCGATCCCCCTCGGCGCTGCCGATTACGGTGGGCAGGCGCCGGAGGGAGTCCTGTGTGCCTATCCGGGTGGAGGTGCCCAGAGCGGGCCTCAGCCCAGTGGGCCACCCACGCGAGGCGGCCGACCCGGCCGACCGCACGGTCAGCGTAGAGGGCGGGATCCGGCGGCAGGCACCACCCCCTCCTGGGGTCGCAGCCGAGTTCTCCTGCTCAACGCCACCTACGAGCCGCTGACGGCGCTTCCGCTGCGGCGGGCTGTGGTGCTCGTCATGTGCGGCAAGGCGGAGGTCGTGCACGGCGATCCGGCGGGGCTCACGCTGCACGCGGCGACGCTCTCGCTGCCGGTGCCCTCGGTGATCCGGTTGTCGACCTACGTCCGGGTGCCCTATCGGGCCCAGGTGCCGCTCACCCGGGCGGGCCTGATGCACCGGGACCGGTACCGCTGTGCCTACTGCGGTGGCCGGGCGGAGACGATAGACCATGTGGTCCCCCGCAGCCGCGGGGGTGCGCACAGCTGGCAGAACTGCGTCGCCTGCTGCGCCAGGTGCAACCACCGCAAGGCCGACCGGTTGCTGTCCGAGCTGGGCTGGCATCTGCGGGTGGTGCCGACGGCGCCGCACGGACCGCACTGGCGGCTGCTCGTGCACTCCGGGGACGCGGACCCGTTGTGGCGGCCGTACCTGGGAGTGGCGGCTTAGCTGTCCGAGCACGACGGCGCCCCGGCAACCTGCCTGCCGGGGCGAGCCGACGTTGTGCGTCCGGTCGTTCAGGCGGCGGTGACGCGCGTCCCGCAGGTGACGCGGGTGCCGCGGGTGACCCTGGTGCCCCGCGTCACGCGGGTGCCCGCGGTGCCGTGGGTGCCGCGGGTGACTCGCGTACCTAGCGTGACCCGGGTACCCGCCGTGACCCTCGTCCCTCGCGTCACCCGGGTGCCGCGGGTGACCCTGGTGCCCGCGGTGACCCGAGTACTCCGGGTGACGCGGGTCCCCCGGCCCTCGAAAGTGTTGATCAGTGACAGAACGTGGCCATCATTGGTCTGAGTGGGGGTAGCGGCGAGGTACATGATCTTCCCTTCAGGGACCTGTGCGTTACTTAGTTGGTTCGTGGCGCGGGGCGCAAGGCCCGTACAGGTGAAAAAGTACGAGGATCTTAACCCCTGAACAAGACGGCCACGGCGGTTGAGTCCGGCCGTACGTTGACTTGCAACCTTTCGCGTGGTCCTGTTTCGGCCCATCGAGTGAACGAAGACGTGGCACACGGCCGAGGCGGGTCCGATGCGACGAAGGGTTCGCAAATGTCACGGGCTAGTCTTGGGCCCGTGAGCATCGTCGAGACGATCCTGGTCTTCGCGCTGATCCCCGCGGCCATCTACGGTGTGGTCGCGCTGGTCACCTTGCGCTCGAAGTTCGCCGGGACCCCGAGGTACCGTCCGGGACAGGCCTGGGAGTACCCGCCGATGTGGTGGAGCGGGCATCCCGAGGGAATTGGGGCGGCGCAGTCCGAATCCACCTCCGGCGAGCAGGCCGGGACGGCGGTTGGAGGTGCCAGTGGCAACTGGTGAACTCGCCCAGCAGACCGTGACCGAGGAGCCGGAGTTCGGTGTCGGGATTACCTCCACCGGCAGGCGCTCGGTCGCCAAGATGTATGAACCGGCTCCGCCGACCGGCCCGTTCAGCGCCGCCCAGCTCGCCCGGCTCGACGAGGCGCTGACCCTGGCCAGCCGCGAGACCGGCCTCGACTTCAGCGTCTACCTCGGTGAGTTCGAGGGTGGCGACACCCGGGCCGCGGCGGAGAAGCTGCACGCCGCCATCGGCCCCGGCGCGGCCGACGCGGTGCTCATCGCGGTTTCGCCGGGCCAGCGGGTCATCCAGATCGTCACCGGTGCCGAAGCCGCGCAGCGCCTGCCCGACCGCGGCGCCAAGCTCGCGGTGATGAGCATGGTCGCCTCGTTCAAGGAGGGCGACCTCGTCGGTGGGCTGATCTCCGGCCTGCGGATGCTCTCCGACCAGGCGGGCTCGGCCCCCAAGCACTGACCCCCGCGAGGCCACACCCCACAGGACACGGTGGTGTGGCCTCGCGCCGGCGGGTCAGGACTCGTCGAATTCGCGGGCGGCCAGTGCCCGCAGGATGCCGGCCCGGCCCTCGGAGACGAGCCGGCGAAGCGCTGCGGGGCGCTCGTCGGCCAGCCACTCGTCGGCGGCCGCGACGGTGGAGTGCTCCACCGCCCACGCCGGGAACAGCCCGACGATCGTCGGCTGGGCCCGCTCGCTGGACCGCCGCTGCCACACGTCGTCGATCACCGCGAAGTACTCGCCCACGTACTCCCCGAGCAGTTCCTTCTGCCCGGGGTGGGAGAAGCCGCCGATGATGGAGGTGCCGACCGCGTTGGGGAGTTCGTCGTCGTACACGGCCTTCTGCCACGCCTCGGCCTTCGCCTCCGGCGTGGGCCGCAGGGCGCGGGCGTGTTCGGCGTGCCGGCGGCCGGTCGCGGTGTCGTCCCTGGCCAGTTCGTCGTCGATCGCGTCTTCGCCCACCCTGCCGTGTGCCACCAGCGCCTTCAGCAACCGCCACCGCAGGTCGGCGTCGACGGTCAGGCCGGGCAACGGCGCTGAACCGTCGAGCCAGCCGGCGAGCACGTCCAGGGTCTTCCCGTCGAGCACCGAACCGGCCAGCGAGTTGGCGAAGGCGAGCTGGTGGTCCGAGCCCGGCTCGGCCGCGCGGGCCAGCTCCAGCACGCGCGCGGTGAACTCCGGCCAGCCGTGGCTTGCCGCCCACGAAGGCTGGGCGTAGGAGTTCAGCGCGGTCTGCGCCTGCAGCAGCAGCCGCTGCACGACCCCGACCTCGGTCTCCGCGTGGATGCCGTGCGAAACGATCGCCACGAAGTCCCTGGCCTTCAGCTCGGCCTCCCGCGTCATCTCCCAGGCGGCCGACCAGCACAGCGTGCGCGGCAGCGGCTCGGTGATGTCGGCGATCCGGTCCACCAGGGTCGCCAGCGACCCGGCGTCCAGCCGCATCGTGCAGTAGGTCAGGTCGTCGTCGTTGACCAGCACCAGTTTCCCGGCGCGGCTGCCGACCAGCTGGGGCACCTCGGTGTGCTCGCCTGTCACGTCGAGCTCGACCCGTTGGGTGCGAACCAGGTTGCCCGAGTCGTCATCGTCGTAGATGCCCACCGCGATCCGGTGCGTGCGAAGCTCGCCCGCGCCCGGTTTCGCCCCGGTCTGGACCACCGTGAACGACGTGAACCGGCCGTCCGCGCCGGTGGAGAACCGCGGCCGCAGCGAGTTGAGACCGGTGGTTTCCAGCCACTGCGCGCTCCAGCCGGACAGGTCGCGCCCGGACGCCTGCTCGAGCGCGGACAGGAGATCGGCCAGGGTGGCGTTGCCCCAGGCGTGCTTACCGAAGTAGACCCGCAGCCCGGCCAGGAAGTTGTCCAGGCCGACGTAGGAGACCAGCTGCTTGAGCACGCTGGCGCCCTTGGCGTAGGTGATCCCGTCGAAGTTCACCTCGACCGCCTGCAGGTCCACGATGTCCGCGGCGATGGGGTGTGTCGACGGCAGCTGGTCCTGCCGGTACGCCCACGACTTCTCGATGTTGGCGAAACTCGTCCACGCGTGCTCGTACTCGGTGGCCTCGGCCTGCGCGAGCACGCTGGCGAAGGTGGCGAAGGACTCGTTCAGCCAGAGGTCGTCCCACCAGCGCATGGTGACCAGGTCGCCGAACCACATGTGCGCCATTTCGTGCAGAAGCGTCTCCGCGCGGCGCTCGTAGGAATAGCGCGTGACCCGGCTGCGGAACACGTAGTCCTCGAGGAAGGTGACCGCGCCCGCGTTCTCCATCGCACCCGCGTTGAACTCCGGCACGAACAGCTGGTCGTACTTCGTGAAGGGATACGGCGTGGCGAACGCCTCGTGGTAGAAGGCGAAACCCTGCTTCGTCTCCGTGAACAGGCGCTCCGCGTCCATGTGCGCGGCCAGCGAGGCGCGGCAGTAGATGCCGAGCGGGATCACCAGATCGTCCTCCACGTACTGGTCGTGCCACTCCGCGTACGGGCCGGCGACCAGCGCGACGATGTAGGTGGAGATCTTCTCGGACACCGCGAAAACCGTCCTGGTGGCGCCTTCGGCGGTCTTCTCGGTCGATTCGGCCCGCGCGTTCGACACCACCTTCCAGTCGCTGGGGGCGGTGACGGTGAGGCGGAAGGTGGCCTTGAGGTCGGGCTGGTCGAAGCAGGCGAACATGCGCTTGGCGTCCGCGGTTTCGAACTGGGTGTAGAGGTAGACCGCGTCGTCGACCGGGTCCACGAACCGGTGCAGGCCCTCACCGGTGTTCATGTACCGGCAGTCGGCCTCGACGACCAGTTCGTTGACCGCCGCGAGGCCGGGCAGCGCGATGCCGTTGTCCTCCACGTAGGAGGAAACGTCCAGAGCCCGCCCGTTCAGGGTCGCCGAACGCACTCCGGCGGCTACGATATCGATCCAGGAGCTCTCTCCGGGACGCGCGCAGGTGAACCGCACCGTTGTCGTCGAGGCGAACGTCCGCTCTCCCGGCGCGCCGTCGCCGTCGGTGAGGTCGAGGACGATGTCGTAGGAGTCGATGTCCAACAGTTCGGCGCGCTGCTTGGCTTGGTCGCGGGTCAGGTTTGGGGCGGGCACGTGCACCTCTGGGTCGCGCTAGTGGTTCTGGTTCCAACCATCCAATCATGAATGCCCACGGGAACAAGCGTCACGCGTGCGCTGTTGGGCCGGTTTGAGGACCATCACCACAGGACCATCACCACAGGACCATCACCACAGGACTGTCACCACTTACCGGGAGCAACGTATGACCGCGACGCGCGTCGACTTCTACTTCGACCCCATGTGCCCGTTCGCCTGGATCACCTCGCGCTGGATCCTCGAGGTCGAGAAGCACCGCGAGCTGGACCTGAACTTCCGCGTGATGAGCCTGGCGATTCTGAACAGCGGCCGGGACCTGCCCGAGCAGTACCAGGAAATGCTGAAGAAGGCGTGGGGCCCGGTGCGGGTCGCCATCGCCCTCTCGCAGCACAAGGGCGAGGCCGTGACGCGGGACTTCTACACCGAGTTCGGCACGCGTTTCCACAGCCAGGGCAACCAGGACGTCACCCAGGTGCTCAAGGAAGCGGTGCAGGCCGTCGGCGCGCCGGAAGTGATGGACGTGGCGGAGTCGACCGAGTACGACGAGGCCCTGTACACCAGCCACCACGAGGGCATGGACCCGGTCGGGACGGACGTCGGCACGCCCACCATCCACATCAACGGGGTCGCCTTCTTCGGGCCCGTGCTCAGCTCGATCCCGCGTGGCGAGGACGCGCTGAAGGTGTTCGACGGGGCAGTGGCGTTGGCCGGCTATCCCGATTTCTTCGAGCTGAAGCGCACCCGGACGGGCGAGCTCAAGTTCGACTGACGGCGCGAGAAAGAACAGGACGGGTTACCTCGATCGGGTAGGGCGAGTGCCACACCGCCTTCTCGACGGGCATCCGCCCCGCCTGGACGGCCCGGAACAACGCGGAAAGCTGGTGCAACTCGTCGCGCTGTTCCTCGACGAACTCGGCGTTCACGGGCTCGCCGTGCCCGGGCACGACCACACGTGGGTGCAGGGCGAGCAGTTTGTCCAGTGCCCTCGGCCAGGCCACGGGATGGGCGTCGGTGCCGATCGCCGGCGGCGCGCCCGACTCGACCAGGTCACCGGCGAAGACCACGCCCACGTCGGGCACGTGCACGGCGATGTCGTGGTCGGTGTGCGCGAGACCGGGGTGCAGCAGCACGACCTCCCGGCCGCCGAGGTCCACCGCGGCCTTGGCGTCGAACACCTCGTCCGGCAGCACGAGTTCGGCCGCGTCGAGCCGGTCGGCCAGCTCGTGTTCGCCGTCTTCGGTGAACTTGGCCGCCCACCTCGCCCGGTCGTTGTCCGCTTCGGCGGCCATCACCTCCCGGCAGCGCTCGTGCGCCCAGACAGCACCTGGCCGGAACGCGGCCGTGCCGAAGTAGTGATCGAAGTGCGCGTGCGTGATCGCCACGACCCAGGGCAGGTCCGTCACCTCCCGGATCGCCGCCGCGAACTCGGCCCCCTGCACCTCGTCGCCACCGGTGTCGATCACCAGGCACCGCTCGGCGCCCACGACAAGGCCCAGCGTCTGGTCCAGGTGCTCGTACCGTCGCGCGAACACCCCGTGCCCGAGCTCCACCCAGTCGCCCACGGATCACTCCCTCCCCGATGAACTGTCTCTCAACGTAGTGGGTTCCAGGAGCGGGGCGGCCGTGCTGACGTCCGTGGCGGCGGCGAGTGCGATGTCATCGGCGTGTCCGGCGTCGAGGAGTTCACGGCCGGACACCCGGACACACAGCCGGTGAGGGCTTCGGTGACCTCAGTGCCGCGAACGCCGTGGCCGCCAGGGTGGCTTCCGGGGATGCGGAACAGGAGAGCGCGAGCAGGGCCTCGACGATGGCGCCCGCCCCGAGGTGATCTTCGACGCAGGGCCGGAGGCCACTGTCCGTCCCGGCGGCCAGCGCATTCACGCCCCACCGCTCGCCCGCCGGGATCACGCCGACGGCTCCGCCGAGCCGGTACGGCGGCCGTGGTCGCCGCGGTGGCGTTGCGGGGACGGCCCGCCCACCCGTGCACCGGTCCCGGCCGCGGCAACGCGGAGCAGCAGAGAGTGGCACCGTCGCGCGAGGCGAGGTCGGGTCGCCATTCCAGCCTGCCGTCGAAGCCCGATTGAAAGAAGGTCCCCATACCCGAAGCATGGCCGCGTTACGCGGGGATGGCAGACTCCAGGCCGTGCGTGTCTATCTGGGATCCGACCATGCCGGTTTCGAACTGAAGAATCACCTGGCGACCCACCTCAAAGGCGCCGGGCACGACGTGGTCGACATCGGCCCGTTCGTCTACGACCCGGCCGATGACTATCCGGCCTTCTGCGTCGAGACGGCCCGGCGCGTGGTGGCCGACGAGGGCAGCCTCGGCGTGGTCATCGGCGGCTCCGGCAACGGCGAGCAGATCGCGGCGAACAAGGTGCGTGGTGCCCGGGCCGCGCTGGCCTGGAAGCCGGAGATCGCCCAGCTCGCCCGTGAGCACAACCACGCCCAGTTGATCGGCATCGGCGCGCGGATGCACACCGTCGAAGAAGCAGTCGAGATCGTGGACACATTCCTGGCCACCCCGCCGTCCCCCGACGAGCGGCACAAACGCCGGATCGGTCAACTCGCCGAGTACGAGCGCACCGGCACCCCGCCGCCGCTGCCGTCGGCCTGATGCCCGAAGGCCACACGCTCCACCGGCTCGCCCGGCTGCACCAGCGGCGTTACGCGGGCGGGCCGGTGGCGGTGAGCAGCCCGCAGGGCAAGTTCGCCCGCGAAGCGTCCATTCTGGACGGTCAGGTGCTCGTCCGGGCCGAGGCGCACGGCAAGCATCTGTTCCACGACTTCGGCTCCGCCGGGACCGTGCACGTCCATCTCGGCCTCTACGGCACGTTCAGCGAGTCGAAGCTGCCGGCGGTGGTTCCCGTGGGGCAGGTGCGGATGAGGCTGATCGGCAGTACACATTGGACAGACCTGCGTGGCCCGAACCGATGCGAGCTGCTCGCCCCGGATCAGGTGGAGGCGATCAGATCCCGGCTCGGCCCCGACCCGTTGCGCCGCGACGCGCGGCCGGAACGGGCGTGGGAAAGGATTTCCGCGTCACGCGCGCCGCTGGCCACGCTCCTGATGGACCAGGGTGTGCTCGCCGGTGTCGGGAACGTGTACCGCGCGGAAGTGCTGTTCCGGCACGGGATCGCGCCCATGACGCCGGGCAGGTCGCTGGATCCGGTGCAGTGGAAGGAAATCTGGACGGATCTGGGCACGCTCATGCGGGCGGGCGTGCGCACCGGGCGGATCGACACCGTCGCCGACGAGCACCTGCCGGAGGTCACCGGCAGGGCGCCGCGGCAGGACCGCCACGGCGGCGAGGTCTACGTCTACCGTCGTGCCGGCCAGCCGTGCCTGGTGTGTGGCACCACGGTGGCGCACAAGGAACTGGCGGGCCGCAACCTCTACTGGTGTCCGGCCTGCCAGCCCGCCTGAGCTACCAGTCGCCGCCGAAGTCGCCCCCGCCGCCGAAGTCGAAGCCACCCCCGTCAACCCCGCCGCCGTCGAAGCCTCCGCCGCCGTCACCACCACCGTCACCACCGCCGAAGTCACCGGCCGTGTCGGCACCGCCCATGTCGGCCATCGTGTCCGCCTGGCCCGCGTCGAAGCCGGCCTCCCAGGCCTGCGCGCTCGCGATCCCGCTCATGCCGCTGAACATCGCGCTGAACAGGAACATCGACCCCAGGCCCCAGGCGCCGGCGATCAGCGCGGGCTTCCACCACGGCTCGCTGTACCAGCCCTGCGGCACCGGGCGCCCGGCGACCCGGCCGCCGGGGTAGTAGTAGGGCGTGCCGGCGCCCGGGTCCGGCGACGCCTCGTAACTCTGGCCCTCGACGTCGACCTTGCGATGCTCGGTCACCTTGCCCGCACGCTCCCGCTCGGCCTCCTCGGGGAGCTTCGGGCCGGGGTCCATACCCATCGCCGTGCGCGCCGCGCGCACGTAGTACAGCCCTTCAAGCGCGGTCTCCTTGACCAGCTTGGCTTGCTCGGCGGTCTTCGCCTGGCCGAGCTGAGACCCGGCGGCGTTGTACCGCTCGGCGGCGTCCGCGAGCGCCTGCATGGACGCGGTGTCGGTGCCCGTAAGGTTCAGCACCTGGCCGCCGAGGCGCTCCACCAGCCGCCGTGCGTCGGCCTTGGCGTCCTCGAGCTGGCGTTGCCGGGCCGCGGCCTGGTTCTTCGCGAAGTACGCGATGCCGCCGACGACGATGAGCAGGAGCACGATCACGGTGATCGCGGTACCCATGGTTAGCTCCCCACGAGTTTCGGTATTTGAACCGGACAACGTGGACACTATCCCCTGTGTTCCCAGAGCCCCGAGGCCCGCACGGCTACCTCCTCGGCGAAGACGCCGTCGGGCTGGGCCGCGAGCAGTGCCTGCCGCGGTTCGGTCTCGAACCGCGGTAGCTGTGCGTGGTCGAGCCGTTCCAGCGGTGCCGGCGTTCCTCCTCGCTGGAGCCGCAGGCGGGCAAGGGCAGTTCACCGAAGCAGTCGCGGCCGACTTTCCGCAGTGCGGCCGCCCAGGCCGTGTCGTGTGTCCACTCTGGAGTGCCGTTGGCGAGGATGGCGACGCCAACCGCCAGCCTGGTCGCGGCGGCTGGCACCGCCCGTTCCGCTCTCGACGTAAACTAGAACACGTTATAGTCTTGCAAGCATGAAGTTCACCTTGTCGGTCGCGATGAACCCCCTCGACCAGTTCGCCGACCTGGCCAGGACGGCGGAGGAGAACGGGTTCTCGGCGATCGCACTGCCGGATTCCCTCTTCTACTCCGAGACGGTTTCCGCCGAGTATCCCTACACGCCCGACGGAAGCCGGTTCTGGAACGAGGAGACGCCCTGGGCGGACCCGCTGATCGCCGTCGCGTCGATGAGCGCGGTGACCAGCGAGATCTTCTTCTACACCTCGGTGCTCAAGCTCGGCTCGCGCAATCCGGTGCTGCTCGCCCGGCAGGTGGCCTCGGTCGCGGTGCTGTCCGGCGACCGGTTCGGCCTGGGCCTGGGCGTCGGCTGGATGCCCGAGGAGTTCGAGTGGTGCGGCGCGCCGTACACGCAGCGCGGCAAGCGGGTGGACGAGGCGATCGAGGTGCTGCGGCTGATCCTCGGCGGCGGCATGGTTTCCTACCACGGGCGGTTCTTCGACTTCGACAAGCTGCGCATGAGCCCGGCGCCCGCCAAGTGCGTGCCGTTCTACATCGGTGGCCACACCGACGTGGCGCTGCGGCGCGCGGCCCGCGTCGGCGACGGCTGGTCGTCGGCCATGATGAAATTCGCCGACCTGGAGAGCGCCATCGGCCGGCTGAACGAACTTCGCGTGGAATACGGGCGGGCCGGCGAGCCGTTCGAGATCCAGGCCGTGTGCATCGACCGGTTCGGTCCGAGCGGGTACCGCGAGCAGGCCGGGATCGGCGTCACCGACGTGGTTACGCAGCCCTGGGTGTTCGACGGGATTCCCTTCGACGGTCCGATCGGGCCGAAGAAGGACGCCATCAAGAAGTTCGCCGACGAGACAATCGGGGAGTTCCGGTGACCATCGAAGTGTGCTGGGACCCCGGGGCAGCGCAGCCGCCCGCGCGCGTGGCGGCGTGGCGCTCGATGAACGCGACCGTCCAGGGTGCCAAGGAAGAGTGGCCGTCCCTGTTCCGGCCCGACGCCGTGATCGAGGACCCGGTCGGACCCTCGATGTTCGACCAGGAGGGCAGGGGACACCACGGCCACGACGGGATTTCGGCGTTCTGGGATCTCGCGATCGCCAGGGTGGAGCGGTTCCAGTTCGTCATGCGGGACTCGCACGCGGCGGGCAACGAGGTCGCCAACGTCGGCACCGTCACGACCTTCCTGCGCGGCTACCGCGTGGACACCGACGGCGTGTTCGTCTACCGGGTCGACGACGAGGGCAAGATCATGTCCATACGTGCCTTCTGGGAGGTCGAACGCGCCATGGCCACGGCGCGGCGTGCCGGCGGGTAAACATTGCGCACACGAACGTAAGCGAGTTGTTACCTCTTGTGTGTCCCGGTGCGCGGAGGGTCGCGGGGGACGACCATGCCGCGCATGTATGGCAGATTCCCCGCACCCCACCGATCAGACCTCGTTTCCCTGCGCTCGTACTGGGGATGGCTGCCCGACAGCGACGCCGCCGCGACCCACTGGGTGCCGGCGGGCCGTGACTACCACCCCGGCACCGGGCTGCGAGCCTCCTGCGGCCACCGGTGCATCCCGTCGGAGAGCACACATCCCTGGCGCAAGCTCCCACGCTGCGCCGAATGCCGCGCGACCCTCGCGCCCTGACCGGGCTGAGATCGCGCGCCGCGCCGGACGAGTGGGGTGGTGTGATCACCGCGGCGGGGACCGGTACAATGAGACCGCGCCCGGGACTTCCCGGGCGTACGCGGGCGTAGCTCAATGGTAGAGCCCCAGTCTTCCAAACTGGCTACGCGGGTTCGATTCCCGTCGCCCGCTCGTAGGGAGATCCTCTGCTGACGGAGGGTGCTCAGGCGCACGGGATGTGGCGCAGCTTGGTAGCGCATCCGCTTTGGGAGCGGAGGGTCGCAGGTTCAAATCCTGTCATCCCGACCGACAACAGGTCTCTGACCTGCGAGAACCGGGGCACGGCCGATCGAGTGGCCGTGCCTCGGTCTCAGTTTGGGGCTCATATGCGCCGCTCAGACGGCCTCTGGAAGCCCCGCCGTGCCGTCGTCGCCCTGGTCGTCGTCCGCCGCGTTTTCGCCCTCGTTGAGCACGTCGGCAAGCAGCGCGAGCAGGGCCTTCCGCTGCTTGTCGGTGAGCCCCTTCGTGGACTTGCCCGAGGTCTCCTTTCCAGCGGCGGCCCATAGAAGCCCCTCGACTTGGCCAGCGATGCCGAGAATGACTTCATCCGGGACGTGCACGTAGCGCTTCGCCACCGACGCTTCGCCCCAGCCCATCACCTCCATGATCGCCGGTAGTGGCACCTTGAGCACGAGTAGCATGGTCGCCGCCGTGTGCCGGGCGTCGTGCAGCCGAGCGTCCCGAACGTTCGCCTCCCCGAGCAAGCTCTTCCAGTCGTCGTGATCGGCGCGTGGATCGATCGGCCGGCCGGTTGGCTGAGCGAATACCCAGCCGCCCTCATGCCATTCCGTACCAGCGTGCTCGCGTTCGGCATCCTGCGCTTTCTTGTGCTCTCGCAGCGCGTCGAGCAACGGTTTAGGAATGCCGACCGTTCGCTTTCCGGCCCGGGATTTGACCTCGACCTCCCGAAGTCCGCCGCCGTGGCGTTTTGGGCAAGCCGCCGCGTGACCGGTGCAATTCGGCGGACACACCGGAGGACACGGCTTCTTGTGCCGCGTACACGTCGGCTTGCACGGCCTCGTTTTGTGAAGCGCCTTCCCGCATTCGTGCGGGTCGTCGCAACCGTGCTTCCACTTATGCCGCTGGAGTTGTCGAGGTGTGTGCAGAACACCCGCGTCCAGATCGACGCGTGACCATTTCAAGCCAAGAGCTTCACCTTTCCGCAGTCCGAGCGAGAGCGCCACTGCGAACCGCACGCCATTCCGACGCTTGGCGGCAGCGGCGAGAATCCGCTGTGCCTCTTCGACGGTGAACGGGACAATCTCGTCCTCATCGATTCGCGGGGCCTTCGCGAGCTTGGCCACGTTCTTGGTGACGTGGCCACGCGCCATTGCCACGAAAAGCGCGGTCTTGATCGTGCGGTGTACCTGGTGCGCGGTACCTGGCTTACCACCTTCCGCCATAATTCGCGCGTAGAGCTTTTCGAGGTGATCCGGTTCTAGTCGGTCGATTCGGTGCGCTCCGATTCCCGGAATCAGATGCTTGTAGACGGCCGTCCGATACCCGGCGAGTGTTGTGTCACGAACGGATGGAGCGGCCACGTTCTCCACCCAATGCCTGAGCCACTTTTCAACGGTCCACGGCCGACCAGGCTTACGAACCTGCCCGCTTTCCCGCTCGCGTTCAAGCTTCCGCACGGCGTCGATAACATCGGATTCCTTTTTCCGCTTGACGTGGCGCCGGTCGGGTTTCCCGTCGTCGCGGACTCCCATTGTCACGCGACCGTGCCACAACTTGTCATATTCGCTGTAGTAGATGCTCGACGCGCCATTCGGTGCGCGTTTGCCTTCGGCTCGTTTCTTGCGCGGCATTCGTCACGTCCCCCTTTCAGGCGGCTTGCTGGTCGGTAGCGAGTTGCTGGACGTAGGCCGCGAGCGCGGCAGCGGGTACGCGGCGAAGGTGGCCGACGCGGACGCTTGCAATGCGCCCGGCCTTGATGAGCGCGTACATGGTGGTGCGGCCGATGCTGAGCGCTTGCGCGGCTGCTTCGACGGTCAGCAGGACGCGGCCCTGGTTGGTGTGCGCGGTGTCCATCTGGGGTGTCTCCCGGTGGTCGTGCTGGTCAGCGGGCGCGGTGATGGCATGGCGTGCTCCTTCCTGGTCGCGGCTACTGTCCGTATCCGCGTTTTGGGCATGTTCGGCCCTAGCGAGCACCCGGCGGGGGTGTCGCGGACCTGGGTTTTCGGGGGTTGGCGCGGTGTTTGCGCAGGTGGACGCTAGGCGCTAGATCGCTGGCCAGCCCGGTTGCGAGACGCTAGCGGGGACGCTAGATCTAGCATCGAGGCACGCTAGGCGGGCGCCGAACGCTAGCGTTCGCTTTGTTCACGCTCCGTGTCGCGCGAGGGGTTCTAGGGGTTGCCGCCGCCGGGGCGTGCGGGCCTTGTGCAGCGGGTTGGGCATGGTCCTCCCGAGGTGGGTCTAGGGGTCTAGGTGCCTGGTCAGGTGACCGATGCGGGTCTAGGGGCGGGGTCTAGGTCTAGAGGCAGCCGGGTCTAGACCTAGGGCCGTGGGGTGGCGCAGCTGCGCGGGTTAGTTAGCTCGCGGCCTGTGGCGCGACGCCGGGTTTTTGGAGGCTCGCGGGCGCCGATCTAACCCACCTGACCCACCTAACTTGTCTAACTTTGCGCAGGTCAGGAACCAGATGGGGGCGGCTAACCCGTGGGTTAGAAATCTAACCCGCTCCCGGCGACCTAACTCGCGATCTAACCCGGCCTCGGCGGCCCGCGACCGGGCACGGAAGGTGACGAGACTCCCGCGCGGCCGGGAAGGGAGGGAATCGACAGGACGCCCGGAACAA
>NZ_DATELF010000035.1:0-2480 GCF_035276945.1 Amycolatopsis sp. | reverse complement strand
AGATGAATGATGCATGTTTGGACAATGGTCTGTGGCCATACGGCTTCCACCACGTCGGGCAGTCCCTTCAGACCGTCGCAGACCAGGAAGAACACATCGGTCACGCCGCGGTTCTTCAGGTCGACCAGCACGCTCATCCAGAATTTGGCGCCCTCACCGCCGGTGCCGGCCCACAGCCCCAGCACGTCCTTGCCGCCGTCCACGGTGACGCCGATGGCGGCGTAGATGGGCCGGTTGGCGACCTGCCCGTCGCGGACCTTGACCATGATGGCGTCGACGAACACGGCGACGTAGACGGCATCCAGCGGCCGCGTGGCCCATTCGGTCATCTCGGCGACCACCTTGTCGGTGATCCGGGAGATCGTTTCCTTGGAGATCGAGGCGCCGTAGATCTCCGCGAAATGCGCCGAGATCTCCCCGGTGGTGAGCCCTTTGGCGTACAGCGAGAGGACGATTTCGTCCACGTCGGTGAGCCGGCGTTGCCGCTTCTTGACGATCTGCGGTTCGAACGTGCCCTCCCGATCCCGAGGAACCTCAATACGGACCTCGCCGGCCGCGTCCGACACGACGGTTTTCGCCCGGCTGCCATTGCGCACATTCGTCGACTCGCGGTCCGGCTCGGCCTGGTGCTTTTCATGCCCGAGGTGCTCGGTCATTTCTTCGGTCAGGGCGGTTTCCAGCACGTTCTTGGTGAACAGCTTCAGCAGTCCGTTCGGGCCGGTCAGCTCCAGCCCGCGGGCCTTGGCGTCGGCCACCATCGCGGCCGCGGCGGCCTGTTCGGGCGACAGCTGCCGCCCGTCAGCGTCGTTCTTCCTACGTGGACTCACGACGTTCGATGTCATCACTCACGGTGCCCATCCCGCCGGACCTCAGCCCGGCGTGTCGGGCCGGAAACACCGTTCGCGGCACAGTCCCCGCTAACCTGCAACAACGTCGCGGTTGCCGGAGGGTCTCGGGGCACTCTTCGCGGGGTTGGGAGCGGGGTCGGCGCAGCAGCGCGCGGTGAACTGCCGGACCGCCGCCAGGTCGAAGGCCGAACACGCCGGCTCGGTCCGGAAGGCGTGCACCGCCCGGACCGGCATCGCTGAGGTGGGCTGGGGCGGGTGTTGACCACGCGGAGCGCGGCCGGGATGACCGTGTCGATGATGGCGGCGACGACACCGATGAATATGGTCAGCCAGATCGGGATGTCCTGCTTGCCGGGTACGACCAGCCGGCTGAGCGCGCCGATGATCAGGCCGATGATGATGGCGGTGAGGAAGCCGGTGGCTTCCACGTCAACTCCTTGCTCGGGAATGGCCGAATGCGGAGTTCCGCCGGACAGTGCCGGTCAACCTGGCTGTGGTGCGATGGCGCTGGCCGGCCGGTCGAAACCAGGTGATGGAGGATGGGGTGTCGATGTCGGGGTATGCCCGGCTGCGACATTGGTCTTCGACGGGTCCAACGGGCAGGGGCTGATATGGCGGGCGAGGACAGCACCCGGGCGGTGGTGACCGCGTTGGCCGCGAACGTGGCGATCGGGGTGTCGAAGTTCGTCGCGGCCGGGATCACCGGGTCGGCGTCGATGCTGGCCGAGGGGGTGCACTCGGTGGCGGACTCGGGCAACCAGGTGCTGCTGCTGATCGGCGGACGCCGGGCCCGCCGGCCGGCGTCGCGGCTGCACCCGTTCGGGCACGCCCGGGAACGCTACGTGTACGCGTTCCTGGTGGCGGTCGTGCTGTTCACTTTGGGTGGCCTGTACGCGGTGTACGAGGGCTACCACAAGGTGGTTGACCCGCATCCGCTGGAGTCGCCGCTGGTCGCGGTGATCGTCCTGCTGATCGCCGCCGCCCTGGAGGGGTACGCGCTGCGGACCGCGGTGGGGCAGGCGAACCGAACCCGCGGGGGCCGCAGTTGGCTGGGGTTCGTGCGCCGCACCCGCAGCCCGGAGCTGCCGGTGATCCTGCTGGAGGACAGCGGCGCCCTGCTCGGCCTGCTGTTTGCCCTCGTCGGGGTCGGGTTGAGCGTGCTCACCGGCAACGGCGTCTTCGACGGGATCGCCACCTTGTGTATCGGCGTGCTGCTGGGCACGGTCGCGGTGCTGCTCGCGGTGGAGACCAAGAGCCTGATCATCGGGGAGTCGGCGCTGCCCGTGCAGGTCGCGGCGATCGAGACCGCGCTGGCGTCCACGCCCGGCGTGCAGCGCATCATCCATTTGCGGACCGTGCACCTGGGTCCGGACGAGTTGCTGGTCACCGCGAAGATCGCCATCGGGGCGGACGAGGACGGCGCCGAGATCGCCGCCACCATCGACGCCGGGGAGTCCCGGATCCGGGCGGCGGTGCCGACCGCGAAGGTGATCTATCTGGAGCCGGACGTGTACCGGTCCGATGCCGCCCGGTCGCCGAGCTGAGCACCGCGCGCGGACGCACCCTTGTCGGCGGGTTGAGTCGGAGGGGAACCGGGAGAGCCGGTGCCTGCCCGGCGGTGGATGTACCCTG
>NZ_DATELF010000034.1:0-5956 GCF_035276945.1 Amycolatopsis sp. | reverse complement strand
TCGTGGCGGCGGGGGCCGCCCACCGGTTCGCGGTGAGCTGGAAGCTCGCCAGGTCCTTGAGCGAGAACATGGCCTCGTAGGTGCGCTGGTATTTGGTGTGCGTGATCCGCCATTTCCCGTCCTCGCACCGCCGGTAGCGGTCCTCGTAGAACGCGGCGCCCCTGATCACGACCTGGTACGCGGTGGCGATCACGGTGTCTTCGAAGGCCCAGGTCCCGGTTGCGGTGTCGCCGTCGATGTCGATCTCCGGCTGGCTCGCGAGGTGCACGGTGATGATGTCGCCATTCAGTTTCTCCCGCATGAACGCCACGATCTCGTCGCGCCCGGACAGGGCGAGCGGCTCGCCGTAGGTTGGCGTGCCGTAGTGGGCGGTGGCCTCGGGAGCCAGCGTGTCGGCCAGGTCGTCCCAGCGTTTCAGGTCGACGCTGCGCAGGTAGCGGTACTTCACCCGTCTGATGTCTTCGAGCACGGCAAGGTCCATGCCCGGAAGCATCCTCCGGTCGTTGACCTGAGGCAAGAACGCGTTCTAATTTGCTCAGGATGAAACAGCCACGCAAGGAAGGGGCGGCACCGAGGTGACCACTGGGCGCGCGAGGACGCCGGAAAAGACCGCGAGCACCTACGAGCTGACTCATCTCGACGCGCTCGAGGCGGAGTCGGTGCACATCTTCCGCGAGGTCGCCGCGACCTTCGAGCGGCCGGTGCTGCTGTTCTCCGGCGGCAAGGATTCGGCGGTCATGCTGCACCTGGCGGCGAAGGCGTTCTGGCCCGCCGCGCCGCCGTTCCCGGTGTTGCATGTGGACACCGGGCACAACTTCGACGAGGTGATCGCCTTCCGGGACGCCACGGTCGAACGGAGGGGCGCGCGGCTGCTGGTCGGCTGGGTCACCGACGACATCGAAGCGGGCCGGGTGGCCGAAAAGATCGGGCCGCGGGCCTCGCGGAACCGGTTGCAGACCGTCACGCTGCTGAGGATGATCCGCGAGAACTCGTTCGACGCGGTGTTCGGGGGCGCGCGCCGCGACGAGGAAAAGGCGCGGGCGAAAGAACGGGTTTTCTCCTTCCGTGACGAATTCGGCCAGTGGGATCCCCGCAACCAGCGGCCGGAACTGTGGAACCTGTACAACGGGCGACACCGCAAGGGCGAGCACATCCGGGTCCATCCGGGTCTTCCCGCTGTCCAACTGGAACGAGCTGGATATCTGGACCTATATCGCCGCGGAAGAAATCGAACTGCCGTCGATCTACTACGCGCACCGGCGCCCGGTCGTCCAGCGCGACGGAATGCTCCTCGCGCGTACTCGCTTTCTCACGCTGCTCGACGGGGAAAAGCCCTACGAGGCCACGGTGCGCTTCCGGACGGTCGGGGATGCCACCTGCACGGGTTGCGTCGAATCCTCGGCGGCGACGCCGGCGGAGGTGGTGGCCGAGGTCGCCGCGACCCGCGTCACCGAGCGCGGCGCGACCTGCGCGGACGACCGGATTTCCGAAACCGGGATGGAAGACCACCGCAAGAAGGAAGGGTATTTCTGAGCATGAGGCCCGCCCAGCTGCTCCGGCTCGCCACGGCGGGCAGCGTCGACGACGGCAAGTCCACCCTGATCGGCCGCCTGCTGTTCGACTCGAAGGCGATCTTCACCGACCAGCTCGCGGCGGTCGGGCGGACCAGCCGGGAACGCGGCGAGGAATACCCGAATCTGGCGCTGCTCACCGACGGCCTGCGGGCCGAGCGCGAACAGGGTATCACCATCGACGTGGCCCACCGCTATTTCGCCACGCCCAAACGGAAATTCATCATCGCGGACACCCCGGGCCACATCCAGTACACCCGCAACATGGCCACCGGCGCGTTCACCGCCGATCTCGCGCTGATTCTCGTCGACGCCCGGAAGGGGGTGCTGGAACAGTCGCGGCGGCACGCCTTCCTGGCCAGCCTGCTCGGCATTCCGCACCTCGTGGTGTGCGTGAACAAGATGGACCTCGTGAACTGGTCCCAAGACCGCTTCGAAGAGATCCGCGAGGAATTCCGCGCGTTCGCGATGAAACTGAACGTGCCCGATCTCGCGTTCGTCCCGGTTTCCGCGCTGCACGGCGACAACGTGGTGCATCGCGGCGCGAACATGCCGTGGTCCGGGGGCAGCCCGCTGCTGCACCACCTCGAGGAGGTCCACGTCGCCTCCGACCGGAACCTCATCGACGCGCGGTTCCCGGTCCAATACGTGATCCGGCAGCACAGCCGGGACTTCCGGGGCTACGCGGGCACGATCGCCGGCGGCACCTTCAAGCCGGGGGACGAGGTGGTGGTGCTGCCTTCGGGATTCACGTCCACAGTGGACGCGATCTGGGGCCCCGGTGGCAGGCCCGTCACCGAAGCGTTCGCCCCGCAGGCGGTGACCTTACAGCTCACCGACGACCTCGACGTCGCCCGTGGAGACCTGATCTGCTGTCCGGGCAACCGCCCGCACAGCGGGCAGGACATCGACGCGATGGTCTGCTGGTTCGCCGAGCGGTCCGCCCTCACCCCCGGCGCGACCTACACGATCCGGCATACCACGCGCGTCACCACGGCCGAGGTACGCACCCTGGACTACCGCCTCGACATGAACACCCTGCACCGCGACGAGAGCGCGAAATCGCTGTGCCTCAACGAAATCGGCCGCGTCCAGCTGCGTACCCGGCAGCCGCTGCTGTTCGACGCCTACCGCCGCAACCGAGCCACCGGCAGCTTCGTCCTGGTCGACGACGTGACCAACGACACGGTCGCCGCGGGCATGATCACCGGGCCGAGTCTGCCCGCGTCCCGCGTCGTCTGGCACTCAGCCGCGGTCAGCCGGGAGGAGCGCGCGACGCAGGGCATGACGGTGTGGCTGACGGGACTTTCCGCGTCGGGCAAGTCGAGCGTGGCGGTCGAACTGGAACGGCGGCTGGTCGCCGCGGGCCGGCCCGCCTGCCTGCTCGACGGCGACAACCTGCGCCAGGGTCTCAACGCCGATCTCGGCTTCAGCGCGGCGGACCGGGCGGAGAACGTGCGGCGGGTCGGGGAGGTCGCGCGGCTGTTCGCCGACGCCGGCGTGGTGGCGGTAGTGTCGTTGATCAGTCCGTACCGCGAGGATCGTGACCGGGTGCGGGCGGCGCACGAACGGGCTGGATTGTCCTTTGTGGAGGTTTTCGTGGACACGCCCCTCGAGGTGTGCGAGGCACGTGACCCCAAGGGCATGTACGCCAAGGCCCGTGCGGGCGAGATCCGCGGTTTCACCGGAATCGACGATCCGTACGAGGCTCCGGCCGCGCCCGAGGTGGTGTTGCGGCCCGGTGACGGAGACCCGGCCGCGATGGCCGCGGCGATAGTGGCGAAGGTGAGCACATGGGAGTGAACCAGCGCGCGCGGATCCGGATGACCGGCGCCGAGATCGCCGAGTCGGTCGAGCGCGGCCGGACGGCCACCATGGCCACGATCGGGCCGGACGGCCTGCCGCACCTGGTCGCCATGTGGTACGCGGTGATCGACGGGCAGCTCTGGTTCGAGACGAAGGCCAAGGCGCAGAAGGTGGTCAACCTCCGCCGTGACGACCGCATCACGTGCCTGATCGAGACCGGCCACACCTACGACCAACTGCGTGGCGTGTCACTGGAGGGCCGTGGCGTGATCAGCGAGGACCCCGGCGAGTTGTGGCGGATGGGTGTCAGCCTGTGGGAGCGGTACCAGGGCCCGTACACCGACGAGGCGAAACCGGCCGTGGAGATGATGCTGCACAAGCGGGTCGCCGTGCGGGTGGACGTCAAGCGCGTGCGCTCCTGGGACCATCGCAAGCTCGGCCTCGACCCGATGCCGCTCGCGGGCACCACGGCGCGGTATCTGACCTGAGCCGTGTTTCACAAGCGGCGAAGCCCCTGGCGGTGAGGCCGCCGGCCTTCATCGCCACGAAACCACTTCAAGCAGTCCCTAGTGTCACGTAATCGTTTGAGCTTTACGGCGCAGACAGTCGATCATGCTGTGACCAGCGGAAGCCTGCCTGCGACGGTGTAAACCCGCTTCCATTACACGACACTAGGACAGGAGTTTAGCGCGGAGTGCGGCCAGGTCGGCTTCGCCGAAGCCGTGCTCGGACAGCCAGGGCAGCACGCCACCGAACTGCTCGTCCACCTCGTTGAGAAACGCCGACATGGTCTCCGCGCGGGGCCGGTGGTCGTCGTCCGCCCGCTTCGCCAGGTCGGGTGCGTAGGTGGGGGAAGCGCGCAGGCGCGCGAGGATGGCCCCGATCCGGTTGCCGCTGGCCGCGTAGTCCGCGATCACCGCGTCCCGGCGGGTCCCGGCCGCCGACAGCGCCAGGGCGACCACCACGCCCGTGCGATCCTTGCCCGCGGCACAGTGCACGAGCGCGGCACCGGGGGTCTGGCCGATCGACCGCAGCGCGCTGACGACGCTGTCCGGACGATCTTCGAGATATCCGAGGTAGAACGCGCACATCGGGTCGCCCGGAAAGCGGGCCAGCGCCCGGTCCCGGCGGGTGAGCAGGGCGTCCGCGACCGCGTCGGTGGCCTGGCCGTACTCCGGCATGACCGAGAGGTGCACATGCCGCACGGACTGTACCGCGACGAGCGGCCCGGGCCCTTCGGATTCGACCTCGTCGGTCGACCGCAGGTCCACCACCGAGGTCACGCCGAGGTCTTCGACGAGCAGCTTGACGTCGGTGGGAGTCAGCCCCTGGAGGTTGTCGGAGCGCAGCAACCTGTGGTCGAGGATCTGCCTGCCGTCATCGGTGGGCAGCCCGCCCACGTCGCGAGCGTTGGCGGCACCTTCGAGTTCGAGCCATCGCATGGCTCATATGGTTCACGGCCTGGTCGAACCAGCCAAGGCCGCGGCCGGGCGAACCCGATCACGTTCGGCCCGGAAAGGCGTCCCGCGGAACTTCAGCGTGCCCGCCAGCCCCCGGCGGTGCACCCAACCCCGCCAGCCGAACAGGCCGATCAGCGCGGCCGTGAGGTGACCCGCGAGGGTGACCACGGCGAGCAGCGAGCCCGGCTCGTCCGTGACATAGATCACCCCGATGCACAGCAGGATCGCCAGCGCCGCCCACCTGCGCAGGCCCGGCGCGAGCACCGTCACCATCGCCCCGGCCGTGGCGAAGAACCCGTAGCTGACCCCGATGTCGAGCCAGCGCCCGTCGGTCCTGGGCAGCAACCCGCCGCGCAGCGCCCACATGACCGGCAGTTCGGTGGCGAGCGTGGCCAGCACGTGCCCGCTGGCGAACACGGCGAACGTCCACCCGGCGCCGACCCGGCGTTCCAGCGGCGCGACCGCGAGGGCGAAGATCACCACGTACGCCGCCCAGCCCGAATCGCTGATCCACAGTGCGCTGCTGATCAGGCTCATGACCGGGCGATGCCACAGGTTGAGGGCGTCGGTGCTCGACATCGCGAGCAGCTTGGCCGACACCGTCTCGCCGACGACACGCTGGAGGATCGTGGTGGCCAGCAGCACCGCAAGGTACCAGAAGGTGAACGGCGTCGTGATCGGGTTGGGCAGCAGCACCGCGGCCCGGGTGGTCCAGCCGGGCCGGCCTTTCGACGTCATCACTTCCACGCGCACCACCACAGCTTCGGGTCTCTCCCTGATAACAAACCATTGATGACCTGTGAATTCACTGTGACCGTGCTCGCTGGGGGTGCGACCGGCGAAATCCGGCATCACTTCGGCGGCAAGATGCCGACGAGATACCGTCCGTCCTTGCCGGAAAGGGGCAAGCCGCCGGCGTCGGTTTCCTACGATGCCGAAGTGGAATCGACCACCGTGGCCGCCCGGCGCCCGGCACCCCGAACCTGGCGCGGCCCGCCTTCGGCGTCGAGGCGGCCGCCGCGGCACTCCTGCTCGCCCTGAGCGGCCGGATCGGCTACTTCGGCGACGAGTTCTGCTTCCCCGTCTCCGGCAAGTACCACGTCGCCTGGGGCTACGCCG
>NZ_DATELF010000033.1:0-51754 GCF_035276945.1 Amycolatopsis sp. | reverse complement strand
TGCCGGGGATCAGCGATCACCGCGAAATGATCCACCAGATCACCCGCGACAGGCTCGGCCTCACCCGGATCGCACTCCCCCAAAGCAGTAACAACAGCAGACGACAACGGCCAGGCGACAGGCTCGTCGGCGCACGCCATGACAAACTGAGCACGCAGCGAAGCTCCCGTGGTGAGAAGTCTTTGGACGGACTCCTCCAGCTACCGGAGCTTCGCTGCCTTACCCCGCACGACACACCGACCCGATCAGGTCACATCACAAGACGATCTTGAAACGATAAAGCTATATCCTCGGCTCCGCTGGCCCGTAGCCGTTATCTCGATTTCGGCCGCGGCGAAAAGCAGGCCTGTCGCTCGGGTGCCGTCCGGTAGCCCAGCATGCCCCGGGTCAGGAATCGAGGGACGACCATGACTTCGCCGCCCGCGGCAGTCGCGGTGGAGCTGACGATCGCGATCAGGATTTCCACCGACCAGCACCGCCGCGGCATTGACCGACGCTGTGAAGAACGTCGTGGACAGTCCCGTACTGACCCACGATGCCCCCGGTGACCGAATCCTCACATTGCCGAACGGCAATCAGCTGCAGTCAACGGCAGCGTTTGACCAGAGGATTCGGTGGGGGTCGCGATTACTGGAGCGCCCTCGTCAGCGCCCGCCCACGCTGCGGCGGCCCGCCGCAGCCATCTGTGGTGATCAGTCCTCGGATGCTCGGCGCTCAACCTGAGCATCGCTTATCCGGACCGTGCCGCTATCAGCGTGGCGATTGCGTTCGTGCTGGTGGGTCAAGTGGTACTCCCCAGCCGTGTTGATCTTCTTGCGCAGCCTCGCTTCGTTCTGCGGCTTCATGCCCCAGCCCGTCCAGCGACAATACCGTCCCACTCGGTCAGGAGATCGAGGACTTCCGCGCGGGGCAGGTTGACGTGGAGTTTCGCGCACCGATCCACCACGTCCGCGGCGCGCTCGGCGGGGTAGTCCGGGGAGTACTCCAGCAGTGTTTCGCCGCCCCCGTCGCGGCACTCGTAGAGGCCGAGCAGGATGCCTGCGGCCAGTTCGGTGGCCGCGGTGGCCATGCCGAGCGCGGCTCGACGTTCGAGGTCGCGCAGGAAGGGCTCCAGGGCTTCGTCCAGGATCTCGTCGGCAGCCTCGACCGGGTGGACGTAGCCGCGACGCGGCCGGTATCCGGCGTGGCCGTTGAGTTCCTCGATGTCCAGGTCACGCAAGGCGCTGGCGACGTCGTCGGCGACCGCGGTGCGGTCCGCGGCCGACATGAGCCGGACGGCATGGTTTTCGGCGAGTTGTCGAAGGTCGGGTCGGGTGGCGAGCAACTCATCGAGCACGGTGGCCTTCTCGTTGGCGGACAAGGCCGCCAGAGCGGAGGCTTGACGGTTCGCGCGTGTGGTCATACGTGCGGGTTCCTTCGGGTTGCTGCGCGTGTGGTCAGTCCAGGGTGCCGAGGCCGTGCGGGCGGCAGCACTGCTTGTATTTGCGCCCCGAATCGCACCAGCAGGCCGCGGTCCGTGCCGGTGGCCAAGGCACCATGGCGGGTTGGGTGCGCAGGTCCGGGTAGCCGCGCAGATCTTCCGATGCTGGGTGGTTGATGTGTTTGTCTTGCAGGAATGCTTCGAAACCGGAGACATCGCCTGGCGTTTGGTTGACTCCGTGGCCGGCGCGCGAGACGAGTGCGCAGTGTCGCTCGATCTGTTGCCGGTGTTCGTCCCATGTCGTTCCGACCTCGGCGGCCAGGTGCGGCCACCGGGCAAGCAGCTTCTGGTGTTCGGTCTCCGGCCAGAAGACGGACAGTACCGTCGCAGAATAGTGGTATGTGTCGTCTGCTCCGACGGCACTCCAACTTGCGTTGTTCGTTGGCCCCATGCGCACGATCGTATAGGGGCAGGCGTGAGCTGCGGTCATCGACGTGGTTCCTCGCGGCGAAGATGCGATCGACTTCGACCGGACATCGGGTCCGCCACCTTGCTGAGTTGTTCGCCAAGATTGTCGACGAGGACGACGTGGCGTCCTTCGGCAACGCGCTGCTGCGACATCCAGAAGACGTGGCCAGTTCGAGCAATGTTGCGCTGAGCGCATCACGATCTGAAGGGTGTTGCTCTTGAAGCTGCCGCGTCGCCGGTACGCGCGGCCACCGAGTTCTATCACGCTCACCTTGTTGATCGAGCCGTGGTCGGCAAGATCGTTCGCGGTGCCCCGGGTTGGCTACGTTGCATGTGGTGCCGGGCGTGGCGATGCCGCGGCCGGCGGAGGCGGTGTTCGAAAAGACGCGGCGGGGGTTTGCTGATCATCTGCGGGCTCGGCGGTTGTCGAAGGACACCGTGCGCCAGCGGTTGCGGATCGCTCGGCAGGTGCGGGCGGTGGCGGACGGCTACCCGTGGGAGCCGGTGTGGGACCGGGCCCTCTTCGATCGGTGGTCGGCGATGCTGGCTGACAGCGTGGCCATCTCGACGATGCGCAAGTACCAGAACGATCTCGCGCTCTGGCGGCACGCGTGGCCAATCGTCACGGCGGCTCGGCGGACGCACCTCGGGCGACGGCGGTGACCGTTGCCTGGGTGAGGGTGGCAAGACGGGTGGAAGGGCACTCAGTGCCTGGGTCTGCCCGGCGGTTCTGGCGGCTGGTCGGCGCGGAGTGTCGGGTGAGCGGTCTTGTTCATTCGGTGGCTGGGCGGACCAGGCCGGTCTCGTAGGCGATCACGACCAGTTGTGCTCGGTCGTGTGCGTCGAGTTTCAGCATGGCTCGCTTGACGTGGGTTTTGGCCGTGTGCTGGCTGACCACCAGCCGCTCGGCGATCTCCTGGTTGGACAGGCCGGTCCCGACCAGGGCCAGAACCTCGCGTTCGCGGTCGGTGAGTGCGGCCAGCAGGTCCGAAGCTGGCCGCCGGTTGTGGTCGGGCTGGTCGAGGAATCGGCCGATCAGGGCCTTGGTCGCGGTGGGTGAGAGCAGTGCGTCACCGCGGTCCACGACGCGGATGGCCTCGATCAGTTCCGCGGGCTCGGTGCCCTTGCCGAGGAAGCCGCTGGCCCCGGCTCTGAGGGCTTGGAACACGTATTCGTCGATGTCGAAGGTGGTGATGATCAGGACGCGGACGCCGGCCAAGTCGTCATCCGCGGTGATCAGTCGGGTGGCGGCCAAGCCGTCCAGGTCGGGCATGCGGATGTCCATCAGGATGACGTCGGCGCGGGTCCGCCGGGCCAGCCCGATCGCCTCGCGTCCGGTGGAGGCCTCGCCGACCACCGTCATGTCCGGTGTCGAGTCGACGATGCCGCGGTATGCCATGCGCAGCAGCGCCTGGTCGTCGGCGAGCAGAACCCGCACCGTCACGTCCGATCACCCGCCGGCAGTGGCAGCACCGCACTGACCCGGAACCCTCCGGCTGGCCGGGCGGTGGCGTCCAGGCTGCCGTCAATGGCCTCGACGCGCTCACGCATCCCCTGAATTCCATGTCCGGCGCCGTCTCCGGCGGGCAGTAGTGGGGCCTCGCCGCGATGGGTGCCTCGACCGTTCCCGTCGTCTTCGACCACGATGCGCAGCGCCGTCGGTTGATAGCAGAGCCGGACATGGGCGGGCGCGCCAGGGGCGTGCTTGCCGACGTTGGTGAGGGCCTCCTGGACCACGCGGTAGGCGGTCAGGTCGATGGCCGGCGGCAGCGGGCGGATGGATCCCTCCACCTGCTGGTCGATCCGCATACCCGCTCCGCGCAACGAGGCCACCAGGTCGCCGACGCCACCAACCCCCAAGGCCGGCTCGGTGGGAGTGGCGGACTCGCCTGGCTGGCGCAACAGGCCGACGGTGTCGCGTAGATCGTCCAGGGCGGCCCGGCTCGCCTGCTTGATGGTGGTGAGCGCGTGCCGGGCCGTAGCCGGCCGGTCGTCGAAGACGTGGGTGGCCAGTCCTGCCTGCGCGTTGATCACCGCGATGTGATGGCCCATGCTGTCGTGCAGGTCGCGGGCTATCCGGAGGCGCTCTTCGACGACCCGCCGCCGGGCCTCCAGTTCCCGGCCGGTCTCGGCGCGACGAGCACGCTCCTCGACTTCGGCCACGTAGGCGCGTCGGCTCCGCGTGGCGTCACCGGCGGCCAGCGCGAGCCCGCACGCCGCGGCAATGGCCAGCTTCGCCGCATCCAACCAGGGGCCGCCCGACCCCAAGACGTGCGTGACGAACTCGGGGACTCCCGCCAAAACCAGCACCGCCACCGCGCCAGCGACCAGCACCCGGCGGCGATCACCGGCAGCGACCGCCAGGTGATAGAGCACGATCAGTGGTGCCATCACCACCAACCCATGCGATCTGCTCACCGCCATGAAGGCCGCGGCGGCAGCGACACTCACCGCCAGCGCGACCATCGGCCGGCGGCGCCGGCCGATGGTCGCGCCATACGCGACAGCGGCCGCGAGGACAGCGGTGGCGTTCGCGGTCCAGCCATGATGCAGGTCCACCGCGCTGGTGATCAGCGTGACCGCGCAGAGCGTGGCCGCCAGCGCGACATCCATCACGAACGGATGAGACCGCGCCGCACGCATCCAGGGATCCATCCCGCGCATGCCAGCCACCGCACCAGCGTATGCGCCGCACCTGCGCCGCCAGCGGAGAACACCTGCTCCACTCCGGAAACCACGGAAGATACTCCGCCGGGGGTACACGAAATACCGCACCAGGGCGACGACGCCGATACCGCGCATACGCCACGGTTGACCCATCAGGCACCACCATCCCGCGATCGAGAAAGGCGTACCGTGGCAGCCCCCCGTCTCACAACTCGAGACCGCGTCCAGCATGCCGCCGTACGCGGGGATTGTCGGCCCGATCGTGTTCACGGTCGGCTTCCCCGCCCAGGATCTCCTCCGCAGCAACCACAACCCGATCTCCCAGCAGATCGACGAACTCGAAGCCGGCTCCTACGGCTGGGTGCCGCAGGCCAACTTCGTGGTGTTCGGCCTGCTGATGATCACATCCGCGGTGGGACCGCATCGTGGGGTGCGCCTGGCCGGGCCAGGGACAGCGGGTCCGGCGATCGTCGCCTGGAACGGGGCCGGGCTGGTGATCGCCGCTATCTTCCCGATGCGCGAAGACGCCGACGGTCGCATCTACGATCCAACCGGCGTGCACCACGTGAACGGCGCGATCTTCTTCTGGACCACCGGTCTCGGTCTCGCTGCGCTGTCCCGCGGGCTCGCCCGTGACCCCCACTGGCGAGACCTGGCAACCTACACACCGCCAACCGGTATCGCGCTACTTGCGATGGCCGCGATCACCGGCCCCCTGGCCCGTCTGGAACCGGTCGACCTGGACCCATGGGCCGGCCTGGCGCAGCGGGCGACTCTCGCGGTCTGGCTGCCGTGCATCGTCATCCTCGCGCTGCGGCTGCGACGTCTGACCGGCGTCACGGACTCACCAGCGCACCCCGGCGGAAGGACTCTCTTGACTGACCCACCTCTCGACCCGGAGACAGCTACCGACACCGGCTACGCCGCCATGCCGCGCTGGGTGAAGGTGTTCGGGATCCTCCTCCTCGCGATGATCCTCGCCTTCCTCATCACACTGATCACCCGGGGCCCGCACCGCCCCGGCATGCCCGGAATGCGGCACAGCGCCGGCACCACACCGACCTCCAGCGCCGTGGCACCCGCCGGCAACGGCGGTCACAACCCAGCTGACTGGGGCCACGAATGACCATGACACCGCGCACCCGCAGGTTCGCGCTCACCGCGCACATCGTCTCCACACTCGGCTGGCTCGGCGCCGTCCTGGTCTTCCTCGCACTCGCTGTTATCGGCCTGACCAGCCCGGACGCCCAGGCAGTGCGCGGCGCCTATCTCGTGATGGAACCAGCCGCGTGGTACGTCCTCGTCCCGCTCGCCTTCGCATCGCTGCTCACCGGGCTCATCCTGGCACTAGGCACCACCTGGGGACTGGGCCGGCACTACTGGGTCCTGTTCAAACTCGTCATCAACGTCTTCGCCACCATCGTCCTACTGATGTTCATGGAAACCTTCAGCATCATGGCCAACATGGCCGCGGACCCCGCAATGGCCACCGCCGATGTGCGAGCGATGGGAACCTTCCCCCGCGACCACGCCGCAGCGGCCGCGCTGCTCCTGCTCGCCGCCACCCTGCTCGCGGTCTACAAACCGAAGGGCAAGACCCGCTACGGGCAACGCAAACACCGCCAACCGCGAACCAACCAACGCGAACAACGGGCGGCGCCCATTCCATAGACACAACACGCCCCCCGCACGAGCGAACCTCGTTCCAACTCAACGCCGCTGATCGGATCTTCGTGTATCCGGGGCAGCGGCACAGGTTCCCGGAAATCGCTGCCTCGACGTCACCTCCGGCGGTGGACATCGCCGTCATGCTCGCGACGAACCCGGGCGTCCAGAAGCCGCATTGGACCCAGCCTTGCTCGGTCAAGGCCTTGATCGGGGTCTGGCCGGCTTCGGTGCCGGCGATCCCTTCGATGGTGTCGATCCGAGCGCCGTCGGCGCGGCCGGCCGGTATCAGGCAGGCATTGAGCGGGCGACCGTCGACCAGCACGGTGCACGCGCCGCATTCGCCTTCACCGCAGCCGTACTTGGTGCCGCGAAGACCAAGCCGTTCGCTTGTCGGGGGGTGTGCCGCCCGAGCGTCAACCCGTACCCGTCGGCCAGCTCGAATCGCCAGTGCGCTCGCCCGTCACAACAGGCGAAAATGACCTTTGTGACGGATCTCGGGCGGGTGAGGTGGCGCGCCGTACTGGGCGTGGCGACTGGAACAGTCATCGGTGCTGTGGCAACCACGGTGCTGGCGGGCTGGGTCGACTGGAACGCGGTCGGCCGTTTGCTCAGCCCACACGCGTTGTCGATCATGCTGTTCGTGGTCGCGGTGGCGCTGCTGGGCGTCAACGGATGGCGACTTGTCCGACCGCATCGGCGTCCGCGGCGGCCAGCGACGCCCCTGAGCTGGTGGCTGGTCGCCGCAGCCGCCGTCGTGATCGCGGGTATCACGTGGGGTGCCACGACGTGGCTGCTGGAAGAAGCCGACCGCGCCCAGGACCGCGCAGCAGTGCGGGTGGAAGCGATCAAGACCGGGCTGAGTATCGGCGCGGGCGCGGGTGGCGTGCTCGCGCTTCTGCTGTCTGTGCGCCGGCAGTGGCATCAGGAGCTCGCCGCGTCGGACGTCTCGCATGACGCGTCCGAGAGGCGGGTCACCGAGCTCTACACCAAAGCTGTGGAGCAGCTCGGCTCCGCGCAGGCTCCCGTTCGCCTAGGAGGGCTCTACGCGCTCGAGCGTCTCGCGCAGGACAACCCGCCGCAGCGGCAGACGATCGTCAACGTCCTGTGCGCCTACCTGCGTATGCCGTACCAGCCACCTGGCGAGGCGAGCCACGACGACGGTACTGAGCGCGTCCAGGAACGCGAGGTACGGCTGGCTGCCCAGCGTATCCTGGTTGCCCACCTGAGCAACGAGGACTCCAGCAGGACACCCGACACGTTCTGGGACGACATCGACGTTGACCTCTCCGGTGCCACACTGATCGACTTCACCGCGCGAAATCTCGTGCTGAGGCGGGCGTCCTTTCGGTCGGCCACCTTCATTGGCGAGGTCGACTTCTGGGGCAGTATCATCGTCGCGGAGGCGGACTATCGGGACGTCACCTTCACGGCCCGGGTCGATTTCGGGTGCGCCAAGTTCGTTGGTGACGCCGCCTTCAACTCGGCCGCCTTCAACAACGATGCCTTCTTTGGCGGGTCCCTTTTCAACGACGTGTCGTTCCGGTGCGCCACTTTCGCGGGTGACGCGATCTTCGGCATGGCCACCTCCTCCTTGCGAGTCTTCGATGCCGACAGTTCGTTCAGGCCGACCACTTTCACCAGCGAGGACGAATTTATTTCCGCCGGCTTTGACGGTAGAATCAAAGACATTGTCCTCCTGAACCCTCCGGTGTTCGCCGGAGCCACGGAGTTCGCCTCAGCCGTTTTCCACGGCGCCGCCTATTTCCGGGGAGTCTTGTTCGGCGGAGAGGCCCACTTCGAGGCCGCGCGGTTCAGCGGCCCGACCGATTTTGTGTCCACCACCTTCGAAACCGGCGTGCCGCAGGAAATCGCCCGATTCGTAACTCACGACTAGCCCAGATGTTCGCGCGACCAGCAGACCGGAGGTGACCTCGTGTAGGTGATCTCTGGTTGTGAGCTCGTCGTCGCTTGCCGGTGTGAGTCCGGTCCGGGTAGCTGTCGGGAGGACCGGTAGCAGCCTGGCGGCTTCGTGGGGAAACCCGCGGGGTCGAAGCCCAGTGTCGAAAGCCCTGTAACGGGTGGAGCGACTGTGCGGTCCGTAACGTTGCGCGAAGCCTGCTGCGTCGTTAGAGGTCCAGCCCGTTGGGTGGGGTGTAGGGAGAGCCGAGCTGCCGAAATCACGGTGAAGGCCAGGGAAGGCGCATCGCCGCTGGGCGGGGTCAGGGCGTTGCCAGAGTTGGGCGCGCTCCCCGCAGCCGACGCTGGTCCGGTCCACGGCCAGCTTGCCGGTGAAGGTTTCCCGGGTGTAGTCAGCCGCGTGGCGACGGTCGGTTGATGGGCTGGACGCGCGCCCTCGGAGCGCCATCCGATGCCTTGCCGGTCGACCTGCCTGAGCTGATCACGCTTTACCGCAGCGTCACCGCCGGGAAATCACTGCTGATCCTGGTAGACAACGCCTTCTCGACCAAGTAGGTCCGCCCGCTGGTCCCGACCTCGACGACCAGCACCATTCTGGTGACCAGCCGCCGCCAGTTACGCGGGCTGCTCCTCGCGGGGCTTCACCCAGTGGACCTGGATCACCTCACGCCGCACGCCGGTGGCACCCTGCTGGCCGCGCTGGCCGATCTGATCAACCGTCTCAACACCGACCACGGCGCCACCCGGCGTTGCATGTGGACGAGGCATCCGTGGGAGGAATCCTCGACATGAGCTACGACGACACGACACCGCGGGCCTGTACCGGCTGCTGGCCGTGCACCCCGGTGCCTCACCGCCGACCCGCTTGCCACGGCTCTCGACCTGCCCGTCGCCGACGTCGAACGGGGCCTGGCCCGGCTGGCCGACGCCCATCTGATCACCACCGTGACCGAGGCCGGGTATCGCCAGTACGGCTTCCCACGCGAGCACGCCCAGAGGCTGGCGGCGCGCCACGATGAGGCCAACGTGCGCCGGGCCGCGCTGCGCACGTGATCGAGTGGTACCTGCGCCGGACGGCCGCCGCCGACATGGCCATCAACCCGCGTTCGCGACGGTTCAGCCCGGGGTAGCGCGAAACCGCTCCATCCGGACGGTGAAGTGACCTCCGGCGGTGGGATCGGTGACGGTGAGGGTGAGTCTGCTCAGCCGATCTCCCCATGCCGCGCGCAGCAGAGGGTCGTCGAGGCGCCGGTGTTCGATTTCCGGGGTGGCGCGTCTCGGATCCCAGCCGATCCTCAGCGAGCTCCCTCCGGCGGTGATGGTCGCGCTTCCCTCGGCCAGTTCGACGTCGCCGGCCAGGATGTGCCGGAGCAGCACCGGTCCTGGGTGGGGCGGCCAGGCGTCCTCGATCAGGACGTGCGCCGGAGTATCCACCTCGGCGCGGACCAGCCGCAGCGACCTGCGCCAGTAGTCCAGCAGTCCCGGCGGATAGGCGCCGGCGAGTTCGGCGTGCAGGGCGGCACTGGTGGTGGTCAGTTCCACGCGCACTTCCTCCGCCTGGTGGGTGGCGCCAGGCTGCTGCGTGGCTCCCGGCTCGGGCACGTTGTGCCAGCCGCTCTGCAGGGGCCATGCCTGGTATCGGTCCGGTCCGAAGCTCGCCGCGGTATAGGTCGGCTGGCCCACGTCGACGACCATCGGCCGGCCGTCCAGAGCCACCCAGTACGAACCCACGTCGAGGTGGTTGTGCCGCTCACCGTTGTGTCCCGCCTTCGCCGCCAGGACCAGTCCCTCGGTGGTTCCGGCCGCTTCCCTGGCGACAAGCACCTGCACCCGGGGCAGCCAGGTCTCCCGTGCTGCCCACCGAACGCCGGTGTCCTCGCTTTTGGTGAGCGCGTGGTGCCACCGGGGGTCGGACAGTCCGGCCAGCGCCCGGCCAAGGCTCGTCCGCGGCCATCCGCGACCGCACGCTACCGCGTACGCACGGACGTCGGGGTCCGCCAGCCGTTCGCCCCAACGGAAGAGCACGTGCCATGGCTGATCGGTCGGGAGCCGGGCGTGCGCGTCACCGGCGTTGACGTAGAAGTCCCCGCCGAGATACATGCGGTGCGGGAACTTGATCAGCGGTGCGAGCACGGGCAGATCGCGCGCGTCGAGCGTGGGGCCGCCCGCGTCGGCGAGCAGGTCGAGGGCCTCGAGCAGGCGGCAGGCGCCCTGCCACCAGTAGGCGACGCCCTCGTCGATCCCGCCGTCGTCGGGGAGCACCGCGAGGTAGTGGTCCAGACCTTCGATGACGAGCCGAACGAGCCGCGCCCGCCGTTCCTCCTCGTCGGTGAGCAGGAGAGCCGCGGTGAGCACCGCGCCATGGATCCAGGGATTCCAGTTGTGGGCGTCCCCGGCCAGGCCGATCCAGTGCCAGTCCCTGATCCGCTCGAACGGAGCCAGCACCCTGGTGTCGACCTCGCGCCGGAGCCGCCGCCGCAACCCGGGAACCCGGAGGTCCAGGTGCGGTCCCAGTACGTGGTCGGACCAGGCCAGGAGGGACGCGACCTCCGCGGCCCCGAGGTCGACGAACGGCTCGTCGGGGTCCGGCAACACCTCGCCACGAGCGGTGGTGAAGCGGTCGTGCGGTGCCCAGCACCAGGTGCCGGTCTCGGCCAGGGCGAACAGCGCGTCGGCCGCGGCGTCCAGGTGGGGTGTGTCTCCCGGCGGGGCGCCGGCCGTCGCCACCTCGCCGGTGAGCGTGGCGGCGAGCACGAGGAGTGTCGTCCGCTCGCGTAACCGCCGGGCGGAGTCCTCGTAAGCGGTCCGCACGCCGTCACGGAACGTCCGTGCCCAGTCCGACGCAATCAGGATCGGGGGGTCCCGGCGGAGTTCGGCCGCCGCCTCGTCCAACAGGGCGGTGCGAGTGTCCGGGTCCACCGCCTCCCATACCGAGCGTGCGGTGACGTCGGGGACTGGCAGCCGCGCGTGTGCGTCCCGCAGCAGGTTGGCCAGGGGATCGGGGATGGGGCCGGGGTCGAGGACGGGGCCGAACCGGGCCTGGAGGGCGTGGTGTGCGGAATCCGGCTCGACCAGACCCATTGTTGCTCCTGATTGATTTTGATCGATGTTGTTGACTTCAACTATGTCACGGGTTGAGGTGGGCAGTGCCCCACATAACGGAGGAAGAATGCGGCTCCGCTTCGGACAGTCATCGGCGCTCTCGCCGCGCGAGGACCGGGACCTTTCCCCGTACACGGGCTGGACCAGGGAGCACTGGACCGCGCTGGCGGACCGGATGCTCGCCGCGGTCGAGCCTTACCGCTCCCCGGCCGGGGCCCGGATCGACCTACCCGGCCCGGTGAGCCGCTACGGCGCGGTTTCCGACGGTTTGGAGGGGTTCGCCCGGACCTTCCTGCTCGCCGGTTTCCGCGCCGCGGGTGACCGGCGTGCGGATTCCGGCAGACTGCTGGAGCCTTACGCGCGCGGTCTGGCGGCGGGTACCGACCCGCACTCGCCCGAGGCGTGGCCCCGCCCCGACGAACTCGGCCAGGCCAAGGTCGAGGCTGCCTCCGTGGCCCTGGTACTGCAGTTGACCAGGCCCTGGCTGTGGGACCGGCTCGACGACGGGGTACGCGAGCGGGTCGTCGCCTGGCTGGGGACCGTCGTCGGGCAGCCCTATCCGCCGATCAACTGGGTCTGGTTCCGGATCGTCGTCGAGTCGTTTCTGCGCGAGGTCGGCGGGCCGTGGTCAGCCGGCGACATCGAGGAGGACCTCGCCGTCCACACCTCGCTGCGCCGGTCCGGCGGCTGGCTCAGCGACGGGCAGGAGCGGGCCTACGACCACTACGCGGGGTGGGCGCTGCACGTGTACCCGCTGCTGTGGACTCACCTGTTCGACGTCACGGGCACCCTGTGCCCGCCGGCCCTGCGCGAGACCTGGGCCGTGGACCTCGCACGCTATCTCAACGACGCGGTGCGCCTGGTCGGCGCCGACGGCTCCCCGCTGCTCCAGGGCCGCAGCCTCATCTACCGCTTCGCCGCCGCGGCACCCTTCTGGATCGGCGCGGTCACTGGGGCAGGCGGGCAACCGCCCGGGCTGGTGCGCCGCGTGGCCACCGGCATCGTCCGGCACTTCACCGAGCGAGGAGTCCCCGATCGGGACGGACTGCTCACGCTGGGCTGGCACGCCGCCTGGCCGGCCATGCGGCAGTCCTATTCCGGATCCGGCTCGCCGTACTGGGCGGCCAAGGGCTTGCTCGGCCTGATGCTGCCCGAGGACCATCCGGTGTGGACGGACCCGGAACTCCCGCTGCCGGTGGAGACCGGGGACGTGGCGCGGGTGATCATCGCCCCCGGCTGGCTGGTCTCCGCGCGGCGCCGCGACGGCATCGCGGTGGTGCTCAACCACGGCACCGATCACGCGTGTCCCGGTGACGCGAGCGCGGACTCACCGCTGTACGCGCGGTTCGGCTACTCCAGTGCGACGCTCCCTCCGCTGACCGGTCCGTCGGTGGCGGACCCGGTCGACAACGCGGTCGTGCTACTCGACGAGGACGGCCGGGCCACCCACCGCACCGGCTTCGAAACCCTATTCACGTCCGAACATCCCGGTGGTGTGCTCGTGGCCGCCTCCCGGGGGCCGGTGCGCTGGGTCGACACCGGCGCGGACGACTCGCCCGACCACGGTTCCGGACGGGCCGGGCCGGTGACGCCCGGCCCCCTGGTCATCGTCGCCTCGGTCCTGCGCGCAGGTGTGGAGGTCCGCCTGGCCAGAGTCGATGCGGCGCCCGGGCGCCGCATCGGGGCTCGCGTGCGGATGGGCGGGTGGCCGGTGGCGGCCGACACCCCGCCCCAGACCCAAGCGGGCACCAGGCGTTCGGCTCCGTACGCGGAATCCCGCACTGAGTCCCTGCGATCCACGCTGCGGGGACTGCGGGGGCTGAGCCGCGCCGGAGTCGCGACCGGAAAAGACGACAGTCCACTCGGCGCGTGGACAGCGACGCCGTGGCTGGCCACGGTCGGCGTGCCGTACGGCGAGGTCGTCGCCGCCGCGGTGGTCCTCGACCGGGGTGGCGAGGACCAGCCCTTCCCGGCTGTGGTGGTGCACCAGGCTCCGGGCGGCCACCGGGCCGTGCTCACCTGGCCGGACGGCCTCACCACCGAGGTCGAGCTGTCCGCTGCTCCCGTTGCGGACTCCTGACCGCCATGGCGCCGTTACAGCGATGTCGCCCTCTTGACGGAGGAGTCGCGCAGGATCAGCTCTGGCAGTATCAGAACGCGCTGCGGTGGGAGGCGTTTGCCCTCCATCAGCCTCGACACCATCATGTCGACCGCGACCCGGCCGAGCCGGGCCTTGGCTGGGCGGACCGCCGTCAGTGCCGGCTCCGCGAGATGGGCGACCTCGTCGTCATAGCTGACCAGCGCCATGTCGTCCGGCACCGCGACCCCCCGCTCGCCGAAATACTGGGCGACGGACATCGTGTCGGGATCACTGTGCACGATCAGCGCCGTGGTCCGGGACCTGCGGCACCTGGTCAGGATGCCCTCGATGATCCGCCGGTGACCCGGCGTCCCGAGTGCCACGTCTTCGCGGACCACGAACTCGCTGGGCAGATCGAGCTCCGCGCAGGCCTTCAGCCATCCTTGGGCCAGGTGCGCCGAGGTCGGGCTGCCTTTGGACAGCACGAGCCCGATCCGCCGGTGGCCGTGTTCGTGGAGATGGCGCACGGCCATCTCCAGCCCGAGCGCGTGGTCGCTGCGCACCCATTCCAGCTGGCGTGGGGTCGGCGTCCACTGTGGAGTGTGCCGCTCGACCAGAATGGTCGGCACCGGCAGGTTGCCGATCCAGCTGATCATCTCGTCGGCCCCCTCGCCTTCGAGGTTGGGCGCCAGCAGCAGCCCCTGCACCTGTCCGGCGTCGATCAGCCGGCCGATCTGGCGGCGGTCTTCGGCCTGGTCGTAGCTGGACCCGCGGAGCTGAAGCTGGACGCCGACCGCGACGGCGGCGGTCCGCGCGCCGTTGAGGACCGAGGGCCAGTAGAAGTCCAGCGAGGGCACGACCATACCGATGGTGAACGGCGTCGACGCGGGGCGGTGCCGGCGCGGCGGGGCCGGGTCGAGGTCGCTGGGCAGGGTGGCGCCACCGTGCACTTTGGTGAGCAGGCCGCGCGCGGCCAGCGCGGCGATGTCGCGCCGTATGGTCAGCTCGCTGACTCCGAGCGCTCGGGCAAGGTCCTGGACCCGAACGGACCCATGCCGGCGCAACTCGTCCATCACCCGCTCCCTGCGTTGGAGAGCGAAGGGACGTTTTTCGGTCATCCGGAACCTTCCTTGAACCTCGTTGTTCGAATATGAACGCTTCGGATCGTCCTTGTTCGAGTAGTAGTGCATGTGCGTCGAAGACACTATCTCTGTTCCAACGTGTTCGGTGACGAGCGTCACCTGCGGGAAAGGACCGGATGCCCCATGCAGACGAAGCCCCGCGCGCTGATCGTCATGAGCAGGCAGAGCTTCGACGCGCACTTCGACGCCGCCCGGCTCGCGCGCCTGGCGGACCTGGTGACCTTGGCTGAACCAGTTTGGACCGATGACCTCGACCAGCCAGCGGTGCGGGCACGCCTGGCGGATGTGGAGGTAATGCTCACGTCCTGGGGCGCGCCCGGGCTGACGCCGGAACGACTCGCCGCGGCGCCCGCGTTGCGGGCGATCCTGCACTGTGCGGGCAGCGTGCGGGGTCTGGTGGGGGACGAGGTGTGGCGCCGCGGGATCCGGGTGACCAGCGGGGCGGACGCCAACGCGATCCCCGTCGCGGAGTACACGCTCGCGGCCATCATCTTCGCGGGCAAGAAAGCCCCGTTCCTCGCCGCCGACGATGACCGCGCGTATCGGGGCTGGGGAATGGTGACGGGGTACGGCGACCTGTCGAACTTCCGCCGCACCGTGGGGATCGTCGGGTTTTCCCGGGTCGGCCGCAGAGTCGTCGACCTGCTCAAGATCCTCGATGGCACCACCTGCCTGGTCGCCGACCCCTACGCCGATCCGGCCGAGGTCGAGCAAGCGGGGGCCACCCTGGTCCCGTTGGAGGAGTTGCTGCCCAGAGCCGAGATCCTCTCCCTGCACGCACCCGAACTGCGGGAGACCCGGCACCTGATCGGTGCCAACCAGTTGAAGCTGCTTCCGGATTCCGCGACGGTCATCAACACCGCGCGCGGCAGCCTCATCGACTCCGACGCGCTCGCCGCCGAGTGCGCCTCCGGTCGCCTGTTCGCCATCCTCGATGTCACCGACCCGGAGCCGCTGCCGTTGGACTCCCCGCTCCGACGCCTGGCTCAGGTGAGGGTCACGCCCCACATCGCGGGCTCACTCGGTTCGGAGGTCGGGCGACTCACCGACCACGTCCTCGACGAACTCGCCCGATGGACGAAGCAACAGCCGCTGCAAGCCGAAATAACCGAACAGACCTGGGCCCTCGGCCTGAGTGCGTGAGCCCCCGCCCGCCTACCGAGAACACCTCACAGTCCTTGTCCCAACAACGAAGAACCCGTCAAAGGAGACGTGTGATGATCCGCCCCGTCAGAATACTGATCACTGCGCTCGCGCTGTGCCTGTTCGCTGCCGGCTGCGGCAGCGGCTCCTCCGGCACGACGGCCGACGGCAAGACCGTGCTCAAGATCGCGCTCTGGAACTACGCGAAAACCCCCGAGTTCAAAGCGCTGATCGACGCCTTCGAGGCGAAGAACCCGGACATCAGGCTGGAGCCGGTCGACATCCTCGCCGACAACTATTCCGACAAGGTCACCACCATGCTCGCCGGAGGTGACACGACCGACATCCTGACCATGAAGAACGTCACCGACTACGCCCGGTACGCCTCCCGCGGTCAGCTGCTGTCGATCGGCGCCGACGTCAACAAACTCGAGAAGACCAAGTACTCCGGCCTCGACGCTTTCGACCTCAACAAAGACTACTTCGCTCTGCCCTACCGGAACGACTTCTGGGTGCTCTTCTACAACAAGGCACTCGTCAACCCGACCGGTGCGGACCTGTCCAACCTCACCTGGTCCAGCTTCGCGGACCTGGCCAAGCGGCTCACCACCGGTTCGGGTGCATCCCAGGTCTACGGCACCTACTTCCACACCTGGCGCTCGGTGGTACAGGCGATTTCCTCCGCGCAGACCGGTGGCGACCAGTTGGGCGGTGACTACGGCTTCTTCAAGAACCAGTACACGATGGCCCTCGAGCTGCAGAACGCCGGCGCCGTGATGCCGTTCGGCACGGCCAAGAACCAGAAGGTCGGCTACGACTCGATGCTGACGACCCAGAAGGCCGCCACGGTGCCGATGGGGACCTGGTGGGCGGCCGCCCTGCTGCAGGAAAAGGCCCAGGGCAAGAACAACGTCGACTGGGGCATGGCACCGATGCCGCAGATCACCGCCAACGGCAAGGTCGTCACCTTTGGCTCGCCGACCGCCTTCGCGGTGAACAAGAAGTCGAAGAACGCCGAAGCGGCCAAGAAGTTCGTGCTGTGGGCAGGCAGCCCCGAAGGAGCGGCGGTCGTCGCGAAGATCGGCATCACCCCGTCCTACACCGATGACGCGATCCTGGACACCTTCTTCAGCGTCGCGGGAATGCCCAACGACGCCCTGTCCAGGAAGGCCATGCACCCGGACACCGTCAAGCTGGAGATGCCGGTCAGCGACAAGTCGTCCGACATCGACAACATCCTCAAGGAGGAGCACGAGCTGGTGATGAGCGGCCAGAAGTCCCTCGATGCCGGTATCCAGGAAATGAACTCCCGTGTGAGGTCCGAAGTGCGATGACCCAGATGTCCCGTCCGGTCACGCTCAAGCGGCGGCGCCTGCGCACCGCGCTGGTGGGCTGGAGCTTCATCCTGCCGAACTTCCTCGGCTTCGCGGCGCTGACTCTGGTTCCGGTCGTCTTCGCGCTGCTGCTGGCATTCACCGACTGGGACTCGTACAACACGCCGAAGTGGATCGGGTTCGAGAACTTCGGCCGGATGCTGGGCAGCGACGCCTTCTGGAACGCACTGAGCAACACCACCTGGTACGCGGTCGGCCACATCCCGCTCACCCTGGCCGCCTCCCTCGGCCTGGCGGTGCTGCTCAACCAGAAGCTGCGCGGCATCGGCGTGTTCCGCACGGCGTTCTTCTTCCCGTACGTCACCTCGCTGGTCGCGGTGGCGGTGGTGTGGAACATGTTGTTCAGCCCTGATGTGGGGCCGGTGAACCAGTTGCTGAGGGCGGTGGGCATCGAGAACCCCCCGGGGTGGACCAGCTCCACCACGTGGGCGATGCCCGCGCTGGTCATCACCAGTGTCTGGCGGGACATGGGTTACTACATGGTGCTGTATCTGGCCGGGCTCCAGGCGATCCCGGCGGAGCTGTACGAAGCCGCCAGGATCGACGGGGCCGGCGCGTGGAAGCGATTCTGGCACGTGACGGTGCCGTCCCTGCGGCCGACGACCTTCTTCGTGCTGGTCATGTTGACCATTTCCAGCTTCAAGGTCTTCGACCTGGTGCAGATCATGACCGAGGGCGGACCTGGCAATTCGACGCAGGTGCTGTCCCAGCTCATCTTCCGGGAAGGCATCACACAGGGCAGGTTCGGCTACTCCTCGGCGATCTCCATGGCGCTGTTCGCCATCGTCCTGATCATCACCCTGGCCCAGTTCCGGTTGCAGCGGAGGAATGAACGATGAGCCTGCCCGTGCTGCGAAAGGACAGTACGGCAGCCGAGGCGCCCAGCCCGATCGACCTCGGATCGGGCGGGCGCACCCGGCGCCGTGCCAGGGCCGGCTCCCGGGCCGGCCAAGTCCTGCTGTACCTGGCCCTGGTCGTGGTGTCCGCCACGATCCTGGTCCCGTTCGCCTGGATGCTGGCGTCCTCGGTGAAGCTGGACGCCGAGGTCTTCACCGTCCCGATCCAGTGGATTCCGGAGACGTTCCACTGGGAGAACTTCGTCAAGATCTGGACCGAGATCCCGATGTTGACCTATCTGGGAAATTCGCTGTTCCTGAGTGTCGTCATCACCGCGCTACAGGTGCTGACCGGGAGCTTCGCGGCCTACGGCTTCGCGAAAGCACGCTTCCCCGGGCGCGACGCCCTTTTCGTCGCCTACATCGCCACGATCGCGGTCCCGTGGCAGGCCTACATGGTGCCGCAGTACATCATCATGCAGCAGTTGGGACTGGTGAACACGCGCCTGTCGTTGATCCTTTTGCAGGCGTTCGGCGCCTTCGGTGTCTTCCTGATGCGCCAGTTCTACCTGACCATCCCGGACGAGCTCAGTGAGGCCGCGCGCCTGGACGGGCTGAGCGAATACGGCATCTGGGCACGGATCGTGCTGCCGCTGTCGAAACCCGCGCTGGCCAGCCTCGCGCTGCTGACCTTCGTCAACACGTGGAACGACTACATGGGCCCGTTCATCTACCTCACGGACAACGACCTGTGGACCGTGCAAATCGGCCTGCGGCAGTTCGTGAGCGTGTACGACTCGGAGTTCGCGATGATCATGACCGGCTCGGTGCTGTCCGTCCTGCCGATTCTGGTGGTCTTCCTGTTCGGCCAGCGCTATTTCGTGCGGGGCGTCGCCACCAGCGGGATCAAGTGAGGTGGTGGCGATGGGCGCACCTGGCAACGGCCGCCGGCTCAGGCTGAACGTCGGCCATGATTCGTGGGACCTCATCTGGTCGCACGTTCACCGGGTTCTGGTGGCCAACTTCGGACTGGCGGTGACCAACCTGCCGCTGCTGCTGGCCCTGGCCGTCGAGCACCGGCCCTGGCGGTATCCGGCCTTCTTCGGGCTGCTGTGCCTCGGGACCGGTCCCTCGCTCGCCGCCGTGTTCGCCTATTTCCGGCGGGCCGCCCTCGACGAGCGCCCGCCGGTGATCGAACTGTTCCGTGCATACCGCCGCCTGTTCACGCGAGCGCTCCTGTCCTGGTTCCCATTCGTGCTGCTGGTCGCCGTGGCCACCACCGACCTGCTCTTCCTGTGGAAAACCGCACTGGGGCCGCGGTTGGTGCCGCTGCTGGCCGTGGTGGTCCTCATCGCGCTGAGTTCCGGTGTCGTCGCGATGGCCGGTTTGGCGGAAAACCCCCACGTCTCCCGGCGCACGCTGCTGGCGGCCCTGTACGCGTCGGTGCGCTGCTGGCTGCTCGGGCTGGTGAACCTCGTTCTGCTGGCCGTCGCCATGGTGATCGTCAACCAGGCGCCGCTGCTCGGGGTGGCGGTGGTGCCCGGCTGTGTGCTGTTCGCCGTGTGGCGCAATTGTGGCGCCATACTGAGTTCGGCTCGTCCCGTCGCAGTCGAATAACACGGGCAACGAAGTCCCTTGTCCGGACGAAGTGGGGAAAGCGTCCGAGAGAGGGATCCATGTATCCATGTCGCCGAGAAGAGCAATGCCCGCGCTGGTGGGCACCGTGGTGATGTTCTTCGGTCTGCTTGCGGCGGTGCCGCAGGCGGCGGCCGCGCTGGCCGATTTCGTGCTGCGCGACCAGCCGAGCGGCCAGGCGGCGTGAGATCTGACCGACTTCGCCTACCTTCCGGACGGCGGGGTCCTGACCACTGGCAAGAGCAGCGAGCGCGCCTGGGTGGCGCCGGACAACCGGACCCGGTCACTGGCCACGCAGTAAGGATACCTCGAAGTTCGACGCATTCAGCGCGGTGATCGCGAGCAGCGGTATAGCGAGCACGTTGATGCGGTTGCCCAGTTGGCTCAACGTATCGGCGATCCACAAATGCCGGAAGTCATGCTGGCGTAGCAGACCGCCAAATGGCTTTCGCACAGTGTCAGAGCTTATTGGAGGATCTTGCCAGATCGGGCGGGCCCGCGTCAGATGCCCAGCACCTCCACCGGCTCAAGCCGAGTGTCCAGCACCGGATCGGCCCGGTCGATCAACGCTTGGTGCGCGCTCGGCCAGGAGATGCCCACCTGCGTGGCCGCGGTGCACACCGGTATCCCCGCCTCGCCGATCAACTGCGCGACCTGCTCCCGAACCCGCTCGACCAGCCGGGCACCGGCGGAATCTGGGGGACCGCCTCGGTGAACGTCGCACGCGCAATCCGGATTACCGCATCGCCATCGCCGTTTGACCCACACCACCGCAACCCGCCCCACCCCCGCGGCCGCGGGGGTGGGGCGAAGCAGATCCCGGGGCCGGGTCGGGACATACTCATGCACCCGAGTCGAGGCCACCCCACAGTCCGGACACACCGGAGCCAACCCGGGATCGGTGACCAGCCACACCGCCATCGGTCTCAAACATCCACCTCGACAACCACCACGCCCTGCACACCGAACAGGGCCGAGGCCATATCCTGATCCACGGGGCCCGCGACTCTTTCCTGATCACGAGTTCCTTCACCGTGATCACCACATCACCACATCACCGCTACCGGCATCCCCGTCCCGCTACCGCTCCCCGTCCACCGTGGACACGTTTCGCAGCCACCTAGACGTGACACACAGTCATGGACAATCACACGACCCCGGTCAAGTTCGAAGAGCCACTTCGATGCCCACTTCGCTGCACGAAGACGCACTCTTTACGCGCCCCGAGTGCGGCTGGCGTTCCCCGCGCTGGTCCACGGCGGCCGGAGAACGTGCATGACCGACGGTCCAGCCACGTCTTTTGTCCGAACTGCCTTGTTGTGTCCTTTTGATCCGAATTTTCAGTGCGAAAGGTGTGGTTATCGAATCCCTGGGTGGTCGGACCCGCACTGTCTGTTCACTTCTCGTGTCCGAACCGGCCGCCCGGTGCGAATTGCGATCCAGTGCTTCCGCGAGTTTGCGCTGACTACATCCGCTTGCCGTTAGAAATCCACGAGTCTCACGTTGTGGCGCGGGGTTCCAGACGCTGGTAGTCTCCCGCCTAGATGTCGTGGAGTGCGCTGAGATGTCGACATCGCGTGGCAGGGGGTTTATTTCCCTGGAACTAGTTTCGCAAGTAAGGACTAACCCGCGTGGGGGCGGAATTGTCTTGTTGCCGTCAATCTTGAGCGCCGTGCGAGCGAACGCCGTGACTCGCAGCAGATCGCGAATCCGGTCGGCTGTATGTGTCGAAACTACGGGCGTCCTGGATTAATCCGGGTTTCCGGTAAGCGGACGCTCATCTGGAGAATCCAACTTCCTTCCGGCTACAAAATGCTACACCGAAACTTTATCAGAGGAGTGATGAGGGTGTCGATCAACTTCTGCGTGGTGCGAGGCCGCGTTCATGTCCGAAGCCGCGGTTCGGACCCCGGGCCGGGGGAGTCCGGAGTCCAGTCCGGAGTCGTCCTGTGTTCGGACTGCCGGGAAGGAATCGCCGTCGACCTGGCCGAACTGCCGAGGTTGTACGACGACTGCGAATCCCTGCTCATCACGGCTCCCAAGGCTCTCGCGGAGAAGGTGAGCGGCCGCGTCGCGACGGACCTGCAGCTAAACGAATCCGCGGTTTCGGTGCGTTCGGACATCCTCGCAATCCTGGCTTCCTGGGCCGGCCTGATCGCCGCCGAACGTGGCGTCGCGAGGCCGGTTCGGCGTGATGCCGAAATGCTGGCCGCATTCGTCACCCTTCACCTGGACTGGCTGTTCGCGCACCCGGCCGTCGCGGATTTCGCGGACGAAGTGACGACACTGGCGAAGCTTGCCCGCCGCACCGCCCAGCCGGGTGCCGGGATTCATCTGGAGCTGGGCCAGTGCGTCCGGCCCGGTTGCGAGAGCGCCCTCGTCGCCACCACCCACGGGGAGGAAACCGCCCTGACCGGGCACGTGCGCTGCGAGTCGGGCCATGTGTGGAAGGTCCATCAATGGCTGCCGCTGGCCAGCCAGCTAAAGAAGGCTGGGAGGGGGCGCGCATGAGTCGCGAATCCGCGCGGGGCCGGCAAACCGTGCCTACGCAGCTCGCGGCGATGGCGGCCGGGGTGAAGGAATCGACCATCCGGAAATGGGCCAGCCGCGGCAAGATCGCGCGGTACGGCAGCCCGGGGCGAGCCGAGTACGACCTGGCCGAGTTGATGGCGATCGCCACCGAAGCGGTGATGGAAGAGGAAGGTGACCACGCCGAGTCCAGGGACCCGGCCCCGTCTGCAGGTTACGCAGCCGAGGGCTGTCCCTGAAAAGGACATCGGCCGGACCATGGCACACCGAGGGGACTTCCGCTACGCAGGCGGAAGTCCCCTGTTGTCGTACTCGGTCCTCAAAGGACACTGATGTGCGCCGAAAACCGTGTGTGACAAGGCCTTCTCCGGGCATCCGCGCTGCCGTGGTGAGCGTGAACAACCTGCCGTGCGGCGGCAACCTTCCGCCTCGGTCTTGACAACCATCGCCGCAGGTGTCACGCTCTTGGTGACGGCGGGATTGTGTCCAAATTCCCGCTACACGGTGTCTCGTGAAAGCTTGGGCGGAGCCCGGGCCGATACCACAGGCAGGTCCTATCAGCCGCGCCCGCGACTCGTGAAGCGCGCGGCCACGCGCCCTTTGGCGCCTGTTTCCTTGGCACCCGCTGGAAATCCCGGCGGTCTGTGTCGCGTCCGGAAAGTTTATGGGGGAACGCAGTGAGTATCATCGAAGAGACCGGCTCCGATCTGGCGCTCGCTGAGGAGCCGGCGCGCAGCCTGCATGACACCGTGGGTGAGCTCGCCGCGATCAAGACCTCGGCCCGGTTGGGCCCGGATCCCCAGGCTACCCAACGGCAGCACGACAAGGGCAAACTGATCGCCCACGAACGGATCGAGCTGCTGCTCGACCCCGGTTCGTTCACCGAGATCGAGGCGCTGCGGCGGCACCGCGCGACCGCCTTCGGACTGGACCGGCGCCGGCCGCACTCCGACGGCGTGGTGACCGGCTGGGGCACCGTGCACGGCCGCACGGTTTTCGTCTACGCACACGACTTCCGGATCTTCGGCGGGGCACTCGGCGAGGCCCACGCCGCGAAGATCCACAAACTGATGGACATGGCGGAAGCCGCCGGTGCTCCGATCGTCAGCCTCAACGACGGGGCCGGCGCCCGGATCCAGGAGGGGGTCACCGCGCTGGCCGCCTACGGCGGGATCTTCCAGCGCAACGCCCGCTGCTCCGGAGTGATCCCGCAGATCAGCGTGGTCCTCGGCCCGTGCGCGGGCGGCGCGGCGTACTCGCCGGCCCTGACCGACTTCGTGTTCATGGTCAGGGGCATCTCCCAGATGTTCGTCACCGGCCCCGACGTGGTGCAGGCCGTCACCGGCGAGCAGGTTTCGATGAACGGGCTCGGCGGCGCCGACGTTCACGCGAGCCGCTCCGGCGTCGCCCATTTCGCCTACGACGATGAGGTTTCCTGCCTACAGGACGTGCGGCACCTGCTCGCCCTGCTGCCGTCGAACAACCGCGAACTGCCGCCCGTCCAGCGGTCTGGCGACCCGGCCGACCGGCGTGTCGACGCGCTGATGGACCTGGTGCCGGTCGACCCGAGCCGCTCGTACGACATTCGCGAGGTGATCGGGGAGGTGCTCGACGACGGTGGCTTCCTCGAGGTGCACGAGAGCTGGGCGGCCAACGTCGTCTGCGTGTTCGGTCGGCTCGACGGGCACCCGGTGGGGGTCGTGGCGAACCAGCCGTCGCTGCTGGCCGGTGTGCTGGACATCCACGCCAGCGAGAAGGCCGCCCGGTTCGTGCAGCTCTGCGACGCCTTCAACATCCCGCTGGTGACCTTCGTGGACGTGCCGGGGTTCCTGCCCGGCGTGGACCAGGAGCACAACGGGATCATCAGGCATGGCGCCAAGCTGCTCTACGCCTACTGCACCGCCACGGTGCCGCGGATCCAGGTGATCCTCCGCAAGTCCTACGGCGGCGCCTACATCGTGATGGACTCGCGGTCGATCGGCACCGACGTCTCCCTGGCCTGGCCGACCAACGAGATCGCGGTGATGGGCGCGGAGGGCGCGGCCAACGTCATCTTCCGCCGGGAGATCGCCGCCGCCGAAGACCCCGAAAAGGTGCGCCGGCAGAAGATCGGCGAATACCGCAGCGAGCTGATGCACCCGTACTACGCCGCCGAGCGAGGACTGGTCGACGACGTGATCGACCCGCGCGACACCCGGTCGGCGCTGGTCGGCTGCCTGGCGATGCTGCGGGCGAAACACGCCGCGCTGCCCGCCCGCAAGCACGGGAATCCCCCGCAGTGAAAGAAAGTTCGCTTCGGGGGATCGAATCCGGAACGCGCATTGCCGGGCTCGAAGCCGAAGTGCTGGCGGCGCTCGTGGTCGCTTTGCTGTGCCGCGCCCGGGCCGCGTCCGCGTCGGAGCCTCCCGGACTTCCGAGGAAGGCTTCGTGGAGCGGTCCGGTACGAAGTTCCGAATTCGTCGTCGCACACAGCTGGCAGGCGGCCAGGACGCAGTGACCGAGACCCGGTCGCGTCCTTTTCTTCTCCCTTTCCCATTCACCTAGGAGACTCAGATGGACGCTGCCGTGATTGTCGTAGGCGCGGGTCCCGTCGGCCTCATGCTCGCCGGTGAGCTGCGCCTCGCCGGAATCGACGTCCTCGTCGTCGAACGCCTTTCGGAGCCGACCGGCGAGTCCCGTGGCCTGGGTTTCACCGCGCGGACCCTCGAAGTCTTCAACCAACGCGGGCTGCTGCCGAGGTTCGGCGACATCGAGGTCAATCCCCGTGGCCATTTCGGGGGAATACCGCTCGACTACACAGTGCTGGAGGGAGCCCATTTCGGTGCCCGGGGCATTGTTCAGGCACGGACGGAAGCCGTTCTCGCGGCCTGGGTCGAGGAGCTCGGAGCACGGGTTCTCAGGAACCGGGAGCTCGTCGGGCTGCACGCCAGGGACGGCGGCGTCGAAATCGAGGTCCGAAGCCCTGAGGGGCCGGTCCGGCTTCGTGCCGAATATGTGGTCGGCTGTGACGGTGGCCGCAGTTCCGTACGCAAACTGGCGAATTTCGAGTTCCCCGGAACCGACGCGACCCGGGAGATGTTCCTGGCCGATGTCGCCGGTTGTGCCTTGCGCCCGCGTCCGATCGGGGAAAAGCTGCCCGGCGGCATGGTCATGGCGGCACCGACCGGGGACGGCGTCGACCGCATCATCGTCTGCGAGAGCGGTACTCCGCCCCGTCGGCGCACCGAGCCGCCCGGCTTCGACGAGGTGGCTGCGGCCTGGCAGCGGATCACCGGCGAGGACATCCGGCACGGCAGTCCGGTGTGGGTGAGCGCGTTCGGCGACGCAACCCGGCAGGCCACCGAGTATCGCCGCGGGCGGGTCCTGCTGGCCGGGGACGCCGCACACACCCACCTGCCGGCCGGCGGCCAAGGGCTCAGCTTCGGCGTCCAGGACGCGGTGAACCTCGGCTGGAAGCTCGCCGCACAGGTCCTGAGCCGGGCACCCGCCGGCCTGCTGGACACCTACCATGCCGAGCGGCACCCGGCCGGCGTCCGGCTGCTGCGCAACACGCTCGCGCAGGGACTGCTCTACCTGAGCGGCAGTGAGGTCGAGCCGCTTCGCGAGGTCATGGCGGAGCTGATGCGGCTCGACGTCGTCGGCCGCCACCTCGCGGGCATGGTGAGTGGCCTGGACCTGCGTTACGACGTCGGCGACGGGGACCACCCTCTGCTCGGCCGGCGGCTTCCTGACCACGACCTGGTGCGCGACTCCGAAAAGATCCGCGCTTTCGAACTTCTGCACCCGGGCCGTGGCGTCCTCCTGGACTTCGGCGACGACGGCGGGCTGCGGACTGCCGCGGCGGGCTGGGCCGACCGGGTGGATCCGGTGACCGCGACGCCGTACGCGATCGACGCCGGCAGCGGGCTCGCGGATACCGACGCGCTCCTGGTGCGCCCCGACGGCCATGTGGCATGGGCGGCACCGGGAGCCGCCGGCAGGCTCACCGACGCACTGGAGCGGTGGTTCGGCGCCCCACTCCCGACCTGAGATCCCACCGATGAGAAGGGCCTTCCGCTGTGACGACCGTCATCCCCAGCACCGACATCGACCTCTATGCCGAAGAGCCGATCATCGCGCCCTACGAGGCGTACCGGAAACTCAGGGACATCGGCCCCGCGGTCTGGATGGAGCAGTACCAGGTCTACGCGGTCGCCAGGTACCAGGATGTCTACGACGCCCTGCACGACCACGAAAGGTTTTCGTCCGGCTCAGGTGTCGCGCTGAACGAGCCGCTGAACCAGAAGATGAAGGGCAGCGCCCTGGTCAGCGATCCGCCGTACCACGACCACCTGCGCGGCATCATGGGTGTTCCGCTGACCCCGAAGGCTCTGCGCCGGCACCGGGAGCTGTTCCAGCGGCTGGCCGACGAGCTCATCGACCGGCTGCTCGAGCGCGGCGGCTTCGACGTCGTCGTGGACTTCGCCCAGCTGTTCCCGCTGTCGGTCGTCCCAGACCTGCTGGGATGGCCCGACGAAGGCCGGGACGACTTCCTGGCCTGGGCCTCGGCCGGGTTCAACGCGCTCGGCCCGATGAACGAACGCGCCCAAGCCGACATCCCGACCCTGCGGGGTATGTGGGCGTTCATGGCCGAGATGGTTGTTCCCGGCCGGCTGCGTCCCGGGAGCTGGGGCGCGGACCTCGTGGCGGCGGCCGAGGCGGGCACCCTCAGCAAGGACCTGCTGCCCGCGATGATCGGTGACTACCTCGTCCCGTCCCTGGACACCACGGTCTCGGCTCTCTCCAGCGCCATGCTGCTGCTGGGCAGGCACCCCGATCAGTGGCGGGCCATCAGGGAGGACCGGTCGCTGATCCCCAACGCGCTCAACGAAGTGATCCGCTACGACGCGCCGATCCGCGGGCTCTCCCGGCTCCTGACGCAGGACCGCGAGCTGGGCGGGACGACGATCCCGGCCGGTTCGCGGGCCCTCATGCTCTACGGCTCGGCCAACCGGGACGAGCGGCACTGGGACTCGCCCGACACCTTCGATGTGCGGCGGGCCAACGCCGGCAGCCACGTCGGGTTCGGCCACGGCATCCACGGCTGTGTCGGCCAGGGCCTCGCCCGGCTGGAGGGCCACGCGCTGCTGACCTCGCTGGCCGACAAGGTGTCGACGATCGAGGTGGGCGAGCCCACCTACCGGGTGCACAACACCATCCGCGCGATCGCCACGCTGCCCGCGACCCTCGCGGCCTGACCGCGGCCTGACCGCGGGCTGAAAAACGAAGTACTCACCAACCGAGGAGGAGAAGACCGATGAAGGTGCTTGTCGATCGCAACCGGTGCGAGGGCCACGGCTTGTGCGAGGACGCCGCGCCGGACCTCTTCGAAATCGACGACGGCGGCGAGCTCGTGCTGCTCTTCGACGGCACTGTGCCCGAAGGACGGGATCGCCAGGCGGCCGACGCCGTGCGGATCTGTCCCGTCAGCGCGCTCAAAGCCGAGTGACCGGGCCGTCCGATGAGGTTCGACGACGTGTTCGTGGCGGGCTGCGGCACCTGGCTGCCGCCGGTGGTGAGCGTCGCCGACGCGATTGCCGAAGGGCTTTGCGAGCCGGCGCTCGCCGCCGCTCTGGACATGGCTTCGGTGACCATCGCGGACGAGGTGCCAGGCCCGGAGATGGCGGCCAGGGCGGCCCGGATCGCCCTGGAGCGGGCCGCCTGCGACCCGGCCGAGGTGGACCTGGTGCTGCACGCCAGCTTCTACTACCAGGGTCAGGATCTGTGGGCTCCCGCCTCGTACGTGCACCGGGTCGCCGTGGGCAATGCCTGCCCGGCGATCCAGATCGGCCAGGTGTCCAACGGCGGGATGGTCTCGCTGGAGCTCGCCGCGTCCTACCTCCTGGCGCGACCCGGCCGGGGCACGGCGCTGCTCACCTCCGGTGACCGGTTCTGCCCGCCCGGGTTCGACCGGTGGCACAGCGACACCGGGACGCTGTACGCCGACGGCGGTACTGCCCTCGTGCTGTCCCGGGCCGGTGGCTTCGCCAGGCTCCGCAGCGTGGCGACGGTCGGCCGGTCGGAGCTGGAGGGCATGCACCGGGGTGACGAACCCTTCGGCCCGGCCCCGTTCAGCTATCGGAAGGTCGTGGAGATGGACGCGTACAAGGACGCATTCCTCGCCGAGGCCGGACGGTCCTTCGTAGTCTCCCAGGCGACCTGCGGGCAGCGCGACGCGATCGAGCAGGCGCTGGCCGACACGGACGTCGAGCTCACCGACATCGACTGGTTCGTGCTGCCCCACCTGGGGCGCAAACGGCTGTCGGCGGGGTACTTCAGCAAGCTCGGCATCGCCCCCGGGCGGACCACCTGGCAGTGGAGCCGCACGGTCGGGCACCTCGGCGCGGGTGACCAGTTCGCCGGGCTGGAGTACTTGGTCCGGACAGGGGCCGCCGGCCCGGGAAGCCGTTGTCTTCTGGTCGGGGTCGGCGCCGGCTTCAGCTGGTCGGGTGCGGTCGTCGAAATCCTTGAGCAGCCGGACTGGGCTGAGGTGAGCCGATCATGACCGGACGCGGGCTCGTCCTGTTGCTGCCCGGCCAGGGTTCGCAGTACCAGGGAATGGCTGTGGAGCTCTACGAGCGGGAGCCGGTCTTCGCGACGGTGGCCGACGAGTTCTTCGCCGCCATGGGGCCCGAGGGAAAGCTGGTGCGAAACGACTGGCTCAGCGACACGCCCGGCGTTCCGATCGACGACGGAACCCGGGCGCAGCCGCTGCTGTTCATCATCGGCTACGCGATCGGCACGGTGCTACACAGCCGAGGACTGCAGCCGGTGCGGCTGATCGGGCACAGCGTCGGAGAACTCGCGGCCGCCGCGCTGGCCGGGGTGTTCGACCTGCCGGCGGCCGGCCGAATCCTGGCCGCCCGGTCGAGGGTGCTGGCCGGCGCGCCGGCCGGCGGGATGCTCGCGGTCGCCGCCGCTCCGGCGACCGTCGAGGCCGTCGTGGACCCGGTGTGGGCGGCGAAGGGTCTGGTGGTCGGGGCCGTCAACGCTCCGGCACAGACCATCCTGACCGGTCCCGAGCCGGAGCTGTCGCTGGTCGAGGAGGCATTGTGGACGGCAGGCCTGACCAGTCGCCGGGTGCGCTCCGCCCAGCCGTTCCACTCGCCGGTGCTGAACGCGGCCGCGGACGTGTTCGAGCAGGCCGTAGCGGCCGAGCGGCTGCGGCCGCCGCGGATCCCGATCACCTCCGCCTGGACCGGCCGGCCGGTCGAATCGGCCGACGGCCTGAGGCCGGCGTTCTGGGCCCGGCAGATGGCCGAACCCGTGCGGTTCTGGGAGGCGGTTTCGAGCCTGCCCGACGACGGCGAGTTCACGATGGTCGAGGCTGGTCCGGGCAACCTGCTGTCCGTAATCGCCCGCCGGCACCCGTCGGTGCGGGCCCGCCGCAGCGAGGTGTTCGGCCTGCTCCCGACCGAGGGCAAGGCCGCGTGGCCGGTCTGGCTGGCAGGCCTGGAAAAGCTTGCCGAGCAGTCCATTTCACCGAGGGGAAGTCAAAATTGTTCAGCACGTTGATCGTTGCCCGGTTGCGGCCGGAGTCGAGCGAAGACGTCGCCAAGCTGTTCGGCGAGTTCGACGGCACGGACATGCCGCACCGGATGGGGACCCGGCGCCGCCAGCTCTTTTCCTACCAGGGCCTCTATTTCCACCTGCAGGACTTCGACGCCGACAACGGCACCGAGGCGATCGAAGAGGCCAGGACCGATCCCCGGTTCGTCAGGATCAGCGAGGACCTGCGGGTCTTCATCGACCCCTACGACCCGGCGACGTGGCGCTCGCCGGCCGACGCGATGGCCACCCGCTTCTACCACTGGACGGCGTAGCCGTGCCGCATTCGTTGATCGGAGGTGACGTCCGATGCGGCGTCGAGTAGTTATCACGGGAATCGGAGTACTGGCACCGGGTGGGGTCGGCGCCAAGAACTTCTGGAGCATGCTCATCGATGGGCGCACCGCGACCAGGGCCCTGACGTTCTTCGACGCCTCTCCCTTCCGCTCGCGCGTGGCGGCCGAGGTCGACTTCGACCCGGAGTCGCACGGGTTGAGCCCGCAGGAGATCCGGCGGATGGACCGGGCCGCGCAGTTCGCGGTGGTCGCGACCGGGGAGGCCGTGGCCGACAGCGGCCTGGAACTCGGGCAACTGGACCCGGCCCGGCTCGGGGTGGCGATCGGCAGCGCGGTCGGCGCCACGATGGGCCTGGAGAACGAGTACCGGGTGGTCAGTGACGGCGGCCGGCTGGAGCTGGTGGACCACAGCTACACCGTGTCCCACCTCTACGACTACTTCGTGCCGAGCTCCTTCGCGGCTGAGGTGGCATGGTCGGTGGGGGCCGAAGGCCCGGCGACGGTGATGTCGACCGGCTGCACCTCGGGCCTGGACTCGGTCGGGTACGCCTGCGAGCTGATCCGGGAGGGCGCCACCGACGTGATGATCACCGGAGGCACCGACGCGCCGATCTCGCCGATCACGGTGGCCTGCTTCGACGCGATCAAGGCGACCACCCCGCGCAACGACGACGCCGAGCACGCCTCCCGGCCCTTCGACGGCACCCGCAACGGGTTCGTGCTCGGTGAGGGCGCGGCGGTGCTGGTCCTGGAAGAGCGGGAAAGCGCGATGCGGCGCGGGGCACACATCTACGCCGAGATCGGCGGATACGCGACGCGGTCCAACGCCTACCACATGACCGGGTTGCGGGCCGACGGCAAGGAGATGACCGAGGCGATCAGGGTCGCCATGGACGAGGCCCAAGTGAGCCCCAAGGACATCGACTACGTCAACGCGCACGGCTCCGGGACGAAGCAGAACGACCGGCACGAGACGGCGGCCTTCAAGAACAGCCTCGGTGACCGCGCCTACCGCGTCCCAGTGAGTTCCATCAAGTCGATGGTCGGCCACTCGCTGGGCGCGATCGGCTCGATCGAGATCGCCGCCTGCGCGCTGGCGATCGAGCACGATGTCGTCCCGCCGACCGCCAACCTGCACGTGCCCGACCCGGAGTGCGATCTGGACTACGTGCCGCTGACCTCTCGGGAGTGGCGGACCGACGGCGTGCTGACCGTGGGCAGCGGATTCGGCGGATTCCAGAGCGCGATGGTGTTGCGCCGCGGTGATCCGAGCGCCGCATGAGCACGGCAACGGTGGTGACCGGGATCGGCGTCGCGGCTCCGAACGGCCTCGGCGCCGACGACTTCTGGGCGGCGACCTGCGTGGGTCGGAACGGCATCGGGCGCCTCACCCGCTTCGATCCGGCCGGCTATCCGGCGGTGCTGGCAGGCGAGGTGCCGGGCTTCGTGGCCGGGGACCACCTCTCCGGGCGGATGCTGCCGCAGACCGATCACATGACCAGGCTCGCCCTCGTGGTGGGGGACTGGGCCCTCGCCGACGCCGGCGTGGTCCCGGCGGAACCGCCGTCCTTCGACATGGGAGTGATCACGGCGAGCTCGGCGGGCGGCTACGAGTTCGGCGAGCGCGAGTTGCGCAACATGTGGCGCAAAGGTGGCCAGTACGTCTCCGCATACCAGTCCTTCGCCTGGTTCTACGCGGTGAACAGCGGTCAGCTCTCGATCCGCAACGGGATGCGTGGGCCGAGCGGGGTGCTGATCTCCGACCAGGCGGGTTCGCTCGACGCAATCGGGCAGGCCCGGCGGCAGATCCGCAAGGGAACGCGGCTGGTCCTTTCGGGTGCGGTCGACTCTTCGCTCTGTTCGTGGGGGTGGGTAGCGCACCTGGCGAGCGACCGGCTGAGCACCAGCGACGATCCGGACCGGGCGTACCTGCCCTTCGACCCCGGGGCCGCCGGGCATGTAGCAGGCGAGGGCGGGGCGCTGCTCATCCTCGAGGACGCGGGCAGCGCGCGGGAGCGCGGCGCGCGGATCTACGGCGAGATCGCGGGCTACGGGGCGAGCTTCGACCCGCGGCCCGGCAGTGGTCGGCCACCGGCGCTGGCGCGGGCCATCACCCTCGCGCTCGCGGACGCGGGCATGGCCGCCACGGACGTCGACGTCGTCTTCGCCGACGCGGCAGCCGTCCCGGAGCTCGACCGCATCGAGGCCGACGCGATCACCGAGGTGTTCGGCCCGCGCGGGGTCGCGGTCACCGCGCCCAAGACGATGACCGGGCGGCTCAGTGCCGGGGCCGCGGCGCTGGACGTGGCCACGGCATTGCTGTCGATCCGGGATTCGGTGATCCCGCCGACCACGAACGTCACCCTCGCCCCGGAATACGAGCTCGACCTCGTGACCGGGACGCCGAGGCCGTCGCCGGTCCGCGCGGCGGTCGTGCTCGCGCGGGGACACGGCGGCTTCAACTCCGCCGTCGTCGTCCGCGCGGCCGGATGTGCCCTCGGCCCACTCAGTCCTCATTGGACACTCGAGAAAGGAACAACTGATCATGGCTGAGCACGTGCTGTCCGTTGACGACCTCCGGCGCATCCTCAGCGAGGCGGCCGGCGCCGACGACGAAGCCACCGGCCTCGACGCCGATGCCCTGGACACCACCTTCGAGGACCTCGGCTACGACTCGCTCGCCCTGATGGAGACCGCGAGCCGGATCGAGCGGGAATACGCCATCAAACTCGACGAATCAGTCCTCGCCGACGCGGAAACCCCGCGTGCGCTGCTCGTTCTGATCAACGAGCAGCTGTCCGCGCGCGTGGCCTGAGCCGTCCTGCCGGGTGCCGCCGCCGTGCCCGACGGCCCCAGCGGGCACGGCGGCGGCCCATCACCGAACACCGACATTGGAGCAACCATGCCGAACGAGGAAAAGCGGGTGGCTCTGGTCACCGGGGCCACCCGCGGGATCGGGCTCGCCGTCACGAGGATTCTCGGCGCACAGGGACACAAGGTGTTCCTGTGCGCCCGGGACGCCGACGCCATCGAGCTGACCGTCAAGCAACTGCGGAACGAGGACCTGGAGGTCGGCGGCGCGAGCTGCGACGTCTCCTCGGCCGAGGAGATCACGGCCTTCGTGCGCGCCGCGGCCGAGTCCTTCGGCCCGATCGACGTGCTGGTCAACAACGCTGGGCGCAACGGCGGCGGCGTGACTGCCGACCTCGACGACGAACTCTGGCTCGACGTCCTGAACACCAACCTCACCAGCGTCTTCCGGATGACCCGGGCGGTGCTGAACATCGGCGGCATGCGCCACAAGGACTGGGGACGGATCATCAACATCGCCTCGACGGCGGGCAAACAGGGTGTGGTCCTGGGCGCTCCCTACTCGGCGTCCAAGCACGGCGTGGTGGGGTTCACCAAGGCGCTGGGGAACGAGCTGGCGCCGACCGGGATCACCGTGAACGCGGTGTGCCCCGGCTACGTCGAAACCTCGATGGCGCAACGGGTCCGGAAGGGATACGCATCGGCGTTCCAGACCACGGAAGAGGCGATCCTGGAGAAGTTCCGGGCGAAGATCCCGCTGGGCCGCTACTCCACCGCGGAAGAGGTGGCCGGGATGGTCGGCTACCTGGCGTCCGACACGGCCGCCTCCGTCACCGCGCAGGCGATCAACGTCTGCGGTGGCCTCGGCAACTTCTGACTTCTCTCGAGGGAGCGAGCACATGGCGAAGGAACGCCGCGAGGTGGCGCACGAGATCACCGTGAACGCCCCGGCCGCCGAGGTGTACCGGCTGATCGCGGAGGTGCGGAACTGGCCGCGGATCTTCCCGCCGACCATCCACGTCGACCGGCTGGAGCACAACGGAACTGAGGAGCGGATCAGGATCTGGGCCACCGCCAACGGCAAGCCGAAGAACTGGACGTCGCGCCGGGTCCTGGATCCCGAGGCGCTGAAAATCGAGTTCCGGCAGGAGGTGTCCGCGCCGCCGGTGGCCTTGATGGGCGGCACCTGGATCCTCGAGCCGCTGGAGCCGGAGGTGGCGAAGATCCGGCTGTTGCACGACTACCGGGCGGTGGACGACGATCCTGACAGCCTGGCCTGGATCGACGAGGCCGTCGACCGCAACAGCCGGTCCGAACTGGCCGCGCTGAAGGCCAACGTCGAACACGCGACCGGTGCCGGTGCGGTGCTGGGGGTGTCGTTCGAGGACTCCGTGCGGATCGACGGGTCGGTCGAGGACGTCTTCGACTTCCTCAACGAGGCACAGCTCTGGCGGGAGCGTCTGCCGCACGTCGCCCGGGTGAATCTCACCGAGGAGACGCCGGGCCTGCAGACGCTGGAGATGGACACCCGCACCAAGGACGGCTCGACCCACACGACCAAGTCCGTCCGGGTGTGCTTCCCGCACCGCGAGATCGTCTACAAGCAGATCACGCTGCCCGCGCTGATGAGCCTGCACACCGGGTACTGGCGGTTCTGGGAGACCGACCAGGGCGTCACCGCCGTTTCGCAGCACACCGTGGTGGTCGCCCCCGAGAACATCGCGGCGGTCCTCGGGCCGGAAGCGGGCGTCGAGGAGGCCAAGAAGTTCGTGCGGAACGCGCTCGGCACCAACAGCCTGGCCACGCTCGGGAAGGCGAAGGCCTATGCCGAGGGTGAGCGCTGAATGAACGCCCGGGTCGTCATCGCCGGCGCCGGGCCCGTCGGGCTGCTGCTCGCCGGCGAGTTGCGGCTCGGCGGGGCCGAGGTCGTGGTCGTCGATCGGCTCGCCGAGCCCACGACCGAGTCCCGTGCCTCCACCCTGCACGCGCGCACCATGGAGGTGTTTGACCAGCGCGGCCTGCTGGAGCGGCTTGGGACCCCGCCGAACGACCCGGCGGGGCACTTCGGCGGCATCCGGATGAGCCTCGCCGGGGTACCCAGCTCGTACCCGGGCCAGTGGAAGGTGCCGCAGACTCGCACCGAGGCAGTGCTGGCGGAGTGGGCCCGTGACCTGGGCGCGGACCTGCGCCGCGGTCACGAGCTGACCGGCCTCACCCAACACAACGACCACGTCGAGGTGGAGCTGGCCACCCCGGACGGCCCGGCCGACCTGCGCGCGACGTACCTCGTCGGTTGTGACGGGGAACAGAGCACGGTCGGCAGCCTGGCCGGGTTCGCCTTCTCCGGCGAGATGGCGGACAAGGAGATGCTGCGCGCCGATGTCGCCGGGATCGAGATCCCCGACCGGCGCTTCGAACGGTTCCCGGCAGGGCTGGCGGTGGCGGGCCGTCGGCCGGACGGCGTCACCCGCGTCATGGTTCACGAGTTCGGCCGGCCGGTCGGGAAGCGCGGCGGCGAGCCGGAGTTCGGCGAGGTCGCACAGGCCTGGCGGCGGGTAACCGGCGAAGACATCGTTGGCGGCACCCCGTTGTGGGTCAACGCCTTCGACAACACCAGCCGGCAGGCCGCCCGCTACCGGTTCGGCCGGATCTTCCTGGCCGGTGACGCCGCGCACGCGCAGATGCCGGTGGGCGGTCAGGCACTGAACCTGGGGCTTCAGGATGCTGTCAACCTCGGCTGGAAGCTGGCTGCCGCGGTGGCGGGCTGGGCTCCGGAGGGGGTGCTCGACTCGTATCACGCCGAACGCCACGAGGTCGGTGCACGCGTGTTGGCGAACATCCGGGCGCAGGCGCTGGTCCTGCTCGGCGGAGGCGAGGTCGAGCCGGTCCGCGGACTGCTCGCCGAACTGCTCGAGTACGACGAGGTACGCGCGTCGGTGGCCGCCACGGTCAGCGGGGTAGGCATCTACTACGACGTCGGGCCCGGTGTGCATCCGCTGCTGGGCTACCGGATTCCGCCCGAGGGGACCCGGCCCGGATCCGCGCCCCTGCTCCGTTCCGCCCGAGGGGTGCTGCTCGACCTCACCGGCTCGGCGGCCTGGGCGGGCAGAGCCGCGCCTTGGGCCGGACGGGTGGACGCCGTGACCGCCGAACCGGTGCCGGAGGGACCGCTGTGGGGCATCGAAGCCGTGCTCGTGCGGCCGGACGGCCACGTCGTCTGGGTCGCGGGCGACGGGACCGAGGTCGAGAGCGCACTGCGCCGCTGGTTCGGCGCCGAGGGGAGAGCGTCGTGAGTGGCCTGCGGAACAAGACCGCGCTGGTGACCGGTTCGAGCCGGGGAATCGGGAAAGCCACGGCGGTGCGGCTCGCGCTGGCCGGAGCGGTGGTGGCGGTGCATTCCGGGACCGACACCGAAGGGGTGGGCGAGACCGTGCGCGCCATCGAGGAGGCGGGTGGGCGGGCCTTCCCCGTGCTCGCCGAACTGGGTGTGCCGGGCGACGTCGAGACGCTGTTCGAGGGGTTGCGGGTGGGGCTGAAGGAACACTCCGACCGGGTCGAGCTCGACATCCTGGTGAACAACGCGGCCGTTCTCGGCACCGTTGTGCCCGAGGACCTCACGCCCGAGCATTTCGACCGGCTCATGGCGGTGAACGCAAAGGCCCCGCTCTTCCTCGTGCTGCGGGCGTTGCCGATGATGCCCGGCGGCGGGCGCATCATCAACATCTCCACCGGCCTCACCCGGTTCGCGAACCCGCCGGAGGTGGCGCACGCGATGACCAAGGCCGCGCTCGAAATGATCACCCTGCACTTCGCGCGGCACCTGGGTTCGCGGGGCATCACCGTCAACACCGTAGCCCCCGGCGTCGTCGACACCGGGGACCTGTTCCGGGCCGATCCGGCCCTGCGTGCGGCACTGTCCGGCCTTTCGGCCTTCGGCCGGCTCGGCGAGCCCGAAGACATCTCCGAGGTGGTGGCCTTTCTCGCGGCCCCGGAAGGGCGCTGGATCACCGGCGCCTGGATCGACGCCACCGGGGGCACGATGCTCGGCCAAACCCTTTGACCCGTTGAGCCGCAAAGCAAACCTGTGCCGAGGAGGCGATCATGACGCGGCAGCGGCTCGTGGTGGTGGGTGCCTCGCTGGCCGGGGTCCGCGCGGTGCGGGCCGCCCGGGAGGCCGGATTCGACGGGCACCTCGTCCTGGTCGGCGCGGAGCCACACCTGCCCTACGACCGGCCGTCGCTCTCCAAGGCGTTCCTTGAAGCCACGGCGGAGCCACCGGCCCCGACCTTCCTGGGCCGGGACGTCCTCCGCTACGACCTCAAGGTCGACCTGCGGCTCGGCGTGCCTGCCACCGGTCTGGACACCAAGGCCCGGACCGTCACCGTGGCCGGCGTCCCGCTGGACTACGACCGGCTGGTCATCGCCACCGGCGCGAAGGCCCGCGGCCTGGCAGGCTTCGAGCACCTCGCCGGCGTGCATACCCTGCGCACGCTCGACGACGCCCGTGCCGTGCGCCGGGCACTGCACGCCGGCGCGCGCACCGTCGTCGTCGGCGCCGGGTTCATCGGCTCAGAGGTCGCTTCGAGCGCCCGGAAACGGGGGCAGCCCGTCACCGTGGTCGAGGCGCTGCCGACTCCGCTCGTCCGGGCGATCGGCGAGGTGATGGGCACGGCCTGCTCGGCGTTGCACACGGCCAACGGGACGGTGCTGCGCTGCGGCGTCACGGTGACCGGCCTGGAAGGCGACGGCCGGGTCGAGCGGGTGCTGCTGTCCGACGGCACAGTCCTGCCCGCCGACCTGGTCGTGGTCGGCGTCGGCGCGGCACCGGCCACCGGCTGGCTGGCCGGATCCGGTCTGGCCCTGGGTGACGGCGTGGTCTGCGACAGGACGCTCGCGACCAGCGCCGCGGGCGTCTACGCGGCCGGAGACGTCGCTCGCTGGTGGAATCCGCTCTTCGAGCGGCACATGCGGCTGGAGCATTGGACGAGCGCGGCGGAGCAGGGCGCCGTCGCCGGCCGCAACGCCGTGTCCCGGACTGCGACCGAGCCGTACGAGACGGTCCCGTACTTCTGGTCGGACTGGTACGGCACCCGGATCCAGTTCGTCGGCGTGCCCGAGGGCGACGTCGAGTCCGTCGGGGACGGTGACCGGTTCGTCGCCTTGTACCGCCACGGTGACCGGCTGGCCGGAGCACTCGCCGTCAACCGGCCCTCGCTGACCATGAAGTTCCGCGCACTGATCAGAAGGTGGGCCGGCTGGGACGAGGCGCTGGCGCTCGCAGCGCCGGGCAGCGCCGCCGGTACGCCGCTCGTCCGCTGAGTGACAAGCGAATTGAGGGGAGACACGCGTGCGCAAGGTCCTCATTGCCAATCGCGGGGAGATCGCGGTCCGGATCGCGCGAGCCTGCAAGGACTCCGGGCTGACCAGCGTCGCCGTCTATGCCGAGCCGGACCTCGACGCCCTGCACGTGCGGATGGCCGACGAGGCGCACGCACTGACCGGCCGGACGGCGGCCGAGAGCTACCTGGACGCCGGCAAGCTGCTGAAGATCGCGAAGGACTGCGGTGCCGACGCGGTGCACCCGGGGTGCGGATTCCTGGCGGAGAGGGCGGACTTCGCACAGGCGGTGCTCGACGCGGGGCTGACATGGATCGGGCCGCCCCCGGCCGCGATCACCGCATTGGGCGACAAGGTCCGGGCCCGGCAGGTCGCCGAGCGGGTCGGCGTGCCGCTGGTCGCCGGGACCGCCGAGCCCGTCACCGACGTCTCGGAGGTGGTGGCGTTCGCCCGCGAACACGGTCTGCCGATCGTGATCAAGGCAACGTTCGGCGGCGGGGGCCGGGGCCTCAAGGTCGTCCGCACACTCGACGAGATCCCCGAGCGGTACGAGTCGGCGGTCCGCGAGTCGGTCGGTGCTTTCGGCCACGCGGAGTGCTTCGTCGAGCGGTTCATGGAGAACCAGCGTCACGTCGAGACCCAGTGCCTGGCCGACGCGCACGGCAACGTGGTCGTGGTCTCCACCCGCGACTGCTCACTCCAGCGCCGGCACCAGAAACTGGTCGAGGAGGCGCCGGCCCCGTTCCTGTCCGGTACCCAGGAGGATCAACTTCGCTCCGCATCCAAGGCGATCCTGCGCGCGGCCGGCTACGTCGGCGCGGGGACGTGCGAGTTCCTGGTCGGCCGGGATGGGGCGATCTCCTTCCTGGAGGTCAACACCCGGCTGCAGGTCGAGCACCCGGTGACGGAGGAGGTCACGGGCATTGACCTGGTCCGGGAGATGTTCCGGATCGCGGACGGTGAAGCGCTCAGCTACAACGACCCCGAACCCCGCGGTCACTCCGTCGAGTTCCGGATCACCGCCGAGGACGCGGGCCGGGATTTCCTACCCGCGGTGGGCACGCTCACCGGCTGGTGCCCGCCGTCAGGCCCCGGCGTGCGGCTGGACTCCGGATTCGACCGTGGCGACACCCTTCCCCAGGCGTTCGATTCGATGATCGCCAAGCTGGTCGTCACCGGAGCCACCCGGCGGCAGGCGCTCGAGCGCTCGCGTCGTGCCCTGGCGGAGTTCGTGGTGGCGGGGCTTCCGACCGTGCTGCCTTTCCACCGGGCCCTCCTCGACGAACCCGCGTTCGTCGGCGAACCGTTCGCCGTGCACACCCGCTGGATCGAGACCGGCTTCGAGCATCACATCCCGCCGTACGACGGGGAAGTCGTCGTACCGCCGGCCGCCGAGCGGGAGACGATCACCGTCGAGGTCGGCGGCACTCGCGTCGAGGTCGGCCTGCCCGGCGGGTTCGGCCTGATTCCGGCGCCCGCCCGCGATCTCCCGGGGTCGCGGAACCCGGGTACGAGGCCGGCCGCCCGGCGCCCGGGGGCCGCGGTGGCCGGCGGTGACGCGGTGGTCGCGCCGATGCAGGGCACCATCGTCAAGCTGGCCGCGCAGGACGGCGCCACCGCGGCCCCGGGCGACCTCATCGTGGTCCTCGAGGCGATGAAGATGGAACAGCCGGTGACCGCGCACAAGGCCGGAACCATCACCGGGCTGTCCGGAGTGGTCGGTGAGACCGTCACCGGCGGCGCGACGATCTGCGAAATCCGGGACTGACGCAGGGGTTCCGGGCTGTCCCCGCCAACCGAAGGGGGACTTTTCCCGCGTGAGACGCGAGGAAGGTCCCGGGGCGCCATGACCTAAACCTGACCTAAACCCCCCGCCATCGAGTTCGTCGAGCCATCGCCGGCATGCCGCGGCCCTGCCCGGCGTCAAGGCCGTTCGTCCTCGCTACCACTGCGGGCGCTCCACCTTGGTCCCGGCCACGGTCCACCACGCCCGAACAGCGACGACGAACCCGAAAAACAAACAAACAAACCAGAAACGACCCCTTCACGGGGGTCCGCATCACAGATAAGGAAATGGGACATCCCATGGCTGACCACGAGGCAGAGCACGAGGGAAATCCGAGGTCGGAGGTCACCCGTCGCACGCTGACGACCGGAGCTCTCTTCGGCGCGCTGGCCATCGGCACCAACATCTTCCGCATCGCCGAGGCGAGTTCCGCGGCCGCCCCGGCCGGGTCCGCCGCGGGTGCGGGCGCTCCGGCAGGCCCACACTGGGGCCTGACCAAGTTCCTCGACCCGCTCCGGGTCCCGCCGGTGATCCGGCCCCGGGAAAGGGATCTCGAGGTCCGCACGAGCCGTACCGAGGTGCGGCTGCATTCGCAACTGCCGCCGACCGCGGTCTGGGCGTTCAACGGGCAGTTCCCGGGCCCGACGATCGACGTCCGGAGCGGGCGGCCGCTGCGGGTCGAGTGGATCAACGACATCGACGGGCACATGCCGCTGGTCGCGGTGCAGGCCCCGGCCCCGGCCAACCCGACAAACAGCCCCGGCTACCGCGACACGAGCGGCGCCCCGCTGACGAACCACACCATCATCGAAGGGGTGGCTGAGCTGCCGCCGTGGACGGTCACGCACCTGCACGGGGCGCCCAATGACGGCGGCAGCGACGGCTGGCCGCACAACGGGATGCTGAAGGGCTCGAGTCAGCTGGTCCAGTACCGGAACCGCCAGCCGTCGACCGCGCTTTTCTACCACGACCACGCGATGGCGATCACCCGGTACACCATCCACACCGGACTGACCGGGATGTACCTCATCCGCGACGACGAGGAGAACGCGCTCGGCCTGCCCTCCGGTCCCCGCGAGATCCCGCTGCTGCTGTGCGACCGCAACCTCGACACCGTCCCCGCCACGGGCGAGCTGACCGGTCAGCTGCTGTTCAAGATCCCCGCCGTGCCCTACGACGGCGCCCTGGTCCCGGCCGGGTTCACCGGACCGTTCAACACGGTCAACGGCACGATCTGGCCCCATTTGGACGTGCAGGCCCAGTGGTACCGTTTCCGGCTCCTCAACGTGAGCAACGGGCGGATCTACACGCTCAACCTGGTCGACGATACCGGTCAGGTCCACAACGACGCGATCAGCGTGATCGGGACCGATGGCGGCCTGCTGCCGGCCCCGGCGCCGGTGCCCGCCGGCGGCCTGAACCTCGCCCCCGCCGAGCGGCTCGACGTGCTGGTCGACTTCAGCCGGCTGAAAAGTATGAACCTCCGGTTGACGGACGCCCGCACGGCCGCCGGTCCGACCGAACCCGACCTCATGCAGTTCCGGGTGGCGAACCGGAGCGTGAACGACGCGTTCAAGCTCCCGGCAAAGCTCTCGCCGTCCTACGTGCGGGTGGTGCCGGGCAGCGTACTGCCGGCCGACCACGACGAGGTGTGGGTCGGGCTCGTCATGAGCAAGAAGGGCCACCCGGAGATGTGGGAGCTCGACGAGGTCGACACGGACATGGGAGATCGGGGCGTCATCCAGATCGTGGACCCGGTCAGTGGCGCCATCCGGACCTTCCGCAAGCGGGACAGCATGTTCGACGACACGGTCGGGATCTACATCAACCACGGCCGCTGGGCGGTGTGGAACTTCATCCATGTCGGCCCGCTGGGCCCGGTGCACCCGATGCACATCCACCTGGCGCGCTTCCAGGCGCTGTTCCGGCGGAACTTCACCACGACCTGGGACCTGCCGACGGAACGGACCACGAAACCGATCTCCGGGTTCACCGCGGACCCGCTGGCCAAGCATGAGGAGGGCTGGAAGGACACGTTCCTCGTCAACCGCGGCCAGTGGGTCGCGGTCGCGGGCAAGTTCGAGGGCGGCACCGGCGAGTACGTGTACCACTGCCACGTCGGCGACCACGAAGACGACGGCATGATGCGGCCGTTCGTCGTCCACCCGCCCGAGGTCGCGAAGTTCCACGAACACAGCGGCGACGGCATGGTGATGTGAAGGAGGAACGGCCATGAACGACGTGTCCATCGTCGGCCCCGAGGACGGCGAGAAGATCGAAATCGGGCCGGCCCGCATGCGGCTCCTCGAGGACGGCAGCGTGACCGCGCACCGCCTCGGGGTCGGGGAGATCACGCTCCCGCCGCACACCGCCGGCCCGCCCCAGCACCGCCATGCCGAGCACGACGAGGGCTTCTACGTCGTGTCGGGCACTGCCCGGTTCATCGTCGGGAACACCAGTCACGACGCTCCGGCGGGGAGTTTCGTAATGATTCCGCCCGGTGCCCCGCACACCTTCGCCAACCCCGGCGACGAACCGCTCGTGCTGCTCAACACCTTCACCCCGGACCTGTACGTGCAGTACTTCCGGGACCTGCGGGCCATGGTCGATTCCGGCCGGGAGCTGACGCCGGAGGCCACGGCCGAGGTCATGAGCCGCTACGCCACCGTTCCCGCCACCGACTTCGCCTGACGCGGGTGTCGGGGCCACTGTTTCGAGAGGACGAATTCGCATGACGAAAGTCGGTTATTCGGACGCGGTCAACGACGCGCTCGAGCGTCTGGACGACTTGGGCTACGAACGGGGGATCCAGGGGGATCTGGCCAACCACGGCCCGATGGGGGCCGAGGCGCTGGCGGCCCTCGGCCACGGGGACAAGGTGGCGTCCTGGGTCGAGGGCTACCGGACCGCCATGCCGCATCACGAACCCCCGGCGCCTCGCTTCGCCCTCGACGCCGCCGACGAGTCGTCCTGGCGGCCGGCGCTGGGTTCCTTCGACCGGGCCGGGGACTGGGAGCAGCTCATGGCCCGGGAGCTGGCGGAAGCCCCGTGGCGCACGGTCCTGGCCCGCTGGTGGCCGAGGTTGCTCCCGGGGATGCTCGCCGGGTTCACCCACGGAACCATCCGCACCGCGCACGCCGTCCGGAGCATCGCGGCCGTGCCGGAGCCCAGCCCGCTCCAGCTGACCGAGCTCGCCCGGTCACTGGGGTACTGGGCCGCGCGGTTCACGCAGCTGCCCGGTCAGCCGCGGCTGGGTGGCGAGCACGGGGTCGCCTCGGCGATCGCGGGCCTGCCCCGGTTCCGCGGGGAGGTGCCGGTGACCCCTCCGGTCGCGGGGAAGCGGTTGCAGACGCTCGACACGATGCCCGGCTATTTCGAAGCGCTGGGACAACTCGCGCCGGACGACGCACAGGCACTGCTCAGCGAAATGACCTCGGAGTTCGCCGGCGTCTACGTGGCCCACGACGAGATCTTCGCGATTCCCATGGTGCACACAGTGACGCTGCCTGCGGCGGTGCGCCTGGTCCTCCCGTACCTGCCGGCCGAACAGCACACGTCGTCCGTCGCCGCCGTGTGGCAGGTGCACCTTGCCTTCCTACTGGCCTTCACGAGGGACCGCAGCCGCGAGGCGGACATGATCCAGGAGGCGACCGACGCCGATCTGCCCTCGTTCGACGAACTCAGCGCGCGCTCCGTCGAGCACGGCGACGAACACGTCATCAAGTTCACTGAGGCCTGCCTGCGAGAACACATGCTCCGGCCTGACCGTCGGTTCGCGGCGGCGGCGTTCGCCGCGCTGCAGCGCATCGACCCAAGGTGAGTCGGCTTTACGCGCAGACGACGCGTTCGACGATGGTGACCATGAGGTCGGCGACCGCGTCCACCGGCAGGGCGCGTCCGGTGTAGAGCTGGTCGAAGGTCTCGAACCCGCTGAGGGACCAAAGGAGGTGGGCGGCTTCGTCGACGGTGACGTTCGGGCGCAGCTCGTTCTGCTCGGCCAGGCGCTGCGCGTGCCAGGCCATGCCGGCGGAGCGAGCTTCCGCCATCCGTTGCACGGCTCCGCCGACGGCGTCGGGGTCGAGCTGGGCCATCGAGTACAGGACCCGGAGCACCTCACGGTGCTCGGCGAAGATCGGGACGGACGCGCGGATCGAGGCGAAGAGGTCTTTGCGGGCATCGGTTCCGGGCCCGGCGTCCGCGGCGCGGTTGAACCCGCCCCGGCCGCGCAGGTCGTCGCCCAGCGCGTCGAACAAGCCCGCGCGTGATCCGAAAATCAGGTAGACCGTGGACCGCGACACTCCCGCCATCTTCGCGACCTGTTCGATGCTGACCGGCTCGGTCGGTGCCTGGCACAGCCGCTGGTACACGGCGGCGAGGATGCGGCGGCGAGTTTCCTCGGCGGCGTCGGCGCGCAGCCGCTGCTCGTACTTGCGGGTGCTCATGGGCTCGATCCTAGCGTCGGCTTGACACCGCACCTCTTCGCGAGACACACTGTCTAGTGAATACACACTGTCCGATGAAATTCGAAGGCCGCTGGTGAAGGGCCCCCAGGTGCCGGCCCACCGTGAGTTATCCGTCCTCGGCTCCAAGGCGGGTGGTTCGTGGTGCACAGCCCCGATGCTCGTCGGCCACCCCGCTCGTTCCCTGGCGCTCGCGCACGCGCGCGACGCCGATTCACCACTCACCAGGTTGGAGTTTCTCCATGCCACCACCCAACTTCACCCCGGTCGAGCGCACGCGCTGGCTCGCGGTGATCGCCATCGGCCTCTCGATCTATATGGCCACCCTGGACATGACGATCGTCGCGACCGCGTTGCCCACGATCGGGCACAGCCTGGACAGCAGCGCGACCGGGACCCAATGGCTCCTGGTCGCCTACAACCTGCCGATGATCGGGCTCATGATCCCGCTGGGCCGGTGGGTCGACATCGTCGGCAAGCGCTTGGCGCTGCTGCTCGCGATCGTCGGGTTCGCCGTCGCCAGCACGGCTTGCGGGTTCGCGCCGAACCTCGGCGTGCTCATCGCGCTGCGCGTGGTCCAGGGCACCTTCGCGGCGTTGATCGCGGTACTGGTGCTGGCCGCCGCCGCGTTGGTCATCGCCCCGAAGGATCGCGGCCGGGCGATGGGCCTGATCGGGGTGATCGGCCCACTCGGCTCGGTGAGCGGACCGGTGCTCGGCAGTCTCATCGTCAGCCAGCTGTCCTGGCCGTGGCTGTTCTTCGTCAACGTGCCGATCAGCGCGGTCGCGTTCGCGCTCGTCGCGGCGACGGTGAAGGACGCCGGGAAGCTGCGCGCCCCCGCACCGTCGTGGGTCGGTGCCGCCGGAGTCGTCGCCGCCGCGTTCACCCTGCTGCTGCTCGGGATCGACAACCTGACCTCCGGCTCGAACCTGGTCGGGGCCGGGATGCTCATCGGAGCGGTCGTGCTCGGTGCCCTCTGGTTCCGCACGTCGGACGCCGCCAACGTCACGGGCGTGCTGCGCCTGCCGCCCCTGCTGTCGCTGGACTCGTCGCTGCTGCTGGTGACGATGACCGGGGGCTCGCTCTTCTTCCTGATGCCCTACATCCTTGAGCAGCACATGGGACGTACGGTGGGCGAGGTCGGCTCGATCATGTTCGCGATGCCGCTGACGATGGGCGTCGTCTCGTTCCTCGGCGGTCAGCTGGCCGACAAGTTCGGCGACTGGCGGGCCGGCTTGCTCGGCGCGTGGATCGCCGTGGTGGGCGTCGCGTTGCTGTTCACGCAGGGCGTGCAGTGGGGCGCGGGCGCCACGATGTGGCGGCTGGCGGTCGTGGGCGCCGGGCTCGGCCTGTTCGTGGCGCCGAACCAGAGCGCCACGATGAAGTTCGCGCCCCGGGAGCGGATGGGCACCGCCAGCTCACTGGCCGGGCTGGCGCGCAACCTCGGCTTCACGTTCGGCCCGGCGTTCGGCGCGATCGTGGTCGGCGCCGGTCAGAGCGTGAACGGGCTGCTGGTCGTACCGCTGGTGGCTTCGGCCGGCGCGGCGCTCATCAGCGTCGTCACCGCGGTCCAGATCCGCCGGTTGAACAAGGAGCCGGCCAGTCCTGCGGCCGCACCCGCCCCGCTGCAGCGCGAGACCGTCAGCAACCCGGATTGAGAACGACTTCGCCCATGATTTGCCGATACGGAGGAGAACCCAGCTCATGACATACGGCGTTACGACCGGGCAACGGCCGGTCCGGGCCGAGCCGAGCCCCAAGCGGATCCGCGTCTACCTCGGAGGCGAGGTGGTGGCCGACACAATTCGTGCCCTGCTGGTCTGGGAATCGCGCGGCTACCCGGTCTACTACGTCCCAGCGGACGACGTGGACAAGAGCCTGCTCGTTCCCGACCAGGAGACGGCTCGCTCCGAACTCCTCGGCGTGGCCGAGAAGTTCACGGTCAAGGCCGGTAGCGCGCTGGCGCCGGGCGCGGCCGAGCAATACAACGAAAGTCCCGTGGAGGAGCTGCGCGATTACATCCGCTTCGAGTGGAACGCGATGGACGCCTGGTTCGAGGAGGACGAGGAGATCTTCGTCCACCCACGCGACCCCCACGCCCGGATCGACGTCCTGCCCAGCTCCCGTCACGTCCGCTTCGAGCTCGACGGAGTTACGGTCGCGGAGTCCCGCAGTCCTAGGCTCCTCTTCGAAACCGGCCTGCCGGCACGCTACTACGTGTCGAAACTTGACGTCCGGATGGACCTGCTCGTCCCGAGCGACACGGTGACCCAGTGCCCGTACAAGGGAACGGCCCACTACTGGTCCGTCCAGATCGGCGACCGGCTCCACAAGGACGTCGTCTGGAGCTACCGGACGACGCCACCGGAGAGCCAGAAGATCGCGAGTCTCATGGCGTTCTGGAAGGCCGACATCTACGTCGACGGCGTCTTGCAGCAGAACTCGTTTTGATGGTCGGATGGCCGAACCTCGCCCGGCTGGCACTTTTTGTGCTGGCCGGGCGTTTTTTTTAGCTGTTCAGCTGGTTGGTGGTCGGTATCGATGGGTTGAGGCGCGTCGTCTAGCAGCGCAAACATGACCAGGTCGACAAGTGCGGCTGCCGTACCAGATATGGCGAGTGCGGTCAGAATCTGTCCATCTCAAGGAGGAGTTCGAGCAGCGCCGCGACCACGAACGCGACGCGGGATGATCGCTTACCCACGCGACGCGCAGATCGATCGGCTGAAAAACCAAGTCCAGCAGCTGAAACAGCGACTGTCCACTCAGGAACAGCAGACCGCGGACCTGGTCGCGTTCCGCACCCACGCCCTGTCGCGGCCGGCCGCCCAGCGCGAGGAGATCACCCGGCTACGCGCCGCTGCCGCCAACACGAGCACCATCCACACGCTGCCGACCACCCGCGAGCGAACCGCAACACCATCCTGACCATCCGCCGGTCCTGTCCGGCATCCCAGATCCTCACGGTGTCCGTTCGCACCTGCCGGCAAGAGCGCGCATCTCGGTGATGATCATCTGCCCAGTGGGCGCGGCAGGTCGTGTCCCAAGCCGGGACAGCTACTAACTTCGCTCCAGGGATGGCGGTGGCACCGGCGACCTGCCGCGCCCCTACGCCGCGCCCGACGCCCCGCCCGGCACTCGCAGCAGGGATAGGGCGCGCCGTCGGTCGCCGCTGGCCAGGATTGCCGCGCTGTCGACGCCCAGTTCTGCATCTTGTCCATATAACCGAACGTCACGACAAGAGGCGTGGACATGGGTACTGGTCGGAACGTATCTGGCTCCGAGCCGCAAGTCTGTGCCCGCCGAGCTGCCGATCAAACACTGGGCCGTGACGTGTCGTTGGGTGGACGGAACCAGATCCCGATCGGCTTGACACGGCCACCTGTCGCGGCGTCCTGCCGGGCACCTCGACTGTTCCTCGAATGATCACGGGCCTTGTATCAGAGCTCGAAATGATCAACCTTGACAGTAACGGTGAGATCCTATGGGACGACTCTCGGAAGGTTCAGGTGGACAGATGTCAGGGCACTGAAACGGGGATCCATAGTGACCGGGTCACACACGCCGGACGGACCACTATACTCGATCATGCTGCGGTTGAACGACTTCGCGGTCACCCGCGGTCCGGATGTGGTGCTGGCGCCGGACGCGCTGGTGGAAGCCGCCGGCGTGCTGGGTGCGGCCTTCTCCGTGCCCGCGGCGAGTGCTCACCCTCCGCTTGGGGTCGATGTGCGAGCTGCGGCCGCTGTCGCGTGGCTGCACATGTATCGCCACGATGTCCTTGCCGTCAATCGGCGGCAACCGGACAGTGACGCCGCTTTGTGGCTTTTCGCTTTCCTGTTTCCAGTCGCTCCTGAGGTGATACCTCCAGCGATCATCGAGGCCATCGGCTTGGACAAGATGCCACAAGTCGAACACACCACGGCGTGGAACAGCCATGCCGTAGTGCTCTTCGCCGCCTGGGAATACACAGGTCACACCGGCATTCTCCAAGCCGCGATCGCGACATGGCGGGCGATCGTCCGTGCGATGCCGGTCGCGCATCCCGACAGAGCCAGCCGCATGGCCAACCTGGGAACCGCGCTGCTGGCCCACTTCGAGCGAACTGATGACCTTCGCGACCTGGAGGCCGCCATTGAGGCCGCCAGCGCCGCGGTCGAGGTGATACCACCCGGCCACTCGGATTTCGCGCTCTGCCTGAACAGCCTTGGCAACGCTCTTCAGAGTCGGTTCAGTCGTACCGGTGTGTTGGCCGATCTGGAGGAGGCCATCGACACCCGGCGCACCGCGGTCGAGGCCACACCGACCGGACATCCGTGCCGCGCCCAGTATCTCTGCAACTTCGGCACTGCGCTGCAACGAAGGTTCGAACGTGCCGGTAGTCGCGCAGATGCCGACGCTGCCATCGACGCGCTCCAAGCCGCCGTCGACGCCACACCCAACAACCACCCCGATCGTGCCCTATACCTCAGCAATCTCAGTGGTGCGCTTGGAGTGCGGTGCGAACGTACCGGTGCGCGGGGCGACTTGGATGCCGCCATCGAGGCCAGCCGTAGCGCGGTGATGCTTACGCCGGATGGCCACCCCAGCCGTGCGAACCGTCTCCTCAATATCGGCAGCGCCTTCGTACGCCGGTTTGACCGGACCGGGACACCGGCCGACCTGGATGCCGCTGTCGAGGCGTTTCAAACCGCGGTTGAGACTACGCCTGGCGATCATGCCAACCGTGGCGGAGCACTGAACAATCTCGGTGTCGCGCTACAGCGCCGGTTTGAGCGCACCGGGGTGTTGGCCGACCTGGATGCCGCTGTCGACGCGCTGCACGCCGCCGTCGAGACCATCCCCGACGACCATCCCGACCACGCCGTGTCCCTGTGTCGTCTCGGTGGCGCGCTTCAACGTCGCTTTGAGCGCACCGGGGTACTGGCCGACCTGGAGGCCGCCATCCACGCGGGACGGGCTGCCGTTGACGCCACACCTCGCGACCACACGAACCTCGCTCACCGTCTGTCCATTCTTGCTGGTGCGTTCCAAAACCGATTTACACGCACAGGCTCGCTTGCGGACCTGGAGGCTGCGATCGACGCGTTGCGGACTGCCGTCGAGACGGAACCCGGCGATGCCACGTTCTTGTCCAATCTCGGCATTTCGCTAAAACTCCGATACGCGCGCACGGGGGTGTTGGCAGATCTGGAGGGCAGCATTGAGGCTCTGAGGGCCGCAGTCGACAACACACCCGACGATCATCCCGATCGCGTTACGCACCTGTCGAACTTGGGTCAGTCGCTCCAGCGCCGGTTCGAGCGTATGGGCGTGCTGGCGGACCTGGAGGCGGCCATCGAAGCGGGCCACGCGGCCGTCGAGGCCACACCCGGCGACCACCCGAACCATGCCATGCACCTGGCTAATCTCGGCGGAGCGCTCTGCTGCCGGTTCCAGCGAACCGGCGTGCTGGCCGACCTAAATGCCGCCATCGGTGCACTCCGGGCCGCCGTCGACGGCACACCCGGCGACGACCCCAAGCGCGCTGGCCGTCTGTCTGATCTCTGTGGCGGCCTCAATCTTCGATTCGTCCGATCCGGGATGCCTGCGGACCTGCAGGCCGCCATCGAAGCTGGCCGTGCCGCCGTCGACGCCACACCCCGCGACCACCCCAGCCGAGCTCTGTTCCTGGTCAACCTCTGTGGATCACTACAGCTTCGGTTCCTCCGATCCGGGATGTCTGCGGACGTGCAGGCCGCCATCGACGCCGGTCGTGCTGCCGTCGACGCCACACCCCGCGACCACCCGGAGCGTGCCCTACGGTTGTTCATGGTTGGCCTCTCGCTTCATCGCCAGTTCGGGAGCACTGGCTCCCCGGCAGACCTGGAGGCCGCGATCTCCACTCTGGAAGCCGCTGTTGACGCAATGTCCCGAGATCACCCCGAGCGCGCGCGGTCGCTGTACGTACTCGGCCTCGCGCTCAGAAACCGGTTCAGCCGCGATGGTGATGCGACAACGGGGGATCGGGCGCGCCGCCTGCTCCGCGAAGCGTCCGCATCGGCAGTGAGCCCGGCATCGATGCGCGTTGACGCGGCCAAAGCATGGGGTGAACTTGCCGCCGAATTCGCGGACTGGTCAGACGCCCTCGCCGGGTATTCCCTTGCGATCCAGCAACTTCAGGTGGCGGCCTGGCATGGTCTCGATCATACCGATCAGCTGCACGCTCTTCGGCTCGCCGCGGGACTGGCCGCTGATGCCGCCGGGGCGGCGCTCAGTGCCGATCAGCCTCAACGGGCCATCGTCTTGCTGGAACAGGGCCGCGGCGTACTACTGGCCCACTCGCTACGTGTCCAGACTGACCGCGCCGAGCTCCACGAGAAGGCCCCGGACCTCGCCGAGCGGATGGATCAGATCCGCCACCAGTTGGACACAACCGTGACCGGCATGCCGGCTCTTCCCATTGCGGGTGAGTCCGAACAGTGGAAAGCGAGCTTGGCTGGTCACCGCATCGCACGACAACGGCAGTCGCTGTCGCGAGAATGGGACGATTTGGTACGCCAAGTCCGCCAATTGCCAGGATTCGCAGGTTTCCTGCGCCCGCCGGCCTACGCAGATCTTCAGCTAGTGGCCAGAGAGGGACCGGTGGTCATCGTGAACATCAGCCGGCACCGCTGCGACGCGCTTATTGTCACCCGCGACGGCATGGAGGTGGAGCCGCTACGAGACATCACCGTCAAGGTCGTAGCCGAGAGGACCGAGGGCCTGCTCCATGCCCTCGCGAACGCCCAGACATCACTGTCTTCGCGATTACGAGCCCATCGCATCCTCAACGAGACCTTAGGATGGTTATGGGACGTTCTCGCGGCACCGGTACTCAATACCCTGCGCTTTTCCGCAGACCCGGATCCCGATGCCGTGCCACGACTGTGGTGGTGTCCCACCGGCATAGCGGCGTTTCTACCGTTGCATGCGGCGGGCAAACACACCACCGTGCCATCAGCGGGCCACTCACCCGACACCTCACACACCGTTCTCGACCGGGCTATCTGTTCTTACACGCCGAAACTCAATGCCCTCGCTGCCTCAAACGACCACCTGGTGCGATGGGCCTGCCGGAAGTACAAACATCGGCTACGCAACCGAGAACGCCGGGCGATGGCATGGCTCGCCGGGGTCTTTCGCAGATCCCCGCGCCTGTTCGCCCACTGGAGACTCGGTGCACGCCCTGACAACTGGGCAATGGGAGCCGGATGAGTCGAGAGGTTCACGTCCGGTTCTGCGAGAGGCCGGGGGTGCGATTCCCCCGGCCCACTCACCTTGTCGCCCTCTGCCATTCCAGGCAGCAAGCCGAGCAGGTTGCCGAGTGGCTGGCTCCCAGGGGTCTGGTCTTCAACGAGGACAAGACCCGGATTGTCCATGTCGGACAGTCAGGGTTCGACTTCCTGGGGTTCAACATCCGCCGTTATCGCGGCGGGAAGCTGTTGATCAAGCCAAGTC
>NZ_DATELF010000032.1:0-99467 GCF_035276945.1 Amycolatopsis sp. | reverse complement strand
CGCCAGTTCGGGTAAGTAGTCAACGGCCAACGGGTTGGGTTTCGGTTGGCCGTGATCTTGGACGCAAAAGACCCCAGGCCTTCTGACCTGGGGTTACTGTGCGCCATCAGGGACTCGAACCCCGAACCCGCTGATTAAGAGTCAGCTGCTCTGCCAGTTGAGCTAATGGCGCTTGATCCGGCCGCGTTGGCTTCCCTCGGCGACGCCAAAAAGATTAGCACGGGCCGTCGGGGCCGCTCGCGGAGGGTCCCACCGGCGGTCAGGCGCCACTAGTCTGTTGGCGACCAAGGAGGAGCATGAACACCTTCGAGCGCTTCCGTGATGCTGTCGACCGGCGTGACCATGACACCATGAGGGACCTCTTAGCGCCTGGTGTCCGGTTCTTCAGTCCTGTCAGGTTCACCCCGTACGTGGGACGCGAGTTGGTCTTCCGCGTCTTCGGGGTGCTGATGCGGCGCGTGTTCGACAACAACGACTACCGTTACGTCGGTGAGGTGAGCGGCAGGGCCGAAACCTCGGCGGGCCGGAAGGCCAGCACGCACATCCTGATCTTCCGGGGCACCGTCCGCGGCCGGCAGGTCCACGGCATCGACCTCATCCAACTGAACGACGACGGCCTCGTCGAGGAGGTCACGGTGATGGTCCGGCCGCAGACCGCGCTGACCGCGCTCGGCGACGCCGTGCTCGCCGGGCTTGCCGCGGAGGGGCTGGCGACCGCTTAGCATGGCCGAACTGACCCGCGAGATCGTCGCGGCCCGGGACGCGGAGGACCCGCTGGCGCCGTTCCGGCGGCGATTCGCGATTCCGGACGAGAGTTTGATCTACCTGGACGGTAACTCGCTGGGCAGGCCGCCGTCGGCCACCGCCGGGTTCGTGGCCAAGATCGTCACCGAGGAGTGGGGCACCGGGCTCGTACGGTCCTGGTCGTCGTGGATCGACTGGGCCCGCCGGCTCGGCGATCTCCTCGGCACGCGGCTGCTCGGGGCGGACGAAGGCGAGGTGATCATCTCCGACTCGACTTCGGTAAACCTTTACAAGCTTGCCGCGGCCTCGCTGGCCGAGTCACCGGGCACGATCCTGTTCGACGTTACGGATTTTCCGACCGACCGCTACGTCGTGCAAGGGCTGGCAGCCGAACGCGGGCTCACCGCGCGGGGCATCGAGCCGGGCGAGCTGGGACGAGCGCTGGATGAAGAAGTCGGGCTCGTCGTGCTTTCCCTGGTGAACTACCGTACCGGCGAACTCCTGGACATGGCGCGGGTGAACGCCATGGCGCGCGAGGCCGGAGCGAGGGTGCTGTGGGATCTGAGTCACGCCGTCGGCGCGGTTCCCGTGCGGTTGACGGCGGCCGGAGCCGAACTCGCGGTGGGTTGCACGTACAAGCACCTCAACGCAGGTCCCGGCGCGCCCGCGTTCCTCTACGTGCACCGGAGCCTCCAGACCAGGCTGCGGCAGCCGATCTGGGGCTGGTTCGGGCAGCGGGACCAGTTCGTGATGGGCCCGGACTACCACCCGGTCGAGGGCATCGAACGGTTTCTGGTCGGCACACCGCCGATCCTGTCACTGGCCGCCATCGAGCCGGCGCTGAACGTGTGTGTGGAGGCGGGGATCGACGCGATCCGCGACAAAAGCGTCCGACAAAGCGAGTTGATCATCGAGCGTGCCGATCGCGACCTGGTCCAGTACGGGATTTCCGTCGCTTCACCCCGGGATCCGGCGAAGCGCGGCGGCCACGTCTGTCTGCGCGGGCCAGGCACCTGGCAGTTGTGCCAGGCACTCGCGCGGGACGGGGTCGTCTGTGACTTTCGCGTACCCGATTTGCTCCGGCTGGCGCCGGCCCCGCTGTACACCAGGTTCGCCGACATCTGGGACGCCATGGACCGGCTGCGCACCATCCTCGAACTCGGCACGCACCACCAGTTCCCCACCGAGCTGAGCCGGGTCACCTAGCCCGCCGGACACCGCGTGACCTGCCTAGTCCCCGGCACCCCGGGCCGCCAACGCCTCGCCGAGTTCATCGGCGTGACGCAGAGTCCGGATCAGGAACGGAACCGCGAACGCCACGGCCGACCGCTCCGCACCGCGCGCCTTCGCCGCCTCCCGCACTTCGCCCGCGATCACGGACAACGCGGTGACCGCCCTCAGCGTCAACCCGACCAGCAGCCCCACCCGCTCCGAGCGGGTAACACGCTCCACAATGGACACAAGGTCCTCGACACGCGTGGTGAGGGTGAACAGGTTCGCCGCGGCCAGCGCGGCCACGATCCGCAGGCACACCACCAGGGCCGGGTCCAAACCCTGCAGCCACCACTGCAAGGCGAACACGAACACCACAAGCAGCCCGAGCGACACGGCCACCTGCCGGCACCGGCGCAACGGGATCCTCGCCAGCACATACCCGAACGCGACGGCGACGCAGATTCCGCCCAGCCACCACGGCGAACGCAACGCGAACACCGCCCCGGCAAGCCCGAGCAGCACGAGGAACTTCCAGCCCGCGGGTGCCCGGTGCGGCAGGCTCGAACCCGGCTCGTACCAGCCCAACGGAGTCATCCGGCCAAGTTCCGGTAGAACCGCACGGCGGGCTCGGGCTCGTCGTCGGCCACCACCCGACCCTCGTCGAGCACGATCACCCGATCGAATCCGCCGAGCAGGTCGAGATCGTGCGTCACGAGCACAATCTGCTGCGACAGCGTGGCGAGCAGGTCGACGAACCGTCGCGTGTTGCGCAGGTCGAGCAGGGTCGTCGGCTCGTCGCACACCAGCACGTCGGGCTCCAGCACCAGCATCGAGCACAACGCGAGCAGTTGCTTCTGCCCACCGGAAAGCTGATGCGCCGGGTGGTCGGCATAGCCACCGAGCCCGTGTTCGGCCAGCACCCGTTCGGCGCGCCGCAGCCGTTCCTTCGCCGGTAGCCTGGTCCGCCGCAGGGAAAACGCCACGTCCTCGCCCGCGGTCGGCATCACGATCTGGCTGTCCGGATTGGTGAACAGGAAGCCGACCCGGCGCCGGACCTCCCGCCCGTTCCGGCTGGGATCCAGCCCGTCCACCAGTACGCGGCCGGTGCTCGGGTGCACCAAACCGTTGATCATCCGGGCCAGGGTCGACTTGCCGGAACCGTTGGCGCCGACGAAGGCGACCCGCCGTTCGCCGAGTGAGACGTCCACATCGGACAGCACCGTCCGGTCACCGTAGTTGTGCCCGACCTGATCGAACTGAATCACTCGACCGCCTCCCACAAGCTCGCCACCCCCACGCCCCCGCCCGCCGACAGGGCCGCCAGCCCACAGCCTCCCGTACCGACGAGCGAGCTGAACAGCCGCACCACCAGCACCGCGCCGGACGCGCCCCACGGGTGGCCGAGCGCGATCGCCCCGCCGTCCGGACTCACCGTGTACTCGTCGATACCGGCCGCGTCGAGGCACGCCAACGCCTGTCCCGCGAAGGCTTCGTTGAACTCGACGGCGTCTGGTCCGGCGCCTGGTCGATGGTCCAGCACTTTCCGCATCGCGGGCACCGCGCCAAGGCCGAGCCGGTTCGGGTCGACGGCCGAGGTCGCCGAGGCGACCAGCCGCAACCCCGGCCGTCCCAAGCGGCGCCGCACCTCTTCGCTGACCACCAGCACGGCCGCCGCGCCGTCGTTGATCCCGCACGAGTTGGCCGCGGTCGCGGTGCCCTCCGGCGTGAAGGCGGGCCGGAACCGGGCCAACCTTTCCACGGTGAAGCCGGCGCGGGGACGCTCGTCGCGGTCGACGCCCCCAAGGGCAACCAGTTCCCTGTCGAACCGGCCCGCACGTTGAGCCTCGATGGCCCTCGCGTGGCTTCGCGCGGCGAAGGCGTCCTGACGTTCGCGCGAAATGCCCGCCTCGGCCGCGACGAGATCGGCGGCCACCCCCATCTCGGGGTCACCGATGTCCGCCGGGGCGAACGGCGCGCGCGTGTACCAGGTGGGCGGCTCGGTTCGCCACGCCCGGTAAGGCGCCGTGGACGGGCTTTCGACACCGCCCGCGAGATATGCCTCGCCCTCCCCCACACGGATCATCGTGGCCGCCAGGGTGATCGCGGCCAGCCCGCTCGCGCACTGCCGGTCGACGGTCATGCCCGGTACCGGCCCGCCCAGCCCGGCCCGCAACGCCGCGACCCTGGCCGGGTTTCCGCCCGGGCCGAAGACGTTGCCGAGGAGCACGTCGTCCACTGTGCTCAGTCCCGCGTCGTCGAGCACGGCGCGCAGCACGGGCGCGGCGAGTTCGTCCACAGTGAACCGCCGCAGCGCGCCACCCGCCTTCCCGACGGGTGTCCGGCGGGCCGCGACGACGACCGGGGTCCGGTTCATGACCTGCGCAGCTTGCCGGAGGCGGTGCGGGGCAGGGCGTCCGTCTTCAGCCAGCGCCGCGGCCGCTTGCCGGGCTCGAGCCCCGCGCGCGCCGCCGCCCGCAGGTCACGCAGGTCCGGCTCGCCCTCGACGACGGCCGTCACGACGGCGCCGAGAGTCGGGTGGGGGGTGCCCGTGACGAGCACGTCCACCACGCCCGGCACCTGGCGCAAGACGGACTCCACCTCCTCGACGGCCACCAGTTTGCCGCCACTCGACACCATCATGCTTGCCCGTCCGAGAACGGTGAGCGCGCCGGACGCGGCCCGCTCGACCCGATCCTCCACCGTGGACCATTCCGGCGCCGGCACCAGCACGCCTTGGCGAAGGTAGCCACTGAAGCTCAGCGGCGAGCGAACCCACAGGATTCCGTCACGGATGTCGAGCTCGACATCCGGCGCCGGAAGCAGTCCGCGGTCGTCCCGGCGGAGGGCGATCAGCGAATGCTCGGCCGAGCCGTAGTACTCGACCAGCTCCGCGCGCGGGAGCAGGCGGGCGAACCGGGTGCGCAGGTTGTCGTCGACATGCGCGCCGCCACAGACCACGGTTCGCAAGGCGCAGCCATCTCGCAGGTCAGGACGGCGCTCCACCACCGCGAGCAGGTTCGACAGCATCGCGGGCACGAGATGCACCGCGGTGACGTCCACGCAAGCCGCTTCCGGTTTCCAGCGTGGCAGCAGCCGGACCTCGTGCCCACCCCACATCGCGTGCAGGGCGCCGAACAGGAACAAAGACGAGCTGAGCGGGCCCGGAATGAGCACCGGCCCGCCCTCCGGGAACCGCCCGAGCGCGGCGAAACTGCGTGACCACGAGTGGCGCGTGCGGAGGAGAACCTTCGGGCGGCCGCTGCTCCCCGAGGTCGCCGGCAGGTAGAAGTGGGTGTTCTCGTCGCCGGCGCGCGGCACGATCTCGCTCGAGGGCTCGGGGCTCCCGGTCGCCACGACGTCCGGGCGCGCGTCCTCGAGCACCGCGTCACGCTCGCGAAGGGTCCAAGACGGCTCGACCACGAGTGTCGCCGCGCCCAGCAGATCCGCGCCGAGGAACCACGGGAGCACGTCGGCGGACTCGACAGCGACGCGAGTTCCTTCGACGACTCCCCGTGCGGCCAGTTCCCGCGCCGCGCCGTAGACCCGTTCCAGCACGGCTATGCCCGGCTCCAGCCCGCCCGGCCCACGACGACCGCGATCAGCGACGCGACCACGACCTTCGCCAGGTCACCCGGCACGAACACCAGCGACTGCACCGCCGCGGTGCCGAGGTGACCGGTGTAAACGCCGAGCCACCCGACGCCGAGCGCGTAATCGACGACCAGGCCGGCGAGGTTGGCGACCAGCAGCACGGGGAGCGTGGGCCGCTTGGCCCTTGTCACGATCAGGCCCACGACCAGGGCGGACGGTATCCAGCCGAGCAGGAAACCACCGCTGGGGCCGAGAAACGGGCCGATGCCGCCGCGGCCGCCGGACAGCAGTGGCAGGCCCAGCGCGGTCAGCGCCAGGAACAGCACAACGGAGGCCGTGCCCCGGCGCGGGCCGAAGACGCTCCCGGCCAGCAGGGGCCCGATGTTCTGCAGCACGATCGGTACGCCGGAGCCGCCGACGTAGATCCCGGGAAAGAGCCCGAGTACCGCGATGAAGGCCGCGAACACGACCGTCCTGGCAAGGTCGGTGGCAGGCAGGCCGGCACGTGAAGTTGGCACGTCGGCACGGTAACCGGCGTCCCGGGTAATCCAAAAAGACGAGCGTCACATTGTCGGAAGGCGACAGGCGCCTGGGGCCTTGTCTCCTCCTGCCGGGGGCAGCACCGCCAACAGGGCAGCGCGCAATTCCACCGGCACCTTCCGCTCCGGCATCCGGTATCCCTCGGGGAGGTTCAGCGCGAGCTCCGGGCACTCGGTGTCCGCGCGGTCCGCGCAGGCGGACGCCTGCCGGGACACCTTCGTGATCTCCCCGGCGATGTGAAGCTGCCACTCATTGAGCGTGAGCAGGTCGGGCGGATCGGCGAACAGCTCCGGATTGAGCTGGACGAACTCGACGTCTCCGCGCAGTGACATCAGGCGCATGGTCAGGCGCGCGTACTCGTCGAGCATGCGGCGGCGTACCGCGATGTCGACCAGCGCACAACCCGCGGGCCTGGACAGCGTCTCGTAGGCGGCGACTTCGGCTTCGTACGGAACCTGGTTCTCGGCGACCAGGCTGGGGAATTCGCGGAGCCGGACCAGCATCGAGTCGACATCGGAGACCGGCTGCCCGCCCCGGCCGCCGCGCTGATACGTGGTGGCGGTCAGCTCGTCGTCGGAGATCTCGATGATCGCGACGAACTCGCCGCCGATCCGCACGCCCCGGACATAACCGTCGCCGTAGCGGCGCCGGAATATCTCGGACTCCCCCTTTTCGAGCAGGTTCCAGGCATCCGCACCCAGCGTGGCGGACCGGCAGTGGCGGAAAGAGCTTTCGACGGCACGTCGTGCGATCAGGAACGTGGAATACGAGTTGAAGCTCACCTGTTTGACGAATCCCGCCTTGCCCTCGTCACCGAAAACACCGTCGGCGGACAGGCCGACCGAGGAGTACAGGTCTTCCAGTCCATTCGCGACCTTGATCCCGTAGTCGACCACCCGCGCCGCGGATGTTTCGCCGACCTCACCCGGATCCACCCCGAACCCCGCACCGGCGCCGTCGAGCAGGTTCACTCCCCGGCCGAAGGCCATGCCGCGGCTCCACGTGACATTCACCGCGCGATTGTTCATGCCTTCTCCGCCAGGCCGAAGATTGTGGTAGCGCTGCTCGTGCCGCCGGACCGCACCGGGTTCGGCGAGTTGCTCCACGAGCCGGCACGTCGTGGCCTTCGGCAGGCCGCGGATTCGCGCCAGCCCGGACGGCCCGGTGCCGTGGCTGTGGGAAACGGCTTCGAGCACTGGGAGGCATCGTCGAGAACGCTCCGCCCCTTGTTCCCCGCTGCATCCACGAATACCTCCCACCCGTACACCCTGTACTCGTAAACCGGCGCCCCGCCATTACTGTTTCTTGGACAATTCCCCCTTACGGCGCAGCGACGCCCGGCAAACGGATGACGAGCCGGCGCAACATAACGCCCGGTCAGGACAGTGAGACCGGCACTGGACGCCGCCGCCGTCCAGTGATCGAATTGATACCCTCAGTGGTCGGTGCGCGGCCACGAACAATGAGCGCGAAAAGTGAAATACTGGCGTTCGCGAGCGGTTGTTTTCAGTGGACGGTGGGGCCACCGCCGGGATGCCGAATTCGCCGAGCAGGCCGCGGGTGCGTCGCTCGATGGCATCGCGGATCGGCCGCACGGCCTCGACCCCTTGGCCCGCCGGGTCGTCGAGTTTCCAGTCGAGGTGGCGCTTGCCGGGGAATACCGGGCAGGCGTCCCACAGCCCATGGTGCTCACCACGTCCGAAGACCGCACGGCGTCGGCGGTGAGTACTTGGGGATCTCGGCGGAGATGTCGATGCCGACTTCCCGTATCGCCTCCACCACGGCCGGGTTGACGTGTCCGGCCGGTGCGGAACCGGCCGAGCGGACCTCGATCCGGCCGCCGGCGAGGTGGGTGGGGAACGCGGCGGCCATCTGGGACCGTCCGGCGTTGTGCACGCGGACGAACAGCACGGACGGTGGGGCGGAGGCGGTCATGGGGTCGGAGCCTGCCTTTCGGCCGCCGCCCGCCGGAGCAGCGGCACCGCGCCGCTCACGCGCCGACCACCGTTGCCGGTGCCGCGGGGGCCTGGAGCAGGCCGGACAGCCGCGCGAGGGCGTCCGGGAGCACCCAGTAGTAGACCCAGGTGCCGCGCCGTTCGCAGTCGGCCAGCCCGGCTTCCCGCAGCACCTTCAGATGGTGGGAGATCGTCGGCTGGGACACGTCGAACGGGCCGATCAGCTCGCAGACACACGCCTCACCGCCCTCGTGCGAGGCGATCAGCGACAGCAGCCGCAGCCGGACCGGGTCCGACAGGGCCTTGAACATCCGCGACAGCTCGACTGCCGCGTCCTCACCCAGCGGCTCACGGACCATCGGCGCACAGCACCCCGTACCCTCCGCGAGGAGCGGTAGACCAGCTTGTTTCGACACAGCTCTATGTTGACAGCCGTCTATCTCGGTGGCAACCTACCTCTATATCGACGTCTGTCGATACAAGTCGTTTCCGATGGGAGCCTGTGATGTCCCGTGTCCAGCTCGCCCTGCGTGTCGCCGACCTGGAAGGCTCGATCGCCTTCTATGCCAAGCTGTTCGGCACCGGGCCGGCCAAGCGCCGCGAGGGCTATGCCAACTTCGCCATCGCCGAACCGCCGTTGAAACTCGTGCTCATCGAGGGCGAGCCCGGCCAGGAAACCCGGCTGGACCACCTCGGCGTGGAAGTCGCCAACACTGAGGAGGTCACCGCCACCACCACCCGGCTGCGGGACGCCGGCCTGGCGACCTTCGAGGAGAACGACACCTCGTGCTGTTACGCGCTGCAGGACAAGGTGTGGGTGACCGGTCCCGGCAAGGAGCCGTGGGAGGTCTACGTGGTCAAGGGCGACGCCGACACCCTCGGCAAGACCGCCGAGGAGGCGCCGGACGCCTGCTGCACCCCACTCGACCCCGGCCGCACTCCGGCCGAAGGGCGAAACCCACGATGATCGCCGGACTCGTCCGGCGGGAGCGGGAGAAAGCGCTATCCCCGTGCGCTTTCCCCCGCAGTCGGTGAACTCACTCCGGGAGCGGTTCGGTCAACGGGAGCTGGACCTGGAACCGGGTGTTTCCCGGTTCGGACTCCACCCGCAGGTCGCCACGATGGCGGTCGACCACGATCCGCCACGAGATGTCCAGGCCCAGGCCGGTCCCTTCGCCGACCGGTTTCGTGGTGAAGAACGGTTCGAAGATCCGTTGCCTGGTCTCCGCCGGAATACCGGGTCCGGTGTCGCCGATCTCAACCAGGACGTGATCGTTCGACCGGGCGGTGCGGACGGTCAGGATACCCGAGCCCGACATGGCACTCACCGCGTTGTCGATCAGGTTCGTCCACACCTGGTTCAGTTCCCCCGCGTAGGCGGGCACGGTGGGCAGGGTGCGGTCGTAGTCCTTGACCACCGTGATCCCCGCGCCGATCATGCTGGCCAGCATGATCAGCGTCGAGTCGAGGCCCTCGTGCACGTCGATCCACTGGTGCGGCGCGCGGTCCATCTGGGAGTACTGCTTGGCCGCTCCGATCAGCGCCGAGATCCGGGTGGTGGAGTCCTCGATCTCGCCCATCAGCATCTCGGTCTCCAGCGCGTACGCCAGCCAGCGCACGGCGCCGTCGATGAGCTCCTCGCCGACCGAGTCGAGCACGTGGTCGAGACTTTCGGCGGTGAGCCCGGCGGAGACGAAGATCGGCGCGAGGTCCCAGCCCTGCTGGAGGCCGTGGTCCTCCAGCCAGTCCCCGATCTCGTCCTCCCGGTCCGCCTGTCGCATGGCGGTCAACGGCTGCGCGTCGGCAACCTGCTTGACCAGCTGTTCCTGCACCTCGAGCAGTTGTTCCAGCAGGTCCGGATCGATGTCCTTCTTGGCCAGGATCGCCAGCTTGTGCCGCATCCCGGCGACCCGCTCACGCAGCGCGGCGGTCGCGCGGACGGCCGCGGCCGCCGGGTTGTTGAGCTCGTGGGTGAGCCCGGCGGACAGCTCGCCGAGCGCGAGCAGGCGGCGGCGTTGCCCGATCACGGCGTCTGCGTTACGCCAGCCGAGGAAGAAACCCTCGAGCAGATGGGTCGCCATCGGGAACCAGGCACGGAACCGTGCGGCGAACTCCTCGGCGGGCAGCGTGAGGAACGCCAGGTCGGTGATCGCGTACACCGAAGCCTGGTACTGCTCCTGAACCTGGTGGAAGAAGAACCGCGTCGCTCCGCAGTAGACACCCCGCTGATCGCTGCGCGTGGTCTCCACCTCGGTGCCGCCGACCATCCTGGTCATCCGCAGCGCGCCGGAAAGCAGCAGGTAGAAACAGGTGGCCGGGTCGCCCTCACCGATCACTTTCGTGCGAGCCGGATACTCCTCGACCTTGCCGTGCGCGGCTATCCAGTCCAACTGGGCGTCGTCGAGGCTTTCGAACAGGAACAGGCCCCGGAGGAATTCCCGGGACAGCGGGGGCTCGGGCCGCGGGTTGGTCATCGGGCCTCCAGGTAACGGTGCACGAGGGTCACGGCCATCGCACCCTCGCCGACTGCGGAGGCCACCCGCTTCACCGACTGGGACCGCACATCACCCGCGACGAACACGCCGGGAATCGAGGCCTCCAGGTGCAGCGGGTCCCGGTCGAGCGACCACCCCGGCGGCCGACGGCCGTCGACGAGCAGGTCCGGGCCCGTGCAGACGAACCCGTGCTCATCGCGAACGATGCTGTCGCCGAGCCATTCGGTGCGCGGGGCGGCGCCGATGAACACGAACAGGTGACCCGTGGGCACCCTCTCGAGCTGTCCCTTTTCACACAACGTCAACGCTTCCAGGTGATCGTCGCCGTGCACGGCCTCGACCGTGGTCGCGGTGCGCACATGGACGTTGTCGATCGCGTCCAGTTGCTCGATCAGGTAGTGGGACATCGAGTCCCGTAGCGAGGCACCGCGAACCAGGATGGAGACGTTCTTGGCATGGCCGGAAAAGAACACCGCGGCCTGCCCCGCCGAGTTGGCCCCGCCCACGATGTAGACGTGCTCACCCTCGCACGCCGGTGCTTCGGTCGAGGCCGATCCGTAGAAGACCCCGCGGCCGGTCAGGCCGGCGACGCCCTGGGCCCGCAGCTCGCGATAGGACACCCCGGTCGCGAGCACCACGGCGTGCGCGGCCAGTTCGGTGCCGTCCCCGAACCGGACGACCCTGGCCGAACCGCACACTTCCAGGCTCACCACGTCACGGGCGGTGAGCACCTCGGCGCCGAACTTCTGCGCCTGCCGGCGAGCCCGGCCGGTCAGCTGCGCACCGGAAACCCCGTCAGGGAACCCGAGGTAGTTCTCGATCCGTGAGGACTGGCCGGCCTGGCCGCCGGTCGCCTTCCGCTCGACGAGTACGGTGCGCAGCCCCTCGGAGGCGCCGTAGACGGCGGCGCCGAGCCCGGCCGGCCCGCCACCGATGACGATCAGGTCGTAGAAGTCCTCGGCCGGGCGCGTGGACAGCCCCACCGCGTCGGCGAGCTCGGCCCCGGCGGGCTTGCGGAGCACGGTCCCGTCCGAGGTGATCAGCACGGGGATGTCCTGCTGAGTGGCGCCGGCGGCCTCCAGCAGGCGGCCACCTTCCGGCTCGTCGACCGAGTACCAGCGGTAGGGCACGGAGTTACGGGCCAGGAAGTCGCGGACCCGGTAGGTCGGCGCGGACCACCGGTGCCCGATCACCTTCGCCTCCGCGACGACGGGCCTGCTCCCCATCGCGCGCCAGGTGTCCACGAGCTGGTCGACTACCGGGTAGAGCTTCTCGTCCGGCGGGTCCCACGGCTTGAGCAGGTAGTGGTCGACGTCGACGACGTTGATCGCCTGGATTGCGGCCTCGGTGTCGGCGTAGGCGGTCAGCAGGGCGCGGCGTGCGTCCGGGAACAGGTCCATGGCCCGCTCGAGGAACGCGATGCCGTCCATCTCCGGCATCCGGTAGTCGGCGAGGATCGCGACGACACGGTCCCCACGCAACTTGATTTCACGTAGCGCGTCGAGCGCGTCCGCGCCCGAGCCGGCGCGTACGACGCGGTAGTCCTGACCGTAGCGACGGCGGAGGTCGCGGGCGACCGACCGCGAGACGGCGGGATCGTCGTCGACGGTCATCAGGATGGGGAGGCTCACATGGGAACCCTACGGCTTCTGGCGGCTCCTGTGGGCCGGGATTCTAGTTGAGCCTCTCGCACTCAACTTTGGGAACAAAACCAGGCTCAAGTTCGTAGTACCAGGTGAAGGTTCCGATCCCCCAACGAGGAGGTGAGAGCCATGGCGCTGCCCGCCGTGCGCTCGTCCTACACTCCCCAGCTGCTGCGCTGGGACCCGTTCCGTGAGTTCGACGACCTCTTCGGTCAGTTGACCCGGCTGACCGGCTCGACGACGTGGTCGCCGCTCGCCGACGTCTCGGAGACCGACGACGAGTACCTGATCGAGCTCGACCTGCCAGGTGTCCGCAGGGAGGACGTCGACATCGAGCTGAACCGCGACGAGCTGGGCATCACCGGTGAGCTCAAGGAGCAGGAGCGCGAAGGCCTGTTCCACCGCCGCACACGCCGCACCGGCAAGTTCGCCTACCGGATCAGCCTGCCTCCCCGGGTGGACACCACCGCCGTCGACGCCTCGATGGCCGACGGGGTGCTGACGGTCCGCGTGCCGAAGAGCCAGGAGGCGAAGCCGCGTCGCATCGCCGTCTCGTGACCGAAAGCGCGAGTCCCCCTCCCCCCGGGGAGGGGGACTCGCGAGGGTCAGCGCCCATTTGTAGCTGATGTCCGACGAACTGTAGAGACAGCTTGTGCTGCCCGGACCGCTGCCGACCTCGGTCGGCTCACCCTTGGTGACACCCCTGTACTTGTCGCAGATCTTGATCTTCTTCTTGCTGTCGCCGATGATCGTGATATTGCTGAACTTCGCGAGGTCACCGGTGTTTGTTCCCGCGATAGCCTTTCCGGGCACGGTGGCGGTGACGTTGGAAATCACGATGTTGCACTTGTACGGGTTTTGCAGTTACCGCACGACCGGTAAAGCTCGCCGCAGTCCTCCACCTGTAAACTGCTGATGTACATGGCGCCGGGACCGTTGTGCTGGAAGACCTTGCCGGAGGCAAGCCGGACGCCCCGCCATTGATGTTCATCGTCTGAGCGTGACGGCGTCCTCGCCGACAGCCTCCCACCACACGTTTGATCAGTGTGCGGGTGCCGAGGCAGTGCACGCCGTCGGCGGCGGGGTTGCCCAGTAACACGTTCTTCAGCGTCACCCCGCGGCCAGTTCGAAAATGGAACCCTGGTCCTCGTCCTGGCCGCCGGTGCCGTAGAACCGTTTCATACCACCGTCGAAGGTGCCGGTCACCTTGATCGTGGCCGGTACGGCCCGCGGACCGTTCGCCGTCGGCCAGCTCGCCGCAGCGGCGGTTCCTGGGAGCGCCCCCGACAATGGCGGCGAACTCCTGGACATGGCGCGGGTGAACGCCATGGCGCGCGAGGCCGGAGCGAGGGTGCTGTGGGATCTGAGTCCCGCCGTCGGCGCGGTTCCCGTGCGGTTGAGCGAAGTAATCGCTTCGAGCAGTGCGGCGCGTAGTTTCATCGTCATTGACGAACCTCTTCTTCTCCATGATTCCGATGGAAACCGTCGAAGGGACTCCGAGGCGCGGGCGGAGATTCGGAAACGATTTCCGGCGGGAACAACTACCGTGTGAGCGCCAACACAACGTCTTGGCCCGGTTGTCACCCGCCTGCCCGTTTGTGAAAACCCCGAGCTGGGACCATGCCTGGCCCGGGGTGAAACTTTCCTGGCCCCCAACGATTAAGCTGGGTCCACAGTGATCAGCTGACGTGAGAGGGTGGGTTGGTGGCTCCTCGACCAGTCCGGAGCGGCCGGCCGACGTTGGAGGACGTCGCGGCCAAGGCCGGCGTTTCCCGCTCGACGGCCTCCCGTGTGCTCAACGAGGAGAGCTACGTCAGCCCGAAGGCCCGCGACGCCGTCCTGGCCGCGGCACAGGCGCTCGACTACTCACCGAACCAGGCGGCGAGGTCTCTGGTCACCCGGCGCACCGGAGCGGTCGCGCTGCTGCTGTCCGAGCCCGAGTCCAAGGTGCTCGACGACCCGTACTTCGCCGCCGTGGTGCGCGCGGGCTTCCGCGAGCTGGCGCGGGTGGGCAGCCAGATGCTGGTGATGTTCGTGGACAGCGCCGACGACGTGCCCGTGACGGCCCGGTTCCTCGGCGCCGGCCACGTCGACGGCGCGCTCGTGTTCGCGCCGCATCGCGACGACCCCCTGCCCGCCGCGCTGAAAGCGCTTCCGCTTCCGATCGTGTTCGGCGGCAGGGCCGGAACCACCCGTGGCCTGCACGTGATCGACTTCGACAACCGGGGCGGCGCCCGGCTCGCCGTGCGGCACCTGGTCTCGCTGGGCCGCCGCCGCATCGCCACCATCACCGGCCCCCGCGACCATCCGGCCGCGCAGGACCGCCACGGCGGCTGGCGGAAAGAACTGGCCGAGCACGGTATCGACCCCGACGGCCTGGCCGAGGACGGCGAATTCACCTTCGACGGCGGCGAACACGCCATGACGAAGCTGCTCGAACGCGCCCCGGACCTCGACGCGGTGTTCGCGGCGAGCGACCCCATGGCGGCCGGCGCGCTGCGAGCCCTGCGGGCCGCGAAGCGGCGCGTGCCTCGGGACGTCGCGATCATCGGCTTCGACGACAACCCGACGCTGGCGCCCGCGATGAGCCCGCCGCTGAGCTCGGTGCACCAGGATCCGGCCGAGCAGGTCCGCGAGATGGTCGCCGTGCTGATGCGGCTGGCCGCGGGCGAGGACGTCCGACCCGGCCGCCGCGCGCTGCCCGTGTCGCTGGTGCTGCGCGAGTCCACCCCGCCCGTCAGGCCTTGACCGCCCCCGCGGTGAGTCCCCTGACCAGCGCCTTCTGCAGGAGCAGGAAGCCGAGCACCACCGGGACGCTGACCACCAGCGACGCCGCCATCACCTGGTTCCAGTACACATTGGACTGAGTGGCGTAGGCACGGAGGCCGACCGCCAGCGTGCGGGTTTCCGTGGTGGTCAGCACCGAGGCGAACAACACCTCGGTCCACGCGGTCATGAACGCGTAGATCGTCACCGCGGCCACCCCGGGCAGCGCCACCGGCAGCACCACCCGGACCAGCGCGCCCAGCGGCCCGGAACCGTCCACCAGCGCCGCTTCGTCGAGTTCACGGGGAATCGAGTCGAAGTAGCCGACCAGCAGCCAGATCGCGAACGGCAGCGAGAACGTCAGGTAGGTGATCACCAGCCCGGACCGGGTGCCGAACAGGTGGAACCCGGCGGCCCGGTCCAGGTTGACGTAGATCAAGAACAGCGGCAGCAGGAACAGGATGCCCGGGAACATCTGGGTGGACAGCACCGTGGCCAGGAATCCACTCCTGCCGCGGAACCGGTAGCGGCTCACCGCGTACCCGGCGAGGATCGCGATGAGCACGCTCAACACGCTCGCCCCCAGGGATATCCAGAGGCTGTTGATGAAATAGTGCGCCAGCGGGACGGTCCGCCACATGTCGATGAACGGCTGCACGGTCATGACCGACGGCCAGAAGGTGAACAGGCTTTGCACGTCCCGCAGGGGCTTCACCGCGGACACCAGCATCACGTACAGCGGTACCACCGTGAAGACCGTCAGCACGACAAGCACGAAAACGCGCGTGACGCGAACCCAGGCGGCATCACGCATTTCGAGCCCTCCGTCCCGATGCCACAGTTCTGCAAGACGCACCCACGGGTGCGTCGCTCACCACCACGCCGACCTCCCCTTTCGCGTTCCTTTCCAGAGGTACAGCACCGAAACCACCAGCAGGAAGAACAGGACCAGCACCGACATCGCCGAGCCGAGGCCGAAATTCCAGGTCACGAAGGACGACTGGTAGATGTGCACGGCCAGCACGTCGGCCTCGGCGGGCGCGGCCGCGCCGAACAACGTGTACGGCACGGTGAAATCGTTGAAAATCCACAGGAAAAGCACCAGCAGCAACACCCGGTTGACCGGCCGCAGCATCGGGAGCGTGACGCCCAGAAGCTTCTGCCACGGCCCGGCGCCGTCCACTTCCGCGACCTCGTAAAGCTCGTCCGGAATGCTTTGCAGGCCCGCCGTGATCGTCAGGAAGGCGTACGGCCACAACCGCCAGATCATCACCACCACGAGACTCACGAAACTGTTCGGGCCGACCAACCAGAACGGGCGGTCGCCGGTCAGGCCCAGCACGTCCACCAGGATCCGGTTCACCAGGCCGGTGTCGCGTTCCAGCATGAACCGCCAGGTGATGGTCGCGGTGAACACCGGCAGCGCGAACGGAACCAGGAACAACGTCCGCAGCAACGCCCTGCCGCGAAACGGTTTCTGCAGCGCGACCGCCGCCGCGAGCCCGAACAACCACGAGATCGCGACCACCAGCGCGGTGAACGCGACGGTGATCAAAAAGGAATGCAGCAACTGCTGCCCCACCGGGGAACTCAGCCTCGCCGCGAGCGCGAAGTTCTGCGGGCCGACGAACGGCGCTCTGGTCCAGTCCCGCAGCGTGAACTGGGTGACCTGCCGCAGGCTCATCCAGACCCCGACCAGCATCGGGATCACGTGCACGGCCAGTTCCGCGATCAGCGCGGGAATCAGCAGCAGACAGGGAAACCATTTCCGGACCCGCCGGCGTGAAAACGACGGACGCCTGGGGGTCGTGCGCGGTGCCGTGGCGGTCGCGGTCATCCGCCGCTGCGCATCTGCTGGTTGGCCGTGTTCAGCTTGGCTTTGATCGTTGCATCGTCCACCTTCTTCCCACTCGCGGCCTGGGCAAGGAGATCCTTCACCACGGTCCCGATCAGCGTTTCGAACTGGGACTCCTGCGGAATCATCGGCATCGGCTCGGCGCGGTCAGCGAGCACCTGCCGGAAAGTGCTGATCAGCGGGGTGGAGAACTGCGCGTCCTGGTAAGCCGCCGTCACCACGGGCAGCGAGCCCAACTGGGCGTTGAGCACCTTCTGCTCGTCCAGGCTGGTCATGAAGTCGATGAACCGCAGGGCACCGGAAAGGTTGTCACTGTTGGCGAACGCGGTGATGTTGATCCCGGCGACGTGGCTGGAAACCGGCTTGCCGCCGGCAGGCAGCGGGTCCACCACCGGGATCGGCACCACGCCGTAGTCGCCCTCGTTCATACCGAGCGATTTCAGTACGGCGGTCGCGTTGCTCTGCTGCATGATCATCGCGGCCTGGCCGGAGGCGAATTCGCCGTCCATGTCGACATCGTTGAGATGCTCGGCGTCGCTGGGATTGGCCAGACCTTCGGAGATCAGGTCGACGTACTGCTTGACACCGGCCACCATCTGCGCCGAGTCGAACTGGGGGTCACTTCCGGCGAACAGCTGCGCGCCGTTCTGGCGGCCGAACATGAACGCGAAGTGCGAGCCCTCGGTGTAACTCGCACCTTCGATGCCGATCCCCCACCGCCCCTTGGCCGGATCGGTCAGCTTCCTGGCCGCCTCACGCAGTTCCGGCCAGGTCTTCGGTGGCCGCGAATCGGCTTCCGCGAAAAGTTTCCTGTTGTAGAACAGCCCGTAGGCCAGGCCGTAGAGCGGCACCGCGGCAGGGGCCTGCCCGGCGGCCCCGGTGGCCGCCATGCTGCTCGCCAGGAACTTTTCCCGGCCGCCCACCCGCGCGAGGGTGGCATCGTCGAACTGGTGCAGCGCGCCGGTGGCCTGCAGCGACGCCGACCAGGTGTTGCCGATGTTGAGCACGTCCGGGCCCTGGCCGCTGGTGGTCGCGGCGAGTATCCGGTTCAGCAGGTCAGGCCAGACGATCACCTCGAGTTCGACGTGAATACCGGTCTGCTTCTCGAACCTGTCCAACTCCGGCTGGAGGATCTTCCGGTCGTTGTCCAGGCTCGTCGACTGGTTGCTCGCCCAGTAGGTAAGCGTTTTCCCATCGGAGGAAGATCCCGATCCGCATGCGGTGACGCCGGCGACCAGCAACAGGGCGGCTAGCACGGCCACGGTCCTCGATGACCTCACGTTCACTCCCTGACAGGATGTTAACGTGGATCACACGATCCCAGTTGACCGGTTAAGTGTCAACGGTGGATAGTTTCAAAATACCCACCCGGCTTGTCAAGCGGTGACCAAGGAGTTACAGTCGGAGGCCACTGGGAGCGCTCCCAGACAATGGGTCGACCAAGGAGTCCCAATGAGATCTGATCCTCCACGCGTGCGCGGCAGGCGCGCACGGCGTGGCCTCACCGCGGCGGCGGCCACCTTACTCGCCGCCGGACTGTTCGTGAACCCGGTCGCCCGCGGCGCGGACGTCCAGGCACAGGCACGGGTCGACAACCCGTATGCCGGGGCCAAAGTGTACGTGAACCCGGAATGGTCCGCCCACGCGGCCGCGGAACCGGGCGGCGGCAAGGTATCCAACCAGCCCACCGGGGTATGGCTCGACCGGATCGCGGCGATCCAGGGCACGAGCGGGAGCATGGGCCTGCGAGCCCACCTCGACCGGGCGCTCTCGCAGGGCGCGAACCTGATCCAGCTGGTCGTCTACGACCTGCCCGGCCGTGACTGCGCGGCGCTGGCGTCCAACGGCGAGCTTCCGCCGAACGACCTGCCCCGGTACGAGTCCGAGTTCATCGACCCGATCGCGGCCATCCTGGCGGATTCGAAATATTCGAATCTGCGGATCGTCACGGTGATCGAGATCGACTCGCTGCCGAACCTGGTCACCAACACCAACAGCAGGCCGACCGCCACCGCGGCCTGCGACACGATGCTGCAGAACGGGAACTACGTCAACGGCGTCGGGTACGCGCTGTCCAAGCTGGGCGCGATTCCCAACGTGTACAACTACCTCGACGCGGCACACCACGGCTGGATCGGCTGGGACGACAACTTCACCGCGACCGCCTCGATGCTGGCGCAGGCGGCGAGGGCGTCCGGCAGCACGGTCGACAACGTCACCGGCTTCATCACCAACACCGCCAACTACAGCGCGCTCACCGAGCCGTACTTCACCATCAACGACTCCGTGAACGGCACCTCGGTGCGGCAGTCGAAGTGGGTGGACTGGAACCGCTACGTGGACGAACTTTCGTTCGCGCAGGCGTTCCGGCAGCAGCTCGTCAACGCCGGTTTCCCGTCGAACATCGGCATGCTGATCGACACCTCCCGCAACGGCTGGGGTGGCTCCGCCCGCCCCGCCGGGCCTGGCGCGATGACCAGCGTGGACACTTACGTCAACGGCGGGCGGCTCGACCGCCGGATTCACGTAGGCAACTGGTGCAACCAGTCCGGCGCCGGCCTCGGTGAGCGGCCCCGCGCCACCCCGGCGAGCGAGATCGACGCCTACGTGTGGATGAAGCCGCCGGGCGAATCCGATGGCTCCAGCAGCCCGATCCCGAACAACGAAGGCAAGGGCTTCGACCCGATGTGCGACCCGACCTACACCGGCAACGTCCGCAACGGGTACAACATGTCCGGCGCGCTGCCCGACGCCCCGCTGTCCGGGCACTGGTTCTCCACCCAGTTCCAGCAGCTACTCGCCAACGCCTACCCGCCCCTGTAGGCACGAGGAGAGGAGCTGGTGATGAAGCGGCTACGCGCAATGTGGTGCGTGGTCGCCGCGGTGGCCGGGCTCGTCGTGGGCGCGACGAGCCCGGCCACCGCGGCACCACGGGCACAAGCACAGGCAGCTGGTACGGGCACGGGTTACTGGCACGCGGTCGGCGCGCAGTTGGTGGACGCGACCGGCGCGCCCGTCCGGATGACCGGCATCAACTGGTTCGGCCTGGAGACGGCGAGCCACACCTTCCATGGGTTGTGGTCCCGCAACTACAAGGACATGGTCGACCAGATGGCGGGGCTGGGCTACAACACCATCCGGGTGCCCTTCGCCAACCAGCTGTTCGACGCGGGTTCGGCGCCGAACAACATCGACTACACCAAGAATCCCGATCTGCGGGGCCTTTCCGGCCTCCAGATCATGGACAAGGTGATCGGCTACGCCGGGCAGAAGGGCATGCGGGTCATCCTCGACCAGCACCGTCCGGACTCCGGTGCACAGTCGCCGCTGTGGTACACCAGCGCCTACCCGGAGAGCCGCTGGCTGTCCGACTGGCGGATGCTCGCCCAGCGCTACCAGGGCGACAGCACGGTGATCGGGGTGGATCTGCACAACGAACCGCATGCGGTGCAGGGCGGCAGCGGCGCGTGCTGGGGTTGCGGGGACACCACAAAGGACTGGCGGCTGGCCGCGGAGCGCGCGGGCAACGCCATCCTGTCGGTCAACCCGGACCTACTGATCATCGTGGAGGGCGTGGACTGTGTGTCCGGCACCGGCGCCCCGGAATGTGGCTGGTGGGGTGGCAATCTCTCCGGTGCGGCGAAGTACCCGGTCCGACTGTCCAAACCGGACAAGCTGGTGTACTCGGCGCACGAGTACGCGACCTCGGTCTATCACCAGACCTGGTTCGACGCCCCGAACTATCCGACCAACCTGCCCGCGTTGTGGGACCATTTCTTCGGGTATCTGGAGAAACAGAACATCGCCCCGGTCCTGCTCGGCGAGTTCGGCACCACCCTGGCCGCCGGTGTCGACCAGACCTGGCTGCGGGACCTGCTCAGGTATCTGGGCAGCGGCACCTCGGGAATCGATTTCACCTACTGGTCGTGGAATCCGAACTCCGGGGATACCGGTGGCATCCTGAACGACGACTGGACCACGGTCAACACGACCAAGCAGGCCTACCTGTCGCCGTATCTCATTCCACCGGTCGCGAGAAATGCGGCGGTGCCACCACTTACTGTCGCCAGCTGGGGGTGATGCCGCGGTATTCGGGGTCGACATACCACCGTCGCTGGATGGGGACCGTGACCGAGTACGTCAGGGCGTCCTGGTCACTGTCCGGCCAGACCCGGCCGCAGGGCAGCGCGGTGGCCGGGCGGCGGAGACGGGGCGTCCCACCTTGCTCCGCCGCCCGCTCGATCGCCACTCTGGCCATGATGTCCGCGACCGAGACGCGGGGGGACAGGGAGCGCAGGGCACGGCGCGACCGGATTTTGTGCCGCACGGCCAAGATGATCACCAGCGCCGCCGGCAGGCCGAACGCCAGTGACAGGTAGGCCACGAACACCGACTTCACGAGTTGCCCCTCCCGGTGCGTTTTCCCGCTGAGCCGAACACGGAGGCCGACGGCGACCGGTTCGGTGACTCCTCGTTAGTACCCCATTGGCCCAACCCTCATGCTCACGGAGCGCAACCTGCCGCGGCATGGCCGGCACTGCCGCAAGAACCAGTTCACGAGAACACAGACGAAAAGGGCATGCCATGCGCAGAGCACCGTTGCTCGCCGCGATCCTGGTCGCCGCCGGGCTGGTCACCCCACCTCTGGTGCACTCCGAGCCGCGAGCGATCGCGGCGGAAACCTATTCCTGGCACAACGCGGGAAATCGGCGGCGGTGGTTTCGTTCCGGGAATAGTGTTCGATCGGAAGGAAAAGGACCTCGTCCACCCACGCGCGGATATCGGCGGCACCTATCGCTGGAAAGCGAGCATTGGCCGGTGGATTCCGCTCCTGGGCTGGGTCGGCTGGCAGAACTGGCGTTACAACGGCGTGGTGAGCCTGCCCACCGACGACGTCGATCCGAACCGGGTCCATGCCGGCGTCGGCATGTACACCATCGGCTGGGACCCCGGCAACGGCGCGATCCTGCGCTCGACCGAGCGCGGAAACACCTGGCAGAGCACGGTTCTCCCGGTCAAGCTCGGCGGGAACGGGCCGGGGCATGGGCGAACGGCTGGCGGTCGATCCGAACAACAACAGCGTGCTGTACTTCGGGGCGCCGAGCGGGAACGGCCTGTGGCGCAGCACCGACGGCGGCGCCAGCTGGACGAAGATCTGGGACTGGGCAAGCCATCCCAACCACACCTTGATCTGGGACTGGGCAAGCCATCCCAACCACACCTTGATCTGGGACTGGGCAAGCCATCCCAACCACACCTTCCGATACACAGGACATCTCGTCCTCGCCTGGCTGAACTTCGGCACGAACCGTCCCCGCCGGAGGTCACCCCGAAGCTCGGCTGGCTGACCGAGGCGATGAAGATCGACCCGTTCGACTCCAACCACCTGCTCTACCGCAGGGGGCCACCATTTACGGCACCTCGAACCTGACGAGCGGGACTCCGGCGGCAAGATCACCATCAGGCCGGCCGCGGCGGGGCTCGAGGAGACCACGGTGCTCGACCGGATCAGCCCGCCGTCCGGGCCGTCACTGGTGTCCGGCCTCGGCGACATCGACGGGTTCCGGCACAACGACCTCGCCACCGTACCGTCCACAATGTTCACCTCCCCGGTGTTCACTTCGACCACGAGCCTCGACTACGCGGAACTGTCCCCGAACGTACTAGTGCGGCCGGGGCGACACGCGAGTCGGGCTTCCACGACCCGCGAGTCCAACTTCCGCGACACGCGAGTCCAGCTTTCGCGACACGCGAGTCCAGCTTTCGCGACACGCGAGTCCAGCTTTCGCGACCCACGAGTTCCCCTCGGTGTGGCTTATGTTCGGTCTCCTTGGTATGCGCGCAGGCCTGGGCACCAGCCGGACCGGGTGGTGCCCAGGCGACGGCGACCGGGCGGGGTCAGGAGATGCCCGTGGATGCGGCCGTCCTGGCCCCAGTGCAGGAACTCCTCTTCCCACGGCCGGTCCAGCAGCAGCCGTCGCTCGGTCAGTTCGGCTTGCTGGGCAAGGAAGTCACGAAGTAGCGCCAGCAACCTGTTCAGTCCTGACTGGACGTTTGACGTGCTCATACCGTCATGCTGCGCCCGCCGCGCCGCCACCAAAAGCGGCAGCTCCGCACGCTGCCGTCAATATCCCGCCACAATCAGAACTCGCGGTCGGCGCGCTCGCGAGAGAAGGGATCACGACTGGCGATGAGCACCGCCACACCCCGGTCCACCGCCTCACGTAGCAGTGACCGCGGTGCCAATCCTGATGCGAAGTCGCCTCGTCGGCTACCAGGAGTAGCGCGCACGATCAATGTTCGTCCGACCACGCCGCGGACAGGGCCGTCAGGAAGGCAGCGACGACCGCGAGTGCCACCGCCGGCTGTTTCCCGTCATGAAAGGCGCTCGAGACGACGGCACCATCCCCCCAGCGAATCGTCCGCGCGATTCTCGCACCAATCAATCACGAAAACGATGCCTTGATCCCCGTGATTATGAGATCCAGTCCGGCCCGGAACTCCTTGTCTCGCCTGGCCCGCGGGACGCCGCTCTTGCGTGCCTGTTCCTCGATGGTGAAACCCTGCACGTAACTGGTGAGCGTGTCGACGGCGAGTTCGGCCAGTTCCCGCGAGGCGCCGGCGGAGCGGGCTACGCCGGTGAACCAGTTCCAGCTCGCCTGCGCGGCCGGGCCGGGTTCGACGAAAGTCGCCATCAGCCGGGCCCCGTCCCGGTAGGCCAACATGGCTTCGCGCATGTTCCCGGCGGCCGAGTGGATCTGCGCCGTCCAGTCACCATGCGGGGCGGCGGGAGCCGCTCCGCGCGCGGCGATGTGCTCGACCATCGCGTCGAGCAACAATCGTTTGCTCGCGAAATGCCGGTAGAGCGCGCTCGGCCGGACCCCGAGTCGCTCGGCGAGCCGGCGCGTGGTGAGCGCGTCGAGCCCGACTTCATCGAGCAGTTCCAGCGCGGCTTCCAGCACCTCGTCCCGTCGCGACATGGCGACAGCTTGCCATCCGCACCCTTCGGCGTATTGTGAACTCAGTTCACGTGAACTTAGTTCACGCATCACGGAGGAGTCTTCATGCGAGTGATCGTGATCGGCGCCGGACTCGCCGGGCTGGCTCTGGCTCAGGGACTGCGCGGCGCGGGCATCGAGGTCGAGGTCTACGAGCGCGACGCCACCGTCGAGGCACGGTTCCAGGGTTATCGCGTCGGCCTCTTCGACTCCGCGCTGGCGAACCTGCAAACCTGCCTGCCCGAACGGTGGCATGCGTTGCTGACCAGGATCGGCGGTGTCCTCACCGGAGACGGCAGGGCGGTCGACCCGCAGCTGACGGAGCTGGTCCGGATACCGCGCCGTGACGAGGGTCTCCTGTTCGACCGGCATGTGCTACGCCATCTGCTGCTGACCGGCCTCGACGTGCGATTCGGCAAGAAACTCGACCGCTACGTGGAGCTGCCCGACGGACAGGTGCGAGCCGAGTTCGCAGACGGCAGCGCGGCCACCGGCGATCTCCTGGTCGGCGCGGACGGCCTGGGCTCGACCGTGCGCCGCCAACTACTCCCCGAGACCGAGATCCTGGGCACTGGCGTCAACGGGGTCATCGGCCGCACCCCGCTGACCAACCGGTTCGCCGCGCTCGTGCCCGGCTGGACCACCGTCGTGATGGGCGAAGGCCGGCAGCTCTACCTCGGCAAGATGCCCGTCGAGCGATCACCCCGGCTCGTCGCGGCCGAACTGGCGCCCGAGGTACAGCTGCCCGACGCGGCCGGCTACCTGCGCTGGGTCATGCTGGTCCCGCCCGGCGGTCCCGTCGACGTCGAGCGGGAGTATGCGGGCCAGGACGGCATCGACGTCGTGCTGGATCTCGTCCGGGGCTGGCATCCGGAGCTGCGCGCGCTGATCGAGCAGGGCGACCCGGACAACAGCGGGATCGGCCCGATCCGGTATGCCGAGCCGATCCCGCCGTGGCCCACTCGGACGGTCACGCTGCTCGGCGACTCCGCCCATCCGATGCCACCGGGGGGCCTCGGTGCCAACCTGGCCTTGGGCGACGCCGCCTTGCTCACCACACAACTGGCGAGCGCCGACCCGCTCCTGCCCGCCATCGCTTCCTACGAGCGGCAAATGCTCACGACCGCCGAGAAAGCCCATCACGAGGCAATGGCCACCCTGCCTGTCTTCCAGCACTTGCGGCAGTCCTAAACGTCCCCGCGGCCGAGTACGACAACGGCCGAGATGCGGCAGCGTCCGATGAAGTCGTTCGCCCAACGAGCTTGTACGGCGGGGCCACGGCCCGGTGGGCACGGGTGTCGACCCGGTCCGTCTGGCTCGGCGTGCACGGCCGAACGCCGTGCTGATGCCCGAAATGGACGGTATCGAGGCGACCCGCCTGATCTGCGGCGGGCGCGAGACGAGCGAAATCCGGGTGCCGGCCCTGACCACTTTCGATCTGGATTCCTACGTCTATCCTGCTGTCCGCCATCCGCATCGTCGCGGCTGGTGACGCGCTGCTCGCACCGAGTGTGACGCGGCGTCTCATCGAAGAGTTCGCCAAGCAGCCGCGTCGCACCGTGATGCGCTTGCCCGACGGGGTTACCGGACGCGAGCGTGAAGTGCTCACGCTCACCGCCCGAGGTCTGTCGGACACCGAAACAGCTGCCGAGCTCCAGCTGAGCCTCGTCACGGTGGAGACCCACGTCGGCCATCTGCTGGCCAACTGCCCGCCCGAAACCGGGCGCAACTGGTGATCATCGTGTACGAGAGCGGACTGGTCTCCGCTCGGCATGCCGACCGACCGTCAGGCCGCCTGCTGGCGGGTGCGGACCTTGCGACGTTCCTGCTCGCTCAGCCCACCGAAGATCCCATGGTCCAGCCCGTTTTCCAGGGCGTAGTCCAGGCATTCGGCGCGGACCGGGCAGCGTGCGCAGACGGCCTTCGCCTGCGCTAGCTGCCGTGCTCCCGGGCCCATCTCGGACACGGGGAAGAACAGCTCAGGGTCCTCGTCCCGGCAGGCGGCCCTGTGTCGCCAGTCAACCATCACTCGCCTCATACTGCCGCCTCCTTCCGGCGTTTTCGGGGCACGGCTTCACCGCTGGTGGAAAAGCGCGTCGACAGCCCGAAGCCGTTCAACGTGTCCCCACCTGGTTGTGTTCCCCCGACCCCGATATGGTCCTACCCACATCCCGTCCAGCCCAACCGCTTTTTCAGAAAGCGCCCTCGAGCTCAGCCGCCGAAGCGCATCCGGAAGCTCGTGACGGCGAGGCCGAGCAGGGTGCTGTCGTACCACGAGTTGCCGGGTCGTCGTGCTGGTCCGGCAGGGGGCCTTGCCGTGCCGGGCGGAAACGAGGTTGCCGGGGCCAGTGGCCTGGTCCGTGCCGCAGACCCCTCGACGCCGTGCCCGTGAGCACCCGGATACGCGCGACCGGACGGTTGAGCCTGGCCCAAGGCCCGCATGGCCCTGGTTGTGCGCGTATAGACCCTGCCCGGCCGGTAGTCCACGAAAGCGGCGGCCACCACCGCCCGGCCGAACACGGTCACCGGTCTCAACCCGTTCGACAGCGCGGGCAGCTCCGCCCGCGGGATCAGCCACACGGAAACCTGGCCGCGCCGTGCGCAGGTGCCACGGCGACGGCGGGTATTCACTGTCCATGGTGGATTGCGGTGAGGTGGTAGTCGGCCGGACTCGCCTTCGCGGTGCGGCGGTGGTATTCCCAGACGAGGCCGGGCCAGTTCGTCGTGATCCGGCCGCCGCCCTCGTGGTACCAGCTCGCGCACCCGCTCCACACGCTGCTCGCCAGCCGCCGCTGCAGCTCGGTGTCGAACCGCTCGGCGACCTCCCCGCGGACCTCCACATAGGACGGGCCGTAGGTCAGGATCTTCAGGATGTACCGGTACTGCCGCTCGATCATGAAGATGATCGAGTTGCCGCCGAGATTGGTGTTCGGGCCGTAGACCAGGAACATGTTGGGAAATCCGGGTATGGTCATGCCCAGGTAGGCGCGCGCGCCACCCGCCCATTCGTCACTGAGTTCACGCCCACCGAGGCCGCGGATCCGCATCGGCGCAAGGTACTCCGTGGCGTGGAAGCCCGTGCCATAGATGATCACGTCGGCCTCGTGCTCACCCGACGTGGTCCGGACCCCGCGCGAGGTGATCTCGAGGATCTGATCGGTGACCAGGTCCACGTTCGGCGCGCTGATCGCCGGGAACCAGTCGTTGGAGAACAGCAACCGCTTGCACCCGATCCGGTGGTCCGGGACGAGCCGGGCACGCAGCGCCGGATCGGGCACCTGGCGGCGCAGGTGGTACCGGAACAGTAGCTCGACGAGCTTGCCCAGGGGTCGTACGGCGGTCAGCGCGAGGGTGAGCAGTTCGCCGGCGAACCAGGTGGCCGCGCGCATCGCCGCCTGAACGCCGGGCACGGACCGGAACAGCCGATGGTGCCAGGAACGGTAGGCGATGTCGGGCTTCGGGACGACGTAGGGGGCGGAGCGCTGGAAAACTGTCAGCCGTTCGGCCATGGGCTGGATTCGGGGCACGAACTGAATCGCGCTGGCACCGGTACCGATTACCGTGATCCGGCGGCCGGCGAGTTCGACGTCGTGGTCCCAGCGAGCCGAATGGAAGATGGGCCCGTCGAACTCGTCGGCCCCAGGAATCTCCGGAACCGCTGGTCTGGACAGCAGCCCGACCGCGGGCACGAGCACGTCCGCCTCGAAGGTCTCCCCCGACGCGGTTTCGAGACGCCAGCGGCCGTCGAACGATGCCCCGGTCACCTCAGTGCCGAACCGGATGTACTCGATCACCCCTGCTTCCCGGGCGGTTCGGCGCAAGTAAGCCAGGATGTCCGACTGTTCGGCATAGCGACGCGGCCAGGTCCGGTTCGGCGCGAAGGAGTACGAGTACAGCGGCGACGGTACGTCGCAGGCTGCGCCCGGATAGGTGTTGTCCCGCCACACCCCGCCGAGGTCATTCGCCCGCTCGAAGATCGTGAAGTCGGTGAACCCGGCGCGCTTGAGCATCACGGCGAGACCGAGGCCACCGAAGCCGGCACCGACGATGGCCACGGACGGCCGCGAGTTACTCACCAGTACAAGATTAATTGGATTCTGCCCGGCAGCCAAGCCCCGGCCGCCCCCGCGCGAGTCCGCCTTCCACGACACCCGAGTCCGGCCTTCCGGTCACCCGAGTCCGGCCTTCACGACCCCGAGCCCCCGGTTCGTGCGCGAGAGGAACTCGGCGCGCGCCAAAGCCGAACTCACCCGTCGCCAAAGCCCGACTCACCCGTCGCCAAAAGCCGACCCACGTGTCACCAAAGCCCGACTCACGTGTCACCAAAGGCCGACTCGCATGTCGCGGAAGGCCGACTCGCATGTCGCGGAAGGCCGACTCGCATGTCGCGGAAGGCCGACTCGCGTGTCGCGGGAGGCGGACTCGCGCGCTCGACGCGTCAGAGCAGGTCTTCGATCTCCGCCAAGACGTCCTCAGTGGACACTGTCGCGACGAACGACACGTCGTGCGCGCAGCGCGGCAGGTCTTCCCGGGTACAGTCCGCGCCGCATACCGGACAAGTGGACGTCCACGAGATCAGCACGCGGTCCCGCGCCCGGCCGAGCGGGCCGGCGTTGATCACGTTGCCCATCCAGAACACACCGACCGCCGGGGTGTCCACGGCGCGCGCGAGATGACGCGGCCCGCTGTCGTTGCCGACGAAGACTTCGGCTCGGGCCAGCACCCCGCACAACGCCGAGAGGCCGAGGTGGGTCATGGGCCGGATCCGCTCGGCGGCCGAAACTCGTTGCCGCGAAAGGGAAGTCGCCCGCTCGACAAGGTCACGTTCCCCGGGCGTGCCGATGATCACCACGCCCGCACCGCCGTCGGCGACCTTCGCGATGACCTCGGCGAACCGTTCGGGCGGCCAGCACCGCCGTGGGTCCGTGGCCGCGGGATGCACGACGACCAGCCGGTCGGGAAGACCTTCGAGTTCCACGGCGGCGCGGTCCAGGTCGGCCGGGGTCAGCGAAACAGTGGGAATGAGCGTGACGGCCGGTGCCCCCGCGAGGCCGACGATCTCCAGCGCTCGCATGACTTCGTTCTGGTAGTACCGGAACGGCACCCAGCGGTCGAGTTCGGCCGCGTCGGGGGTGCGCGACCCCACAGTCCATTTCGGATCGAGGCGGTGCAGGAAGGGGTTGGACCAACGGCCCCCGCCGTGCACCTGCACGGCTAGATCGACCGGTCCGGCCCGCGCCACGAAGGCCAGTTGCTCCGCCTCGTCGAAGGGGTGACCCGGCGGCTCGTGCACCCCACGCGCGGCGGGCAGCGTGATCACCTGGTCGACCGGGGACGGCCGGTCGGCGAACAGCTCGGCATGCAACGGCGTGCCGAGGAGGAGAATCTCGGCGTCCGGGTAGGCCGCGCGCAGCGCGTCGATCGCGGGCATCGCGAACAGCAGATCACCGAGCCCACCCCCGCGCAGCACCGCGATCCGCCGCACGTCCGGGAACTTCTCACCCATGGGTCCCACGTTCGTCACCACGCGGAGTAGGTGCCCGATTTCCGCATGGGCAAACCGAGTTTGATCGGAAGGAGAGCGGGCACTGTCTGGAACGGAGGTGAGGAGACCATGGCCATCACCGCTGACCTCGTCGCGCGGCTGGCGCGGACGGCACCGAAGATCACCGTTGTGGGGGACGCGATCCTCGACGTCTGGCTGTCCGGCCGGTGCGAACGCATCTGCCGGGAGGCGCCCGCTCCGGTCGTCGACGTCGATTCGCGGTCGCTCGCCCCGGGCGGCGCCGCCAACACGGCGGTCAACCTGGCGGAGATGGGGGCCCGCGTGCGGTTCGTCAGCGTACTCGGGGACGACGATCCCGGGCACGACCTGGCCGGCGAGCTGGCGCGGCACGGAGTCGACACCGACTATGTGCTGGTCGAGCCCGGCCGCCGCGGCGTCAGCAAGCAGCGGATCGTGGCCGACGACCAGGTGCTCGTGCGGTTCGACGAGGGCGACGGCCACGATGCCGACCCGGACCGCGTCATCGACGCGCTGCGCCGCGCGATCGAAGACGCCGACGCGCTCGTGGTGTGTGATTACGGCAACGGTCTCCTCAGCTCTCCGGTGCGCGACGAGGTGGCGCGGTTGAACGTGCCCCTGCTGGTCGTCGACGGCCACGACTTCCAACGCTGGCGTTCGGTGCGGCCCGGGCTGGTGACGCCCAACGCGGACGAAGCCGTGCGGCTGCTCGGCGTGACGCTGGAAGAGGACCGCGCATCCCTGTTCGAGCGGCGCCGGACCGACCTGCTTGAGGCCACCGGCGCCCGGGCCGCGGTCGTCACGCTGGACCGTGAGGGGGCGCTGCTGCTCACCCCGGACGGCCCCGCCTACCGCACCTGGGCCGATCCGGCGCCCGACAGCCAGGCCAGCGGGGCCGGGGACACGTTCGTCGCCGCGCTGTGCCTGGGTGGCGCGGCCGGGCTGCCGCTGACCAGCTGCATGGAACTGGCGCAGACGGCGGCGGGCGTGGTCGTGCACAAGAACGGCACCGCGGTGTGCACGGAGACCGAACTCGCCGTGGCGCTCACCCGCGAAGCCGCGGTGGATCCGGACGAGCTGGTACACGTGGTCGAGGCACACCACGAGGCCGGGCGCCGCGTGGTGTTCACCAACGGCTGCTTCGACGTCCTGCACCGCGGCCACATCACGTATCTCAACGAGGCGAAACGGCAGGGCGACGTCCTGATCGTGGCGTTGAACTCCGACGAGAGCGTGCGCCGCCTGAAAGGCCCCGACCGCCCGGTCAACAACGCGCAGGACCGGGCCGCCGTGCTGTCGGCGCTGAGCTGCGTCGACCACGTGACCGTGTTCGAGCAGGACACCCCGATCGAACTGCTGAAGCGCCTCAAGCCCGCGCTTTATGTCAAGGGCGGCGACTACACGGAGAACATGCTCAAGGAGGCTCCGGTGGTCCGGGACTACGGCGGCGAAGTCCGGGTGCTCGGCTACGTGCCGGACCGGTCGACCTCCTCGCTGATCGCCAAGATCCGGGAGACCGCGAAGTGACACTGGACGTGCTGATCCCCACCTGCGATCGGCCGACCGAGCTCGCCACGACGCTGGCCGGGCTGGCCGCGCAGGACTTTGACGACTTCTCGGTCGTCGTGAGTGACCAGTCGCCGGGCGAACCGGGCTATGCCACCCCGGCGGCTCAGGCGATGGTGCGGGTGCTGCGGCGCGCGGGCCACGAGGTCACGTTGACGCGGAACCTGCCCCGCCGTGGCATGGCGCAGCAGCGCGCCCATCTTCTGGCGTGTTCGACCGCGCGCTACGTGCTGTACCTGGACGACGACGTCTGGCTGGCACCGGGCTCGATCACGCGGCTGCATTCGGCGATCACCGAACTCGGCTGCGGTCTGGTCGGAAACGCGGTGCAGGGACTGTCCTATCTGGACGACTACCGGCCGGACGAACTGGCGCCCTTCGAGGAGTGGAAACAGGCGCCCGAGCCGGAGCGGATCACGCCCGAATCCCCGCAGTGGCGACGATGGACACTGCACAACGCGGCCAACCCGGCCCATCTGTCGGACGCGGTCGCCAACCGTCCCAGGTGGACCGCCTACAAGATCGCCTGGGTCGGTGGCTGCGTGCTCTACGACCGGGAAGCGCTCGTTGCCACCGGCGGTTTCGACTTCTGGCGAGACATTCCCGAACGGCACGCCGGGGAAGACGTGCTGGCGCAGTTGCGCGTGCTGGCGGCCTACGGCGGCGCGGGCATCCTGCCCACCGGCGCGGTGCACCTGGAGGCACCGACCACGGTGACCGACCGATCCGTACAGGCTTACGAGGCAGTCACATGATCATCCCGCTGTCCGAGCGACGGTTGAAGACACGCGACCAGTTCCTGGAGCACGCCTTCGGGGAAATGCGCAAACACGACGAGCGGCTGCGCGGGCTCGACATCGACGTCCGTTTCGACCGCGGCGTGGCGCATCTGACCGGGGAACTGGACCGCCCGGAGGAACTGGCCATGGTGCGGGCCCTGATCGGCACCCTGGACGGGGTGCTGGGCGTGTGGGACCGGGTGCGGGTCGGCGGGCGGGCGCCGGTGGTGGTCGACATCGGCTGCGGCGGCCAGAAGCAGTATCCCGGCAACATCGGCGTGGACTTCCGCCCCACCCCGCAGGCCGACGTGCTCGCCGACGTTTCCACCGGCCTGCCCTTCGCGGACCGTTCCGTCGACCGTGTGTTCCTGGTCCACATCCTGGAGCATCTGGTGGACTTCCTGCCGCTCGTCGACGAGGTGCACCGGATCCTGCGCCCGGACGGCACCGCGCACGTCATGTCGCCGTGGTGGCGTCACGTCAACGCGGTCGCGGATCCGACTCATGTGCGGCTGCTCGACGTCCAGACCATCAAGGGCATCTGCGACCAGCGGCCCTGGTATCCCCTGCACGCCGCGTGTGACGGCGCCAGCGTCTTCGCCGACCTCCGCCCCCGCTCGCCCGCCGGCCCACCGCCCGCCGACGCGCATCTCGCCCGCTTCTTCGACTGATGTGGACGTAAGGTGACGGACCCTGGCCGGTGGTCAGCCCGGTGATTTGTGCGATGAGGTCGAAATCCTGGTCGAGGTGGAGCACAGTGAGGCCGGCGAAGGTACGGGTGAAGCGTTGAAGATCGTCGGCCGTCACGCTGGACGCCGATCGTCACCAGACGGGCGATCACGTCGCTCGAACCGATCGGCTCCCGGATCCGTGTGCACCCGGTGGCGTTTTCCGATGCGGTACGAATCGGCACGGGCGTTTCGATCCGGCTCGGACCGGGCAACCCGGGGCACGCTGCGTACCGCGGGAGGAACGATGGCAAGACACCGATTCGACGAGATCGACGACCGTGTGAGATGGGGCGGCCCGGCACTCACCGAGAGCCGGGGCCAGCTGTCCCGCGAGCACGTGAGCCGAGACGAGGAAGGGGCGGCCGAACAGGCCGCCGACAGCGACTCGCGACAGCATTCCGGGTAGATGGACGCCGTCGTACTGGGGCAGATCGCCCGGGACCTGGTGCTGCGCGTGCCCGATGCCCCGGACGCCGGGCACTCTGCCCTGGTGCGCTCCCGCCGCGAGATGCTCGGCGGCAAGGGCGCCAACCAGGCGGTGGGGCTGGCCCAACTCGGCATGTCCGTCGCGCTGATCGGCGTCGTCGGCGACGACCACGCGGCCGCGGCCCTGCTCGCTCGCGCCGAGGCCGACCGGGTGGACGTCTCGCACGTCACGCGACGCTCCGGCGCCCAGACCGCGTTGATCGTGGACGTCGTGGACGATCACGGCCAGTGGCGGTATCTCGAGCACGTACCCGACGAAGTCCTCGCCACCGAACGGGACGTGTTCGCCGCGTCGGAGCTCATCCGGTCCGCCCGCTCGGTCATCGTCCAGTTGCGGCAACCGACCGCGGCCGCGCTGGAAGCCGCGCGGCTGGCACATGCCGTCCAGGCCCGGGTCGTCCTCGACGGCGTGCCGACCGACAAGGAACTCCTGGCGTACGCGAACGTCCTGCGCGCCGACGGGCGGGAAACCGCGCAGCTCGCCGGGCGCGAGATCGACGACGTCGAGGACGCGGTCGAAGTCGGAAAGGCGCTGATCAACGAGGGTATCGAGCTCGCGGTGCTGGAAGTGCCGGGTAAGGGAAACGTCTTCGCCAACCGGACGGGTCACGAATTCCTGCCCCTGACGAAGGTTCCGAAGGTGGACACGACCGGCGCGGGAGACGCGCTGGTCGCGACGCTCACCTGGGCACTTACCCACGGTGAACGGGTGCGGGCGGCAGCCCGGCTGGCGGTGGCGGCGGCCGCGGTGACCACCGAGCATGCCGGCGGCCGCCCGCACCTCGACCCGGCCGAACTGGAAGCACTCGCATGAACACGTTTCAACGACACCGGCGGGGGAATTTCAGCAATCGATGAGCCACACGCAACCAGACGCCCGGCGCCTCGCCGGCGAACTGCTCGAACTGCATGGCCGGCAGGACTACGACGCGCTGGCGCGGCGGATTCCCCGCATGATCGGCATCCAGGCGCCGGATCGGCACCTGTTCCGGCCGTTGCTCGGCGAGCTGGCGACGGCGGCCGCGGCCCGGATCCGCGCGGAGGCCGACGGGAATGACGAGCTGTTCACCGTCGGGCTTTCCGACGAGACGAACGTCGAGGTCGCCGTCGACGAGGTCGATCCGCCGGTGCGCGCCACGTTGCGCGCCGTCCTCGCCGAACTCAACCACGATTTTGAATCCGCCGCCGTCCAGCTTTCCTTCGCGGCCGATGACCCCAACCTGCTGGGCAGGCTCGACGCGTTGGTCCACCTGCTCTCCTGGGTCAACGACGTGCCGGGACGGCCGGATGGCCCGGACTGAGCGGCTGCAACGCGCGGCCAGGGAGGTTTTCGGCTGGCGCGGTCTCCGGCCGGAGCAGCTGACCGCGATGGAACACCTGCTGGCCGGCGACGACGTGCTCGTCGTGATGCCGACCGGTGCCGGCAAGTCCGCGATCTACCAGGTGCCCGCCCTGCTGCTGCCCGGCCCGGCACTGGTCGTCTCGCCGCTGATCGCGCTACAGCGAGACCAGGCCAAACAGCTCGCGGACAACGAGACGCCGGACGCGGTCGCGGTGAATTCGGCGCAGCGGGCGGGCGAAAGCGGCGAAGCCTGGCACGCGGTCGAAGAGGGCGAGGCCGGGTACCTCTTCCTGTCGCCGGAGCAGTTGGTCAAGGACGACGTGCTCGCCCGGCTCGAAAGGACTCCGCCGAGCCTGTTCGTCGTCGACGAGGCGCATTGCGTTTCCGCGTGGGGGCACGACTTCCAGCCCGACTACGTCCGGCTCGGGCAGGTCATCGAACGCCTCGGCCACCCACCGGCGCTCGCGCTCACCGCCACCGCGGGCGGGCCGGTCCGGGACGACATCGTGCGGCACCTCGGGATGCGCGACGCCGTGCGCGTGGTCGTGGGCTTCGACCGGCCGAACCTGTACCTGGCCGTCGAGCGGGCGATCGGCGACGACGACAAGCGAGCCGCCGTCGCCGAATGGGTCACGGACACGGCAAAGCCCGGCTTGGTCCATGTGGCCACCCGCAAGGAAGCCGAGCGGTACGCGGCCGAACTGGCCGGCCGTGGCGTGGTGGCGGCCTATCACGCGGGCCTGAAAGCGCGGAGCGGAAACAGGTGCATGAGCGGTTCCTGGCGAGACGGCTTGCTGTCGTGGTGGCGACTTCGGCTTTCGGCATGGGCATCGACAAACCGGACGTGCGGTTCGTCGTGCACGCTTCGGCGCCGGATTCGCTGGATTCCTACTACCAGCAGATCGGCCGCGCGGGCCGAGACGGCGAACGAGCCGACGCACTACTGTTCTACCGCCCGGAAGACCTTGGCGTGCAACGGTTTCTGGCCACACCCCAGGCCGACGTGGAAGCCGTGCGGGAGGTCGCCGAGGCGGTCCGCGCGCATCCCGGCACCGCCCGGCAGATCGGCGACGAAACCGGCCGATCGCGGCGTCAGGCCGTGCATACCCTCAACCTGCTGGAGCAGGCGGGCCTCGTGCGTTCGACGAAGCGCGGCCGGTTCGCCTACCGCGATCCGGGCCTCGACCCGGCGGAAGCGACGGACCGGGCTACGGAGGTCGCCGACAAGTGCACGAGGCTGGACCTGTCGCGCATCGAGATCGTGCGTGAGTACGCGGAAACCCGTTCGTGCCGCCGCGGGTTCCTGCTCGGCTACTTCGGGGAGTCGATGGCCGAACCGTGCGGGTTCTGCGACACCTGCGACGCGGGGACCGCCCAAGCGCGAACCTGCGAGTCCGGCGAGTTCCCGCCCGGGACGAAAGTGCGGCACCGCGAATGGGGAGAGGGCACGGTGGTGCACCGGGAGGCCGACCGCGTCACCGTCCTGTTCGACGAAGTCGGCTACCGCACCCTCTCCCTGCGCGCGGTCACGGAACACAACCTCCTTACGGCGCATAACGGCTGAGGTCGAACAGGTCGAAGAGACGCTGCTGGATCTCTGTGCGTTCGGTAAGCACCCGCCGGGTTCGCGGGCGTCCGCCGGTGGACGGGTAACGCAGCACCGTCTCCCCGATACCGGACAGCTGGTCGAGCAGTTCCCGCACGGACAGGTCGAGCCCGGCCCGGTCCGCCTCGCGCCGCATCAGGTGGGTGACCGCCGTGGTCAGCACGGTGACCAGCGAATGCACCGCGATCCGGTGCTCGTTCCACCGGCCCTCGACGAAGGCGCCGTTGAGCATGCGGAAGGTGGAGTCCAGGTGGTAGCGCGCCCGGTAGGCCGTGATCACGTCCGCGACCGGCCAGTCGTCCCGGTCGGTGACCAGCAGTTGCTTGCCGAAGAACTCCTCGTCCAGCCGTGCGCGGGCCGCGGAGTCCAGCCGCCACTGCAACCGAAGCTCACCCGGCCGGGTGCCGGTCAGCCGCGCGGTGACCACCCGGTCCACCCACCGCACCCTGGTGATCCTGACGATCTCGGTGAGCAGTTCCTCCCTCGGCCGCCGGTTCCGGCCGCCGGCCAGCGCGAGCGCCAGGCCGTCGAGCTGGCGGGTCGCGCCGCTCAGCGCCTGCGCGAAACCCCGCGCCTGCGCCGCGTGCAACCGGGGCGAATGGGTGAGCACCACTCTGCGGTTCGCGCCGGACACGGTGGCACGCGTGTCCAAAGCGGACAAACCGGGAAAACGGCCCGGGCCCACCGGCCGCCGCGAGGACGCCGGCCGGGCCAGCAGGTCCGGATAGTCCCCGAGCGGCAGCGCGCCGACGAACGGCATCCCGGCGTCCAGGTCGAGTTGGGCGTGCTGGCCGGTGTCGAACACGAGCGTGATCTCGCCCTGGTGGCGCGCGGCCAGCCGGTCCACGGCCACGCCGAACGGGATCACGGCCGTGCCGCCTCGCGGGTAGTGGTGTGACACCAGCGGGATCGCGCCGTCGCGAGTCACCACGGCACTGAGCCCGGTCAGCGTCGCGACCGCGGTGTCGGATTCGGCGTAGGTGGCGAAGTTCGGCACGTCCACCGCGAGCGCGATCGGGTCGGTGCCGGCCAGCCGCGTCGCGACGGCGGCGGAAATCCGGTCCAGTTGGGACGCGCTGAGCCTTCTGGTCGCCCGCCGGAACTCCTCGTCCCGCACGGCATCCGCGGACAGCCGGGGCCGTACGAAGCGGCCCGCGGCCGTGCCCGCCCACCAGTCCGCGAGCGTCGACTCGGGTGCCGTGGCGCGCTGAGACACGGCGAGGGCGAAGTAGGTGCCCACCGAAGTCTTCCGGGACGGCACCACTTCGTCGATCATGCGCACGAGCTGGAGCCGCTCCAGGGTCGCCCAGACCGCGGCGACTTCACCGAACGTCAGATGCCGGGTGTGGGTGGGAACGGCGCCGCCTCCGTCGAGCGCGGCCGCGATGTCCTCGGCGGACCCCAGGTAGCGCTGAGCGGTGATGCGGGGCCGCCCGGCGACCCGCCCGGATTCGACGAGGTAGTAGTAGGTTCGCCCGCTGATTCGCTTGCCGACCACCGAAGCCACACTTTAGGTAATACCCGCGCACCTGCCCGCCCGCAACCCGATTGGCCCCTTTGAACAGCGGAAACGACAGGTGGGATCGGCGCGGGGCGAGATCGTCGCGTCCGGTCCTGGAGAAGCCTCGCCGGGCGCACCTAGCGTTTGGCCTATGGCATCCGCTGGTTTGGCTCCCTCCGCCATGCGACGCGCGCTGGCCCGCGCCCGCGACGGCAAGACCCTCGACATCGCCGAGGCCACCGTCCTGCTGCACGCGCGCGACGAAGACCTCGAAACCCTGTCCGGGTACGCCTCCCGCGTCCGTGACGCCGGACTGGCCGAGGCCGGCCGGGAAGGCATCATCACCTACAGCCGCAAGGTGTTCATCCCGCTCACCCGGCTTTGCCGGGACCGCTGCGGCTACTGCACCTTCGCCACCGTTCCCGGCAAAGTGGACAGTGCTTTCCTGTCGCCGGACGAGGTGCTGGAAATCGCCCGCCAGGGTGCCGCGGCGGGCTGCAAGGAGGCGCTGTTCACGCTCGGGGACCGGCCGGAAGACCGGTGGAAGGCCGCCCGCGAATGGCTGGACGCGCACGGTTACGACGACACCCTGTCCTACGTGCGGGCCATGGCGATCCTCGTGCTGGAGGAGACCGGGCTACTGCCGCACCTCAACCCGGGCGTGCTCACCTGGCAGGACTTCCAGCGGCTCAAACCGGTCTCGCCGTCCATGGGCATGATGCTGGAGACCACCGCGACCAGGCTGTTCACCGAGCGGGGCGGCCCGCACTACGGCTCCCCGGACAAGGATCCGGCGGTGCGGCTGCGCGTGCTCGAAGACGCCGGACGCAGCGCGGTCCCGTTCACCACGGGAATCCTGATCGGGATCGGGGAGAACTTCGAAGAGCGGGCGGACGCGCTGTTCGCGATTCGCCGGACGGCCCGTGCCTACGGCGGTATCCAGGAAGTCATCGTGCAGAACTTCCGGGCCAAGCCGGACACGAAGATGCGCGCGACCCCGGACGCGGACCTCCAGGAACTGGCCGCCACCATCGCCGTCGCGCGGCTCGTGCTCGGGCCGAAGACGCGGATCCAGGCGCCGCCGAACCTGATCGGCAGCCAGTACCAGCTGATGGTCCGCGCGGGCATCGACGACTGGGGCGGGGTTTCCCCGCTCACGCCCGACCACGTGAATCCCGAACGGGCCTGGCCCCAGATCGACGAGCTGGCGCGGCAAACCTCGGCGGCGGGCTTTCAGTTGCGGGAACGCCTGACCATCTACCCGGAGTACGTGCTGGCCGGCGAGCCGTGGCTGGACCCCCGGATGGCGGGCCACGTCGCCGCGCTGGCCGATTCGGAAACCGGCCTGGCCCGCGAAGGGGTACGCGTCGAAGGGCGGCCGTGGCAGGAACCCGACGGTGGCTGGCAGGAACAGGGCCGCACGGAGCTGCACGTCGAGGTCGACACCCTGGGCCGCTCCGGTGACCGGCGCGGTGACTTCGATTCCGTCTACGGCGACTGGGGAGAACTCCGCGAAAAGGTGCCCACCACGCCGCGCCGGATGGACTCCGACATCGCGGAAGCCTTGCGCCGCGCCGAACGCGACCCAGCCGGACTGTCCGATGAGGACGCTCTGGCGCTGCTGCACGCGGATGGCGGCGAACTCGACGCGTTGGCACAGCTCGCGGACGGCCTGCGGCGTGACACCGTCGGCGACGACGTGACCTTCGTGGTCACGCGCAACATCAACTTCACCAACGTCTGCTACACCGGCTGCCGGTTCTGCGCCTTCGCGCAGCGCCGCACCGACGCCGACGCCTACACGCTTTCCCTGTCCCAGGTCGGCGACCGGGTGGACCAGGCGTGGGCGGCGGGCGCGACCGAGATCTGCATGCAGGGCGGCATCCATCCGGACCTGCCCGGTACCGCGTACTTCGATCTGGCCGCCGAGGTCAAGCGGCGGCGGCCCGGAATCCACCTCCACGCCTTCAGCCCGATGGAGGTGGTCAATGGCGCCTCGCGGACCAACATGTCCATTGAGGACTGGCTGGCGCGGGTGCACGAGTCCGGGGTGGACTCCCTGCCGGGGACCGCGGCGGAGATTCTGGACGACGACATCCGCTGGGTGCTGACCAAGGGCAAGCTGCCCACGTCGAGCTGGATCGAGGTGGTCTCCACCGCGCACGAGCTCGGCATCCCCACGACCTCGACGATGATGTACGGCCATGTCGACACCCCGGCGCACTGGGTCGGTCACCTCAAGCTGATCGCGGACCTGCAACGCCGGAGCCTGGAGCGCACCGGCCGCCGCGGGTTCACCGAGTTCGTGCTGCTGCCGTTCATCCACCAGAACGCGCCGATCTACCTGGCGGGCCTGGCCCGCCCCGGTACGACCGTGCGGGAGAACCGGGCGGTGCACGCGCTGGCGCGGGTGCTGCTGCACGGCCTGATCGACAACATCCAGTGCTCGTGGGTGAAACTCGGCGAGGAAACCTGCCGCGCGGTCCTGCGGGGCGGCGTGAACGACCTCGGCGGCACGCTCATGGAGGAGACGATCAGCCGCATGGCGGGTGCGAGCAACGGCTCCTACAAGACGATCAGTGATCTCGAATCCCTGGTCGCCCCGCTGGGCCGCCCACTGGTCCAGCGCACCACCACCTACGGCACCCCGCCCCCTGAGCGGGTCGAAGCGGCACGGGCCAGCGACGGCGTCACCCCCGCCGTCCGCCACGCCCTTCCGCTCGCGACTTGAGAAGGGTCCGGGGGTGCGACCCCCGACCCTCACGGCGTGAGATGATCACCCGGGTGAGCACGCGGATCACCTGGCCGATTCCGGAACCCGACCTGCCCGTCGACGTGCACCCCGCGCTGGCCGCGATGGCCAGAGCGGCCTCGGCCGCGTACGGCGACGCCCGGCGGGCTCACACCCGTGCCGAGCTCGGCGAGCAGGTCGCCGACGGAGCGGACGGCACGCCGACCATGCGTGTCGACCGCCTCGTCGAGGACCCGGTCGCCGAAGTGGCCGCGGCGCAAGGGGTCAACCTGCTCAGCGAGGAGGCCGGGTTCGTCGACAACGGTTCCGCGGTGACAGTCGTCGTGGACCCGGTGGACGGCTCGTCCAATGCCGCGGCCGGAGTGCCGCTGTGCTGCTTCGCCGCGACGGCCTCGGTGGACGGCGAGGCAACCGAGGCGCTGACCGTGTGGCTGGACACCGGCCGGGTCTGGCACGCCTTCGCCGGGCATGCCACGGCCTACCGCACCACCGGCCGCACTTCCCTGGACGGCGCGGCGGTGAACCTCCTGCGCCCGCACCGCCGCAGTGCCGAGGCCTGGCAACGGATCGCGAACAAGGCCGGGCGGGTGCGGGTCATGTCGACCACGGTGCTGGAATGCGCCCTGGTGGCGGAAGGATCGATCGACGCCTTCTGCGACCCCGGTTCCGACACGCACCGGATCGTGGACCTGGCCACCGCGATGGTCACGGTGCCCGCGGCGGGCGGCGCGGTACTCGACGCATACGGCCGGCGACTGGAAATCGACCCCGATCTGACCCGTCGCTGGTCGGGTATCGCGGCCGCGACACCCGCTTTGGCGGAAGCGGTCGCGGAAACCGTCCGCGACGGAAATCAAACACGAATAGCGTAGGCACAACTACCGGCAAAAGCTGCCGGAAAGGGCTGTCTTACGGGAAAACGGCGTCAAACAGGGTCCTTCGGCCCTGGTCACCCCGAGAGAATTTCCCGATCCTGGTACCGGGCAAAACATCTCCGAGCACGCAGGTCGACGTGACCGGGGATGTGACCGGAGAGGCTGACTCCCAAACCCTGCCTCTCCGGTCGCCCGCGCCTTCTGGAGGCGTCCCCGCCCCGCCCGGGACAAGCCCCCGGATGCCCTTTTTTTGGGAATTCCCTTCCCTCCGGGTTGCCACGCCATTTACGGTTGACTCGATCACGGCGACGACTCAGGAGGCAGCGTTGTCCATCCAGCAGTCCGTCGCGAGCCTGGCCAACGGCCTGACCATTCCCGCACTGCTCCGCCGGAACGCCGTCGAATTCGGCGATCTCCCCGCGCTCACGTCTTTGGACGACGAAGCGCGCCCGACGCTCACCTGGGCGGCTTTCCGCCGGGAAATCGCGATCGTCTCCCGTGCGCTGGCGGAGCTGGGGCTCGGGCCGCGCGACCGGATGCTGATCATGGCGCCGAGCACACCCGATCACCTCATCGTCGATCTGGCCGCCGCGCACCTTTCGGCCATCTCCTGCACCGCGTACGCGACGCTCAGCCCGGACCAGATCCGCTTACTCGCCCGGCACAGCGCCGCGCCGGTCGTGGTGATCCAGGGCATGGCCGAGCTCAAGCGCTGGGAACAGGTCTTCGACGATCTTCCCGCGCTGCGGCACATCGTGATGATCGACGCCGAAGCGATACCGGCAGGCGACGGGAGGTTCGTCAGCCTGGCCGAACTGCGCCGCCGCGGCACCGGACTGCGCGAGGCCGACCAGGAGGCGTTCGAGCGGTCGTGGGCGGACATCCAGCCCGGCGACCCGCTGTCGATGATCTACACGTCGGGCACCACCGGCCATCCGAAGGGCGTCGTGCTCTCCCATCACAACGTCATCCACGAGGCGTATGCGCTGCACGGCATGCACGGGAGCCCGATGCACCTGTCCAACATCGCCTACCTCCCGCTCGCGCACATCGCCGAGCGGGAGCTCTCGATCTACATGCCGATCGTGTACGCCGGTCACGTGCACACCCTCGCCGATCCGGCGGCCATCGCGGGCGTGCTGCCGAAAGTGCGTCCGCAGGGGTTCTTCGGCGTGCCCAGGGTGTGGGAAAAGATGGTGGCGGCGTTGAAGAACATGCTCGCGAACGCCCCGGAGGAGCGCCGCAAGGTGCTTGTCGACGCGAGCGAACTCGCCCTGCGCGGCTACCGACTGCGCAACGCGGGCGAAGAGGTGCCGCCCGAGTTGGCCGAGCAGATCGCCGAAGCCGACCGGACCGTGCTCGCCCCGGTTCGCGAGCTGATCGGCCTGAACCAAGTGATCTTCTGCTCCAGCGGGGCCGCCGCGCTCCCGGTGGGGGTGCTGTACTTCATGGCCGGGCTGGGCGTGGAGATCGAAGAGGTGTGGGGGATGTCCGAGACCACGGGCGCGGTCACGTCCAACTGCGCGCGCGCTTTCCGGGCGGGCACGGTCGGCCAGGCCGTCTCCGACACCGAGGTGAAGGTCGCCGAGGACGGTGAACTGCTGGTGCGCGGGCCGCTCGTGTTCCTCGGTTATCTTCAGGAGGACGGCTCGATCAAACCGGCGACCGACGCCGACGGCTGGCTGCCCACCGGCGACATCGGCGCGATCGACGACGGGTTCGTCACCATCACCGACCGCAAGAAGGAACTGATCATCACCTCGGGTGGGAAGAACATCGCCCCGACCCGGATCGAGGGCCTGCTCAAGGAGCACCCGCTGATCAGCCAGGCGGTCGCGATCGGCAACAACCGGCCCTACGTCACGGCGCTGATCGTGCTGGACGGCGAGATCCTGCCGGGCTGGGCGGCGGCCAGTGGCATCGAGTCCACCGATCCCGCGACGCTGGCCGGCCACTCCGCCGTCCGGGAGGAGATCGACCGGGCGGTCGAATCCGCCAACGCGCGGCTCGCGCGGGTGGAGCAGATCAAGCGCTACCTCATGCTCGACCGCGCCTGGACCCCGGAATCCGGCGAGGTCACCCCGACACTCAAGCTCAAGCGCCGCGTCATCGCCTCCCGTTACGCCGACGAAATCGCCTCCCTTTACGCCGGCTGAGCGGGAATTCCCACCGAAGTGCCCTTCGTTCCGCGCCGACGAAGGGCACTTCGGTGCGCCCCCACCCGCCGACCCACCACTACCTTCAACGGAAGCGCTCCGCGCTGCCGTCACACCCTTATGCGGAGCGCAGCGGCGACGAAGGGGACGGGGTCTCGGTCCACTTGCGCAGCCGTGGCGGGACACGCTTTTCCAGGCCGTAGGGTTCGAGGTGGGCGCTGAAGACCTCGTCGAACGCGCTGCGGACGGTGTCGGTGTCCCAGGTCTGCCGGGCCAGGATCGGCTCCTTGAGGTAGGGCTGGCCGACGATGTGCAGCTGCGGCCCGTTGCACCGGACGAGCTGGCCGGTGATCCCCTCGGCGTCGTCCGAGAGCAGGAACAGCACGAGCGGCGCGATCCGGGACGGCGTGCGGTCCGGCGGGCAACTCCGCAGCGAACGCTCCGACTGCCAGACCATCCGCGTGTGCGCCAGCGGGCAGATCGCGTTCACGCGGATCCCGACCTCCTCCAGGTCCAGCGCCCAGGAGTAGGTCAGCGAAGCCACCGCGCCCTTGCTCGCCGAGTACACGCCGAGCTTGCGCTGCCCGAGCGAAGCACCGGACGAGACGTTGACGATCGCGCCGCCGCGTCCCTGCGCGGTCATCGCCTTGATCACCGCGATTCCGGTGTACATCACGCCGAGCACGTTGACCTCGACGAGCTGGCGCACCCGGGCGGGTTCCTCCTGCCAGGGCATCGCCTCGTAGTTCAGGCCCGCGTTGTTCACCAGGCCGTCGATCGCGCCGAACTCGTCGACGCACAGGTCCACGATCGCCTGCGCCTGCTCCGGATCGGCCACGTTGTGGCCGCTGGCGACCGCCCGCCCGCCGTGCTCGCGGATGGTCGCGGCGGTCCGCACCGCCAGCTCCGCGTCGACGTCGTTGACCACCACCCGGGCACCGGCCTGCGCCAGATGCACGGCGAAGGCCTCGCCGAGGCCGCGACCGGCGCCCGTAACCACCACTGCCCGGTCCGGCAAACCCCTCAACTGCATGTTCATTCCCTCACTCCCCACTGGCCAGCCCCGACGCAGCTGGGCGAACCGGCCGCCGCTGGCCGGATTACCCCAGTCTTGGCCGCGCGCGGTCCGAGGGCGACCTCGACGACGACGAGCGGCAGCTCATAGCGCTGAGCGAAACCGATGTGACCAGTGGGACATACCTCCCGACAGATCAGCGGAACCGTAGCTGTCGTCCATTCGTCGTAGCCCGGCCGCCAGGTTCGACCGCCGGATGGGTCCAATTAGGAACACTCTCGGCCTGTGACTGGTCGCCTTCGTGCAGTAGCGGCATACTGACGGTGGTCTCGCCTGCCGCCTGAGTGAGGGTCGGTACCCGGCCTGTCGCGGCGGACGAAACAATCTGTGGACGCTCCTGCGTTCACCCGATCAGGGGGAGATGGGGACAAGGTGAAGACCAAAACCCGCCCAACCATGCGGGCGCCACTCGCCAACAGCGAGTTCCGCACCGTGTGGCTCGCCGAAGCACAGTCGGTGCTCGGCGACCAGTTGACCACCGTGTCGCTGTCTCTGACCGTCTATCACCGCACCGGGTCAGCGCTGATCGCCGCGGTCGCCTACGCGCTCACCTTCCTGCCCGCGCTGGCGGGCGGGCTCGGCCTGAGCCATCTCGCCGACCGGTACCCGCGTCGCACGGTCCTGGTCGTCACCGCCGCGATCCAGGCGGTCATGGTCGCGGTGATGGCGATCCCGGGTATGCCGCTGGTGCCGCTGTGCGGGCTGCTGGTGCTGGCCAGGCTGGCGGGGTCGCCGGCCAATGCCGCGCAGAACGCGCTGACCAGGGAAATCTTCACCGACGACGAGCTCTACCTGCGCAGCCAGGACATCCGGGGGATCACCACGAACACCGCGCAACTGCTCGGCCTCGCCGGCGGCGGGATGCTGGTCACCGCCGGGGGACCGTCCTGGGCGCTGGCCGTCGACGCGGCGACGTTCGCGATCAGCGCGGCGGCGCTGTCCCGCTGGGTACGGCCGCGCCCGGCGGCGGGAGACGGCAACGGGGCATGGCACGGCGCGATCCGCTGGGTGGCCGGGCAGCAACGGCTGCGGGTTCTGCTCGGATTGTCCTGGCTGGTCGGGCTCGCGACAGTCCCGCTTGGACTGGTCGCGCCCCTGGCGGCCGAAATCGGCGCGTCAAAGGAGGCGGTCGGCTGGCTACTCGCGGCCGATCCCCTCGGCTTCATCGTCGGCGTCTTCCTGATGTCGCACTACGTATCCCCACAGGCCCGCAGGCGAGGCCTCGCGGTACTCGGCCTGGTGCCGACGGCCATCCTGGTGGCCTTCATCGCGCGGCCGTCCCTTGCGCCGGCCCTGGTGCTCCTGGCCGCGGCCGGGGCCACCGGGGCGTACATCGTCACGGTGGGCGCTACATTCATCACGTGGGTGCCCAACGAACTGCGCGGTGGCGCGGGCGGGGTGTACCGCACGGGCCTCCGGGTCGCGCAGGGTGTCGGCGTGGCAATCGGCGGTGTGCTGGCGCAACTGTCGGGCTCGGCGGCGACGGCCATCGCCGTCGCCGGAGGCGCCGGGGTCGTGCTCGGTACGCCGCTCGCCATGCGCTGGCACCGCGTGCTGGCAAACGAGCACACACAACGGTGACGTGATGCCACCGCATACGCGAAAAAGCGTCACAATAGGCCCGCGGTCGGTCAAACCATTCACCGCCCGTTTTTTTCATGGAAACAAAAGCTTCTCAGAAGTCGCGGTCACGCATGAACAACACCTCCGACACTATCCGACACGAACCGGTTCGAACGCTCGTCGATCAGAAGTCACGGTCGGCCATGAGAGACACCTCCAATCGGCGCCAAAGGTTCAGACGCGAGGCACGAGTGCGCCCGGGAGTTCTCACCCGCACAGCGGAACGTGTGTAACGGATGATACCGGTTCGCGAAAAGCATCTGGCGTCCTTCCAGACACAGAGAAGTTACACGGCCGCCCGAGGACATGTCGAGAAGAGGTGATCCTATGCCGGCACCCCCGCCGCAGGGCGGTCACATAGACTTCGGGGCGAACACAACCCACACGGCAGGCTCCTGGCACGGCGGCGGACGTGGGGGCGGCGACCCGGAACAGGCGGGAACAGGCAGGCGACGTTGAGTACCACGCGTGATAATTCGGGCACGCGCCGCACCCACCATCCGCACAATTGGGCCCTGTGGCGGAGACCCAAGCCATTCATCCTGTTTCTGCTCACCACCGAAGTTGGGGCGCTCACCTGGCTGGGCGTGACTTTAGCAACCTCGACCTGGCCCAGTGCGATCGACTGGTTGCGGTTCGCCATTCTGATTTCCGGTGCCACCGTGCATATCCAAATGACCCGGCGGCAGGAAGAACGGCGCAGAAACCGGGGTGGCCTACTGATCGACCTCACCGCGGTCTGGGTGGTACCCGCCGCGATTATTCTTCCGGTGCCGCTGGCCATCCTGGTGGTCGCGCTCGTCCGTGTGCAGCGCTGGTTCATCGCCCGCCGCCCGGCGCACAACTTCGTCTATTCCTCGATTACGCACATGTTGTCCGCGACGTTCGCGCATCAGGTGTTCGCCGCACTCGGCCCGCACCCGTGGGGAGCGCTCACGCCGGCGGGAACGCTCATCGAATTCGGCGAAGTGGTACTGGCCGGTCTCGCCTACGAACTGCCGCAGATGGCCTTCATCGGCGGCGTGATCGCACTCTCCGGGAGAGGAAAGCCGACACTGGGCAAGTCGCTGGGCAGCAAGGCGGACAACCTTCTGGAAGGCATCACGGTCGGCCTCGGCGCGGTCACCGCCATCCTGGTCGTCATCCTGCCGCCGGCGGTCGCGATCATGGCCGTGGTGACCGTGGTGTTCAACCGTCTCGCCGAACTCGACCAGTTGCAGGACGACGTGCGCACCGACCCGAAGACACAGGTGTTCAACATGCGCGGATGGACCGAGTCGGCCGAGCGCGCCCTGACGCGGGCGGCGAAGGCGTCGGACAACCTCGCCGTGCTGATGATCGACCTCGACTACTTCAAGTGGATCAACGACACCTACGGTCATCCGGCCGGCGACGACGTGCTGCGCAACCTCGCCCAGTTGCTCAACGACGTGACCAGGCCCAGCGACGTGGTGGGCCGCTTCGGCGGCGAGGAGTTCCTCGTACTGCTGCCGGACACCGACCAGGCCGCCGCCGCCGGGGCCGGGGAACGCATCCGCAGCGGCGTCGCGGCGCTCCGCATCCCGACCACCGACAAGCGGGGCGAACAGACCACTGTCACCGAACGCACCGCGTCCATCGGGGTGGCGGTCTTCCCCGACCACGGTCAGTCGCTCGAGACGTTGATGCAGGCCGCCGACGCCGCCGTGTACGAGGCGAAGGAAGGCGGCCGGAACCAGGTGCGGATCGCGACCGGCACGAGACGCACCGATGTGACCAAGGACATAGCTGATGGCGGTCCTCGAATGACCCAGTCCCCGGTGAATCGCGTTACCCACTAGTGTGGCGACTCAACTCGGGGACATCCCGGGTGTTCGCTGGCCGTGTCCCCTGCCAATCTGGAGATCATGACCGCCGCAGCCGAGATCCCCCGCGCGCGCAATGCTCTGTCGACCTCGGCCTGGATGCTGGTGCTCGCCATCGGCCTGCTCGGTTTCGGCTTCGTCGCCTCCCGCCCGGCCGCCCCACCCGACCGCCCGCTCACCGGCGGCGCGCTGGCGGCCCAGCGCGCGATCGAGTCGCTGGCCTCCCCCGGCGCGCAGCCCACCGCCCTGTCCCTGCTGCCCTCCGACTTCACCCAGGTCACGGGCGTGGTGCCCGGTGTCACGCGCGCCCGCGACGGGACCGTGCGCGTGGTCCACACCGACGGCGGCTGCTCGGCGCCCTGGGGCGACGACAACACCAAATGGGACTACGGCGTGCCGTGCAAGGCGCACGATCTCGGCTACGACCTGCTGCGCTACGCCGACCACATCGGCCAGCCCCTCCCCGCCTCCGCACGGTCCTCGCTCGACGCGCGGCTCAGCGCCGACATGCACAACACCTGCCGGCTCAATCCGATGGGTTCGCCGCGCACCTGCCAGATCGTCGCGTCGCTGTACTCCTTCGGCCTCGAGGCCAACTCCTGGCACCAGCGATGGGGACCGCCGGTGGGCGACCCGATCGGCCCGCTGCTCACCGGGATCGCGGCGATCGGCTGCCTGCTCGTGTTCCGGATGCGCGGCTGGCTGCACGGCCGCCGCTCCCGCCCGGCGGAACGGCCCGCGGCACCGGTGGGAGCCGCGTCGTCCTGGGTGACACTCGGCGTGGCGAGCCTGGTACTGCTGATCTTCGGCGAGTCGGTGATCGCGCTGGCCCGGTGGGCCGGTGCCGGGGACGGCGTGCTGTGGCCGTTCACCTGGCTCGCCCAGCTCGCGCCGGTGTTCTTCTTCGCGGGCGGGCGGGTCAACGCCGACGGCTGGCGCGCGGAGGCCGGACACGGCTACCGGCACTTCCTGGCGCACCGGGTGAGCTGGCTGCTCCGCCCGGCACTGGTGTTCGTCGTGGTGGCGCTGGTGGTTCCGGTGGCGCTGGAACTGCTGGGCATCCCGGGCGGCACGAACGCCGGGATCGTGCGGATCGCCATGCACCCGCTGTGGCTGCTCTCCGTCTACCTGCTGACCGTGGTGGCCACCCCGGTCATGCTCGTGCTGTACCGCCGCGCCCGCGTCGCGACGCTTCTCGGCCTGCTCGGTTTCGTCGTGCTGGGTGACCTGGGCGCGGACTGGCTCGGCTCACCCGTTCCCCGGTACCTGGCGGCGTTCTCGCTGGCCCTGCTCGCGCAGCAACTGGCTTTCGGCCGCCTTCCGGGCAAACCCACCCTGCTGGCGGGCACGCTCACCGGCACGGCCGGCCTGGCCCTGTGGTGCACGGCCGGCGGCGATCCGACCCTGCTCGGCACGCCGAGCGCGCCGCCCGCCCTCGCCGCCAACGCGGTCCCTCTCCTCCTGCTCGGCGCGGTCCAGCTGTCGGTGCTGGCGTTGTTCGCCAGGCCGCTGGCCAAGCTGGCCGCCCGGCGCGCACTCGGTTCGGCGGTGCGGTTCGCGCTGCGCGCCCCGATGAGCCTCTACCTCGGTTTCCTCGCCGCGATGCTGCTGGTGGTGGCCATCGTCTACCTGCCGGCCAGCCCGGTGGACGCGGTCGCCTGGCTGGTCCGGCCCCGGTCGGTCACCGCGCTGGCGATGCTCGCGGTGCCCGCGGTGATCGTGTTCTGGTGGTTCGAGCGGCACTCCGCCGGCCTGGTGGAACGGCACGACCCGCTGCACCTTCCGCGGCCGTCCGGCTGGCTGGCGCACGCCGCGACCGCGCTGGGCATCGGCTTCGCCAGCCTCGGCCTGTTCGGTTTCGCGCTCACCCGGTTCGGTGGGGACGCCGGCACCACCCTGCTCGGCATGCCGCTCGACCCGGTGCAGAACCTGATCCAGCTGCTGCTCGGGGTGTTCCTCCTGCACACCGTGCGGATCGGCACCAGCTCGGCGGCCAGCACCTGGGTGGTGGCCTGCCTCGTCTGCATGCCGCCGCTGCTCGAAGCCTCCGACGGCTACGAATCCGACCTGGTCACAGTCGCCCTGCACGGGTTCACCGCGTTGTTCGCGCTCGTCGCTACCGTGAGCACACTGATCGCACCGAGAACGGTGGCCCAAACCACGTAATCGGGTGTTTTGGACCGGCGGCACGGGCGAGTATGCGACGCTACGGCGCGGGCGAGACAATGTCGGGGGAAGGGAGAAGGCGTGACTTATCCGCCGCGGGACGCGCGTGGGGCCGGACGGCCCGCGCCGCAGCGGCGGCCGCGCCCGATGGACGCCCGCTACGAAGGCCCGGCGCGCCCTTCTCCCGAACGCATCCCGCGCACCGCGCCTCCTCCGCCGCCGAAGCCGAAGCGAACCGGCGGCAAGGTCGCGCTGGGGCTGGTGTCGCTACTCGTGCTGGGCCTGACCGGCTACGCGTGGGCACAGATGCAGGGCCTGCTCAGCGGGCTGACCACGGCGGACGTGATCTCGCAGCGCCGGCCGGCGGACGGCGCCACCGACATCCTCCTGGTCGGCATGGACAGCCGCACCGACGCGCAGGGCAACCCGCTGTCCCCCCAACTGCTCGCCGAACTCAACGCGGGAGTGTCCGACGGCGTGGAGAACACCGACACGCTGATCATGGTGCATGTGCCCAACGACGGCGCCAAGGCGGTCGCCATCTCGCTGCCCCGCGACTCGTACGTGAACATCCCCGGCTTCGGCAAGCACAAGATCAACTCCGCCTACACCCGCGGCAAGGCGGAGGCCCGCAAGAAGCTGCAGGAATCCGGGGACCTCGACGCCAAAGACGTCGAGGTCAAGAGCTCGCAGGAGGGCGCGAAGACCCTCATCGGCACGGTCGAGCAACTCACCGGGTCCACCATCGACAACTACGCGTCGATCAATCTCCTCGGCTTCTCCGACATCACCAAGGCCATCGGCGGCGTGGACGTCTGCTTGAAGGAGAACGTCTACGACTCCTTCTCCGGGGCACGCTTCACCAAGGGCAAGCACACCCTCTCCGGGCCGGACGCGCTCAAGTTCGTGCGCCAGCGGCACGGCCTGCCGCGCGGCGATCTCGACCGGGTCGTCCGGCAGCAGGTGTTCATGGCCGGGATGGCCAGCAAGGTGCTGTCCGCGGGCACCCTCGCCGATCCCACCAAACTGTCCAATTTGGTCGAATCCGTGCAGAAGTCCGTGGTGCTCAACCAGGGGTGGGACATTTTCGGCTTCGCCCAGCAGATGAAGGGCCTCACCGGCGGCAACCTCGAGTTCCGCACCATCCCCGTGGTCGACCCGGACTACGACACCCCCGAGGACGGCAGCGCGATCCAGGTCGACCCCGCGCAGGTGAAGGCGTTCGTCCAGGGCACGACCGGCGGCACGACGAGCGCGCCGGCACAGCAGGCCGCCCCCAACCCGAATGCGGCGATCACCGTGGACGTCCACAACGGAACACCGAGGCAGGGGCTCGCGGCGTCGGTGACGCAGTCGCTCACAGGCAGGGGCTTCACCGCGGGCGAAGCCAGGAACGCCAGCGGCACCGTCAAGACGACGGCGGTCCGCTACCCGGCCGGCGGCAAGGACGCGGCGCAGTCGGTGGCCGACGCGCTCGGCTCGAAGTCGACGCTGATCCAGGACCCCGGGGTGGCCAGCGGTCACGTCCTGGTCGTGGTGGGCTCGGACTACTCAGGTTCGAACCAGCCGGTTCAGCAGGCGGTCGCGTCGCAGCCGGCGGGCCCGGCCGCGCCGGACCCCGATGACAAGCCGATCACAGCGGACGGCATCACCTGCGTCAACTGACCACACTTTCCAGCCCTTTTCGTTAGCCCGTTCGGCCTAATCAGGGGCGACTCGGGCCCGAGTCGCGTAAGACCGGGCGGTTCAGCGACTTACATACGCGTTGACACGCCGCGGGGCGCGGCGTCGACGCAGGTCAAGGCAGGGGACGGAAGTGCACATCGACAGCGAGCTTTATCAGCGGATCCTGGGGGAGGAACTCCGCAAGTTGCGCAGGAGGCGCGGGTGGACGCGCAAGGAACTGAACCAGCATCTGCAGAGTGACATCTCCCTGCAGACACTGGCCACCTACGAGTTGGGCACCCGCCAGTGCTCGGTGGTGCGCCTGGTGGAGCTGTGCCTGGCCATGGACGAACTACCGGCGGACCTGCTGGCCAGGGTGCACCAGCGGGTCTTCAACGACGAGCCCGGCAAAGTTCGGCTCGACCTGGCCAGGGTGGTCGAGGACGGCCAGCCCGAGTTGCTGTCGCTCCGGAGGTGGGCGGAAGACCGGTTACGGCAGCCCGGCTCGCCCCGCGAGATCCAACTGGACCTTCCGGCGGTGGAGCGGATGGCCGAGCTGTGCGGCGTCTCCCCCGGGGACCTGGTGGCCAAGCTCAAGGCACTCGAAGGGGGTTAGCGCGGGGCCGCACCCATCGGATTTCGCCGAACGGTTGCCTGTGGTGACATCGACTTACCGTAAGTAATATTACTTCCGGTAGAGTGGCGCCGTGAGCAGCCCTCGCAAGCGCATGCCGCGAGCCGAGCGCGAGATGATCCAGATCGCCGAAGAGGCGTTCGCCGAACACGGCTACGCGGGGGCCTCGATGGACGACATCGCCGAACGGGTCGGCGTGTCCAAGCCCATGCTGTAGGAGTACTTCCGGTCGAAGGAGGGCCCTGCTGCTGGCCTGTATCGGCCAGGCGCGGGCCGTGCTGCGGGAGATGACCGGAAACGCGGTCGCCCGAGGAGACACTACGGCGCGGGTTGCGGGCCTTCTTCGTCTTCGCGAAGGAACGGCAGCGGACATGGTCGATCATCCGCCACGAAACCGCCCTGAACGGCACCTCGGCCGCCGACGCGATCGAGGTGACCAGGCGGCAGCAGACCGATCTGATCGCCAAACTGATGGGGGACCATTGGCACGGCGACTCACCCGCACGGGTGGAAGCGACCGCGGAATTGGTCGTGGGCGCCTGTGAACGGCTCGCGATCTGGCGTGAGCGGCACGACGAGGTGACACCGGAACAGACGACAGAGTATGCCATAAACCTTCTCTGGAGCGGGCTTTTCGAACGCGCACGGTGACCATCCCGCGGGCACTCGTGCAGATGCTCGTGCATTTCAGATCTTGCCGTCACGCTGAGAACATCCCTACCTTCCACTTGTCACACAGAGTCGCGTGATGTATCGATGGAGCCGGATGGGAGTTTGGCGAACAGCGGGAAAGATACGCCCAATCGAGTGAGCACGATCCGGCATCACGGAACGGTGGGAAAAGGCTCCTCGTAAGTGGAGCGTCGAGCAGGCAGGCAGCGAGGGGTGTGAGGACGCATGGCGGAACCGATCATGGCGAGCTACGTTCAGGAGGACGGTGACTGGACGATCACGGTGTCCGGTCTGGGCAGGGAGTTGACCTCCCGCGCGCCGGGGATCATCGCGGCGCGGGACCGCGCCGACCAGCTCGTGGAGAACCTCGGCCCGAGTGCCGCCGGCGCCACCGTGGTGCACCTGCTCAACGGCAGCGCGCTCGAGTTCACGTCGGTGTACATCACCGCCCGGCTCACCCGCTCCGAGCCCGCCCCACTGGCGGTGCCCGAACCCGGCGAAGCCGAATCCGAGGCGGTCACGGCCGGCAGACCGACGCAGGCCAAGTCCGCCCGCCGTACCAAGGCCAAACTCACCGCGGACATCGGCACCGCCCTGTCCACGTCGCGAGGCCCCGCCGAGGCCGCCGCCTCCGGCTCCTAGCGGAAGAGCTTGCGCAACAGCAGCGCGACGACCAGCACGCCGGCGCCGATCAAGGGAAACTTGACCTTCGGCTCGTCCAGCTTCGCGCGCACAGTGATCTTCGCCGAGTCCGCCAGCCTTTTCGGACTGGCCTTCTCACCCAGCTGATCCAGCGTCGACGCGAGCGCGTTCCTGGCCTGTTCGATCTCACGCTCGATTGTGTCGGGGTCGCGGGCCACAGGTCCTCCTCACTTCTCAGGGCACCACCGTAGATCACGGCCCGCGCGGTAGGCTGCGAGGGTCGGGGCCCGTAGCCCAATTGGCAGAGGCACATGGTTTAGGTCCATGCCAGTGAGAGTTCGAGTCTCTCCGGGCCCACTCAGGCGCTGTGACTGCTGAAACACTCCGGTGCAACCCACCCCGGGGCCGCGTTGGGGCCGCGTACGGCAGAATCACGGCAGGCACGCCCTGAAGGGCCGCTGAACCACCCGAAACGGACAGCGCTGTCTCCGGCTGCCTACCGTGCTTTCGCGCCCATTGAACGACGTAACAGGCCGGGCCAGATGTGCAACTCGACCCGCCCGGTGCTGTTCAGCGGCCGGCTCCAAAACAGCGACCACGTGGGCGACCTTCTCATCGAGAGCTTCGCTACATCGTGGGCGCCTACGTGCCTGGCGGCATGCACCGGTTCGCCTCAAGGTCCGGATGACCCATACCGCCGTCCGCCACGCGCTCAGCCGGTCGGATGCCTGGGACTGGCGCGCGTGGGGTGTTCCGATCAACAACCTCGACGCCATGCACACGCAGGCCGGTCATTTGGGGGTCGGTTTCATCGATCCCGTGCAGAAATCGGGAATTCGGTTCAGCGACCGGGAAATCGAGGACATCATGGCGCTGGAGCCGGTACGTCGGCTCGGCGATCGGCATGCCCGCGGACATCCCACACACCGACTACGAGGACACGCGTCGCAAGGCCACGCTGCACAAGCTGATCGAGCAGCCCGCGGACGACCTGTGCCGCCGGACCGTCCACTCGGCGATCCGGTTCAGCGTCGAACCCGCCGCGCGATGTCGAAATCCTTCCGGGCCCGGTGGCGAAGGTCATGACCACCGAGCGCCGGCTCAAGCTCGCGTATGGACTGCTCACCGGCTGGCAACCGAAGTACATAATGGACACGCTGCACGTCGAGAAGGCGCCGTGGCACTACACGCTGCCGATTGTCCGCCCGGTACTCAAGGCCTACGACCGCATTTCCCGAGTGCTGCCGCACGACGACGAGAAGGCGGCGTTCACGCTGCTCGAACAGTTCAACCAGGCGATCACCATCCCCGGCGGAATGCGGGACAAGGAGGTGGCCGGCCCCGAGGCCGTGGGCGCCGACATCGCCGGGAGCAAGGGCGGGATGCCCCGGGTCCGTCGCTGACCGGCTCTTCCCGCTGGCACCCGGCAGTTTGTCCCGCCGGGCGCGCGGCTCGTCCTGTTTCGAAAGGCGCTTTACGTGTCACACAGCATGTCCGGCTCGGGCGCCGAGCCGCCACCCGCCCGCCCTCGGCTTGTCCATGAACTGGCGCCAGCAAAGTCGCCAGTTTCCGGCCCGTCCCGTGACCGTGGTGGAAGGCCGAAAATCCCCGGAGGTGCGGCGGGCGGCGTTACCCCTTGTCGCGTTCCGCGACCCAGCTGGCGATTTGGGTGCGTGACCTGGCATTGAGCTTGCTGAAGATGTGTTCGACGTGCGTTTCCGCGGTGCGCTGCGAGATCACCAGGCGGCTGGCGATCTCCTTGTTCGACAGCCCTTGCGCCACCAGTTCGGCGACCTCCCGCTCGCGCCGGGTCAGCACGGTGCCGGCCGCGCCCGCGGCAGGCGTGTTCGCCGTGCTCCGGACCGTTGTCGCTCGCTCTTGCAGCGCGTAGGTCACGGCCTGGTCGAGGTCCAGCTGCGTGCCGTCACGGTAGACCACCTCGTACGCCCGATCACCCAGTGCCTTTCTGGCTCGCGGCTCAGCGTCGCGATGCCAGCGTATGAGGTACTGGGCGTTGGCCAGGGGCGGACCGCCCATTTGTTTCCACAGCGGCTCGAGCGCGCCGAACAGCCGTGCCGCCCGCTCGGCGTCATCGCGATCCATCGCCACGAGGGCCAGCAGTATCAGGCAGAGCGTTGCGCAAAGCACATCGTGGAAGCTCCGCGTCAATCGAAGAGCGGCCCGCGCCTCCTCCTCGGCCATCGACACCTCGCCGGCGACGCGCCGCACCGCCGCGAGCGCCCAGTGTGTCCAGCCCAGCATCCACTCCTCGCCGGCCCGTTCACAGATCGACCGGCCCTCCTCGCCGAGCGCGGTCGAGGTCGCCCAGTTCCAGCTGGGCGATGGTTCCGTAGACGAAGCAGCGCAGGGCAGGGGCACGCAGTTCGCCTATCGCCCGGTGCCGGGCCAACGCCTGCTCCTCCAGCTCCGCGGCCCGAGCGATGTCGTCGCGGTACACCGCATGCCATCCCAGGAACTGGGTGGCATAGGCCGCGGCCAACCGGTCGCCTATCCGGCCGGCGAGTTCGAGGCACTCCTGCGCGGAGCGCTCGAACCGGGGCAGATCTCCTTGTACGCCGCCGATCCAACAGTCGACCCACAAAGCCCTCGCGCGCTCAGGGCTCGCCCCGCCGGGCAGTGCCAGCACCCGGTCCAGCCAGTACCGGCCGTCCCGGACACAACCGCAGGCCACCCAGTAGAACCACAACACGCCGGCCAGCCGCAGCCCGGCCTCGTGCTCACCCGGCTCCGTGCAGCAGAAGTCGAGTGCGGCCCACAGGTTCGGGCCCTGCCCCCGGAACCACCGCGACCACTCCCGCTGCCGCGGCCCCAGCCACTCCGCTTCTGCCTGTTCGGCCCGTGCCAGGTAGTAGTCACGATGCCGCCGCCGCAACGTCGTCTCCTCACCCCGATCCGCAAGGCGCTCCCGCCCATACTGCCGGATGGTCTCCAGTAGCCGGTACGACGACGCGGGGCCCTTCTCCACACGAGTCAGCACCGATTTGTCCAAGAGCCCCAACATCGCGTCCAGGACGTCGCTCTCCGCGATATCCGCCCCGGCGCACACCTGCTCGGCGGCTTCGAGGTCGAACTCACCGGCGAACACCGACAGCCGCGCCCACACCACCTGCTCGGTGAGGGTGCACAGATCGAAGCTCCACTCCACCGCCGCCCGCAGCGTCTGGTGCCGCGGCGGCACGGCCCGCGGTCCGGTGGTGAGCAACCGGAAGCGGTCCCCCAGTCGATCCAGGATGTCGTCCAGCCGCAGCGCTCGCAGCCGTACCGCGGCCAGTTCGATCGCCAGCGGTAGCCCGTCCAGCCGTTGGCACAGCAGCGCCGCCGCCAGCTTGTTCTCGCGGTCCAGTGAGAACCCGGGCACCACCGCTGCCGCCCGTTCCTCCAACAGTGCCATCGCCTCATACCCGACGTCACCGCCGGCCTGCCACCCCTGCCCACAGTCCTGCGCCCGCGTATCGGGCACAGTCAACGGCGGCACCGGAAACACCCGCTCCCCGGCCACCCGCAACTGTTCCCGGGCCGTGGCCAGCACCTGCGCCTTCGGCGCCGCCAACAACAGACTGCTCACCATCGCCGCGGCCGCCGCCAGCACGTGCTCACAGTTGTCCAGCACGAGCAACAAGTGCTTGTCCGCGAGGTATTCCTCCAGCGCTTCCCGCGGGTCCCGCGCCGACTGATCCGGCAGCCGCAACGCCGTCGCCACCGCATGCGCCAGCATCCCCGGGTCCCGCACCTCGGCCAGCTCCACCAGCCAGACCCCGGACGGAAGGCCCGCTGCCGCTCTCGGGCCACGTGCAGGGCCAGGCGCGTCTTGCCCACCCCACCTGGGCCCGTCAAGGTCACCAGACGTGACTCCGAAAGCAGCCGCTTGACCTCGGCGGCCACCTGACGCCGACCCACGAAACTGCTCAGCTCCGCTGGGAGATTTCCACGGGAGGACGGAGCTGCATGAGGCATGGTCCATCACCCGCCCTCGAAACACCGCCTTCCATCCCACTCCAGCCGGACGACCAAGTCAACGGAACCTCTGGGCGTGCTGTCGCCGAGGTGGAGCAGGCCCTGTCCGCGTGCCGGCCGGGTGACCTTTACCGGCGCTGGCCAGGCAAGTCGCCGGCCGACCTTCGGCGCCGGTGGGTGCCGGGTTCTGATCTGGGTGGCCATCCCCCGACGCGCGGTGTTGTGTCCACATAGGATACCACGGCCACCAACTTGCCAGGAAATGACGCCAGCTCATGCGGCCATCGTCACCGGCGCGGGATCACTGCGCGGCATCGGCGGGGCGGGGCATGCGCTCGCCACCGGGTCGCTGGTGGCGGTACTGGACACCGATGAGGCGAGCGCGAAGGACGCCGCCGAGGAGATCGCGGCCAAGCACGGTGTGCGGACCGTCGGCGTCCGCTGCGACGTCACCGACCGCGAGCAGGTCGAGGCTGCTGTGTCCACAGTGGAATCCGCACTGGCGCCGGTGGGTGCGCTCGTGAACAACGCGGGGATCACCTCGCCCCCGCGGTTCCTCGAAGTGTCGGATGTCGAACGAAATCTTCGAGATCAACGTGCGCGGCAGTTACCTGATGACCAGGCGAGTCGTGCCGGGGATGGTCGAACGGGGTTTCGGTCGCATCGTGGACTCGCGGGTCGCGGAAGCTGGACTCGCGGGTCGCGAAAGCCGGACTCGCGGGTCGCGAAAGCCGGACTCGCGGGTCGCGGAAGCCGGACTCGCGGGTCGCGAAAGCCGGACTCGCGGGTCGCGGAAGTGAACGTGTCCTCGGTTTCGGCCGAACGCGGCGGAGGCGTCTTCGGCGGTGTCGCCTACTCGCCCGTTAAGGCCGCGTTGCCGGGCCTTTCCCATGCGCTGGCGCGAGACTCCGTCACCGTCAGCTCCGTCGCGCCCGACCTTCCGGCGAGGCGCGCCGGGGCCGCCGAGGATGTCGCCGACGTGATCGAGTTCCTGTGCCGGCCGAAGTCCGGCTACGTCACCGGCGCCACCTACGACATCAACGGCGGCTCCCACATCCACCGAAGGCAGCGCCAAAGGGCTGTGGTAGTCGCCGGTAGTCGCCGGTAGTCGCCGGTAGTCGCCGAAGACCGCGGCCACCGCGTGCGCATCAGGCTGCCGCGCGTCTCGAAGTCGTAGCCGAAGTCGGCTGGCCGGGCTCTGGTGCGGGCGGCCAGGCCAGATTTCCACCCGCGGAACGCCGGTGAACGCCGCGTAGCGAGGAACATCGGTCATGATCGCGCTCTATGCTGATCAGCGCGGCGACCGACCGGGAGGCGATGTCCATGACCTATCCACCACAGCCAGGGCAGCCCTACGGCCAGCAGCCCGGGGGAATTCCCCAGCAACCCGGTGGCTATCCGCAACAACCAGGTGGCTACTCGTCACCCAACGGGTTTCCCCAGTCCGGCGGCTACCCGCAGCCCTACGGTCAGCAGCCCTACGGTCAACAGCCCTACGGCCAGCCCGGATACGGTCAGCAGCCCTACCCCGGTTACGGCCAGCCCGGCGGATTCGGCGGGCCGCCGCCCGCGAAGGGCCGGAAGGGGCTGTGGGTCGGCCTGACGATCGGGGTCGTCCTGATCCTCGCGGGCCTCGGCGTCACCGGGTTCTGGGCGCCCGGCTTCTTCCTGAGCAAGACCTCTTCTTCCTCCTCGCCCGGGTCGACCCCTCAGTCCGCGCTGCAGGGCATCGTGGACGGGCTCAACAAGCACGACCAGGCGGCGCTGAACGCGCTGAAATGTGCCGATGCCGCCCCCAAGATCGCGAGCGCGATCGGCAAGGTGAACGGGGTCAGCAACGCGAAGATCGTGAATGGGCCGACGAAGGTGTCGGACACCGAGTACGACGGCGTCCTCAGCCTGACCTACAACGGAAGCAGCGACCGCTTCACCGCACAACTCGCCCAGGAAAGCGGAAAATGGTGCTGGCAGGATGCCGACGACACGCCGTCCACCTAGCATTCCGCGGTACCTGGCAGGTGGAAAGGCACTGAAAGCCTTTCCACCCACCAGGTCCGATCAGAACCTGCTTGCCGCGAAAACGGCCGCTTCGCTCGCTTTGTTGCCGTGACTCAGGTGGGCCGGCACGTCAAGACCGGCCCCACAGACGGGGTCGCCGTGCACGCAGTAGCCGGCGGTGCGGCCGGCACAGACCCCGGTCACGGACCGGCCAATGGCCCGGATCGGGTTGCCGAACAGCAGGATCGCGCCGACCCTGGGCCTCGGTGCCGCGGGAATCGTGGCGACGATCGCGCCACCGACCAGGGCACCGTCGCTGCTGATGCCGCTCGAGTTGTCCACCACGTTCGCGCTGGTCGAAAGTCGAAATAATCGATCAACTATCGGCCGGGTGCTGATTCTTCCCGGCCGTTTGCTCGCTCGGCCGAGTACCAAGTGGCCTCGCACGCCACGCGGTGTCCGGCGTTCGGTCACGACCGGACACCGCGTTGGGAGAAGGTCAGGGCCGGCGGCCGACGAAGGCGAGGAGCCGGTCCCCGGTGGTGGCGCCGCGGCACACCGCCACCCGGGGGGCGAACCGGGCGGGGCGGTCGACGTCGTCGACGAAGAACGGCGCGAGTTCCAGCAGTTCCTCCGCCAGAGCGGCCGGGATCGGACGGTCCTGGCCACAGGCACGGGCGACGTCCCAGCCGTGCACGGTCACCTCGAGCGCCCCGGCGCCGGTCACGATGCCGGTGGTCAGCGGCGAGCCCGCGACGAACACCGGGCCGGGCACCCGCGCGCCGGACCAGGCTCCGACCAGCAGGCAGGCCCGCTGCCGCAGCAGGCCGACCAGATCACCGTCCGTTGTGGACTGCTCCGGCCCGATGCGCCCGATCCGCGCGGCTTCGTGCAGCGCCAGCAGCGAATCGTTCATGTGCACCAGCAACGCCCGGAGGTCCCACGCCGAGCAGGGCGTTGGCCGGGACATCAACTCGGGGCGCACTTCGAGCAGGCTGCCCAAGGTGTAGGAGATCGCACGTTCGAGCAGGCTGACGCCGCCGATCAGCGCCGCCGCACGCGGGCCGGTCATCGGACGTCCAGTGTCTCCGGAAGGCCGAACTTCGCGAACAGGCTGGTGTCGAAGAACGCGACCACGTGCGAAACCCCGTCCTGGCCGAGGGTGAGCACGTGCAACTGGAACGGCCGGTACGTCTCGCCGTCGATCAGGTAGAGCCCGAACGCCGGCTGCCCGTTGGCAGTGGTCGGCACCAGGCGCATGTCGCCGGGCTCCTTGGCCGGGCACTGGGTGTCGATGAGCCGGGCGATGTCCTCGGCCCCTCGGTACCAGCCGGTGAACGGCGGCATCTCCCAGATCGCGTCCTTGGTGAACATTTCGACCATGGCCGAAATGTCCTTGCGTTCGAAGGCGGTGACGTACTTTTCGAGCAGCTCGCGTTGCTCGGCGTCGGTGGGCTCGACGATCTCGTCCTCGACCGGCGTGACCTCGTCGAGCTGGGCCCGGGCGCGCTGGAGGATGCTGTTCACCGCCGTGGTCGTGGTGCCGACGGCCTGCGCCACCTCGGCGGCCCGCCACTGCAGGACGTCACGCAGGATCAGCACCGCGCGCTGCCGGGGCGGCAGGTGCTGGAGCGCGGCGATCAACGCGAGCCGGATGCTCTCCCGGGAGGTGACCACGGCCGCCGGGTCGGCGCCCACCATCTGGTCGGGCACCGGCTCCAGCCACGGCACCTCGGCCCGTTCCTCAAGGATCCCTTCCGGGTCGGCGCTGTCCCCGCCGAGGCCGCTGGGCAGCGGCCGCTTGCTCTTGCTCTCCAGCGCGGTCAGGCACACCCGGGTGGCGATCCGGTAGAGCCAGGTGCGAAGCGACGAGCGGCCCTCGAACTTCTCGTACGACCGCCATGCGCGCAGGTAGGTCTCCTGTACCAGGTCCTCCGCGTCGTGCACCGAGCCGAGCATGCGGTAGCAGTGCGCCAGCAGTTCACGCCGGAACGGGTCGGCGGCCTGCAGGAAGTCCTCGTCGGCACGCTTCTCGGACAGGGTCATGGTCATAGCTTCTCCTTTGCTCGCCCTGCCTGTACAGACAGGGCGAAGAGGAAAAACTCATCGCGATGAGTTTTTCGGACGGGCGGGGTCAACCCGAACGACTGATTAGGAGTAGAGCCATGACCATCGCCACCGTGCACACTTCCCGTCGCCTGAACATCACCCTGTGGATCGTCCAGGTGCTGGTCGCGCTGTTCTTCATCGGCGCCGCCGCGATCCCCAAACTCCTCGGCGACCCGACCGCCGTCCGGATCTTCGAGCAGATCGGTGGTGACTGGTTTCGCTACTTGACCGGTTCACTCGAATTCGCGGGCGCGCTCGGGTTACTGATCCCGCCGCTGGCCGGACTGGGCGCGCTCGGCCTGACCGGAGTCATGATCGGCGCGACCATCACGCAGTTGGCCGTACTCGACGGTCCGGCGGGAACCAGCACGCCGATCGCGCTGGGCATCGTGCTCGCGCTCATCGCGTGGGGCCGTTGGCCACGGACGAAAGCCCTGCTCCACGGTCACCTCAGCGGAGATGACCGGCTTGACACGGCCGCCACTTAACCGGTTAATTCAGACGCCTCGTGCGAGCCGGCGGAGAGGTCCTTCGCATGAGCGCCTTGAGGCGAACCACGCCGCACGAGGGCTGGACGCTGCGACCAGTGGCCGGGGATGTCCCGGCCGAGGTGGCGAGCCGTGCCGTGCCGGGCTGCGTGCACACCGATCTGCTGGCCACCGGCCTGATCCCGGACCCCTGTCTGAGCGACGACGAGGTGAAGCTGGCCTGGATCGGCCGGACCGCCTGGCGCTACGAGACGACCTTCGACTGGACTCCCGCGGACGGCGTCACGGACCTGGTGCGCGAGGGTCTGGACACCGTCGCGGCCATCGAACTCAACGGGGCCGGGATCGCCAGGACCCGGAACATGCACCGGTCCTACCGGTTCGAGGTGCCCCAGGCTCTGCGGCCGGGCACGAACGCCCAGGGGATACGGCCCGCGGCACCGGTACGACCTGTCCGTCACATTATCCACAATGGACGGCACACGGCTGGACGAGTGGTCCGGCCGGATCGGCTTCCGCAACGTCGAACTGGACACCGGGAAGGACGAGCACGGCACGTGGTTCTCCTTCGTCGTCAACGGTGTTCCGGTCTTCGCGAAAGGAGTCAACTGGATTCCCGAGCTCCGGTGGTACGGCTTCTCCGGCGTGCTGGAGGGCGACCTCGAAGCGATCTCCGCTCCCTGGACTTTCTGGGCGTCAACTACTACACGCGCTCCTGGGTCGTCTCCGAGGAAGACGCGGAGGCTCGGCATCCACTACTGCCGAGCCTCGACGCACACACCGTCCGCCCCTCCGGGCTACCCCGGACCCAGCTGGAATGGACGATCGAGCCCGACGCGCTTTCCGAACTGCTGGTGCGCCTCAAGTGGGACTATTCGTGGCTACCCGCCGATCTACGTCACCGAAAACGGCGCGGCCTTCGACGACTACGTCGACCCGGAAGGAGCCATCGACGACGAGATCGGCTACCTGAACGGACACCTCCAAGCGCTGCACGAAGCCATCCAGTCCGGCGTCGACGTGCGCGGCTGCTTCTGCTGGTCGCTGATGGACAACTTCCAACGGGCCGAAGGATACGGGCGGCGGTTCGGGCTCTCCTCCGTCGACTACGGCACCCGCGCCGGATCGCCAAGGCGAGCGCGCGGTGGTACTCCGATGTCATCAGGAGGATGTCATCAGGAGGAACGGCCTGCCTTAGCGGTCCACAACGGACTCCCGCCGCGCTACCCTGAACCGACTCGATGAGGGAGTCCGGTGAAGCGACCGACGATGTCCGACATCGCCCGGGCAGCGGGGGTGTCCAAGGGCGCGGTCTCCTATGCGCTCAACGGGCGCCCGGGCGTCTCGGAACCCACGCGGGCCCGGGTGCTGCGCATCGCCAAGGAACTGGGCTGGGTGCCCAACAGCGCCGCGCGGGCACTGTCGGCGGCCAAGGCGGGCGCGATCGGGCTGGTGCTGGCGCGCCCGGCCCGGATCCTCGGTCTCGAACCGTTCTTCATGCAGCTCATCTCCGGTAGCGAGGCGGTGCTGGCGGAGCGCTCGCTGGCGCTGGTGCTCCAGGTGGTCCCGGACGTCGTCGCCGAATGCGAGGTGTACCGGCGCTGGTGGGCCGCGCACCGGGTGGACGGCGTGATCATGGTCGACCAGCGGGTTTCGGACCCGCGCCTGGACGTGCTCACCGAACTCGGACTGCCCGCGGTGGTCGTCGGCGGCCACACCGGGCACCCTGGCCTCGGGTCGGTGGGGGCGGACGACTCGGGCGCCATGCGGTCGCTGGTGGGCTACCTCGCCGCGCTCGGGCACCGGCGGATCGCCCGCGTGGCCGGGCAGGGCGAACTCCGCCACATCGCGGCCCGCACGGCGGTGTTCGAGCAGGTCACGGTCGAGCTGAAGGTGGAGGCGAGCATGCTCCACGGTGACTTCACCGGCGAAGAGGGCGCGCGACTGGCCCGGCAACTGCTCTCGCGGACCGACCGGCCGACGGCGATCCTGTTCGACAACGACGTGATGGCCGTGGCGGGTTTGGCGGTCGCACAGGAGATGGGACTGGCGGTGCCCGCGGAGCTGTCCATCGTGTCCTGGGACGACTCCCCCCTGTGCCGCCTCGTGCACCCGCCGTTGACGGCGCTGGCGCGCGACATCCCGGCTCTCGGCGCGACCGCGGCCCGCACCCTCGCGGAAATCCTCGACGGCGGGGCCCCCGCCGCGATCAAGGCCGCACCCCTCACGCTGACCGTCCGGGGCAGCACCGGGCGTTGCGCGAAGATCGCGAAGTGAGTCCCACCTTCGTATTCGTCCATGGTTCGAACAGCAACGCCTTCGGCTGGGCCCCGTTGCAGCGGGAACTGGCCCTGCTCGGCCATCGCACGCTCGCGGTCGACCTACCCGGACACGGTTTCGCCGCCACGTTCCCGGTCGCCTACCAGGCACCGCAGGATCCGGAGAAGTTCGCGGTCGAACCATCCGCGCTGGCCGGCCTGACGCCTGCCCAGAGCGTCGAGCACGTCATCGACATCGTCCGGCGGGTCACCGAGCACGGTCCGGTCATCCTCGTGGGACACAGCCGGGGCGGCCTCACGATCACCGGCGCCGCCGACGCCGTCCCCGATCTGATCGACCGGATCGTCTACGTCTCCGCTTGGTGCTGCGTCACGAAGACCCCGGCGGAGTACGTCCAGACGCCGGAAAACGCGTCGAGCGCGCTCAACGAGACCGCCGGAGTGGTGGCCGCCGATCCCGCGGCGCTCGGCGCGCTCCGGATGAACTGGGGCACGGCCGATCCCGAACTGCTGGCGGCGTTGAAGACCGCGCTCCTGGCCGACGGCACCACCAGCGAGTTCCTCGCATTCCTGAACACTCTCGAACCCGACGAAATCCTCGACACCACAACCACTCCGGTGCGAGCTGAAGCGTGGGGCCGTGTACCGCGCACGTATCTCCGCCTCACTCAGGACAGGTCAATCCCGGTCGCGCTGCAGGACTTGTTCATCCACGACGCCGACGCCTTCACCTCGAACAACCCGTTCGACGTCCGCTCGCTGGAGTGCGGCCACGCGGGGTTCCTCGTCCGGCCCACCGAAGTCGCCGCCATCCTCGCCGGGCTGGCCCAGACTGCGGCGTTTTCGCACGCGCGGCCCGCGGGAAACCGAAGCCGAACGCCGCGAACGCAGAACTCGCACGCGCCGAGTGGGGAACTCGCACGCGTCGAAAGGGGGACTCGCGGGACAGGAACAGGAATGGGAGTGGCCTGAACCCATCGAGGGCGCCGAGCACGGCGACGTGGAATACGCGCTGGACAGAGCCGATCGGCAGCGAACCCGGCGCGAAGCTGTCAAGCTGAGTTCATGACGAACGATCGCAACGTGCTGGGCGGGGAACTCGAGCCTTGCGGAACCGATCCGGTATCCGGCTTCTACCGGGACGGCTGCTGCAACACCGGCCCCGACGATCTCGGCAACCACACCGTCTGCGCCGTCGTCTCCCGCGAGTTCCTCGCCCACCAGCTCAAGGCGGGCAACGACCTGATCACGCCGCGACCGGAGCACGGGTTTCCGGGTCTGGAACCCGGGGATCGCTGGTGCGTGTGCGCCGCCCGCTGGCAGGAGGCGCTCGAGGCGGGTGCGGCACCTCCGGTCGTGCTGGCCGCGACGCACGTCCGCGCGCTGGAGGTCATCGAACTCGAGGACCTTCGCAGACACGCGGCCGACGTGCCCGCCGACCCGAGCTCGCTGATCTGAACAGCGCGCCCGCCCGTCGTCCACACCATCCTCAACGGACAAGCCTGGCGCGACCCGTCCTGCCGCGGACGACCATGATCACCGCGGTGACCAGGCCCAGCGCGGCGACGAGAGCGAGTGTGTCGACCACCAGGTTGTGCCGCTTCTCGAAGTCCGGTTCGAGCAGGCCGCCGGGGTCGTCCAGGACCCGCACCCGGTCGCCCACGGCCTGCCGGTCGGTCGAGTCGGTGCGGATGGTCAAGGTCACGCCGCCCGGGCAGCTCACCGTGTGCATGAACCCGTAGTGCGGATATCGAGAGCGGGTGTCGACTTCCTCGCGCTGCGCGACCTGGCAGGACTCGGACCGCGCGAACAGGTGCAGGGCCAGGCCCCGCCCGGCCACGTTCAGTGCGGCGAACAGCAGCACTCCGGGAACCACCGCGGCGATCAGAACCCACCACGGCCCGCCGGCGAAGCGGACCATACCGAGCGCGAACGCGGCCACGCCGCCGATGCCGAACCCGATCGCCGCGATGGAGCTGTGTGGTGGCAGCAGGAACAGCAGCGTGCCCACAAGGATCGCGACCAGGCCGCTGGGCGCGACCACGCGCCCTGTCCTGATGCCGAGCCGCCGGGCCAGCACGCCCGCTGGAGAAACCGCCACGGCGCAACTTTAATCGGTGAGCCCAGTATTGTGGCCGCGTGCGCGGCGCCGGCTACTACGACCTGCTCGGTGTGGGCAGGAACGCCTCGACGGCGGAGATAAAGTCGGCCTACCGGTCGCGGGCGCGTTCGGCGCATCCGGACGCGGGTGGCTCGCCGGGCGAGTTTCACCGGCTCCGCCAGGCCTACGAGACGCTCAGCGACCCGGCCCGCCGAGCCGCTTATGACCGGCGCCTCGAACCGGCCGTCCTGACCCGGCCACGCCGCCGCGAATTCGGCGAGGATCCGGATTTCACCGCCGAAATGCCGCGGCTCACCCCGGAGGCGCTGCCCTGGTGGGACCAGGCCGTCGCGCGCCTCCGGCCCGCCGAACCGCCCGGGCCGGGTCACGCGCCGGTGATGATCCTGCTCGGCTGGCTCGTGCTCGTGGTGCTGCCGATCATGGCCAGGGCACTGATGCTGACCGGGTGGCTCCTGCTCGCGACGGGCGTGACGGTCTGGCTGGTGTATCAGCAGCTCGCGGTGGCCCGCGCACGGCGGGAGTTCGCCGCCGAGTTCGGCGGGGTCATGGTGTTCGGCCGGCCCGGCGGCGATCCCGACCAGTGGGGCGAGCGGCTCACCGCGGAACTGCTCGAGCGCTACCTCACGCGGCTGCCCGGCGCGCGGATCTTCCACGGCCTGGCCTGGCCGGGCTCGGTGTTCGCGGATATCGATCACGCGGTGCTGGCCGGGCGCAGGCTCGTGCTCATCGAGTCCAAGACGTGGCTGCCCGGCCACTACGCCACCGACGAGACCGGTGGGCTGTGGCGCAACGGCCGGGTGTTCCGCGGTGGCGCGACCCGGCTGCCCGAGGCGATCGACGCCTACCGCGAGTTGCTGCCCGGCGCCGAGATCCGCGGCGCCCTGATCGTCTACCCGAGCCGAGCCGGGCAGGTCACCGCCGAGCCGGCCGATGGCTCCTCGGTGCCACAGCCGATGACGCCCGAGCAGTTCGCGCGTGAAATCGGCGGGTGGCTCGCCGCGGAAGCGTCCACAGTGGACCTCAAACTGCTCCGCGCGCTGCGCGCCCGGGTGGTCTAACCCGGCGCTCCCCACAGACAAATCGGTGGCTTCTCGTCGCGCTTGACGACGTAGGTGCCCTTGGAGCGGATGGTGACCACCAACCCGCGTTCCCGCAGGAGTCTGGTGGCGTGCCGGGCGGTGCCGAGCGAGACGCCGTACCGCCGGGCGAGATCGACTTCGGCGGGCAGCGGGGTATTGGGGGCCAGTTCGCCGGACCGGATGCGGCGGGTGAGGTCGGTCGCCACGGCCTGGTAGAGGTAGCCAGGCGGTTCGGGGTCGATGATTTCCTTGATCATGGGACCAAAGTTATCATAGAAGCGACAACTTGTCCGTCGTACTCGCCGTTGGTAGGCTGGCCAGCCGTGACCATCGAGCGAGACCGGGCCAGCGAGCATGACGACCACGGGCTCGACGACCGGCTGCGCGCGCTGGCCACCCGGGTCCGGAAGGCGCGCCGGGACCGCGACCTCAGCCAGGAGGATCTCGCCGACCGAGCCGGAGTGTCGCGGTCCGTCGTCGCCGAACTCGAACGCTCCCGGCTCGATCAGCCGAAACGCCGCGAAGACCCGCGCAAGCGCCCGCCCCGCAACATCACACTGGATTCCCTGTTCCGCATGGCCGACGCCCTCGGCGTCCACCCCGCCGACCTGCTCGGCGAGCGCGAACGCTGAGTCAGTAGCCGCGAACGCGGGTGACGTCGACGCGGACCGGCACCGGGTAGGTGGCGCCGAACTCCTCCTGGCTCCCGCCCACCCGGGCCATCGGCTCGCCGTATTTTTCCAGGTACTCAGGCGACTCGTGCGGGAGCGGCCGACCCGCCAGCCGGCGGGCGCGCCCGGTGAACACGATGATGTCGCCGCCCTGGCCGTCGCCGTCGAAGTTGAGTGAGACCTGCGGGCGTTTCGCGATGTGCGTGAGCCGGTTGGCGTCCGCCCGGTTGTAGATCAGGAACCCGTCGTCCTCCCAGAGAAACCACACCGGATTGGGCTGCGGGGTTCCGTCGGCACCGACGGTGGTGAACCAGATGACCATCTCCGTGCCGAGCCGCTCGCGCACGCGCTGCCCGAAGGCGTTGTCCGGAATCATGCGGCCAGCATAGGAAGCGATCGTCAACCGGTCACGTCAACGCGAGCACGTGCTCCAGCAGCGTCTCCAACACGTGTTTGGCCGCGTCCGGCCGCCGGGCGTCACAGCGCACGATCGGGATTTCGCCCTCGACGTCGAGCGCGTTCCGCACCTCTTCCACGGTGTAGAGCTGGGTATTGTCGCCGCTGGTTTCAGACCTTTACAGTATGGCACCGGAACCGACGGCCTTGAGTGTGTGGAGGCCGGCCACGCGCAAAGGTTTCGCGATTTGAGGACTCAACCAGTGATTTGATTTCCTGGCCGGTTGGGCCCACATTCGTGAGCACCGCCCGCTGAACGGCGCTACCGCAGGCGATGAGCGGCCCACCTCGTACCCCGCAAAGGTCCGATGACCTTGCCCTTTACGACGTGATCGGGTTCTTGAAGTCCCGGCCCGGGCTGGACCGTCCCGGCGCGCGACTCCTGGTTTCACCGTTCACATCTGAAAGAGTAGTCCCCATGCGACTGTTGCTCCTGTCGAATTCGACCGCGCCCGGCAAGCGCTACCTCGAGCACGCGATGGACATGCTCGCCGAGACGCTGGCCGGGGTGCGGCGACTGGTCTTCGTCCCCTTCGCGCTGGCCGGCCACGACGCCTACACCGCCCAGGTGGCACGAGTACTCGAACCGCTCGGTGTCGACGTGGCCGGGGCGCACGAGTCCGACCCGATCGAACTGCTGGACTCCGCGCAGGCCGTCTTCGTCGGCGGCGGCAACACCTTCCGGCTGCTACGCGAGTTGTACGCCCGGGAGTTGCTGGCACCGATCCGGAGCCGGGCCGCGCGCGGGACCGTCTACATTGGATCGAGCGCGGGCACGAACGTGGCCTGCCCGACCATCCGGACAACCAACGACATGCCGATCGCGCACCCGCCCTCGTTCGAGGCCGCCGGCCTGGTCCCGTTCCAGATCAACCCGCACTACCTCGATCCGCTCCCGTCGGGGCGGTATATGGGTGAGACGCGGGAGGAACGGATCGCACAGTTCCTGGAGTGCAACGACGCGCCCGTGCTGGGCCTGCGCGAGGGAACCTGGCTGGTGATCCGGGAATCTTCGGTCACGCTCGGCGGTGTCACGGCAGGCGCTCGCCTGTTCCGCCGTGGAACCGAGCCCGAGGAATTCGGACCGGGCGCGGATCTGAGCGGGCTGCTCGATACGCTTCCCCGCTTCGACTTGCCGTAGTTCCGAGCCGGTTCGCGGAAGCGTCTGCCAAATGGATCCTGGTGAACTTGCTTTACCTCTCCGCGACGAGGGGGCTTGTCGTGAACCACGAGAAGGCCTGATTCGCGACCTCCTTCTTCACCTGCACGGCGAGCAACGGCGACACAGCGCCCATGACGTCGTGATCATGAACAAATCGGCATGGATTCGAGTCCGATCCGACGGCTTCATCTACGAGCAGATGGCCGCGCACATCGAAGGCAGGACAAAACCGGCGAGCTGGCACCGAAGAAGCCGCTGCCCGCGGAGCGGCGGCTTGCCCAGAAGTACGGTGTCCGGCTCGGCACCGCCCGACGTGCCACCGATGTTCAACGCAAGCGGGGGCTGCCGCACACGCTTCGCGCCAAGGGCACCTTCGTCACGGCACCCACGGACGTGGAGCCGTCCGACGACGTCCGCTGCCCGTGCGGCTCCCTACGGCTTGCGACCGACCACGGCCATGATTCCGGCGCGCTCCGGATTCGGCCCGATGTCCTCGGGGTTGTCGGGCCGCCACAGCGGGGTGAAGACGACGCCCGGCTCGACGATGTCGAAGCCGGTCAGCAACGCGGCCAACTCCTCACCGCTGCGCAGGTAGAGCGGGTTGGCGGTCTCCTTGTACATTTCGACGGCCCGCAGCCAGGACGGGTCCTGCAGGTCATTGACATCCGACGACAGCGCGAAGTAACTGCCGGGCGCGATGCAGTCCCGGTATTGGGCGACCAGACCGGCGGGATTCCGGTCATTGGGGATGAAATGCACAAGAGCGGCCATGATCACCATGATCGGCTCCCTGAGGTCGAGCAGGCGGCGAGTGTCCGGATGGCCGAAGATCGTCTCGGGTTGCTCGCCGTCGGCGTTCACCATCGCGGCCCGCTCGTTGCCCTCCAGCACGATCTGGCTGTGCGCCACGGCAATGGGCTCGTTGTCCACGTACACGACCCGCGACTCCGGGACCAGCTTCTGCGCCACCTCGTGCACGTGCCCTTCGGTGGGCATGCCCGAGCCGATGTCGAGAAACTGCCGGATCCCCTGCTCGATGCCGAACCGGACGACGCGCCGCAACCAGTAGCGGTTGAACAGGCAGACCTCACGGACGTTCGACAACTCGTCGATCACCTTGTGGGCGAACTCCCGGTCGATGGCGTAGTTGAGCTTGCCCCCGATGAAGTAGTCGTACACCCGCGCCGCGTTGGGCTTGTCAAGCTGGGGGGCTTGCTCGTTCGTCGCCATGTTCCTCAGGGTACCTGACACTCAGTAAACGGTCAGTCATGTACGGCAAGTCTGCCGGCCGAACCGGGAACACCCCCTCCTCGACGGCTTGAATCGTTAAAATTTTGCTCGCGCCCACGGTTCGCCCGGCTTGAACGTTTCCGCCGGAATTGACGTGAGAGATAGCGTGCCAGAACCGCGCAAGGTACCGGGCTACTCGCTGCGACAGTTGCTTTACTTCGTGACCGTCGCGGAGGAGGGCAGCGTCAGCGCCGCGTCGGCGAAGTTGAGCGTTTCTCCGTCCGCGGTTTCGCTCGCGCTTTCCGAACTGGAACGCGCGTTGCAGTCCCAATTGTGCGTGCGCCGTAAGGCACACGGCGTCACCCTCACCGTTTCCGGCACGCAACTGCTCCACCTGGCCAGAGCACTGCTGCGCCAGGCACGGGAATTGGAAAGCGAGCTCACGAGTGCCGACGGCAGGCTTTCCGGTCCGCTGGCCATCGGCTCTTTCCAGGGGCTGGCGTCACTCGTCCTACCGCGCCTGCTGCAGGGCTTCGGACAGTTGCACCCCGGGGTCGTCATCGATTTCGAAGAACGCGACCAGACCGAACTGCAACAGCGCCTGATCGCCGGAAAACTCGACCTCGTCGTGCTCTACGACGTTTCCCGCTCACCCGAGGTCGACGGCGTGGAACTGACCCGGCTGCGGCCGTACCTGCTGCTCTCCGTGGAACACCGGCTCGCCCGGGAACCCAAGGTCGCGCTGCGCGACATCGCCCGTGAACCGATGGTGCTGTGCCAGGAACCGCCCAGCCTCGACTATTCACTCGGCCTGTGCCGGAACGCGGGCGTCACCCCGGTGATCCGTTACCGGGTGCGCAGCGGGGAAACGGCACGCGCACTGGTCGCCCATGGACTCGGTTACGCCATCATGATGCGACGGCCGCCGAACGACCGCAGTCTCGACGGATTGCCGGTGGTATACAAGGAAATCGCCGACTTGCCACGGGTCGACGTTCCCGTGCTGCTCGGCTGGCCCCGCGACATCCGCGTCACCAGGCGCGCCGAGGCTTTCGTCCGCTACAGCCGGGAAGCCCTCAACGGGTGAAAAGGCGGCGACTGGCAGAATCGCGGAATGCTGGTCGATCACATTCCGCTGGTCGCGCTCCGGCTCACCACACCGCGGCTCGAACTACGTCTGCCCGAGCCGGAGGAAGTGGCCGCGCTGGGCGAACTCGCGGCCGAGGGCATCCACGATCCGGACGTGATGCCGTTTCTCGTCCCGTGGACCGATCAGCCGCCCGAAAGGTCGCCCGCGCCGTCGTCCAGCATCACTGGCTGCGGCCGGACCGGACGCCGGAGCACTGAACACACGACCTCGCCGTGTTCCACGCGGGTGCGGTCATCGGTCAGCAGTCCGTCGGCGGACGAGAACTGACCATCACGCGTGAGGTGAACATCGGGTCCTGGCTGGGCAAGCAGTATCAGGGGAAAGCGTTTCGGCACCGAGATGCGGGCGGCCGTGCTGCACCTCGCCTTCACCGGCCTGGGTGCGGAGGTCGCGGTGTCCGGCGCGTTCGACTTCAACGCGGCGTCCTGGCCGTCTCGCACCAGCTCGGTTACCAGCCCGACGGCCTCCAGCGCCGGATCGTGCGCGAGGCACTCGCCGTGGAGCAGCGACTTCACCTCACCTGGGCCGACGGGGATCGGCACCGCACCGTGCCCGTCACCGTCGACGGCCTCGATCCCTGCCTGCCGCTGTTCGGTCTGGCCGGCGGACAGCGTCAGCGTTTGGTCAGCCTGCCGATGAAGATCCCGAGCAACAGGCCCACGACGAACCCGATCCCGATGAAGAAGATGATGGTCGCCGCGGCGATCTTGCCGACGGTACCCAAAAAGCTTCGCGCTTCGATCTCTTGGACGACGGCGAGAGCCTGCGTGAGCGCGTGATGGTTCACCATGGTGAGCAAGGATGGCACAGCGGAGGTGTCGGTGATGACGGAAACGACGGCGCGTCCCAGCCTGAGCAGGCGGCGTGAGGTCAGCCACACCAGCGCGCGGTCGTTGCTGATGACCGTGCTGGGGGAGTTCGTGCTGCCTCGTGGCCGGCCGGTCTGGACCTCGACACTGGTCGACGTGCTCGGCAGCTTCGGCATCGAGGAGAAGTCCGCGCGCCAGGCGCTCGCGCGCACGGCGGGCGAGGGCTGGCTGGTGTCCGAGCGGGTCGGCCGCCGCGTGCGCTGGTCGCTGACACCGCCGGGGCGCCGCCTGCTCACCGAGGGCGCCGAGCGGATCTACTCCTTCGGGCGCGACTGCGGCGAGTGGGACGGAACCTGGCTGATGCTGCTGGTCTCGGTGCCGGAGGCCAAACGCGACCTCCGGCACAGCCTGCGCACCCGGTTGACCTGGGCGGGGTTCGGGTCGCCGACGCCGGGCGTGTGGATCAGCCCCGGCACCGAACGGCAGGCCGAGGCCCACGGCATCCTGGCCGAACTCGGCCTCGCCGCCGAAGCCATGTCGTTCGTCGCCGCCTACGGCAAGATCGGTGACGAGGACGCGATGGTCGCCCGCGCCTGGGATCTGTCGGCGCTCGAAGACCGGTACGAAGGGTTCATCGACGAGTTCACCGGGCTCAATCCGGACACCGGGGATGCCGTGCTGCACGCACAGACCCTGCTGGTACACGAATGGCGCCGCTTCCCGTTCCTCGATCCACAGTTGCCGGCCAAGCTGCTGCCGCCGAACTGGAGCGGCGCCAAGGCCGCGGAGTTGTTCCACCGCAAGCACGTCGAATGGCGCCCGGCCGCGCAGCAGCACTGGGAGGTTCTGGTGGCCGATCGCGAGGCTGATTGAGGGAGGCCGTCAGCGGGCTGGGTTCGCGATTCGATCGAACCCTTCCCGCATGAGGCCACGATCCGGCACGGACAGGGCGTTGGTTGCGGTAGTACCGCGCAAAGCGTTACGGCAGCCGCGACGGGCACGGGCCGCTCTCTAGATTCCGCGGAGAGCGACCACCCCGGACAGCGTGCCGACATAAGCCTGTTGCCCGGCAAGCGTCGGTGAGGCGAAATGCGGTACCTGCCCGACGGGCAGCTGGGCCCGCACCGCGCCGGTGCCCTGGTCGAGTGCGTGGAGCACACCACTTGCCACGTCAATGGTCCAGACCGCACCACCACCGACCACCGGAGACCCGTCCGCCTTCACCGGCGCCTGCCATCGCACGGTCGCGCGCCCGGCGCCGACGTCGACCGCTCTCGTGCCGTCACGGCAGGGCAGGTAGACCGTCGAACCGTCGACGGAACTGCCGCCGTAGGCCGGGCAGATGTTCTGCTGGGAAAGCTGCCCGCCGATTCCGCCCAGCCGGGCGGGGTCGAGCACGTAACCCACCTTGCGCTTGCCCACGGCGAGCACCTGCCCGCCCACCACGGCCGGCCCCATCGAACCGAGATCGAGGTCGCGCGCGTTGTCGTCGATCCATTCCGCCGGACTGAACGAATCCGCCAGGGTCAGCTCCGGTGTCAACGCGAGCACCGAGTCGCTGTGGTCGTAGTCCGAAGTGGATTCCCCGTTGCCGACGGCGTAGTAGAGCCTGCCACCGCTGACGGCCGCACCGCCCGGTGCCCAGATGCCCGCTTCCCTGGTGGTAGGCACCGCGTAGCCGCGCGTCCCGCCCAGTCCCGTCGTCGGCGCGGCCACCACCGAGCCGATGTAGTCCCCGCAGTCGCCGTAGAGCCCGCCGTAGGCGACGTAAACCCAACCGTCGAGCACGGTGAGGGCCGCCCGCTGCTGATGCGCGAGACGGTCGCCCTGGGGTGGTTCGAGCGGCCTGCTCAGAGTGACCGCACCGGTGGCGAGGTCGAGTCCGGCGAGCAGGTGCGATCCCCCGTCGAGTTCGGCGAGCACGAACACCAGACCGGTCGCCGGATCGTAGGCCGCGGTGCTGGTGATGCCGAGTGGATCGATGTTTCCGCACTTCAGGCCGGACCTGGGCTGCGGGCTCCCGAGATGCCGGGACCACAGCACCCGCCCGTCCGTCGCGGCCAGCGCGTACACGGTGTCGTTCTCCGTGGCCGCGATGACCTTGTCACCGATCACCAGGGGTTGCCCGTACACCGCGCCGTCCAGCTTCGCCGACCACGCCTGGGAAAGCCGGCCGGGCGGCGGCACGGCGGCGGCGACCCCGGTGCGCGCGTTGTCGTGGTGATAGGTCGGCCAATCCGTGGTGCCCAGGGCCACGGGAGCCGACGGCCGGTCGCGAGTGGTCGGCGTGGGGTCCGCGACCGGGCTCTCCCCCGCCGATTCGCAGCCGGTCAGCACCGACAACATCACCAGCGCCACCGCGATCCACTTCATGCCGCCCAGTCTGCTACGGCCCGTGTGTGCCGAACATTTCGTTGAGCGTGACCGGGTCCAGATCGCGCTGCCTGATCAGGTCCATGATCTGGTCGAGCAGACCGAGCACGGTGGGATGGTTGGCGTGCCCCAGCAGGATGACGCCGGGCTCGAGGTACTTCCGCGCCTGGCTCATCAGGTAGTCCGGGGTCAGCACGGTGGAATCGCCGTAGGAACCGCTCCACATCACCGTGTTCCGGTAACCGAGTTCGGCGGCCACCCCGTCGACGTGTTCGTTGTGGAAGCCGAACGGCGGGCGATAGTACGGCCTGGTCCCGATGCCGAAGGTCTCGCTCACCCATTGCTCGTTGCGCTCCAGTTCCTCGCGGATCTGGGCGTCGGTCAGCCCGCGCAGGTCACGGTGGCTGAACGTGTGGTTGATGAGCTGGATCTGACCCCGTTCCAGCAACGGCTTGAGCTGGTCGCCGTGCGGCGCCCAGGCATGGTTGTAAAGGCCGTTCGGGCTGAACGTCAGGTGGATGCCGGTGCGGACGACGAAGTCGACGTAACCGGCCACGACCTCGTCGTCGTAACCGTCGTCAATGGTGATCGCGATGCGGTTGGACGTCGTGGGTCCCTTGCTGAGCACCTGGCTCGGACCGGACGGGCTTTCCGTCGGTTCGGCCGCCTCCCAGGTGTCCGGCAGTTCCGGAGCGGCCGGACTCGCCATCTGGCCCGGCCCGCCGGGAGCGTTTTCGGTACAACCCACCACGGCGACGGCCAACCCGACCGCGAGCAGGCCGAAGAAGGATCTTCGATCAGGTTTGCGCACATGATTATGTTACCTGCCGGTAGGCAGGCCAGTTCCCGCCCGAAGTTGTCGGGGCGCTGCAGTACAGTCCGGGCGTGACCGAACACCTGACGATTCCCACCCCGGCCGGCCCCTTCGACGCGATCGCCGACGGCCCCGCCGACGGCAGGCCGGTGCTGCTCCTGCACGGGTTTCCCGAAGCGGGTATCGCCTGGGAGCACCAGGTCGCGGTCCTCGGCGCGCGTGGTTTCCGCGCGGTGGCGCCGGATCAGCGCGGCTACTCCCCGGGCGTCCGCCCGGAGCGAGCCGCGGAATACGGCGTGACCGAACTCGTCGGGGACGTGCTGGCCATCGCCGACGAACTGGGCTGGAGCCGCTTCGATCTGGTCGGGCATGACTGGGGCGGCGCCGTGGCGTGGTGGACGGCCGCCGAGCACCCCGGCAGGCTCACCACGCTGACCGTCGTCTCCACCCCACATCCCGGGGCGCTCGCGCACGCTCTGCGCACGGATCAGGACCAGCAGCTACGGTCGGGGTACCTGACGGAATGGCGGCAGACCAGCACGGAACGCCGCATGCTCGCCAACGACGCGGACGCGCTGCGGCGCATGTTCGAGTGGCGGGTGCCGCCGAGCCGGGTCGACGAGTACGTGCGCCGGCTGTCCGAGCCGGGCGCGCTCACCGCCGCCCTCAACTGGTATCGGGCGGGCCGGCCCGGCGGCGAAATCGGCAAGGTCGATGTGCCAACGCTGTACGTGTGGAGTACCGAGGACGTGGCCTTCGGTTCCACCGCCGCACTGGACACCGAGAACTGGGTGACCGGCGCGTATTCCTTCCAGATGTTGGAGGACGTCACGCACTGGATCCCGGAGGAGGTGCCGGACGTCCTCACCGCCCTCCTCGTGGATCATCTGCGTTAGATCCGCGCGAACTCCTGGCTCACGGCGTTGGGACCGTCGTAGGTGCGATCCGGCAACTGGCGCAGATGTTCCACTATGTCGTCCGGTGCGCCCTTCTTCCGGGCGTGCTCCACGAGGTCGTCGCGACCGGCCGGGTAGTCGACGCCGGACAGGAACTTCTGCATCTGGATCGGATTGGGTGCCGACATGGCTCCTCGTTCCAGTTTTGTCCAACACAGCGTGCACCTCCGGGCTACCCAGGCGCGCGGCGATAGTTCCTGCCCGTTTTGGCCGCGGAGCCGGTCGGCGCGAGTCCACCACTCGCGTCGCGCGAGTCCCACTTTCACCGCGCCCGAGTCCCACAAACATGGTGCGCGCCAACGGAGAGCTCGCGCGCACCGCTTCTGGAGATCCGAAACTGTCGGTGGGCCCGGCTACTGTGCGGAGCATGGAAGTGTAACCGCGAGGGAGGGGGAATCCGTTGAAAGCGGCTGTCTGCGAACGGGCCGGGCCGGGCGAAGTGCTCCAAGTGCGTGAGATTCCGCGGCCGGAGGTACGCGACGGGTGGCGTCCGGTGCGCGTCAAGGGCTTCGGGCTCAACCGTTCGGAGCGGATGACGCGGCAGGGACATTCGCCGAACGTCCGATCTCCGCGGGTGCTGGACATCGAATGCGTCGGCGCGGTCACCGACTCGACCGACCTGCGGCTGGGGGTCGGCACCCCCGGTCGCCGCGGTGATGGGCGAGATGGGCCGCGAGTTCGCCGGGGGCCATGCCGAGTACGCCCTGCTGCCGAACGAACTGCTCATCCCGGTGTCCACCTCGCTGCCCTGGGACGTGTTCGCCGCGCTGCCCGAGACATACCTGATCGCCTACGGGTCGTTGGCCAGGATGGGCGTCGAGGGAACCGGCCGGACGCTGTCGATCCGCACCGGCACGTCGTCGGTCGGTATGGCGACATTGTTCCTGGCGAAGGCCCTCGGGCTGGAAACCATCGCGACCACCCGCAATTCGGACAAAGCAGCGAGCCCGCGCACGGCGGCGGCCACGCACGTGGTGATCGACGGCGGCGATATCGCCGCCGAAGTCCGGAAGATCCGCCCGGAGGGTCCCGACTACGTGCTGGATCTTCTCGGCGCGCCCACCATGGCCGGCTCGCTCCAGCTCGCGGCGCGCGGCGGGACGGTGTGCATGACGGGCGTGCTCAGTGGAGTCTCAGACGGTGCCGGAGTTCCAGCCGGGGACCATGATCCCGTCCGGCACCAAGCTGACCGCGTTCCACAGTGACCACTACAAGGGCACCGCCGGCGCGAAGGCGTCGCGGGACATTGTGGACGGTGTCACACGCGGCGGCCATCTGCCCAACGTCGACCGCGTGTTCAGGCTCGACGGCATCGTCGAGGCACACCGGTACATGGAGGACAACCTCGCAACCGGAAAGGTGGTGATGCCTATCGACCAGGCCGCTACTAACTCTCGGCTCGATACCAGCGCGGTGACGTGTTGAGGGGAGGCGTGAGCGTCGCGCGGACGACCAGCACGTTGGGTTCGTCGGCCCGGACGAACTCGGTGAGCAGCCGGCGGAACGCCCGGCCGAACCCGTCCACCCGGTCGGCGTGTACTCCGAAAGACCGTGCCAGGCCGACGAAATCCGGGGTGTGCAGGTTGACCCCGCGGTGTGGCAGGCCCGCGCGGTCCTGGTCGAAGCGCAGCATGCCATAGCCGCCGTCGTCGACGATGATCACCGTCACGGGCAGGGACTCCTGGGCGAGCGTGGCCAGATCCCCGCAGCCGTAAAGGAAACCACCGTCCCCGCTGACGCAGATCACGCGGCCGGTGTGGTGGACGGGGTCTGGGGGCTGGCCCCCAGACGGCGACGGTTTGGGGGTTGCACCTCCAGAAGGCGCTGCCACCGCGGCGCCCAGCGACGCCGGGAAGCCGAAGCCGAGGGTCCCCCAACCCATCGGATAGGCGAACCGGCGTGGCGCGGCCACCCGGTGGTAGCCGCCGGCCCAGTACCCGGCGATGCACATGTCGGCGACGACCACGGCGCCGTCGGGCAGGGTTTCCTCGAGTGTGCCGAGGAAATCCGCGGCCTGCGGCTCCTCGGTGCGCACCCGTCGCCGCACCTGCTCGTCGATCCGGCGCAGGCGGGCGGTCAGCTCCGCGAGGCCAGGGCGCGGCGTGAGGCAGGCCAGCAGCCGGCCGACGACCTCGCGCGCGTCCCCGACGAGGGTCACGTCCGGCGGGTAGTTCTTCGCCGCGTCCTTGGCGTCGACGTTGACCGCGATCAGCTTGGGTGGCTTGGGCATGAGCCAGTTCTGGGTCATCAGGCCGTCGAAGTCACTGCCGATGCCCAGCACCACGTCGGCCTCGTCCCACAGCGCGCCGACCTCGGGGGCATGCACCGGGTTCGGCGCCGCACAGGGGTGATCGGGCGGCAGCAGGCCACGGCCGGCGAAGGTGGTGATCACGGGTGCCGCGAGTTGCTGGGCCAGTTCGCCGATCAGCGGTCCCGCCTCGGCCCGGATCGCGCCTCCGCCCGCCCAGATGAGCGGGCGGGACGCGGCCGACAGCAGGCGCTGGGCCTGATCGAGTTCGTCGGCGTGGAGCGCGGGCCGCTGCTCGCCGGGGTCGGGGTCGGGTGCTCGGAAGGTCTCCTGACGCAGGAAATCCGCGGGGATGCCGACGTAGACGGGCCCGCTCTGCGGCTGCCTGGCCAGCCTGGCGGCGGCGAGCACCGCGGGAGCGATGTCCTCGGGCGCCCCGACCGTGCCCGCCGCCTTGGTCACCGGGGTGAACAGGGCGGCCTGGTCACTGGTCTCGTGCAGCACACCGCGGACCGTCCCGGCGCGACGGAGCGCCGCCGGGATGTCGGTGGCGAGCACGAGCACGGGCGAGGCCGATGCCATCGCTTCGCCGATCGCGCCCAGGGTGTTCGCCGCGCCGGGGCCGGTGGTGACGACGGCGACGCCGAGCTTGCCGGAGGCCCTGGCATAGCCGTCGGCCGCGTATCCCGCGGTCTGCTCGTGCCGGACGCCGATCAGCCGGATACCGCTTTCCGCGAACGCTTCCCAGATCGGCAGGTTGTGCACACCGGGCAGGCCGAACGCGACCTCGACACCGACTTCGGTCAGCACGTCGACAAGATGCTGGGCGCCGGTTCTGCTCACCGGATCAGGTTATGCTCCCCGGCGGTCCGCCGACACCTTGCCACGCGGGGGAAAACAGACAGGTGATCTGGCAACGACCTACCACTGGGGTGGCACGGTCTCGGCCGTCGCCGGCGGGCCGGGCGGGGTGCCTTCGCCGAACGGCCGGCCGCCGAGCGCCTCCCGCCCGTGCGGTGCCGCCCACGCCGAGAGATCCGGTCCCTTCGGCACGATCCGGGACGGGTTGAGCCGCTCGTGCACCTGGTAGTAGTGCCGCTTGATGTGGTCGAAGTCGACCGTGTCGCCGAAGCCCGGGGTCTGGAACAGATCACGCGCGTACGCCCACAGCACCGGCATCTCGCTGAGCTTGTTCCGGTTGCACTTGAAGTGCCCGTGATACACGGCGTCGAACCGGACCAGGGTGGTGAACAGCCGGATGTCCGCCTCGGTGATCGTGTCGCCGGCCAGAAAGCGCTGCCCGGACAGTCGGTCCGACAACTCGTCCAGTCTGGCGAACAACCGGGAGTACGCGTCGTCGTAGGCCTCTTGCTTGGCCGCGAAACCCGCCTCGTACACCGCGGCGTTGACATCCCGGTAGACCCCTCGGTTCACCTCGTCGATTTCTTCGCGATACCGATCCGGGTAGAGATCCGGCGCGCCCTCGCGGTGGTAGGCCGTCCACTCGGTGGACAGGTCGAGGGTGATCTGCGGGTAGTCGTTGGTGACCAGCTTCCCACTGGGAACGTCGACCACAGCGGGCACGCTGATGCCACCGTCGTAGTCGGGCTCGGCGGCGTGGTACGCCTCGCCGAGGAATCTGATGCCCAGCACTGGATCGCGGCCGTCCGGGTCCAGGGTGAACCGCCAGCTGCGCTCGTCCTGGATCGGATCGGCGATCGCGACCGAGATCGCCTTCTCGAGTCCGAGCAGCCTGCGCACGACGAGTGCCCGGCTCGCCCACGGGCAGGCCCGGCTGACGACGAGCCGGTACCGGCCGGGCTCGGCCGGCCAGCCGTCTCGCCCGTCCGAGGTGATCCGCGCCGTGAAATGATTGGGTGACCGAACGAACTTGCCGGTTTCGCGGTCGATCGTCCTGGTCATATCTCTACCCTAGACGCGAAGGGCCGGGTCCTGCGTAGACTCGATCATCCGGGGCGAAGCACGGGAGGCTGTCATCATGGCATTGATGCCGATAACGGACTCGATGTTCCTTCTGGTGGAAAGCCGTGAGCATCCCATGCACGTGGGCGGGCTCCAGCTGTTCCAGAAACCGGACGGCGCGGACGGCGACTACCTCCGGAGCCTGCGCGAGGACCTGCTCAAGAACACCGAGATTCATCCGGTGTTCCGGCGGCGTCCCGCCAAGCCGGTCAATACCGCGGGCTACCTGGCCTGGTCCGAAGACTCCGACGTCGACCTCGACTACCACTTCCGGCATTCCGCGCTGCCGCAGCCCGGCCGGGTGCGGGAACTGCTCGAGCTGACCTCGCGCTGGCACGGCATCCTGCTCGACCGGCACCGTCCGCTGTGGGAGATCCACCTCGTGGAGGGCATGCAGGACGGCCGGTTCGCGATGTTCAGCAAGATCCACCACGCGCTGATGGACGGCGTTTCCGCGCTGCGTCACCTGCAAGGCACCCTGAGTTCCGACCCGTACGACTTCGGCTGCCCTCCACAGTGGATTATCCGCGAGCAGTCCCACGAGCGGCACCCCCGGCGGCCCCGGTCACTGCTGGAGGTGGCCCGCGACTCGCTCAAGCAACTCGCGGGGCTGGCCCCGGCCGCGTTCAAGGTGGCCAACGAAGCGTTGCGGGAGAACACCCTCACCCTGCCGACGCAGGCACCGAAGACAATGTTCAACGTGACGATCGGTGGTGCCCGCCGGTTCGCGGCGCAGTCCTGGCCGCTGGCGCGGGTACGCGCGATCGCCACCACCACCGGAACGACCCGCAACGATGTGGTGCTGGCGATGTGCTCGGGGGCACTCCGCGACTACCTGATCGAGCAGCGCGCGCTGCCGGACGACCCGCTGATCGCGATGGTGCCGGTGTCGATGCGCAAACAATCAGACACGGCATTGGCTTCGGGCAACCAGATCGGCGCGGTGCTGTGCAACCTCGGCACCCACCTGAGCGACCCGGCGGCCCGCCTGCAGACCATCCATCGATCGATGCAGGACGCCAAGCGGATCTTCAAGGAGCTCACGCCGGTGCAGGCGCTGCTGCTGTCCGCGATCAACGTGGCACAGCTGAGCGTCTCCACGGTGCCCGGCGTGGTCGCCAACACTTGCCCACCGTTCAACCTGGTCATCTCCAACGTGCCCGGCCCACGTCAGCAGATGTACTGGAACGGCGCGAAGCTCGACGGCATCTACCCCGCCTCGGTGCTGCTCGACGGCCAGGCCCTCAACATCACGCTGACCAACAACGGCGACAACCTCGACTTCGGCATCACCGGCTGCCGCCGCTCGGTCCCGCACCTCCAGCGCCTGCTCCTGCACCTGGACACCGCCCTGGCCGAACTGGAGCACGCCACCAGTTAGGGGGAGGCAAAGCGACGCAGGCCCGCGGCGATTTCCGGTACGTCGATTTCGCCGCGCGCGGCCTTGAGCACGAGGTCCTCCGTGGCATCGACGTCGAGTGGCTTGTCCAGCCGTTCGCCGTTCACTTCGAGGAAGACCCATGCTCCCGCCCGGGCAGCCCGCTCGTTGCCGTCGATCAGCGCATGGTTGCCTACCAGCTAGTGCGGCAGCGCCGCGGCTTTGGTGAAGAGATCCGGGTACGCGTCCTGACCGAACACCGATGTCTTCGGCCGCGCGACCGCGGCTTCGAGAAGCCCGAAGTCCCGGACTTCCACCGGCATCCCGGCGGCGTACCGGGACGCGGTCAAGATGTCCTCGACGTCGAGATAGTACGGATGGCGCACTACTTGGCCAGCCGCTCGTTCAGCCCCTCACTGATCGCGGCGACCCGGGCCGCCGCCTCTTCGACCAGATGTTTGCGAGAAGACACAAGGGCTACGACCGCATCGTGCGCCAGCGCCTTGAGCGACTTGCCCTCGCGCTGGGCAGCGGCGCGCAGGTCGGCCATTTCCTCGTCAGTGAACTGGAGGTTGAGCGCCGCCATGGAGGAGAGGTACCAATCAGGTACCAACTCTGCTACCCCGGCCCGCGGGGCGGTCGGTAGGCCAGGGGCGCACTTCCTCCAGCAGCTTGGCCACGGCGAGCACGAGGTCGTCGGAGTGACGGGGGCCGACAATCTGGAGGCCGACCGGCAGGCCGCTCGAGGTGGTCCCGGCCGGGACGGAGATCGCCGGCTGCTGGGTCATGTTGAACGGGTAGGTGAACGGCGTCCATTCCGGCCAGCTCGACAGGCCGCTGCCCGGGGGAACCTCGTGGCCGGCCTCGAACGGCGGGATCGCCACGGTCGGGGTGAGCAGCACGTCGAAGCGGGTGTGGAACTCACCCATCAGGATGCCCAGCGCGGCGCGTTCGGCGTTGGCGGCGAGGTAGTCGGAGGCCGAGTAGGTCCTGCCCTGCTGCCAGACGCGGCGCAGGCCGGGGTCGATTCGCTCTTCCGAACCGGGCGGGAACGTGTTGAGCCACTGGGCGGCGCCGGTGGACCACAGGATGTCGAAGGCTTCCTTGGGGTCGGTGAAGCCGGGGTCGGCCTCCTCCACGCGGAGGCCCGCGTCGTCGAGCGCGGCGACCGCCGCGCGGACGATTCGCGCCACCTCGGGGTCCACTTTGGCGTAACCGAGGGTGGGCGAGTACGCCGCGATCAGGCCACGCACATCGCGCCGCACGGCCTCGCGGTAGGCGCTCTCGGGCGGTGGCAGCGCGGCCGGGTCGCGGTGGTCGGGCAGCGCGAGCACGTCGAGCATGAGCGCGACGTCGTCCACCGAGCGTGCCATCGGCCCGGCGTGGGACAGCGCGCCGAACGGGCTCGCCGGGTAGAGCGGGATGCGGCCGTGCGTCGGCTTGAGCCCGACGATTCCGCAGAACGAGGCCGGAATCCGGACCGAGCCGCCGCCGTCGGTGCCGACCGACAACTCACCCATGCCCGCCACGACGGCCGCCGCGCTGCCGCCGCTGGACCCACCTGGCGTGCGCGTGGGATCCCACGGGTTACGCGTGATGCCGGTGAGCAGGTTGTCGGTGACGCCCTTCCAGGCCAGTTCGGGCGTGGTGGTCTTGCCGAGCAGGACGAGGCCGTTCTCTCGCAGCCGCGCGGTGACCGGGCTGTCCACGTCCCACGGCTGGTTCTCCTCGATGCACGGGGAGCCGCGCCGGGTCGGCCAGCCGCGGGTGAGGAACATGTCCTTGATCGATGTGGGTACCCCGTCCAGCCACCCGATCGGATTGCCTTCCCGCCACCGGGTTTCCGACGCGCGAGCCTCCTCGAGCGCCGCCGTCCGGTCGACCAGGCAGTAGGCGTTGATCTCGCCGTCGCGCTCTTCGATCGCGCGCAGGGCGGCCTCGGTGGCCTCCACGGGAGAGATCTCACCAGAGGAGTAGGCGGCGACGAGCTCGCTCGCCGTCAACAGGTTGGTCATCAAGTCCATGCTTTCTCAGACGCGCCCACGGGCGCGGGTAGCCAGGCCACGATCATTCCTGTCCGCCGACGGTGGCACGGACAGGCGGCCTGCCTCCCCACCCCCGTTGCTTCGCGGGCGCTTGCGACGCCGTACTGAAAACATCCACCTCATCCTTCGCGTCGCGATTCCGTCCGCGTAGGCACATAGCCCAGTTGCTTGTCCACCACGTTACGAAGCGGTTCGCCCGTCCGCCAGCGCCGGAAGTTGTCCGCGAACACCTCGATCAGCGCGGCCCGCCAGCCGACGAAGTCTCCCGACATGTGCGGCGACACGAGCACGGTCTCCAATGTCCACAGAGGGCTGTCCGGCGGCAGCGGCTCGGTGTCGAACACGTCCAGCGCGGCACCGGCGAGCCGCCCGTCACTCAGCGCACAGACCAGGTCCGAGGTGACGACCAGCTCCCCGCGCCCCACGTTTACGAACCGCGCGCCCGGCTTCATGGCCGCGAAGGCGGTGGCGTCGAACATGCCCTTGGTGGCGTCGGTGAGCGGCGCGACCGCGACCACGTAGTCCGCGCCCGGCAGGTGCCGCACCAGTTCGGCCGAGGAGTGAACGACGCCGAAGTCGGGATCGTCGTCCCTCGCCCGGCGCCCCATGCCCGACACCCGCATCCCCACGGCGCGCAGCATCCGGGCGATCGCCCGGCCGATCGGACCCGTACCCACGACCAGCACCCGCCGCCCGGCGATCCGCTCGCTCTCCCGGTGCAGCCAGCGCGCCTGCCGTTGCAGATCGAGTGATCGGGCGAAATCCTTGGCGAAGGAGAGGATCACCCCCAGCACGTACTCGGCGATCGAATCGTCGAACACGCCCCGCGAGTTGGTGAGGGTCACATCACTGGAGCGCAAAGCCGGAAACAGCACCGGATCCACACCGGCGCTGGCAATATGGACCCAGCGCAGCCGGTCGGCCGACGGCCACGCACGGCGTAGCGCGGTGGACAGAAAGTCATAGATGAACAGCGCGTCGGCCCCGCGCAACGCCTCCGCCAAGCCGTCTTCGCCGGTGTAACGAACTACGGCGGCGGATTCGATCGCGTCCATAGCTGAACAGCCTCCGGGATGCTGGTCGCCTTCCAGCACCACCAGGACAGGCTTCTCCGCGCCGATCACGTTGACACCGTAGGAGCCGGTCGTATGATTGTCAACAATCCGAGGGACCGCCCCGGAGGCTTAGTCCTGCAGAGCGCAACCTTCGGAGGCCGAGCCTTGGATTTGGACTTCCCTGTCTTCGACGGACCCTTGGCACAACGGGGCATCGGCGTGATCGCCCCCTTCGACCTGGCATTGGAGCGTGAACTCTGGCGATGGGTACCGATGGAGGTGTCACTGCACCTCGCCCGCACGCCCTACGAGCCGGTGCCGGTGAGCATGGAGATGGCGCAGCTGGTCAGCAACAGCCAGCACCTCGCCGCCGCCACCCGTGACGTGCTGCACGTCGAACCCGAGGTGGTCGCCTACCTGTGCACCTCCGGTAGTTTCGTCAACGGTATCGGCTACGAACGCTCACTGTGCAAGGCCATCTGTGACGCCGGGGCCCCGGACGCGGTGACCACCTCGGGCGCGCTCGCCGAGGTGTTGCACCGGCTGGACCTGCACCGGATCTCCGTGATCACCCCCTACGACGCCGACCTCACCGCGAAACTGCACGAATTCCTGGGCGAGTTGAACGTGGAAACGGTGGCCAGCGACCATCTCGGCCTCGGCGGCGGTATCTGGAAGGTGAGCTACCGCACCATCGCCGAGCGGATCCTCAGCGCGGACCACACCGACGCCGAAGCGATCTTCGTCAGCTGCACCAACCTGCCCACCTACGACCTGATCGAGCCGCTGGAAGTCGCGCTGGGCAAGCCGGTGCTCACCGCGAACCAGCTCACCATGTGGGCCTGTTTGAAACGCATGGAGCTGCCGATCGTCGGTCCTGGAAAATGGTTACGAGAAGTATGAAATTCCCGTAAGGAAGTCCGGGGCCTGCCCCAGCCGGGATATGGGGGTTGGATCCCCACGCAGAAAGGAGAGTGCATGCCGACCGCCGGTTTCATCTACCCCGACCACGCGGCCGAAGACGACTACCCGTTCGCCGAGCGTCTGCTCGGATACCAGGTGGCACTGCCCGTCGAGCACATCTACGGCACGGACCTGCACGCCGTGCCCGAGCTGCTGGACCTCGGCAGTGAGCGGCGGCTGGCCGAGGGCGCGGCGCTGCTGGCGAAGCACGAGCCCGACTCGGTGGTGTGGGCGTGCACGAGCGGCAGCTTCGTCTATCGGTGGAAAGGCGCGCACGAGCAGGTCGAGAAACTGGCGGCGGCGGCAGGCAAGCCGGCGTCGAGCACGTCGTTCGCGTTCGTCCGCGCGGCCGAGGCGCTGGGCCTGCGCCGGGTCTCGGTGGCCGCGAGCTACCCGGACGAGGTGGCCAGGTACTTCGTCGAGTTCCTCGCCGCGGGCGGCATCGAGATCGTGGCCATGGCCAGCGAGGGCATCGACACGGCGGCCGAGGTGGGACGGCTGGCGCCGGAGGCGGTCATCGAACTCGCGGTCGCCCACGACCACCCGAACGCGGACGCGGTGCTCATCCCGGACACCGCGATGCGTACGCTCGCCGTCATCCCGGCGATCGAGAAGCGGCTCGGCAAGCCCGTGCTGACCGCGAACCAGGTGACCGTCTGGGAAGGGCTGCGGCTGACCGGTGAAATCCCGCGGACGGATGCTTTGGGCGCGTTGTTCCGGGCCGACTTGGGGGTAACCGAAACGGGAGAGACTCGAGGTGACTAAGGGATCGTCATTGGTGCCGTTGACCGAGCTCGTGCCGGTCAATCGGGAGTCCACAGCCGCGATCATCGCGCGGCAGCTGCGTGACGCGATCATGAACGGGTCGCTGCCGCCGGGCACCCAGCTCGGTGAAACCGAGCTGGCCGCGCAGTTCCAGGTGTCGCGGGGGCCGTTGCGCGAAGCCATGCAGCGCCTGGTTTCGGAGGGTTTGCTGCGCAGTGAGCGGCATCGCGGGCTGTTCGTGATCGACCTGGAGCCCGACGACATCTATGACATCTACACGGCCCGCCTGGCGATCGAGCGGGCAGCGGTGCTGCGTGTCCTGCGCGGTGATCGCGAGCAGGCGGCCGACCAGCTCGCCGAGGCCGTTCGCGAAATGGCCGGCGCGGCCGACAGTGGCGCGGTGTCCGAAGCGGACATCCGGTTCCACGAGGTCCTGGTGGCCGCGTCGGGCAGCAAACGCTTGTGGCGCATGGCGCGGATCTTGCTGATCGAGACGCGGATGTGCCTGTCCGCCCTGCACGAGACGTACTCCAGCGAGGAGGAGCGCGTCACCGAGCACAAGCGGATCGCCGAGGCGATCCGCGCGGGTGACAAGGAGGCCGTGCTCGCCCTCCTGGAGGCGCATATGGAGGACGCCGTACAGCGGCTGGCCCCGGGCAACAGCCTGCGTTCGGGAGCCGACGGGGTTCGGCCCCCGCTCGCCGAGCGGTAGTCACCGCCCGGCCGGGGCGGTTCGCCAAGCCTGGCGGTGCCGCCCGTCCGGGTCGAGGTGGTCGTGAAGCGCGTTCGCGTGCCGGGGCCGGGTGAGCACGTCCACCGCGCTTTGCCGCAATTCGTGCAAAACGGCCACGTCGGCCCGCAGCGCCCGGAGCCAGCCGCGTAACCGCAACCGGGTTCGCCAGGGATGCCAAAGCATGGCGAGCAGCATCCGGACGGCCGCCGTCTGGTACTCGTGCGTGGCCCGGACGAGCTGGTCGACGTCGGCACCCAGCACGCCGCCCGCACAGCGGTCGGCCAGCAGGATCACCTCGGCTTCGAGCACGCGCTCCTGCGCGCCGCCGGCGAAGTCCATCACCCGCCGCGGCATGCCGGCCGCGAGCACCGCGGTGGACAAACCGGCGAAAGCCTCCCGGAGGGCACGATGTGCGTCGGACCCGTCGTCGAGTATCGCCTTCACGCCCAGTTCGGAAGTGACGGAAAGGGACCTGGTTCCCTCGGGAGCGCGTGGGGGCGCGCCCAGTTCGATGCCCCGCACGCGGATGCTGATCGCGGTCATCTTGTGGATCCAGCCGTGTGCGTCGGCCCGCAACTGCCGCCGTTCCTGGTGCTTGGCGAAGTAGTTGGTCAGCACGGCACCAATCACTCCACCGCCGGTCGTGTACGCCAGTTCGACCAACCCCGTCACGCATGCCCCTTTCCGTTCAGACCGTGAACGATATCCGGCCCCGTCAGACGGGTGAACGGCCGAGCCACGCAATGAGCGGGTCACCCGGTGAAGCGTCGGCTGGAACATCGACGGGGTCGGCGAAGGCGCCGTCAGGCTCGCGAACCGGGGCCACGTCGGGAAGCCCGCGGGCGATCTTCAGAGCGGCCGATGCGAGTTCGTCGCCGAGCCGGCTCGCGGCGCGAGTCCAGCTTTCCCGACCCGCGAGTCCAGCTTTCCCGACGCGCGAGTCCGGCCCAGTTGATGCGCGGGCGCGACTCGCACCATTTCGCCGGCGATCGAGACGGGTCAATCGAACAGGGTGCCCAGGAGTGTCGCGCCGGTGGCGCTGCCAAGTGCGATGGTCCAGGCCAGCGGCCCCAGTGGGGTGCAGCCATCACCGTACCTCCCCCGGCTTCCGGGCATCGAACAGCCGCCAAGCCCGTTCGGCGATCTCGCGCGGGTCGTTACCCTCGACCGGGACGACCTCGTCCAGCGCGAACCGCCCGTCGCCGAACGAGTCCTCGTCGATCACCAGAACGTCCATTGTGTCCAGTCGCCGCAACACCGACCGGTCCATCACCACCACGTCATGCCCGGCCAGCACCCGCCCGAGGTGTGCGCCGAACGCCGCCCTGCCCGCTTCGGCGGCCTTGGGCTGGGCCGCGAGGCCGAGCCCCATGGCGCGCCGCGGCCCGAACGGCAGCATCACCGCCGTCGCGGCCGCGCCGAGGTTCAGGACGCGGCGTGCGTAGCGTGCCACCGGATCCTCGGGGAGCGGCTGGGGCCGTTCGGTGACGATCGGCTCGGCGGCCGCGCTGTCCGGCCCATCGATCAGCCCGGCCTCGGCCCGGCACCAGGCCTTTTCGTGTTCCCGTGCCTCACGCCACTGCTCGACGCGCTGTGCGGTGTCGATCAGGGTGCCCTCGCTGCCGGCCGCGAGGCCGTGTGCCAGTGCCCCCGTGATGGACGCCAGGGAATCCGCCCGCTCGTGGCCGCCGACCCGTTCCGCGACCACCTGCCTGAGCTTCGGGTGCTGGTTCACCAGCCCCGGCAGCGCGGCCAGTTCGGTGGGTAGCGGCATCCACGGCGCCAGCTTCGTGATCAGCGAAAGGCCCAGACCCAGCGCGTCGGCCGCGAGCGTGGGCAGCAACTTGGTGGCGCGCGGGCCGTCCGCCGGATGATGCAGTTCGTCCTCGGCCGGGTCCGGCTCGGACTCGGCGCGCTCGAGGACTTCGATCAGGTCGGCCGAGCGGGGCGCCGGGTCGGCGGTGGCCACGATCACCCGTGCGGACGGCGCGTTCACCCGCGCCCACTTCACCCCGGGAGCCTTCTCCAACTCCCGCTCGATCCGCTCGGCGGTGCGACGCCCGCCCACGCCGGACACGCCGTGCCCCTCGATGTGCAGCCGGCCCTCGCACGACCAGGCGCGGCGGCGGGGCGGTGCCAGTGGGGAGAGCAGGCTCCGCACCATGGACACCGGCCCCGGCACACGCACACCCAGCAACTGCATGAGTCGATCTCCTCGATCACGTTGGCTTCGTGATCCAGGAGATGCCCATTCCGCTTCGAGCTATGCGTGTACGAGCGCCTTGGTGATCGCCGTGCCCAACTCGGCGGTGGTCGACTTGCCGCCGAGATCCGGGGTGGCCACCTCACCGGCGGCCAGGACCCGCTCGACCGCCGAGTTGACGGCTCGTGCGGCGCCGGCCTGGCCGAGGTGATCGAGCATCATCGCCCCGGCGAGGATCTGCGCCACCGGGTTGGCGATGCCCTGACCGGCGATGTCCGGGGCGCTGCCGTGCACGGCCTCGAACATCGACGGGTACTCCCCCGGCGGGTTGATGTTGCCCGACGGCGCCATGCCGAGCCCGCCGGTCAGCGCCGCGGCCAGGTCGCTCAGGATGTCGCCGAACAGGTTGGACCCGACCACCACGTCCAGCCGGTCCGGTTGCTGCACCATCCGGGCGGCCAGCGCGTCGACGTGGCACTGTTCACTGTGGACATCCGGGTACTCGGCCGCGATCTCGGCGAAGATCTCGTCCCAGAACGGCATGGTGTGGATGATCCCGTTCGACTTGGTCGCCGAGCACACCCGGCCCGCGCGGGTCCGGGCAAGGTCGAAGGCGTACCGGATGATCCGGTCCACCCCGACCCGCGTGAACACCGACTCCTGAACCGCGAACTCGGCCGGCGTGCCCGAATTGTGCCGCCCGCCGATCGTGGAGTACTCGCCTTCGGAGTTCTCCCGGACGATCACCATCTCAACCTCTTCGGCCGTCCGGTTCTTCAGCACCGTGTCGGTGCCCGGCAGCAACCGGACCGGCCGCAGGTTGACGTACTGCCCGAACGCCCGGCGCACCGGAATCAGCAGTCCCCACAGCGAAACGTAATCCGGCACCCCGGGAAAGCCCACCGCGCCCAGGAAGATCCCGTCGAAGGTGGAAAGCCGCTCGATCCCGTCCTCGGGCATCATCCGGCCGGTCTGCGTGTAGCGCTCGCAGCTCCAGTCGAACTCCGTCCACTGTAGGCCGAAGCCGTGCAGTTCGGCGGCGCGGTCGAGCACCTTCCGCGCCTCGGCGACGACGTCCACCCCGATCCCGTCACCGGGGATGCCGGCAATCTTGTAGTCCAACGGTTCCTCTCCAAGGTTCGGGCCACTCACACACGGACCGCTCGCGCGGGCCGGTAGCTTCACAGCGCCACCGAGATGTACTTGATCTCCAGGAACTCTTCGATGCCCACGCGCCCGCCTTCGCGGCCCAGCCCGGACTGCTTGACCCCGCCGAACGGCGCGGCCGGGTTCGACACGATGCCCTGGTTCAGTCCGATCATCCCGGCCTCCAGGTTCTCCGACACCCGCAGCGCCCGCTTGAGGTCGTTGGTGTAGACGTAGCTCACCAGCCCGTACTCCGTGTCGTTGGCGGCGGCCACGGCTTCCTCCTCGGTATCGAACACCGAGATCGGCGCCACCGGGCCGAAGATCTCCTCACTCGCCATCCGCGCGTCCCGCGGCACGTCGACGAGCACCGTGGCCTGGTAGAAGTGGCCTGGACCGTCCACACCCGCCCCGCCGGTCAGCACCTTCGCGCCCCGGTCCGCCGCGTCTCGCACCAGCGAACTGACCTTCTCGAGTGCGTCGGCGTCGATCAGTGGCCCGACGACGACACCCGGCTCGGTGCCCCGGCCGAGCGGCAGCGCCTGCATCCGCTCGGTCAGCCTGCGCGCGAACTCGTCGGCGACACCGCGCTGCACGTAGAACCGGTTGGCGGCCGTGCACGCCTCGCCGATGTTGCGCATTTTCGCCCGCATCGCGCCTTCGATCGCCGCGTCGAGGTCGGCGTCGTCGAACACCAGGAACGGCGCGTTGCCGCCGAGTTCCATGGACGTGCGCAGCACCTTGTCCGCGCACTGTTCCAGCAGCTTCCGCCCGACCGAGGTGGAGCCGGTGAAGGAGAGCTTGCGCACACGGCCGTCGCGGATGAGCGGCTCCATCACGGCACCGGGGTCGGTCGTGGTGATCACGTTGAGCACCCCGTCGGGCAGGCCGGCCTCGGTGAGGATCGCGGCGAGCGCGAGCATCGACAACGGCGTCTGCTCGGCGGGTTTGATCACCATGGTGCAGCCCGCGGCGATCGCCGGGCCGATCTTGCGCCCGCCCATGGCCATCGGGAAGTTCCACGGGGTGATCAGCAGCGTCGGCCCGACCGGCTGCCGGGTGAGGAGGAACCGCCCGCCGCCGTTCGGCGCCACCTGGTATCCGCCCTCGATCCGGACGGCCTCCTCGGAGAACCATCGGAAGAACTCGGCGGCGTAGGCGACCTCCCCGCGCGCCTCGGCCAGCGGCTTGCCCATCTCCAGGGTCATCAGCAGCGCCAGTTCCTCGTTGCGCGCGTTGAGCAACTCGAAGGCGCGGCGCAGGATTTCGCTGCGTTCGCGAGGCGCCGTCGCCGCCCACTCGGCCTGCGCGGCGACCGCGGCGTCCAGCGCGGCCATGCCGTCCCGCGGAGTGGCGTCGGCGACCTGGCACAGGATCTCCCCGGTCGACGGGTCCTCCACGCCGAAGGTCGCGCCGCCCGTCGCAGGCGTCCACTTCCCGCCGATGAACAGATCCTTGCTCACCGTCTCGACCACACTGGTCCCACTCATCCGAGCCTCCCGATTGCACACACTCCGGTCGCCATGCTATGCATATTGTCAACAATCTACAACCAGCGCCTTCCGGGAACACAGATCCCTCCGAGGAAGCCGGCCCCCAACGTCACAAGGAGCTCGCTGATGGCTCAGCTCTCCCCCCTACTCAAGCAAGCCACCCCGGTGGTCGTCGACCACGGTGAAGGCAGCTGTCTGTATGCCACGGACGGCCGCCGCTACCTCGACTTCACCGCGGGCATCGGTGTCACGAGCACCGGTCACTGCCATCCGCGCGTGGTGAAGGCCGCGCAGGAACAGGTCGGCAAGCTGATCCACGGCCAGTACACGACGGTCATGCACCAGCCGCTCCTCCGGCTGACCGAGCGCCTCGGCGACGTGCTGCCCGCCGGACTCGATTCGCTGTTCTTCGCGAACTCCGGCAGTGAAGCCGTCGAGGCGGCCTTGCGGCTGTCCCGCCAGGCCACCGGCCGGCCCAACGTGATCGTGTTCCAGGGCGGCTTCCACGGCCGCACCGTCGCGGCCGCGACCATGACGACCTCGGGTACCCGGTTCAGTGCCGGCTTCTCGCCGCTGATGGGTGGCGTGCACGTCGCGCCGTTCCCGTACGCCTACCACTACGGCTGGGACGAGCAGACCGCGACGAAGTTCGCGCTCCGGGAGCTGGACTACCTGTTCGCGACCGTCAGCGCACCGGGTGAGACGGCGGCGTTCTTCATCGAACCGATGCTGGGCGAGGGCGGTTACGTGCCGGCGAACCCGGAGTTCTTCGCCGGGCTGCGCAAACGCGCCGACGAGCACGGAATCCTGCTGGTGATCGACGAGATCCAGACCGGTTTCGGCCGCACCGGGAAGTTCTGGGGCCACGACCACTTCGGCGTGCGGCCGGACGTGGTGACCATCGCCAAGGGCTTGGCCAGCGGCTTCCCGCTGTCCGGCATCGCGGCGCCGAAGGAGCTGATGGCGAAGGCGTTCCCCGGCTCGCAGGGCGGCACCTACGGCGGCAACGCGGTTTCGTGCGCGGCCGCGCTGGCCACCCTCGACGTGATCGAGGAAGAAGGCCTGGTGGAGAACGCGGCGGCGCGCGGGCAGGAGTTGTTCGAGGGCGCCCGGCTGGTCGGCGACAAGACCCCGGCCATCGGTGAGGTGCGGGGGCTCGGCCTGCTGGTCGGTTCCGAGTTCACCACCGCCGACGGCAAGCCCGACACGGCGACCGCCCAGGCGGCGCAGCAGGAAGCGGCCAAGCGTGGCTTGCTGCTGCTCACCTGCGGCGCGTTCATGAACGTGGTGCGGATGATTCCGCCACTGGTGGTAACGGCCGAGCAGATCGAGGAAGCGCTCGGCATCTGGGGCGAAACCGTGGCTTCGGTGACTTCCTGATTCAACTTCGGTGACGAGGAGCGAAAATTGGCGCGATACATCACGATCACCCTCGACAAGCGCGGCGTGTCCTGCCGGGCGCGGCTCCTCGACGAAGAGGCGCCACGCACCTGCCGCGCCGTTTGGAACGCGTTGCCGCAAAGCGGTTCGGCCTATCACGCCAAATACGCCCGCAACGAGGTGTACACGCTGGTCCCGCCGTTCGCGGACCCGAAACCGGGCCGCGAGAACCCGACGGTCACGCCCATTCCGGGTGACGTGGTCTATTTCGGGTTCGAGGCCTGGGAAATCGGCAACCCGGCCTACGGGTACGAGGAGTCCAGCGAGGCCCACGGCGAGCAGGGCGCGACCGACCTGGCCATCTTCTACGGGCGTAACAACCTTCTGATCAACGGCGACGCGGGCTGGATTCCCGGAAATGTCTTCGCCACGATCGTCGAGGGCCTGCCGGAGATGGCGGCGGCGGCGCAGGACCTCTGGCTGCGCGGGGTCGAAGGGGAAACGATGTCCTTCGCCAGGGCCGAGTGACCCGCGCGCCGGGCTACGGACCAGTAGGGTCGGCATACTAGGCTGGCCCCATGGATGACGCTGTCGTGGCACGGCTCACCGGGATCGTGGGCGCGCAGAACCTGTTGAGCGGCGACGCGGTTCCGGAGGATTACGCGCGCGACGAGGCGCTGACCTGTGAACCCCGGAAAGCGGCGGCCGTGGCGAAACCGGCGAGCGCGCGGGAGGTCTCGGCACTGCTGGCCATCGCCGCCGAACACTGCCTTCCGGTCACCGCGCGCGGCTCGGGCAGCGGGCTTTCCGGGGCGGCCCGGCCGCGCGAGGACGGGCTGCTGATCTCCTTCGAGCGAATGAATTCAGTGCTCGAGGTCGACGTGGCCAACCAGGTGGCCGTGGTGCAGCCCGGGGTCACGCTCGCCGAACTCGACCAGAAGACCGCCGCCGCGGGGCTGGCCTACACCGTCTACCCCGGTGAACTCAGCGCCAGCGTCGGTGGCAACGTCGGCACCAACGCGGGCGGCATGCGCGCGGTCAAATACGGCGTGACCAGGAACAACGTGCTCGGTCTCGAAGCGGTCCTGCCGACCGGAGAGATCATCCGAACCGGCGGGAAGACCTCGAAGATCTCCTCCGGCTACGACCTGACCCAGCTCATCATCGGTTCCGAGGGCACGCTGGCCGTGGTGACCGAGGTGACCGTCAAGCTCTACCCGCGGCTCAAGCACAGCTCGACCCTGCTCGCCCCGTTCGGCGATCTCGACCAGGTGATGGCGGCCGTGCCGGAGATCATCGCCAGCGGTCTGACGCCGAACATCCTCGAGTACATCGACAACCTGACGATGGCCGCGATCACCCACACCGAGAAGCTGTCACTCGGCATCTCCGACGAGTTGCGCGACGCGACCCAGGCATACCTGGTGGTGGGCCTGGAAAACCGCGATGGCGACCGGCTCGAGGGCGACCTCCTGCGCGCCGCCGAGCTGCTTTCGAACCTCGGCGCCTCCGACGTGTTCGTGCTCGACGGAGGCTCCGCACGCAAGCTCGTCGAGGCGCGGGAAAAGGCATTCTGGACGGCCAAGGCGGCCGGCGCCGACGACGTGATCGACGTCGTGGTGCCGCGCTCCGAAATGCCCGGTTTCCTCGCCAGGGCAAGGAAACTGGCCGCCGCGGCCGAAGCGGGCGCGGTCGGCTGCGGCCACGCCGGCGACGGCAACGTGCATCTGGCCATCTTCTGCAAGGACCCGGAGAAGCGGAACAAGCTGCTGCGCGACATCTTCTTCGCCGGTATCGCGATGGGCGGTGCGATCTCCGGCGAGCACGGCATCGGCCAGGCGAAGAAAAACCACTTCCTGGCGCTGGAGGATCCGGCGAAGGTCGCACTGCTGCGCCGGATCAAGCAGGCGTTCGACCCGAAGGGCATCCTCAACCCCGACGTCCTTTTAGGAGCTTCATGAACGGCGCGCAGTCCCTGATCCGCACGCTCGTCAACGCGGGTGTCGACGTGTGCTTCGCCAATCCGGGCACCTCGGAGATGCACTTTGTCGCCGCGCTGGACAGCGTCAGTGCCTCCAGCGCCGGCGGGCACGGTGCTAATGCCTCCAGCGCCGGCGGGCACGGTGGACCCGAAATGCGCGGCGTCCTGGCTCTGTTCGAAGGCGTGGTGACCGGCGCGGCCGACGGCTACGCGCGCGTCGCGGGGCGGCCCGCCGCGACTCTGCTGCACCTCGGCCCCGGCCTCGGCAACGGCCTGGCGAACCTGCACAACGCCCGCCGCGCCCACACCCCGATCGTCAACGTCGTCGGGGACCACGCGACCTACCACAAGAAGTACGACGCCCCACTGGAATCCGACATCGAAGCGATCTCGAGTTCGCTCAAGGGCTGGATTCGCCGCTCGGGTAGTTCGGTCGACGTCGGCGCGGACGCCGCCTTCGCGGTCGCCGCCTCGCAGGAGGCTGGCGGCCAGGTGGCCACGCTGATCCTGCCCGCCGACGTTTCGTGGGGCGACGGTGGTGTCGCGGTCAAACCGGTGCCGCCGAAGGCACCGCAGCAAGTCGCGGACACGACGGTCAAGGCGGTCGCGGAGGTCCTGCGCACCGGCGAGCCGGTGGCGCTGCTGATCGGCGGTCCCGCCTGCCGGGAAGCCGGACTGCTCGCCGTGAGCCGGGTCGCCTCGGCGACCGGGGCGAAGCCGTTCGTGGAGACCTTCCCGGCGCGGCTGGAACGCGGCGCGGGTCTGCCCTCCGTCGAACGGCTGGGCTACCTCGCCGAACAGGTCACCTACCAGCTCACCGGGTTCAAGCACCTGGTCGTCGCGGGGACGAAGTCGCCGGTCTCGTTCTTCGCCTACCCCGGCAAGCCCGGCGACCTGGTGCCCGAGGGCGCGCAGGTACACACCCTCGCCGAGCCCGGCCAGGACGTGGTGGCCGCGCTGGCCGCACTCGCGGACGAGGTCGCGCCGGACGTGGAACCGGTGTTGCAGCAAGCACAACGGCCCGCGCTGCCGTCCGGCCCGCTCACCGCGCAGAACTGGGTCGAGGTGATCGGCGCGCTGCTGCCGGAAGGCGCCATTATCTCCGACGAGGCCAACACCTCGGGCGTCCTGCTGCCCGCCGCCACCGCCGGCGCACCCCGGCACGACGTGCTGACGCTCACCGGCGGCGCCATCGGCCAAGGCCTCCCCGTCGCGACCGGGGCCGCCATCGCCGCACCCGACCGCCCGGTGATCGCGCTGCAGGCCGACGGCAGCGCCCTCTACACCATCTCCGCACTGTGGACGATGGCGCGCGAGAACCTCAACGTCACTACGGTGCTGCTGAACAACCGCGCGTACGCGATCCTCCGCATGGAACTGCAACGCGTCGGCGCCACCACGTCCGGCCCGAAGGCGAACGAACTGCTCGACCTCTCGCGCCCCGACATGGACTTCGTCAAGATCGCGGAAGGCATGGGCGTGCCCGCTTCCCGCGCCACCACCGCCGAGGAGCTTGCGGACCAGTTCTCCCGCGCACTCGCCGAACCCGGCCCTCACCTCATTGACGCACTGGTGCCGCCGCTGATGTAAACGCCCCATCGGGCGGTTCGCGTTGCCCGCCTGGCCGTTCACCGTGCCCTGTCCGGCACGCCACTCCCATGCCAGGGTCACTGTGGGAGTGTGAATATGGCTGTTGAGCATGGGAAGCCCGGCACCACCCCGGCTCCGGACCATGTCCGGCGGGCGCAGGCCAAACCCGCATCCGTTCAGCGCCCTGCCACCCCAGCCGCGCAAGTACTCGCACTACAACGAGCCGTCGGCAATCACGCGGTCGATTCCCTGCTCCATGTGCAGCGCTGCGGGGGCGACCACAGCGGCGGCTGCACCGAGGAGGAGCAGGCCCCGGTGCAGCGCGTCGGCGACGGGCTGCTCGACAGGCTGTCCGGCGCGCCGAAGGCTCTGCGGTTCGCCACCGACATCGTGACCGATCCCTCATCCCTGCCAAGGCACCTGGCGGCGGGCATCTGGGCGGAACTGTCCGACGAGACGAAGGCTTTCGTCGTCGACCGGGTGTTGAATGCGTCGAAGTGGCTGGTGGAGAACGGTCCCATCAACGCCGCCGGGTACGCCTCGTTCATGGCCCGGCTCATCCAGAACGCGATGATCGGCTTTCTCGACCAGGCCATCTCCTACGACTCGACGTTCAAGATCCGCATCGCGGACCGGATGGTCGCTCTGCTGGCGAACCCGTCACCGGATTTCTCGGTCGGTTTCCTGATCGGGTTCGTGAAGGGTTTGTGGGACGGTGTCACCGGCCCGTTCGTGCTTCTCTACGACATCGCACGGCTCCAAGTGAAGATTGGCGAACTCGAGGGGCGCTTGGTCGCCGCGCTCGCGAACGCCGACCAGCGCAAGATCCTCGTGGGCAAGACCCAGAAACTGGTCGAGAAGGTGCAGGCCCTCATCGGACCGGCGTTGGAGGAGGTGCTCGCCGGCAAGTCGGATCCCAAGAAGATCATCGCGATGTTCGACCAGTTGATCGCCGGCGCGGTCGGCCAGGCGCAGGGCGTCGGCAGATCGATCTCCGACGCGCTGGTGCGGTTTCTGCAACAACCCGACCGCGCCCTCGGCGAAGGGGTGGGCTGGGTCGGTGGGCTGGCCGTGTTCGAAATCCTGCTCCTGGCCCTGACCGACGGGGGCTACACCGCGGTCAAGGAGGCGGTGACGGGGGTGAAATGGGTCGCCGAGGCACTCGAAGCGGCGGCCAGGATCGGGCCTCGAGCAGAAGCCGCGCTCGCCCCCATGTTCGCCGCGCTGGCCCGGTTCAAGACGGTGCTCACGGGCTATCGCGGGCTGGCCGGTGCGGTAGAGATCATCGAGGACATTTTCGCCCTTGTCGTGCGGTTCCTGAAAATGTCCTACGGCCTCGAAGGCGCCGGCGGAGCCGCGGGCGGGCGGGCCGAACGCGGCGCCGCCGCGGCG
>NZ_DATELF010000031.1:0-4475 GCF_035276945.1 Amycolatopsis sp. | reverse complement strand
AAGAGGTTGTTCGCACCGTCCCGGGTGTCGCGGATACGGCTGTGGTGGGCAAGCCGCATGACGTACTCGGTGAAGTCCCCGTCGCTTATGTCGTACCGGGACCGGACGGTTTCGATCCCGCCCACGTACTCGCCACCTGCCACGAGAAGCTGTCACCCTTCAAGGTTCCCGAAGAGATCTACGAGATAGCCCGGATCCCGCGCACGGCGTCCGGGAAGATCACCCGGCACGTGCTGCTCGAGCTGCCCGCGCGGTTGCGCGCGATCGGCAGCGACGAGTACGAGTCGCTCCTGCGCATGGACTGGGTCCCCCGCCCGCTGCGGTTCGACCCGCCCGCGCTGACGGGTTCCTGGGCCGTGGCGGGGCCGGGAAGTGACGGGTTCGCGGCCGCCCTGCGGTCGGCCGCGTCGCCGGACCAGGCCGAGGCGAACGTGAGCGTGCACGCCTCCCCGGACGAGATCCGCGTGGCGGTCGCGTCGGGTGCGCCCGCGCCGGATGTGCTGGTGCTGCTCCCGCCCGCGGCGGCTGAGAACGGGGACGTCGCGGAGGCGGTGGGCGCCTGCGTGCGGGCGTTGTCCGCCGAGGTGGACGCTTTGCTTGCCGACGAACGGTTGCCCACGTCGGTGGTCGTGCTGGTGACCCGTGGCGTGGTGGTCACGAGCGAGCAGGACGACGTGCGCGAGCTGCGGCACGCTCCACTGTGGGGAGTGCTGCGCTCGGCGCAGGCCGAGCATCCCGGCCGCGTCCGGCTCGTGGATGCCGACGCGCCCGCGGGCGACGATTTCCAGTGGTGGGCCGGAGCCCTGATCACGGCGGTGACCGGCGGAGAGGCCCAGTCGGCCGTCCGCGGCGGTGTCGTGCTGGTGCCCCGGCTGGCCCGCGTCTCGGTGCCGACCGAGCCCGAACGGGAGCTCGTCGTCGATCCGGCGGGCACCGTGCTGGTCACGGGCGCGGACGGGGTGCGCGGTGCGGCGATCGCGCGCCACCTCGCGACCGCCTACGGCGTCCGGCACCTGCTCCTGCTCAGCGCCGACGGCTGGCCGGACGAGACGGCGGCCGAGCTGGTGGCGCAGTTCGCCGCCGTGGGCACCGAGATCACGCTGCGGACCGGTGCGGCGGCCGACCGTGCGACGCTCGCGGCCTTGCTGGGCAAGCGGAAACGACTTGTCACCGGCGTCGTGCACGCCGAGGAACCGAGCAGCCGGTACCCGGTGGAATCCGTGGTCCGCGGCACCGTCAACCTCCACGAGCTCACCAGGTCGATCGCTCCGGAGCTGTTCGTCGTCGTCACGTCGGCGTGCGGACCGCTGGGCGGGGCCGGCCGCGCGGAGCAAGCCGCGACGGACGTTTTCGGTGAGGCTCTCGTGTTCCGGCGCCGTCGCCGCGGCCTGGCCGGAATGGCGCTGGCATGGGGCCCGCTGGCCGAGGAAGGCCCTTCGAGATTACCCGGTGCCGGTGTGATGTCCACTTCGGACGGACTCGTCATGCTCGACGCCGCGCTCGCCGCCGGCCACGGCTCGCTGTCCGTGCTGCGGGTCGACCCCACGAACGTCGCGCACCACGCTCCGGTGGTGCTGCACGACCTCATCGACCTGTCGCCGTACTGTGCCGGTAGATACCAATCCGACCGAAAGTGACGGCGATCGGTCAGACGTAGGCCGGCCGCCGGTTGGCATGGTCGGCCCACTTTCGGTCTCCTTGGTAAAACCAGTCCGCCGGCGGAGAACTCCGCGTGATGCCACCGCAGAGGGAGAGAAGTGCCGATGCCTACGCCGCCCGCTGATCAGGAATCGGAGCGGGACGCCATCGCGGACGTGCTCATCGTGGGCTACGGCCCGGTGGGGCAACTGCTGGCGGTCCTGCTCGCGCGGCACGGCTGGCAGGTGATCGTGCTGGAACGCTGGCCGCAGCCCTTCTCCCTGCCGCGAGCGGTGGGGTTCGACAGCGAGGCCGGGCGGATCCTCGCTGCGGCCGGGATCGGGGACGCGTTCGCCGATTTCGGTGAGCCGTCACGGGAATACGCGTGGCGCAATGCCCGCGGGGAGACGCTGATCGAGTTCGACGTGGCCGAGCGGGGTCACTGCTCCTGGCCGGATTCGACCTCGTTCTACCAGCCCGCGCTGGAGGCCGAGCTGATCGCCCGTGGCGCGGGCATGCCGAACCTGCGGGTGCTGCGCGGCCACACGGTGGTGGACTCGATCGACGACCACGAGGGTGTGGCGCTGATCGCCGACACACCCGAGGGCACCCGCCGGACGTTTCGCGGGAGCTGGGTGATCGGGTGCGACGGGGCCAACAGCTTCGTCCGGGACCGCATCGGCACTACGACCACCGACCTCGGCTTCGCGCGCGACTGGCTCATCTGCGACGTCACCTTGCGCGAGTCCCGCGAGTTCAAGCCGAACAACCTGCAGATCTGCGATCCGGCCCGGCCGCGCACGGCGGTCTCCGCCGGTCCGGGGCACCGGCGCTGGGAGTTCATGCGCCTGCCGGGCGAGCAGGTGAGCGACTTCGGCAAGGTCGAGAACGCCTGGCGCCTGCTTGGCCTCGTCGACGTCACCCCCGAGAACGCGCAGCTGGACCGGCACGCCGTCTACACCTTCCGCGCGAGCTGGACCGACAGCTGGCGCTCGGGTCGGATGCTCGTCGCGGGGGACGCGGCGCACGTCATGCCGCCGTTCGCGGGCCAGGGCATGTGCTCGGGCTTCCGGGACGCCGCGAACCTCGCGTGGAAACTCGATCTCGTGCTGGCGGGCCGGGCGGACGCCGCCGTGCTGGACACCTACGTCAGCGAGCGCCGGGCCCACGTGCAGCACGCGGTCTCGATGTCAGTCGAGCTCGGGAAGGTGGTGTGCGTGGTGAACCCGGCCGCGGCGGCCGATCGCGACGCGGCCATGCTGACCGCGCGCAGCAGGAATATCGAGCCCTCGGCGATGGAGCGGACGGCCGTGAAGTCCCTCGTGACCGGTTTCCTGCGGCACGACGCCGACGGTCGCCCGGCGAAGCACGCGGGCGACTCGACGCCGCAGGCCCGAGTGGCTCGGGACGGCCGGACGGGGCTCTTCGACGAGCTGGTCGGCCTGGGGTTCGTGCTGATCACCACGGCGGACGTGACCTCGCTGCTCGGTGAGCGCGAGCTGGAGTCGCTGGCCGCGACGGACACCACGCTCGTGCGGGTGAGGCCGGCAGGCACCGACCCCGGCGATCTCGCCGAACACGACGTCGTCGACGTCGACGGTGCCTACCTGCCGTACCTCGCCGGGATGGGCGCGGTGGCCGCGCTGGTGCGTCCCGACTTCTACCTCTTCGGTGTCGCGGCGGACGAGGCGGAGCTGCGGGACCTGGTGCGGGACGCGGCCGACCGGCTCGTCGCCGCGCCGGCGCTCAGTGGGCGGGCTGCGAGCCGGTTCCGCCAGCCGTGCGCTGATGGTTCCGTAAGGATCCGGCGTGGCGCCCGGAGGTGACCGGGTTCCCGCCGCCGATCCGGCGCGGGACCCGGCGCCATCCGGCCGGGCTCCTCCGGTCCGCGACGCCCGCCCATTTCTGCCCATCTCTGTCCACTGTAGACTATCGTGTTCGTCGCCTTGTTCTGCCCCGCCGGCCCTGCTGCCGGTGCCCGGCACGGGAACTTAGGGATGCCCCAGGGGGTGGCTAGGGGGTCCTCCGCTCGGATCGCCAGCGAAACTGGACTGGAGGCGGCCTCGCACCAGTGTGCCGCCGGAATGGTTCTGGCGTCTCGCTGACGCGCGGCGGGCCGGTGGCTCGTCGTCCGCGTCAGGATGTCTCACATCGGCCGAGGGATGTTGGTGGCATGCTGCGTACCGAGTTGATCCGTCCGCTGTCCGAGATGCTGCGCGCGCACGCGAGGGACATCGGGGACAAGACCGCTTGCTCCGACGCGCGTCGCACCGTGAGCTACGCCGAACTGGAGCAGCGGACCCGGCGCCTGGCCGGGCACCTCGCGGACCTGGGCCTGCGACGCGGTGACCGCGTGGCCATCTACCTCGGATACTGCGTCGAGACCATCGAGAGCTACTACGCCGTCACGAGGGCGAGTGCGGTCGGCGTGCCGCTGAACTCCCAGTCCACGGACGGCGAGCTGGACCACTTCATCGCCGACAGCGGCGCGACCGTGGTGATTACCGATCCCCAGCACCTCGACCAGGTCTGGCGGGCGCTGGTCGGCCGCTCCCCGCTGGCCGTCCTCGTGACCGGCGACGAGCCGCTGCCCGAGAACGCCCCGAAGGGCACGGTGTCGTTCGCCGAATTGTCCACAACGGACCCGAGTAGCCCGGCTCGTGACGATCTCGGCATGGATGAGCCGGCGTGGATGCTCTATACGTCGGGGACGACGGGTTTGTCGAAGGGTGTGGTGTCGTCGCAGCGGGGTTGTTTGTGGTCGGTGGCGGCGTGTTATGTGCCGGTGTTGGGTTTGGGTGTGGGGGATCGGGTGTTGTGGCCGTTGCCGTTGTTTC
>NZ_DATELF010000030.1:0-3795 GCF_035276945.1 Amycolatopsis sp. | reverse complement strand
CCAGCATCCCCGAGACCATGCCTACGCCGACACCGGTCGCGATACCCGTCAGCAGGCCCAGCCCGGCCAGCCGGTTCTGTTTGTCCTCGCCCCCGCCCGGCACCGGCAGCCCGGACCGGTTCGCCAACTCGTCGACCGCCTGCTGCGGGGTTTCGCTCGCTGGCCGAGCCCGCACCGCCATGTCCAGGTACGTCGTGGCGTTCAGCGCTGTCGTGCCGGCCGCGCCGGCGAGGGCTCCCTTGAGCAGTGCTCGAATCATGCTGACCTCCTTGCCCGGGTCACTACCCAGCCCCGACCAGGACCAAACTGGCGGTGTCAACCTGATTTGGCCCCGGCGTGACGGTTTGAACTGGCTCCGGTTGTGCGTGCGTGGCGGGCGTGTGCGAGCCGGTATGACACGGTGCCGGTTTCGATGATCTGTCCGGCGAAGGTGAGTCGGTCGACGATGGCAGCGCAGAGCCGCGGGTCGGTGAAGGTTTTGGTCCACCCGCTGAAGGGTTCGTTGGAGGCGATGGCGATCGCTGATCGCTCCTCCCTCTCGGTCAAGACCTGGAAGGGCAGTTCGGCGCCGCGGCGGTCGAGTTCCATGTATCCAAGTTCATCGAGACAGAGGAGATCGACCCGTCCGTAGCGGGCGATGGTTTTGGACAGCTGCTTGTCGTCGGCGGCCTCGACCAGCTCGTTCACGAGCTTGGAGGCGAGGGTGTAGCGGACTCGGTGGCCGGCTTCGGCGGCGGCGGTGCCGAGCCCGATAAGCAGATGTGATTTGCCGGTTCCGGAATCACCTATCAAACAAAGGGGATGCCCGGCCTTGACCCAGGCGCAGGTGGCGAGTTGGTGGATCACGGCCGGGTTCACCGAGGGGTTGGCGTGGAAGGAGAACTCTTCGATGCGTTTGTCGCGGGGGAAGCCGGCGTCGTGGATGCGCCGGGCGGCGCGGCGACGGTCCCGGTCGTCGCATTCGGCCATGACCAATTCGGCGAGGAAGCCGAGGTAGGACAGCTGTTCGCGTTGCGCGGCGGCGGCGGTCTGTTCGAATCGGTCGCGGATGGTGGGCAGCCGCAGCACTCTTGTGCCGGAGTCGATCGCGGCGATCGCGGCGTGTTCGGTGACACCACGCCGGGTGGCCGGCGCGGTCTTGGTGGTCACGCTCATGAGCTGGCCTTTCCGAGCAGGTCGTCATAGACGTCGACCGAGGGCAGCGGCCGGTCCTCGCCGGGCAGTTCGACCAGGCGGCGTGTGGTGAGGCTGATGACCTGCTGCCGGCGCGGTGTGGCTTCGACTGGTGGTGGCTGGATGCCGCGTTGCTGGGCGGCTTTGCGGGCCTCGACCGCGACGACATCGGCGCTGACCGAGCCGACCGACAACGCGGCGGTGATGCCGGCGAGCACGTCGGCGTGCTCGAGGTGACGGTGCAGCAGCAGCACCTCGATCAGCGTCCGGGTGCCGGCGGAATCGCCGAGGGCTTTGCGGGCGGCAGCCCAGAACGCCTCATGTGTTTGCGTGAACAGGCCCGACGCACGGGCCTGGGCGAGCGCGGTCGCGCCGGGCAGCGCACCGGGCTTTCGCAGCAAGATCTCCAGGTAGTGGTCCAGGTCGAGGACCTTCACGCCCTTGCCGATCGCGCGCTGGTGCCGCGCGACCACGGTGTTCCTGTCATAGGCGGTGACCGTGGAGGCGGACAGCTTGACCCGCAGCCGATGGCCGATGAACCGTGCCGGGACGCTGTATTGGTTGCAGCGCACCATCAGTTGCGCATACCGATCCACCCGCGGCGTCAACGTCAATGCCGTGTCGAACGGTTCGGCCGGCAGGGGCCGCAGCAGGGTGCGTTCGAAGGCCCAGTCGTGCCCGACGCTGCTGGTCCGGTTGCCGATGCGCCGACGGTCGTCGGCGTCGTCCCAGTCTTCGAGCAGCGCGTTGAGTTCCTCGATCGACTCAACGACGGGCATGGGCACGCAGTGGGTGCGGCGGAACCGGCCACCCTCGCCCTCCACGCCGCCCTTCTCGTGACTGCCCTCATGGCCCGGGCGGCAATAGAACGGGTCGAAACCGTAGTGGGAGCGGAACGCGGTCCACCGATCGGACTCAACCCGGGTGCGGCCGAACAGCACTCGGCTCACGGCGGGTTTGAGGTTGTCGTAGCGGATCTGCTCGGTCGGGACGCCGTCGAGGCGTTCGAAGGCGTAGACGTGGCTTTCCAGAAACGCCTCCTGCCCCTGCGATAGCGACGCCCGGTGCGCGGCCCGGCCGGAGTACGACAGCCGCATCGTGAACAGCGCGGTCTTCGTCTTGATCCCCCGCAAGATCACCCACAGGTCGTGGAAGTCGACCTCGGCTTCGGCCGCGGGCAGATGAGTCTGCGGCACAAAGCCCTCCTCCAACGGCCGGCCCGCCTCGGCGGCGATCTGCGGCCGGCGCTTACGGACGTGATCGCGCACCGTCGAGTACGACAACTCGCCCGCGTCGTGCTCGTCAACCAGCCGCGCAAGGATGCGCCGGGCCGTGTGGCGCTGCTTCTTCGGCGCGTCCAGATCACTGCGCAGCATCGCGTCGATCACCGCCTTAAACGGCTCCAACCGCGGCGAGGTGCGCGCCGGTGCCTTGCGCTGCGGCGGAACCGAGCTCGCCAACGCCTGCCGCACCGTGCGCCGGTGCACGTGATACCTGTCCGCCAGCTCGCGTATCGAGCACTCCTCGACCCGCGCATCCCGTCTGATCGCAGCGAACAACCCCACCCTCGACCCCAACCCCTCGACCCCTTCCGTGATCACCAAACCGATTGGTGATCACGGTCAAGCGGGGCCACATCAAACCGTCACAACCGCCCCGGCATGTCGGCGATGGGGCCAGATCAGACCGTCACAACAACACGCAACCGTCGTCCCCGTGGAGCCACTTCAAGCCGTCACGGTGGGGCCAACTCAGACTGTCACGGCCAACCCCACGAACCAGGTGCGTTGAGTGGTTTCGCGGATCAACCGGTGCGCTCTACCAGACGTAGTAGCCGTAACCGCTCGGGTCGCACTTAGCCATAATCTCGACGTAGCGGCGCCCGGCGGTCCGGAGGGCGCGGCCAACCCGATGCCCGGTGTTACGGAAGCTACTGCGATGGGTCCGAACCGTGTTGGCGATGCTGGTCATTTTGAGGCTCCTGGTGCGTTGTGGTCCCGCCGACGAAACACATCGTGGCGCGCGCACCGCGCACGGACAGTCACCCCGACGACAGGACACCTGTCGTGCAGGCGACAGGCCCACCGGAGCTGGAAGCAGCTGGCCGCGAGTATCGCCGAGATCCCGACCAGGTGCTGATCGCGCACCACCTCGGATGGGCCGGCGGCGCGTCGAGCGGTTTAGGCCGGGGGCCGTCTTACCGCAGGGTCGCCCGTCAGTTGGCAACGGCGCCGTGATCGTCGCCACTCGCGCTCGCCGACGGGGCCGCCGACCGGCATACGCAGGAGGTGAGGCTCGGACACTCCGGAATGGGTTTCAGGTCAGCGGCGCTGCCGTGAAGCGGGCCAACGCGTCAAGCAAGCTGTCTTGAAAGTTTGTATCGCGAACGGAAGGGTGCGGGGGGCAGAGCCGCTGGTGATACCAGTATCCGCCGCTGCTGCGGGCCTCGGGTTCGTCACTGGTGGCAAGCCATTCTTGGGTTAGGTGCCCGAGCCGGAGGTCGTCGGGAGCACCCGGTCCGCCCATCCTGGTGGGCACCCACCCGGGGTCGACGGCGTTGCTGCAGACGTCGGGCCACCGCCGGGCCACGGCCATGGCGAGGGCGGTGAGGAAGAGCTTGCT
>NZ_DATELF010000029.1:0-40044 GCF_035276945.1 Amycolatopsis sp. | reverse complement strand
GGACACCGGTTTTGGCGAAATTTCGCCAACGTCGCCTCTGACCCGCACGGGCGTTCGCCAGCGTCGAGCGGTGTAGTTTCCGCTGGTCAAGCACTTGTCCGGCGCTGTGCGCCTCGGATGATGACGTCATGAGCACCAGACGCCACCAGCCGCCGCCACAGCGGCCCCACGAACAGTTGATCAGTGCGCTCGTGCCCGACTTCGCCGAGCGTCAGACCGAACCGGTACGTCTGCCGGACCTGCCTGCACACCGCTCGGCTGAACCTGCCGAGACCGACATGGTGGTCGGGATGGCGCGCGTCGACCGGACCGGTCGTGTGCGTGAGCGGTCGGTGTTCGATGCCCTGGGCTGGCGACCGGCCCAGCGACTCCGGCTGGAGATCCGCGGCGAGGTGATCGTGCTGGTCGCCGACCCGGCTGGTCGCCATCGCGTCGATAAGCGGGGTGCCGTCACTTTGCCGGCAGCCGCACGCCAGATGTGCGGCATCGAGCGCGGCCCTGCGCTTGTCCTTACCGGCATCCGTTGCAACCAAACCCTTCTCGTGCACACCGCCGAGATCCTGACCCGGCTGCTGGCCGACTTTCATCACGAGATTCTCGGAGGATCACGATGACGTCCCCGCATGCGGCCACGGTCGCCGTCGCGCGACAGCTTCTGGCCCAGCTCGGTGTGAGCCTGGCCGATCTCCGCGCTCACGACGACACCACGGCAGCGGGGCTGCCCACCCTGCGCGGATACCTCCACCATGTCCGTGGGGCAGCCGGGCCCGGCGCGAACCGTACCTACGCCACCTACTGGGACCGGATGCTCGCCCGCTGGGGCGACCGTCGGCTGGACGAGATCACCGCCACCGACATCGAAGCCCTGCGCCACGACATGGCCAGCACCGCGGTGTCCCGGCGCAACAACAGGCACGGCCGCCACGCGGGTGAACACGTCATCGCGGCTGCCCGCGCCATCTACACGCGAGCCATCGCCGACGGCCTGATGGCGCCGTCTGCCAGCCCCGCGCACCGCGTAGCGAAACCCCGCAGACTGCCCAGCCACCGCCGCGCACTCACCCCCGACGAACTTGACCACATCAACGCCGCCGCCCGCACCAGCGGTAACGACGTCATCCTCGACGCACTACTCCTGCGCCTGCACACCGAAACCGCCTGCCGACGCGGCGGCGCACTCGCGTTGCGGGTCGTAGACCTTGACACCGACCACTGCCTCGTCCGCCTCATCGAGAAAGGTCTCAAGCTCCGCTGGCAACCCATCAGCCCGGACCTCGCCACCAGCCTCGCCGACCACGCGGCCGCCCGTCACGCCACCACACCTATCGAGCCGCTGCTGCGTTATCGCGACGGCCGCGCGTTGACCAGCCGCCGCTACGACCACCTCTGGCACCGCATCGGCCAACAGCTCCCCTGGGTGGCCAACCAGGGCATCTCCACCCACTGGCTACGACACACCACCCTCACCTGGGTCGAACGCCACTTCGGCTACGGCATCGCCCGCGCCTACGCCGGCCACACCGACACCACCGGCGCAGCCACCACCACCTACATCAAAGCCGACCTCCACGCCGTCGCCACCGCCCTCACCGCCATGACCGGCCAACCCCACCCGCTCGCCAACCAACACCGATAGGCGGCCCTCGAGGCACGTTGCCGAGGACCAGGTGTCTGTCAGCCTGCCTCGGCACCGGTCAATCCACAACGGACGATCTTGGCGGTCACCACTACCGCCGGGGTCCGACAGCCGGCGAACTGGCGCGTATGACACGCGAACGTTTCGGCGGCAGGGAACCGATCGACCGGATGCGGGTCGCGCCGGTGTTCCCTGGCCGGAGAACGGGAGCCGCCGCTGCACCTGGTAATGGGGCGCGACGCGGTAGAGTACATGGCACCGGTGACCCGGGAGACCGCCGAGGAAGACCAGCGATGGGTGGAGATCGGCCGCTCCGTCGACTTCGGCTGACCGGCGCTTCGCCCACCAGGCCGAGCGCTGGGTTGTAGTGCATGCAGATCGGGAAACTGGGCCGGGAGTTCGCCCCGAACCCGGACATCGGCGACGACGAGCGCGACCGAGTACTGGCGAGTGCCGCCCTCGGCCCTGACTGTCGGTCGGCGGTCGCTGGGGAACGGAGGTCGCCGACCTTACGCACGAGCCAGATGACGATCACCAGCACGACCAGGAGTGCGGCCAGCGCTGCTAAGAATCTCCTCAGTCGAGCACCCCTGGGTGAGGCTTCCGTGTTGTCTTGCTGGGGAATGGTGCCGACCGCGCGCGACTCGGATCGTCACCTGTGTCGACGACCGGCGAGCCGCCCAGCAGGACGTTCAGAATCACATCGTTTTCTTGGTAGACGGCCCTACTGCGGTCGGCCAGCGCGGCAACCAGCTCGGGTGAAGTCTCGTCGGGGAGCTTCCTGAGTGGTACCGAAGACGGGGCAGCGCTCGCTTTGGTGACCGTGACGTGGTCCATCGCCAGCACCCTTGCCCCGTAGAGTTCCCTCACCTGGGCGGCGATGATCAGACCGTCACGATCGACGTCTCCCGCGTAGTTCAAGCTCACTCCGCAGTCGATCGCGTGCTGCAGGAACGCATGGTCGACCGCTCGCAGGTGTCCGCTCGTGCAGGCGATCGGGCAGGTGAACCCCACAGCCAACGCCGCTTCGATGACTGACGGATTCTCGACGACCAAGATAGCGGCGTCCGCCAGTGTCGGCGGGTTGACGGTAAGGTCGAACAGCGTAAGCGGCACCGGACCGCCTCCCAGCCGAAGCCGTTCGTCGACGACGCTGGTACCCGACGCTCGCAGGTTCAGCACCACGACCGACGACGACAGCCGATCCGCGAGCACCCCGGATCGCGCCAGAAGCGCCCTGACCGCGTCCGGCCGGTACGTGATCGGTTCCCCGGCCCGTTCGGCGACTGCTTCGACCAGGCGCCGTCCGATGAGTTCGTCCAGGTCGAAGCCGTGGGGATCGCCGGTGCAGTCATGAGCCAGTTTCGCCAGCGTCATCGGCGGAGTGTCCTGTAGGCGGAGCCGGTCGATCTTCGCCACGGCTGCCGCAAGGTACCGCGACTCAGTCCGGACCAAGTCGATGTCGGTGTCCGCGACGCCGGCGGCGCGGATCCGCCGCGCGAGCAGCGGCACGGCGGCCAGGGTGCTCTCCACCTCGGTCCAAAGCGTCGCACGTGCGGCCGCACTCGCGGCTCGTCCGGCGGTGCGGTTCACCACGGGTTCGCCTGTCGCCAGCTCGGCTATCGCCGAGAGGTCTTCGGCGGCGACGCCGAACTCGGCTAGCAGCTCCCGCAGGGGCACCTTGGCAACGCCGCCGTTCAGCGAGATCGCCGACTTCCCGCGGCGCCGCCGCGTGCTGGTGTCGAGCCAGCTGCGCAGCAGCGCGACACCGCCTGCGGACAGCCCGGTGACCGAAACCGTGGCGAGCTCGGCGGGCTCGTCCACTTGACACAGTCGCTGGTGGACCGCCTGCCACAGCGGAGCGAGATCCGCGTCGTTAGCCAGGGCGCGTGCGTTAGCCGGGAGCTCGGCGGGTGTCATGGCCGGACCGCGGTACTACCGATGCGGTCTGCGACTAGGACCGGCTGCCCGGAGCCGGTCCAGAGCCAGGGCGTTGACACCCCCACCGCACCTGACTGGGTGACCTGCGCGATCATCACCCGGCCCGACTCGGCCTTCAGCAGTGCGCTCATCTCCGGTGCGGTGGAGAGGACGTCGAAGTTCCATTCGCGCAGCAGAGCCAGGAGCTTCCGCACGTTCTGCGGGTCGAACGCGGCGTTCATCTCGTCCACGAACAACAACCGCGGGCCTGCGTAGCCCGGGGCCTCGTACATGGACCACGCCGCCGCCAGCAGCGGCAGCATCGTCGCGAGGCGCATTTCGCCGGTGCTGAACGAGGCGAGCGGGTTCGACCGGGGAGTCAAGGAACGGAACGCCTCCGCCTTGCCGTCGCCGAACGAAGCGTGGGTGACCTTGATAACCCACTCGTGCCACACACGGTAGTCGAAAGTGTGCGCGACGCGCGCTTCCCACGTCTCGCCGGTCGCGTCCTCGAGCCGTTGCCGCAGCACCTCGTACATCTGCTCGAACGTCTCGTCAGAGGGCAGTGCCTTGACCAGCTCGATCATGCGTTTCGCGTCGGGGTCGTCCTTAACCTTCCAATCGACCTCGACGCCGACCCGCGCGACTCCAGTGCGCACGTCCTCGAGGGTGGCGCGGATCTGCCGGACGAGGTCTTCCGCGGCGGTTCGGCGCGTGGCGATTTCCCGGCGCAACGCGGTGAACATGCTGGTCTTGAGGGTGGACTTGACGTCGTCGCGGAGGTCGTTCTCCAATTGTTCCGCAGTCTGGCGCAAGGTCAGGACCGTCGTGTGCAAGTCTTCCCCGCCGAGGGCGTCCGGCGCGGCGACGACCGCGCGACGCCAGTCGGTACCGGGAATCGTCTGCACCGTCACCTGCCGGTCGAACCGGGTCAGCGCCGCGCTGACCTTCCTCGCTTCGTTTTCCAGCCGCAGGCGGCGGTTCTCGAGCAGCTTGGTGAGCTCCTCGCGGTTGTGCCCGCGCGGTTCCGCGGCCAGCAAGGCGGAACCCCAGGAAAGCGCCGCCGTGAGGTTCGTCGGCCGCCCGACCGCGTCGACGGCGATGTCCTCGGCCACGGGCACGACCGATTCGTCGACCAGCCGGTACATCCGGTCGAGGCAGCGCTCACGCCGGGTCTCGGCCTGTCCACGCTGCGGTGCGATGCTTTCCAAGGTGCTCTTCGCGCCCGCCGCCGCGACCTCGGCCCGGGTGATCCTGTCCTTGATCTCGTCGACTTCCTTCAGCGCCGCCTCATGGGCCTGCGCCATCTGTTCGAGAGCTTGCCGGAGTTCTTCGTAAGCCGCGCCGTAGAGCTCGCGCAGCCGTTCCACTTCTGCCTGCGCGCTCACCGCGGCCGCCCGCGCCGTCACCGCTTCGCTTTTCGTCTTGCGGCTCCGCCGGCGTTGGTCGGCCGCGGTCGCCGAGGTGCGCCGGGCGTGGGTACGCAGCTGCTTTGTCCGGTCGACGACCGCTTTCCACGACCGGACTTGGATGGCCAAGTGGGACAATTCGTCCGTGAATGCGTCCAGCGCTTGGCGTTCGGCGGGTAGTGACCGGCCGTCGCCGAGATCCACCGCCTCGTTCAGCACCTTCAGGGCTTTCCGGGTTTCCAGTCGAGTGTGCTCGAGCTGTTCGACAAGACGCACAACGTGGCTCTGGGCGTTGTGCAGCCGGTTCGTGGCTTCGTCTTCATCGTCCCGCGCGGCGCCGAGCGCGGTGAGCGACGGAAACCCGGCACGTTGCTTGTCCGCCCTCGCCTGTTCGCGGACCGCGCTCTGCCATGTGGCCGTGGCTTGTTCAGCGGCTTCGGCGCACTGAGCCAGGTGCACCGCAGCGGCCTCCGCGGCTTCGGACGCCGATTCGGCCTTCGCGACCGCGGCGGTGAGCTCGGTGCGGATACCGCTCAGCACTCGGTTTCGAGCAGCCTCGTTCTCCCGCAGCCGGTCCAGCACCGCTCGCCGCGTCGAATCCGCCTTCGCGAGGCGTTCCGTGGCATCGCTGTCAGCTCTTCCGGCGCTCCGCTGGGAGGTCTGTGCTTGCGCGCGTGCCTGCCGCCACGGCTGCGACGACGGCAGGCTGTCCCGTTCACCGACCGCTTCTGCGAGCACGGCCTGCTGGTCCGCAACGTCGAGTTCCGCTGCCTCACGGCGTTGCGTCAACTCGGCGTGCTGGGCTTCGAGCCGGGCGACGCGTTCGGCCCGCGCTCGTTCCCGCGCGGTCGCACCGATGTGGCCGGTGACGTATCCCGCGGGCGCGGCGGCGGCCAGAACGCCGGTCCGCACGGTCGTGACGTCGGCACCCATCTCGTCGAGTGAGATGCTCCGCAGCAGGCTGTTCAGCTGGTCGGCGTCGACGGGGGACTCCGGCTCCGGAACCAGGACGTCGGCCAGGGTCCGACCGGTCGACTGTTGCCGTCCGGACAGGACGGTGTCACCCACCCGTGCCCGACCGTCCGGTGTGACGACGGCATCCAGCAGCCCCGAAACCAGGAGCGCACCCTCGCACGCATTCCGCCGGTCCGCGTCGACGCCCGCCCGGAAATCGACCAACGTCCACAGTGGATGGCCGTCGACGCGGGTGCGCCAGACCGGGGCCGGTGGTGGTGCGGGTTTCTTCCGCGCCTGCTCGAGTTCGGCGGCGACGGCGCTCAGCTCTTCGTCCAGTCCAGTCACGGCGGCCTTAGCCTTGGCGATCTGCTCGTCGATCCGGCGGACTGCGACTTGAGCCGCGTTGCCTACCGCAGTCCGCAGGGCTTGGTCGTCGTATCCCACGAGCACTTCGAGGGCTTCCTCGGAGATCTGCACCGGCAAAGCGGTCCGTGTCAGCCGTTCGTCGGTCCGGCCGGTACGCAGCTCGGCGTGCAACTGCTTGATCGCAGCGATCGCCGGCAGGGAACCGGCGAGCGAGGTCCGGTCGAGGTGCTGGAGCGCCGATCGCCATTGTTCGACGCTGTCGTGCCAGCCGAGAAGCTCGTCCAAGGCGGACTCGGTCGAGTCAAGCTGCGTGACAAAGTGCTCGTGACGGTACAGCCAAGCGGCTTCGGCCTCCCGAGCGTGGTCCGTCTCGGCTTCCCGGGCGCTTTCGGCGTCGTGTGCCGCGGCCACCTCGGACTCATGCAGGTGCGCCGCTTCCCGCGTTCGCTGCTTCTCGACCTCAGCCGCGGTGCGGTCCGCGGACGAGCGCGCAGCCGCCGCATCCTGGGCCGCTTGGTTCTTCACGCTCTCGGCGGCGAACTTGCGCGTCTCGTGCCCGGTCGCGTCGAGCTGTTGCCTGATCGACGCGGCCTGCTGATCGACCCAGCTCGTGAGCCGGTCTGGGGCAACCCGGCCGTCAACCGGGTCCGGATCGAACAACGCGTCGGGCACCGGCGGGAAGTGCGTCGCCGACTTCTGCCAGGCGACGACGGCGGTTTCGAGACGTCGTTCGGCGTCTTCCCGCGAAGCCGAGCACTCGTTCAGCGCGTCCCGGTGGCCGTCCACCTCCTCCTCCGCCTTGCGGTGCTGCTCGGCGGTGGCGACCGCGATGCCGTTGGCCGTGTCGACTCCGGTCAATGCCGTCGCGACCGTTTTGACCTTCTCCTGTCGGTGTTCCGTCCAAGCCAACGGAGTCTCGGCGAGGGTTTCGGCCGCGACGTCGACCTCGGGGGTCTCCGGATCCAGCTGGCCGGCTTTCGCCAGCTCGGCAGCGGCGCCGGCCAGGTTCGTCACCGGGCCGTCCCCCTGGATCTTCGCGGCGGTCGCGGTGAGCTCCTGCGTGATCTTCGTCAGGCTCTGCTGGGCTTCGATCGCGTCCCGTGCTGCCGCTGCGGCGCCGTCCACGGCTGTCGCGGCATCGACGGCCGCCTGACCCGCGCGCTCTTCCGCGGCGTCGGCGACCTCAGCCAAGCGACCGGCTCGCTCTTCCTTGTACGGAAGCTCGGCGCCGGCGTGGTCGCGGACCGCGGTTTCCGCGGCGCGGCGGTCGCCCTCGCGACGCTGCAGGTTGCGGTTCGCCTCTTTGAGCGCGGACTGTGCCTGCTCGATCTCGGTGTTCGCCTCCTCGAGGTTCTTCTCGGCCGCGCGTTCCGACCGCGTGAGGTTGTCGAACTCGGTGTTGGCCGAGCGCAGGGCCGCGGCCACGGTCAGCGCGACCGCCTGCCGGTAGAGCTCGTAGACGCGGTCGGTGTCGGCGAGCTTCTTCGCTTGTTCCCTGGTGTCGGCGAGCTGGGTTTCCAGCGTCGCGATGCGCTGCATCGCCGACGCGATCTCGCTCAACCGCGTCTGGTCGAGCGCCGGCAGCGCGCCGGTGAGCACGGTGAGCATGTCCTTGGCCGAGATCTTCTCCGCGGTCCGGACACTGCGGAGGGTCCGGAGGACGCTCAGCAGGGCGTCGTACTGGATCTCGTCGAGCGGCGCGAAGATTCGCGTCCGCACCGCCGTCCGGTAGTCGGCCTCGGCGCCGACGGTGCTCAGGTGCGCGGCCGCCTTGGGCTTGAGCCGCGGCGCGTCGGTGAACAGCTCGCCGGCGTGGGCGGCGAGCTGCTCGGCCAAATTGTCGATCCCGGCCGGGTTGCGGTCGACGTGCAGGGTGAACTGGTGCCCGACCCGGCCGGGGACGAGGAAGAACGCGCGCAGCAAGGCTTGGCCGGACGAGCGCAGCCACAGCCCGGTCGTCAGGTACTCGGTCTGGCCTGTCGCCGGGTCGGTCCGGCCGTACTCGAGCCACCAGACCCCGGTCTTGTCCTCACGGTCGCGGTTGTCGGTGTGCCGGCTCAGCAGCGTGCCGGCGGCTCGCCCGGACACGCTCAGTGCCGTTTGGGAGGTGTCGCCGTCGAGCAGGACAGTGACCAGCTGCGATGCGGTGAGGGATTTGCCCGAACCGTTGCGGCCGATGAACGCGAGCCAGCCGTCGGCGAAGTGGAACTCCTCGTCGGCCCACTTCCAGCTGTTGAGGACGCCGGCGCGGGTCGGCTGCCACCGCCCGGTCGCGGCCGGCGCGCCGTGGTCGGTCTGCGGTGCGGTGGGCATCAGAGGGTTCCTTCCGGATCGTCGAAGAGCGTGGGCGTCTTGGTTCTCTGCTCGCTGTTCGCTCCGGGGGCGGTGTGGAGCCTGACTCGCCACATCCGTACTGCTGGAGTGGGCCGCCATCGCGGCTCCGGAACGTCTTCGGCCGGCTCGGCCACGAGGAAGCCCGCGTCGACGAGCCCGTTCGCCGCCGCTTTGGCCAGCGCGCGGAGCTGCCCACCGTAAGCCGCCGCCCAACGCGGCAGGTTCTCCCGGATCTGTTCGAACAACGTGACGATCTCCTCGATCGCCACGACGCGCTCGCGTCCGTCGATCGTCGGTTCGCGGGTGCTCAGGTGCCTGAGAAGAGCAAGCGCGGCCTGACGTTCATTGCGCCTGCCGTGCGGGAAGCCGAGCGCGCTGCCCAGTCCGGAGGGGTCGCTGACCTGCCACCAGTCACGGCGCACGGTGGCCACCAGGCCGAGCGCGTGCAGCACCGTGAGCGCGCGGTTGCGGCCGGTGGATGACTGCAGGTAGTCGTCGGCCACCGGGTCGGCGCCGGGGTCGTCCACGAGCCGTCGCATCGCCCGAAACCGGCGCCGGGTGGTCTCGCTCCGCACCGCGCGGCGAATTTCGGGACCCTCCGTGAGATCGGGTTCTGCCTGTTCGTCGGGGAGTTCGTCGTCTTCCGTGATCCGGTCGGTGGCCAAGACTTGGGCGTGCCGGTGTGGCGGCAGCTGCGCCAGGTTGAGCAGTGACGGCGAAAGCGAGGAGAACTTCGCGGTCAGCCGATCCCGTGACGCGGACACCACCGCGTCACCACCGTCACCGGCCGCCTGGTCGAGCGACCGGTCGACGGCGATGGTCCCGTCGGCCTGCAGCAGCCGGAGCGCGTCGACGAGGCTGTGCCGGTTCCGGTGTGCCTCCTGCTTGCTCACGCCGTCACCGGGGACGACGGGAAACCGGGGGAGCAGGCTGTTCTCGCTGTCGGCCGCGCAGACCTGCGCCACCGACTGCAGCAGGTCGTTCAAGGTCATCCGGGGACGTCGCCACAGTTGTTCACAGGCGAGGGCCGACAGCAGCAGAACCAGGCGCGACGCCGGTACCGGGTCCTGTCCCTCTCGGCGGATTCGCAGGCCGCGTGCGCTCGGGACGTCCTCCCGGCGCTTGTGCAACCGGATCATGTCCGCTGCCTCGAGCACTTCCAGCGTCCAGCCGAGTTCGGTGTGGAAGAACCTTGTGAGCTCGACGCGCCCGCGGGTCGCGTTCCGATACAGCTCCGGCTCTTGCTCGGCAAGCAGCCTGCCCTTCGCGATCAGGACCCGCGCGCTGTCGGCGAGATCTGGGTGGAGCAGGGTGTCGTGCCTCATGCGACCTTCCTCGGCCGGCCGGTGGCCGGCGGTTCGGGGCTCGGCATCGCCGCCCCGGACGGGAGCACGGTGACGAGCAGACGCGGTCCGGTCAGGTCGCCTTCGGCCAGCGGCACGGTGACCTGCTCGCCGCGGCCGGCCAGCCGCACACTGACCAGCACCCCGGCCTCGTCGGCTTCGGCCTGTCCGACTCCCGTCGCCGGCTCCACCATGTCCAAAGCGAGTTGGATCGCGTCGAAGAGCACTGCAGCTGTCTCACCATCGAGCCCTGCGAAGTGCTCGAGCTCCACCTCTCCTGGGGTCAGCAGGGCCGCGGCACAGCGCCGCCGGTGCTCGGCCTGGGCGGCGGCCTCCGCCAGGGCCGCTTGCCGCTCTGCGCCGGCATCCACCACCTTGCGCGGGCGGCCGCCCGCCGGGCCGTGCCGCTCGTGTTCGCGCAGCGTCAGATCCACACCGAACGGCACCCGGCCCGCAGCGGCGCTGGTGGCGTGCTCGACGTCCTCCTCGGCCGGGCCGGACGCGACGTGCCACGCGGGCCAATCCCCGAAGGCCGCCGCGTACACCTGCCGGGCCGAATCGTCGTCCGGCTGCCGGTGCAGCGACTGGGCGAGCAGGCGGAAGTCCACCGCGAGATCCGAGCCGCGCAACCGCGCGTTGTAGCGACGGTCGACTGCGTTGAGCAGCGTGTTTACCGCGCCGTACGCCGATTCGACCAGCCGGTGCACACTGCCGCCGGGTACGAACCAAGCCTCCAGGGCGGAGAGCAGGGCGACCCGGTCGGTCACCCAGTGCTGTTGCGCGGCCGGATCGAGCAGCCCGGCGTGCGTCACGGCGCACTGCACGACGTGCTGGTGGCCGACCTGCCGCAGGGCGGCGAGCGCGGACCCGACTCGCACGAACGCCCGATCGTACTCGCGGGCGAACTGCCTCAGCGCTTCCACGACCCGGTCACGGTTGCCGTCGAAAACGTCGTCCTTCGTCACGTCCGACTGGACAAGCTGACCGAGCGCGTCGTAGAAGTCGGCCGTGACCCGCTGCAGTTCCGCGATGCGGGTCTCGACGTTGCCCAGATCGGCATCGAGCAGGCCGTGCTCATCGGTTTTCCCGACGTGCCCGAGCAACGTCCGGATCGTGTCTTCGACGCTGTCGAGCAGCCGGCTCGGTAGCTGGAGCGCACGATCGGCCGACAGGACCGCCTTGCGTACGGCCGCGACGATCGCACGGCCGCGACGGGTCAGCGCCCAGGCCTCCTGCCGGCTGATGACACCGTGGAGGTTCCGCAGCGGAGCGGCGAAGTCGCGGAACGGCGCCGCGAACTCCCACGCGGCGAGCTGGTCCAGCAGGTTACGCAACTCGATATCGGTGAGCGGGTCGTGGAATCCGACCGCGCGCAGCCTTTCCCCGATCTCGCCAAGCGTGGACCGGGGGCCCCGGGTACTCAGTTCTTCGAGCGCGGCCAGCAACGCGGCATACCGCTCGCGAACCAAGTCCTTCGACTGTGAGAACGCCGCCCAGTCACTGGCGACGACCTGCCGCCACCAGTGCTGTGGCTGGTCCGGCGAAGCGTTCAAGATGGTCACAGGGCCTCCCTGCCTGGACAGTCGTTGCGGACGCTCCGGAAGTAACAGCGCCAGTATGGGACTGCCCACCGACAAGAACGGGGCGTCGAAGGCCGGAGATCCCGCCGGTGAGGTCTCGGCGCGGTGGGCAAGTGTCCGGAGTTCGGCGGCTTACTGCTGGTACGAGCGTCACGTTCGGCCGAAAGGGTGGTCTTGCACGGATCGCGGCGAACTCGACCGCGGTGGAACCAAGACCGCGGCTTGCCGAATCAATTCGACAGGATCGGCGACGCGTTGGAGGGGGAACCAGGACCAATGCAGTGGACTAAAGAAGTCATCTGGTGGGGCGACATCTCTGTCTTGAACGGCCGCGGGTGAATATGTTTTCTGGGAAGCGTTGCTCATGAGGAACATCTCCTTTTCGCTCTTCTGCTAGCGCTGGAAGGCATCCATTTCGGTGTCAGTTGTGTGTGAGTGTGGACTCCGAATGACGAAGCTTCTGCCCTGGCGACGTGATCGATGGGATAGGTGACCGACGAGCAGGTGCTGGTCTCCGCGACTCGGCTCATGACCGCCTATCGCCTCTTTCCCTCGAACTCCGTGGGCGGATTACTCGCCGTGAAGGTGGTCGACGGCGAAGGCGCACACACGGCCGAGCGACTGGTCGTAAAATCAGTGCCAACGGACCATCCGGTAGCCGCCCCGTTAGTCAGAGCCGCCTCAAACCGATCTGGAGAACACGCGCCAAGCCGCCGCTATGACTGGCTCGGCCTCCCACAAGCCGTCTTGTGATCGCTCGACGAGCACGTCGAGGTTGCGCAGGACGTTCATTGTCGCGGCACCTCCGTGTCCGTCGAAGAGGTCTAGGAGATCGTCGGCCGTGAGCGCCTCGTCGTAGTTCACGAACTCGCCGAATGCATCGGCGCAGGCGGGCACCGTAGTCAAGCCAACCGCGTCTACAAGTTCGGCTGCGCCTTCTGGTCGGGCGAGCTGTTGGCGGATCGTCTCACACACCCGCCGGGCGCTTCGTGCCTCTCCCTTCGCAAGCTGCGCGGCTTGGTTCAGCAAGCTCGTCCAGCCCCCGGTGATCTGGAGCAGTTCACCCTGGCTGGCTGAGTCGCTGAAGGACGTCGTCAGGTTGTCCGCTCCGAACCAGGCGCGGAGCCCGTCCGCCGAAACGCGGCGCAGCGGGACGACGAGGTCGGCGAGATCGGTCCGCTCGGAGCCACAGACCGAGGAGAACATCTCGTTCGCGTCGGTGCTGACCAGCGCGATCACCGTGCGCGTCACTCCTGCCGCAGGCAGGAGCTCGAGCGCTTGATCGACGGCCGCCCAGGCGCTTCCGACCTTCATCCCGCCGAGATCGCAGAACACGACACGATGCAGGTTGCCGGGCTTGCCACCGCGAAGTTCGCGGCGATAACTGTCAGGAGATGCCGGCTTCTCTAGCGTAAACCGCGCTCCGATTCGGTCGTTCTCCTCCTGGAGCATCTGTTGAACATGCCCAATACCACTGGCTCGGCTGCCCATCACTAACCGGAGGCGATTGTGACGTTCGATAAGGGTAGCGAACTGCTTCTCGGTCAGCGGAGCGGCCAGGCCGTCCGCGACAGTCCGGCGAGCATCTTCAGCCGCGAGTCTGGTCGGTGCCCGCCATTCCGAGCTGAACAGCTCGTCCTCAATGGCCTGCGCAGAGCCCAGCAGACGCAAAACGTTGCTGGATCGCAGCCGCCAGCCACCGTCCGCCGCGGCGAGCACGCCCAGTCCGCTCATCTCTTCCAGGAGCGACCGGAACTCGTCGGCTCCCTGTCCGGTGAAGCCGGCAGGCCACCAGGAGACACAGTCATCCCGCAGCACACCGGTCGTGACGGTCCGGTCGGCGCCATGCTCGAGCGCAGCCAAGGCGACCACGAGGGCGATCAGCTTGTAGCGTGAGTCGAGGTTCAGGGTCAGGTGGACGGCTTCCCGGACCTTCTGCCGGACCGTGTCGGACCCGATGACCCGCTCGAGCTCGTCGTCGTTGATCACGTAGCGCGGGTTGTCCTCACGCCGCTCGTGCGCCTCTCGCACGAGCGCTTCCCCGACGAGCTGCAGGAGCTTGGGTTGGTAGTTGCAGTACGCCAAGACACGATGGATGAGCTCGTCCGACGAGAACGAGATGCCCAAAGTTTCCATCGGCGAGAACATGAGCTGGTACGCGGGTTCCGGGGCTAGCGGACCGATCGCCAACGCGTCACCGAAGTGCGCGGAAGCGAGCGGCTGATTCGGCAGCTGGGCAAACCGCTGCACCTGGTGCAGGCCGGCGAAAACCGGCTTGAACCGACGTTCGGTCGAGTTCATTAGGTCACGCAGGCGCGTGGTCGTGGCGAAACCGGTCGTGGCGTCAGCGTCGAAGAACTGGTCGCTTTCGTCGAGCAATAGCACTAACCGTCGTTGCGGGTCCTTGGCAAGCCAAGTCTTCACGATGGACTCGGCGTGCTTGGCCGCATCTCGTCCTCGCTGTTTCGGGGCGGTGACCCCCCGCTCAGCCAGCCCGGCGACGATCATGTCCCAGAGCGCATCAGGCTTCCGAGTCACACCGAAGCCAGGCAGTGAGAGATACACCGCGACGTTTTCCGGTATGACCTCGAACCGGCGGGCCGCGGCCTGCAGCACAGCAGACTTACCGAGCTGCCGCCCGCCGTACAGCAGGTTGGCCCCGTGCCGTTCGAGGATGGCAGATCGCTCCGCTTGCCGGCCTTTGAACATCTCGCTCGGGACATTGCCCGTCGCGTGCGGGTGGTACGGGTTGGTCGTCGCGAAGGGCAGGAGGATACGTTCCGTGGCCGCGAACCGACCCCCGCCGTAGGCTGCGAGGTAGGCCAGTGCCATGTCATCGAGCATGATGACCGGCTTCTCCGGCCGGCCTGCGGTTACCTTGCTCAACGCCCGCCGCTGGCTCGCCGCAAGCGTCCCGAAGACGGCCACCAGGACGGGTGCGTCGCTCGAGTCTTGGGCCACCCAGGCGAAAAGGGTCCGGACGTCTGGTGCGTTCCAGCACAGCATGAGCCGCAGCTGATCGCCGGCGAGCGAACCGAACGCCGGAATCAACGCGTCGCCGACCCGTTTCACGCCGCTGAGCTCGACCCAGCGCCGGTTCGGCCCGTCAGACAGCCCTGCCGGGCGCTCGGCTGTGAACTCGATACCGGCCAACCGTAGCGCCTGGGCAAGCGCGAACGGAAACGCTCGGTGCCGCCGGTCGGCAACAAGATCCAGCCATGCCTGCAGTCCTTCGGCCGCTGCGGCGCGTTCCGCCGGGGACAGCGGGCCGAAGTCCAGGCAGTCCGCAAGGATGGCGCCATCTTCGGCGGCCTTCAACGCATCGCGCACCACCGTGGTGGGAAGGGTTTCGAGTGCTTTGAGGAACCGGGGCAGGTCAGTGGATTCCAGTGCGCTCGGGGGCTCCTCACCGGCGAGCGCGACGAGCAGGTACTCCTCCGCGGTCGCGAGGTCTCCGGCGTCGATCCGGGCACGAATACCAGCCGCGGCGTTCTCTGGGACGCGCTGCCCGGCCTTGTTCAGTTCAGAGGTCACCCGCTCCCAAAGTTCATCTTTGGCCTTCGCTGCGTAGTCGGGCAGCCGGCTATCGATATCGCCGAGGAGCCGGCGTACCTGGTCCAGGTCATCACGGTCGGGCCGTGCGGCTTCGAGCTGTGCCAGCACCTCGGACCGCGCCGATTCCAGGAGCTGGCCCAACCGGGCCGCCCTCTGGACCCGGCCTTCGATTTCTGTGGCCAGCACGCGCACCTCGGCCCGTGATCGGGCCACTGCCTGCTCGAGCCGGTCGAGTAGCGGGGTCATGTCGCGACCAGCCTCCTCGGAGATCGCGTCGACGATCGTCCGGGCGGCCACGAAGTCCTCGATCGCCAGTCGCTCGTCGAACGCGGTCTCCCATTCGGTGCGGTCGGCTAGGCGGATGTCGTCGAGTGTCATCGGCCTGGCAGGGGCGAGGTCGGCGCTGAGCCGAAGCGGGGCACAGCGCAGGAGGTCACGGTTCAGCACCACGCGCGGGTCGGGCTCCGCGCCCTTCAGGCTTTCGCCGTCGAGCATCTCGATGCTCTGTTGGAGTAGGGCCAGGCAGGCGGTAGCCGCTGCCGCCAGCACCGGGGCGCCGCTCTCGTGATGGAGGGCATCGAGCTCGCCCGCCGCCGCTTCACGTTCCTCAAGCACCCGGGAGCGCAGCTCGGCTACCTGGGCGGATACTGGGTGGGTCCTGCGGGCCGTGCTGGCTTCTGCTCGCACGGCGTCGACCCACACCCGCACGAGATCGAGCGACTCGGTGGCCTGCTCGATGATCCGGCGGCGGGAGGCTCCTTCGAGCGGCCGCCAACCGGGGCTGCGCCGACTGTCGTCGACGCTTTTGAGCTCGGCGATGAGATCCTGGCGCCTGCCAAGCCTGCGCAATGTTCGGGCTGCGGTTTCGATGTCTTCCCGCCGGTCTGCCGCGGCGATGGCCACCGCACGCCCGATCAGCCCGGTCGGTGCCCACCATATCTCCGCGATCTGGCTAGCCCGCTGGAACCGCAGGTTCCTGCTTCGATCGCGGTCGGCGGCCGCTGCCTCGGCTGCGGCCGCGATGTCGTTGTCGGCGGTCGCGATCGGTGCCAGCTCCGCCAGCATGGCTTGGCTGTAGAGCAGCCCGCGCGCGGAGGCCTTGCCGATTGCCGAGGTCAGCGCGGTTAGGCGGGGTTGCCGCTCGAAATGCGCGCTCAGCCCGTCGGCCAGTTCCCCGGCATGGGGATCCGCCATCACGAGCGCAGCGCGTACGGCCGCCATCAGCAAGGCCAGCTGGGCGGGTTGGTGGCTGTCGAAGTGGTGCAGGTCGAGATTTTCGAGTGAGTCCCGCAGTTCCTTGGCAGTGGCACCCGATTCGGTTCGGACGGCCGTCGCCAAGGCGAGTAGCCGGATCGCTTCGGCGAGCTGATCGTCGCCGGAGATGGCCGCGGCGTGGTGGGTCAGGGCGAGTTTGCCGGCCCCCAGCAATGTCGCGGTCAGTTGCCGACCCTCGGTGTCGTCGTCTGGTTGGTCAGCAGGAGGCGATACGTCGGGAGTGACCACCTGCTCGGCGTGAGGCGCCACCGCGAGCGGTGCAGGCTGTGGCTCAGGTGTGGGCGACGGCTCCGTCACGGTCATGCCGTGCGGTTCCGGCCGGTCGTCCGAGCGGAAGCCGAGCCGGCCCAGCAGAGCGATAACGAGCAGTGGCTGACCTTCGTCGGGCAGTGCTGCCTGTGCGGTCTGGTGAAGTTCGACCGCCAGACCGGCTTCACCCTCGGCCGTGGCGTCGATCAGGCGGATTAACGCGGTCAAGCCCTCGGCCCGGCTTCGCTGAGCGTCGTCCCAGCTCCCGCTGCCGAGCAGCTCACTCGCAGCGCGGCGGACCCCTGCAATCGTCTCCTCGTACTCCGACGGGCCCTCCAGGCGCGCGAGCCGTTCGAGTTCAGGGTGTTCGACCGGTCGGCTTGCCGGCACTGCAGCGTCTTCCAGCCCCGCGGCCAGCGCGAGACAGTCCCCGGATTCCGGCTCCGCGCCCGCGGCTTCGAGGAGTGCCCGTGCCGACTCGGCCAGTGGTCCGAGCGCCCCGATCGTCGCGAGGTCTTCCGGCGCCGCGGTCCGAGAATCCGCGAGGTTCGTGGAAACCCTGACTGCCGCTCTCTGGGCCTCCGCGAGGGTTTCCCGGAGCTGCTCGGCAGTTTTGACGAACTCATCCGTCTCGGGTGCCGCATCGGGATGAATCGTCAACGTGGCGCTTTCGCTCAAGGCCTCGAGCTTGTGACAGGCGTCGACAACCGTGTCGATGACCTCACTCGGCCAGCTGCGCAAGGCAAGCTTGCTGCGTAGGGCGATCCGCAGTGCGGCAACCGAGGCGGATCCTCGCTGCCAGTCTGCGAAGACCGTCAGCCGGACAGCGCTTGCTTGGGCCGGATCGTCGGTCAGCGCCTGCCGTAAGCCGTTGTCGTTGTGGCTCTCGTGCCATTTGGTCAAGGCTGGGGCGAGCGCTCGGCGCACCGGTGACACGAGGAGTTGCAGAGCACGTGTGCGCTTCTCCTGCGGCCAGGCCCGAAGGCGGGCGAGCCCGTCGCGTGCCGCCATCGGTGTCGGCCGTTTCGCGGGCGGGACACGCAGGTCGCGCAGGAAGTTCGTGCGGCTGGGGTTCGGCAGCCGCCAGACCAGCCGGGAGAACTCCTCCGCCGTCACGAGGTCAAGGGCGGTTTCGACGACGTCGCCCAGCCGATCCAGCGCCCCGGCCAACTCGACTTGGGCGCGTTGGCGCGCGGCCTTGCCCGGATCGGTTTCCACCGCCGCTTGAGCCAGCAGCTCTGTGGTGCCGAACGGTCCGCTGAAGTCCGTGTCATGACGGTGACGCCTGTGCGGAGCGGCCATGGCCGATCACCCTCCTCTTCGAGGTTTCCAGTGCGGATTCAGTCCGAAGTGCCGTCGAGCCAGACCGCGGCCGGCTCGTCGCCGCGGCGGTGTCCTCGGACGAAGGTGAAACCGGGTGGTAGTTCCACGGATGCCTGAGGTCCTCGAAGTCCGCGGATGTACTTCGCGTAGTTTGTCTTCGCCTGCTCGCTGGCGCGGAACCCGTCTGGTAGCTGTCGCATGCCAGGCGGCACCCAGTGTTCCTTGACTCGGCCACTCAGCCGGCCCGGTCGTTGTGCCTGGTCGGCGACGCGGGGTGCTTCGGCACTGTCGGGCCACCACACGAAGGTGTCCGCTGCCGAACCACCCTCGACCGCTTCACGGGTCAGCTTGCCCGCATGCACGAGATCTTCACACGTGTGGATCACCTGCCAAAGCAAGACCGGGTTGGCCGGTTCCGGTCCGAAGAGGGCGGTCGTCAGCTGTGGACCGGTGAGCTGCCGGGCGCCGAACGGTCCCGCCTCGCCGTGTCTGCGGAGTGCGTTGACGATGAACTTCCCCAGCGGGTCCAGCCCGCGACCCGGTGGGACATCCCGGGCAGCCGCCGGTGCAGGGGTGATCGCCTCGGCCAGACCGAGAGCGGCAGCGAGAAGCTTTTCGTCGGTGGCCCAACGGTAATCCTCGCCGTAAGGCAGAGGCTCGTCGAGGAGTTGCGTCGAGAGCGCTACGCGGCGGGCTCCACGCGTGGCGGCGACAGTGACCTTGATACCGGGATAAAAGCCGAACGGCCAGGTGATCCCGGTAAGCCGGTTGTCCGTCAGGACGGTGTGTTGGACGCGCGTCGTCTCGTCCAACGGTTCTCCGTCGTGGAACAGGTCGATGATCATGTTTTTGTGTGGGAGGAGCTCCGTTGTGTAAGAGGGCAGAGGGAGCACGCCGTTGTCGATGTGGGTGGCGCGGAGCGCGACTGTGAAGACGGTGAGTGTGTTGTCGAGGTGCTCTGGGACCACGTCGTCCTGGAGCACCTCGTCGTCCCGGGTGGGGTGCGGCGCGGTACGCCACACACCCCCTGCCTGCCAGAGATCATCAATCCTCACCTCGAAGCCGTTGAGCCGGACGGCTTCGCTGTTGATCGCGAGATTGGCGTGCACTACAGCTTCGACCGCGCCGGCGAAGGTGAGCGAGTCTGGCACGTTGTCGCGGCGTGCTCTCGCTTCAAGCATTGGCCAGACGCCGGCGTAGCGGGGCTGGTCCGCCGGCCGGGTGGCGATCCTGACCAGTTCGCCCAGGTCGTTTCCGCCGAGCACGTCGTGCGAGGCGAGGCGTTCAGTGAGCCGATCGGCGGGGGTCGCGTACCGGCCCCAGCGGCGCAGGATCGCCGACCGCGCAAGGATCCTGTCAATTGTGGTCAGGGCTGCTTCCAGGGCCGCGGCGAGTGCGCCGTCATCGTGGGGATCGGTCAGCAGGCCGCCCAGCGGGCCGCTGAGCAGCAATGGCTTTGCGCTGGTCAGCAGCCAGTCCGCGTACCGGCCGGTCTCATGCTGTCGCGTCGCCGCCGAGACTGTGCCGAGCAGATGGCCTCGCGCGTCGAGGACCGTACCGCGGCGGCGCTGCCGATCGAGCTCCGCCCGGTCCCGGTGGTTCAGGCCAGTGCCGAACGCCTCGAAGTCAAGGATGGCACGGGCTTCCCCGGCATGCGCTGGGTCGCTCCACCCGGATACGCCCGGGAGCTCGGGTGGGACCCAGCCGTCGACGTCGACACCGTGATGGGCCCCGAACTGCCCGACCACCTCAGCCCACAGGGTGTACCCGCCTCGTTCGACGCGGACGAACATGCCCACCTCGGGAACCGTCTCCGTCTCGGCGTCGAGGCGGAAGAACAGCTCCGGATCGAGCAGCTCTCCGCGGTAGCCCGAGCCGTCCGGGCCGAAGCCGAAATGCACGGCGTTGAACGCCGTCGCGACGTGCAGCGGAGCCCGGCGCGCCAGGGCCACCTGTTCCAGGTAAGCGAGGATCCGTTCGTGAGGCGCGTTCGGTTTGACCAGGAGCTCCGCGGTGAACAGCGGGTCGTCACGGAACGGCCGCCAGATCTCGGTCGCGCTCGCTGTCATGTCGCCACCTCCGCGGCTTGCCCGGCCGTGGTCCGCTCACGGCGTTCGTCTGCTTCTGCATACCTGCGCAGCCGCCAATGTCCGTCGTCCGTCCGGACGACCTGCTCCGCGGCAGTGAGCCGGTCGAGCGCGGCACGCACGTCGTCGATCCGGGCGCCCGGATCGCAACCGCGAAGGCGGTGGTACAGCAGCCTCGGCCATAGCGGGCGTTGCCTTCCCGTCGACGCATCCGGGAAGGTCTCGTCGCCGCGGAGCACCCGATTGATCATCACGTCTGTCAGCCCGCGGTAGTTGTCCCACAGGAGGCTGCGGACATTGCGATCCGTCACCGTCCGGTACGGCATGCCGTCCCGCCGGACCGAAGGCCGCGGGCGTGGCGTGGTGAACGCGCGGAGCAGGTCCGGCAGCGGGGCTCGTTCCGCGTTGTGTTGCCAGCAGGTTGAGCAACGGCAAGCCGACGTAGTGCAGGTATCCTCGGGCAGGGCGTGCTCCGACATGCCGAAGTACCCGGCCATGCCGGCATTGGCGCAGGCGTGGTCTTCGGTGTACCAGGCGCGAAGTTCCGCGAGCTCGCGGTTACGCCGGGCGCGGTGTCCAATGTTGTGGCCCACCACGTCTCCCGGCGCAGCCCGGGATGGCCGGACCGAGATCAGCGTCCGGTAGTTGCCGGCCTGGGACACGTCGAGGCAACCCCGGTCGTGGAGCGTCGAAAGGATCGCCCAAGTGCCGGCGACGTCACCGGCTGTCCGGTCGTATCGAGGCACCTCCCGCGCGAGTTTCTCGTGGAGTTCGGTCGTCTTATACCGGCCCGACCTCGCCGAAACGATCTGCTGCAGCCGCTGAGCAATCGCCGTCAGCTCGTCATCGGCCGGGTCGAGGGGTTCGTCGACGGGAGCCAGCACGACCGTCGCCGGGAAGTCGCCCCGGTCGTCGAGCATGCCGCTGTTCGCCAGGACGGCCACCGACCGGATGACGGCTGCCCGAAAGGCGTCCACTGTGGACGAATGCCGCGCTTCGGCGGACCGCAGGCGTCCCGCAGCGACCTCGGCTCGGAGGCAGCTGTCCGCGAGCTCGTCGGGATCCAGCACCCCGCTCCGTGACGCGGTTTCGAGCAGGAGCTTCCCGATCTGGCTCTCGGTGGCGGGCGACAGGCCCTGCGAGAGCATCCACTGCAGGGTGCGGAAGCCGCGACCGGTCCCGAGGGCCAGGCCGTAGGACGGCGCGCTGATCTCGGTGGCGGCCTTTCCGGCCTGGTCACGTCCGGCCCGACCGAGCTGCTGGTAGAGCGCGGCGAGGTCCGGCGGCGGCGACACGACGAACACACACCGGATGTCGACCCGGTTGACGCCGAGCCCGAACGCGCTGGTCGCCACGATGATCAGCGGAACGAAGCCGGGCTCGCCTTTGGCCGGTGCTTCGCGGAATTCGGTCAGCACCGCCGCCTTCTCCGCTTCGGACAGCCGGCCGTGAAAGCGCCGGACCTGCCGGATGCCGGCGTCCCCCAGGAACTGGCGGAGATGGGCGTGCAGAGCCTCGACCTCTTTCACGGTCAGGCAGTAGAAGATCGCGTGGTCGTCGCACGCGGTCGCGATCTCCTCGGCGAGCCCCGCGACCGTGGCAGGTCCGGCGTTGCGGATCGCCCGCCGGTAGAGCGCCAGCTCGGGACGTAGCGGGCTGGCGGTCACCATGACGAGCGACTCGACCCCATCAGGCTCCTCGGCCAGGCCGAAAAGTCCCGTCCGCAGGCCGGCGCAGACCCACCGGTTCGCGGTGGCCGTTACCGCAGTCACCCGCACCCGATGGTCGTTCCTGAGCTCGGTGATGAGCCGCTCGGCACGGCGGAAGCTGGGCCGGAAGTCGTCGCCCCACTGCACGAACGTGTGCGCCTCGTCCACCGCGATCCGGCGGAGGATGCCCTTCACCGCCGCTTCGCGCAGCAGCTCCTGGAACCGGCGGTTCGCCAACCGCTCCGGCGATACGTAAACGAGCCGGATGCCGTGGTCCGCGACGCCGGTCAGCTGTTCGGCGACCTCGGTCTTCCCGCGCCGGCTGTTCGACTCGGGCATCGGGCCGACCAGCGCGCGCACCGCCCCACCGACGGTGGCGTTCAGCTCGAGGGCTTGGTCCGCCATCAAGGCGACCAGCGGCGAGACGACGACGGTCACCCCGGAAAGCGCCAGTGCAGGCAGCTGGAAAGCGTACGACTTGCCGAAACCGGTCGGTAGCAGTGCCAGAACGTCGGCGTCCTCGGCGACTGCACGGATCACCGATTCCTGTTGTGCGCGCAGGCGAAACGGTTCTTCCGAGAAGCGAAGCAGGCCCGCGATCCGACTGCACCGCTCCACCAGCAGGTTGCCCAGTGTCCCGGTGGCCCGCGCGGCCGTTTCCTCCGATGGGCTGATCACCGCATCGAGGATTTCGCGAATGGCCGGCAGCAGGGTGTGAGTCCGCAGGGCATCCGGCTCGCACAGCTCGGCGGCTCGGTGCCGCGGGATGAGTCCGTTCTCGCCGAGGAAGTGCCAGATCGTCCGCCAGCCTTCGGCCATGGTCATCACGTTGCCGCCCGCGGGTTCACCGGTCATTTCGTCCGGGACCAGCAGTCCCGGATCGAGCGACTCGAGGAACACCCTGCGATAACTTCGGCGTTGCGCGGTGCGGCCTGCCAGCCGGCGGTCGCTGATCACCACGATGCCCCGGTGCTCGGTCGAGCGAACCAGCCTGCCGACTGCTTGCCGGAGATCCATCGCGGCCAGAGGCAAGTAGTAGGTCTCGTTCGCGGCACGCTCCGGATCGAGATCACCGGCGGCGGCGGCTCTGCGCGCCGCTGCCGCACGCCGGGCTGCGACGAGCGGGTCGGCGAAGGGAGCGAACGGCAGCTTATTGATCCACACAAGGGAAACCCGGTCGGCCGCGAAGTCCACGCCCTGCCACATCCCCCGCGTCGCGACGCAGAAGCCACCGGCTTCGCCGAACGCGCGAGCGGCGCGCGTGTTGCCCAGCAGCGGCGCCGCCGTGACCGGCGTTCCCGGCGCCCGCCTCCAGAGTTCACTGATCAGCCGCTCAGCGATGGCGGAGGCTGCCTTCTTCGCGGTCGTCAGGACCAGACCACCCCCGCGGAACGCTTCGCCTTCACGGCGGATGACCTCTTCCGCATAGCCGGCGAGCTGGTGTGCTGTCGTGCGCACTGCACCATCGGCTTGCTCACCCCAGCTCGGGAAGTCCGCCAGGCAGACCAGCCGGGCCTGACCGGCCAGATCGAACGGACCGGGCAGAGTGAACGCGTCGACATCCCCCTCAAGACCGAGCCGCGAGCGGATGTACGTCCAGCTGCCGGCCACCCGGAGCGTGGCGGAAATGTAGAAGACCCGGCCGAACCGCTGACGCACCTCGGCCCACGTCACCTCGCGGCTGAGCTCGATCGGGGCGGACACGACCGCGAACGCGTACCGGCGAGCCGAGACGCTGATCCCTTCGCTCTCCAATTCGGTGGCGTAGACGACGCGGTTGCCATCTTCGGGCGGTGAATCGTCTGGCATACCGTCCAAGATCTGCCGCGCGTCTTCGACGACCTTGCTCGCTGCGGCCGTGAGCACCTCGACACGCGCTGCGAGTGAGGCTGTGCGCTCATACTCCCACCAGGCATCGGGCCGGCTGGGAGCACCCAGATACCCGGTGAGTGCCCCGGCAACAGCGTTCGCCGAACGGGCCAGGCGATCGAGCCGGCTGAGCAGTTGCCGGGACGGGGCCTCTCCGCCGACCCCGCCGAAAGGGCTGGCCAAGGTGACGACGCGGTTGCCCACCGTGCCGCCGGACCGATCGAAGACGGCCTGGGCCGCTCGCGGCAGTGCCTCGGTATCCAGCAGGGACTCCAGGTCGGCGACGGTTTCCGTCAGCCGGTGGGGCACGTCGCGCCTGCGCGTGCACCAGCGGCGCAACTCGCCGGTGAGGTTCTCCACGGCGCGATAGTCGACCTCGGCGCTCGCCGCAGCGGTCGCGGCCTGCTCGAGCGAGTGGGCCTCGTCGATGACGAGCAGCGTCGAGCCCGAACCCACGTCCGGCTGGCTCAGGAGCAGCGCGTGGTTGGCGACAATGAGCTGACTCGCGGCGAACGCTTCACCTGCCGTCTCCGAGAGCGGGCCGAGGAGCGACGACGAACTGCGCCGGTAGTCGCCGGTTTCCTGGCTGAGGCCGATGAGCCAAAGTGCCAGCGGAACCCGGGCACCCGATTCGAAGTACTCGGAGATGAAGGCCGGGAGATCAGCCGGGTCGACGCTCCGGGACGACCACCTGTCGTCCAGCGTCTTCGCCTCGCCCAGGCGGCGGACCAGGTAGATCAGCAGCTCCCGGTAGCTCGGGTCGGTAGCGAACCGGGTGCGCTGCTCGGGCTGTGAGCTAGTGGCCGCGCTGGTGGCATCGGCCAGAGCGGTGACCAGTGCCCGCAGGGACAGTCTGTTCCGCTTGCCCTTGACCAGGGCGGCGACGTCCTCCAGCCCGGGCACCACCACGGCCAGCTTGGCGATGTCCCCGGCAAGCTGGGACTGGAGCTGCCTGGTGTGGGTCGAGAGCACGACCTGCCGACCCGGAGCAGCAGCGAGCCAGTCGAGACCGGTGGCGAGGACGGCAAGGCTCTTGCCGGTCCCCGTAGGAGCTTCACACAGAGCATCCCGGCCGGCGGTGACCTGAGCGGCCAGCCGGGCGGCCATCTCCTGCTGCGCGAGGCGGCGCTCCACCCGTCCGGAGGCAGCAGCCACGGCAAGGCGGTGCGGATCGACTCGTCCCTCGTCGTCGCACAGCTCAGCCGGCACGACCAGCCTGTTGCTCCGGCGGGCCGGCGCCCGCATCGGGATGAGGTTCGGCAGGATCTGCCCGACCTCGGCGTCGTCGTACTCCTGGATTTTCGAGCCGGTGTCGAGCAACGAAGCCATCAGGTCCCAGGCTGCAGTCCCGGCGCCCGCGCTCAACACCAAGGCACGCTCGGCCTCTGGCCACGCGGCCAAGGTCGAAGCCGCGCGTTGGAGCACACGAGCCGTCAGCAGAGCGTCGGCCTCGGCGTCGTGCCACTGCAGCCCAGAGCGGTCGACCCCGATCTCGGTGGCTAGCTCGGCCAGGCGATACGAACGGGCTGTCGGCCAGACGGCGTAGCCAAGGTACAGCGCGTCAACCCGTCGGTGACCGCCGAAGCCCTGAATGTCTGTGTCGGCGATCGCCTCATCAAGCAGGGGGAAGTCGGCCTGCGTGCCGTTGTAAGCGACCAGGGCGTCAGCGTCGGTACAGAACTGCCGCAGCGCTTCGAACGCTTCCGTCGGGCTGACTGCCTCGCTCTCGTAGGACGTGCGAGCGCGCTCCGACCTGATGTCCGCTTCCCAGCCCCCGTCCGGCAACCTTACCCAGGCCGTAAACCGCTCGCCCTCGCGAACCCAGTCCGAGTCGCTGGACAAGCGGGCGGCACCGATCTGATACACCCGGCGGTCGCCGTCTGGTTTCTCCGAGCTGGGACGCACCACAGATTCGAAGTTCACTATGACGGCACGCAAGAAACCAAGCCGTCTCTCGCTAGACAGTGCCACTTTCGGAACGGCCGAAAGTATTTCACCGTCAACCACTACCAATCCAGTTTGGATCGCCGACATGACAATCGTGCGCAGGCGCCGCAATGTCAGTAACGGCCAACGGTGCTGCACTTCCTTGAAGAGCACGCTTCCGTCGACCGGACCGATACGGGCGAGAATCTCGGCGACCTCCTCGGCCTGACTCGCTCCTATGGCTATGGGAACCTCCGACGAAGCCGCTTCGACCACCAGATCGTGTGCCAAACGGTGGATGGAAAGTCACCACCAGGTCGCTGGAACGGTCGAGTAGATGCCCATCCTGCCGGACACGATCGACGGTCACCGCTACGCACGGCCAATAGATCGACAGCCACCCATCCTGTGTTACACCTTGAGATAATTAGGCGACGACCTCCCCCGAAGCCCTGTAGATGATTACTTCCGACTACACTTTCGAGTAAGGTTTGATAACGTTCCTGGATCGACGGGGCGCATCGAGACCAAGTTTCTTCATCGTCCTCCACCTCCGACGGCACCCAGTTCACCGGCACCGGCCAAAAATGGGACGACTGCTTCGCCAAGGACACCGAGATCCCGCTTTCCGGCGACTTCGACGGCGACGGAAAAACCGACATCGTCACCTTCACGCGCGGTGACGCCGCCCAGGTGTATGTCGTCCTCTCCGATAGCACCAAGTTCGTCGGCGACGGCAAGCTGTGGCATACCCACTTCGCCGCCGGCACCGAAATCCCCACCGTGGGGGACTTCGACGGCGACGGCAAAGCCGACATCATCACCTTCACCCGCGCCAACCCCGCCCTCGTCTGGGTCGCCCCGTCGAACGCAACCAGCTTCGGCACAGCCGCCATATGGCACAACGCCTTCTCCGGCGGCGGCGAATACCCCCTCCCATCCCGCATCTTCCCCTAACCTACCGCTGGCGGGGGGCGCTCTAACCCCGGCGCCCCTGCCAGTTCCGAGCAGTCGTATACCTCCGTCGAACCGATCACTGCGGCAGCAACGCGATGCGTAACTGCTCGAGCTCCTCGGCGTGTGCGCGGTGCTCCGGACCAGGTCGCATTTGGCTCCCGAAGTGATAGCCTTCGCCGAGATCGGTTGAATGCCAGTCTCGCTAGCGTCCGACCAGGTTCGGACTGCACCTACAAAAGGCCTGCATCAATCGCCCCAAAGTTCAGGCAGGTTGGGATGATGCAAGAACCTTCGACGGAAATGCTGGAGGTGAACCAGCTGGCGCTTGATCGCGATACGCAGCTATGGTCTGTCGCATGAACACGCATCCTGTGCCTGGATGCCACAAACATGTGTTCGAGTCCCCCCCTCGGACACATTGCCAACCTCCTGACCTGCGCATTTCTGTTGATCACCTGCAGTTCCTTGAGTAAATCCCCTGGTCAGGAGCGTGCGGGCCAAGTCCCTTGCGGACACGTACACGCATCCTCACCGACGCCAGCCTGGACGCGATCATCATCGCCGTCATCGAAGCCTTTGGCATCGACGCCGAAGGCGCACTCGCCGCTGTGGGCGGCGCCTCCGCCATCGTCAACGGCGTCCAACCCGCCATCCAGGCCGCGATGAGCGGCACCCCACCCCCAACGTCGAAGGCGTCAACGCCACCAAGATCGCCGATGAACTCGGTGCCGACACCCATCCCACCCGACCGCAGACCCCAACGCCCAAACCTGGCGGTCACCCCACCCGTATCGGAGAGGGCGAAAGCACCGCCAATCGCGCTGCAGCGCGAGGATGGAGGCGAGGCGTCACACACACGGAGCTGTCACGAGGCCGCGAGCTCCGGCGTCAGGGTGTCGTTGCCGATGACCTTGCCGTTATGGGTGACGATCACCTTGTCGCCCTTTATTTCGTACTGATAGGCGCCGTTGCGGGCGACATAGCCTGTCGCGGTCGGGGCAGCGGCCATCGCGATCCCGGTCGTTGGTCGGTCGGTGTACTCGCCGTAGTAATACACAGCCCCGGATCCCAGGCGGCAGAGCACGATCTGTTTGTCAGGGGTCCGGTACGCGGCCACCAGCTCGGTGTTCGTCGACTGCGGCAACCGGGCCGCGATCCGGCTGGGGCACGTCTTCGTGGTGGGCATCGGCTCGTCGTGTTGACCGGTGATGGACTGGCTCACGCCAGACCAGTCGCACGCTCGCAACGACTGAATGACCCCGACCAGCACCACCATGATGAGCACGGCCTTCAAAAACTTCGCGACAGGAAAACCGCCGGATGCCGGGGCGGCAGACGGGGCGTGAGGCGGTGCGGCGGGTGCCGTACGTTCGGCTGGCGCGGCATCGGCCTCACGGGAGGTCCGCCCGGGCGGGCGGTAGCCCGCCGCGCCGCTGGTCGCGGTGGGAAAGAACAGCGGCCCAGACGGCGCACTGGGCCCGGACGGGCGAGGTGCCCGCTCCGAAGCGGGCTTTTTTCCCACAGCGGGACCGATCCGCCTGCCGTCGGCCGGCGCGGGGCGCGGACGGCGCGGCTTGGGGCCGGGCCGCGCCGGTGGCCCGGCCCGCCCCTTTCCTGTGGCCGTCTGAGGGCTGCTGCAGCCCAGGCAGTCAGCGTCGGCATAATCGTTCCACACGTCGCACTGCGGACACCGCCACGAATTCGTGGCGGTGCTCGCGGCTCCTTCGTGAATCGACTCGTCACACACCATGCAGCGTTCGCTGCCCACGTCGTTGTACGTGTCACAGCTGCCGCAGCGCCATGTCGAAGTTGTCACGGCATTCCCTTGTTCCTATAGCGGGCGATCACGCTCGGGGTGTGGTTCGCGCGCCGCCGCGGCGAGCTCGGCGAAGATCCCTTCCGACTCCAACAGCGGCCGAAAACTCATCCAGTCCGGTGTGTCCGGAATAGACAACAGAGCGCCTGTGGGTGGCGGGGTGGGGTGATCCGGCGGCACCGGGTCTGTGTGTCCAATGTGCGCGGCCGGTCCGGGAGCGCCCCGATCCAGGACCGGCCGGCCCAGCCGCGCCAGGTACACTTCAAGCAGATGCACGATGGTCCGAGCGACGGGCAAGCTGTCCGGGGGAACCGACAGGCGAACTGCCAGCACGCTCGCCTCGTCCCGCTTCGGCATGAATCGCATCGTCAGTTGCGCATGACCGGAGCCGCCGTTCTCCCGGACTTCAGCCCGGACACAGGTCGCCGTCTCCAGCCGCAGGCAGGACTTCCCGTTCCACCGGACTGTCACGCTCTCTTCCTCATAGGCCAGTACCGCACCGGCGCACAACAGTTGGCGCGCTGGCGGGCGGACCGGAGCCCCGGCGGACCGCCACGAGTCGCGGGCGGTCCACTCGCCGTCCGAAGCCGTTCCCAGTGGTGGCCCGAGGTCCCCCTCGGTCGCCCTCGCCCTCAGGAATCTCTTCATCCGAGGCTGTTCGCAATCGTGTTGATGATCTCATTCATCTCAAACTCCTCCAGGCCGTCTCCGGCCACGGACGGGAAGTGCATGGTGCGGTTCCATTCCTCCGCGATGCGGTTCCACGGCTCGGAGTCCGACGCGAAGAGCACGAGCCGTTTCGCCGAGTTGTCCATCACCGCGCTCTGGCTGCGCGCGTAACCCCACCGCTCGAACAGGTCGTCGAGATTCCCCGGGATACCCTTCGGGTAGTTCCGCGCCCTGACCGCCTCGGGTGAGCCGAGTGGATGAGCCGGGGCGTCGGTGAATACCACGATGACGTGACGGCGGCGATCGAGACCCTTCTCCCACGCGGAGTTGATTGCCAACGCCAGTGCTTCCAACCCGGATTCCGGGATGTCGCCGCCTCCGGCGGGTTGTAGCCTGCTCACGAACCGCTCGAAGTCCGCAGCTCTGGCCGGCAGCACCATGAAGTCGCTCTCTTCCATCGCGTCGTCCGCGTTGTCACCGAAATCTCGGAACGCGATCACTTTGACCCGCAACTGGCTGATCGACTTCCCTTTTTCGTCCATCGCGGTCGCCAATCTGTCCTGAAAGGATAGAGCACTCTTCTTCACCGCCTCGAGCACCGGTTTCATGCTGTAAGTCACGTCGATGCACAAGGCGATGTCCACGGCGTATTCCAGATTGCGCTGCTGGCGTTCGAGGTTTCCTGACATGTTCTTCCTCTCCGATCCATAGTTATTTCATGCGTTCACGCCTCGAGATTGATCCGGACGCGCGAGGATGTCTTCGCGCCCGGACCGGGCTTGACGGCGGTCCTGTCACTTCCGGTGGCGCCGTCCGCCTGTTTCCCCTCTAGGTTCTTGTGGACACGGCTGGCCCTGGATTTCGAGCCGGCCGCCGGCTCGGCCTTGGAGCCGGACTTCGAACCGGCTGTCTTCGGCGACCGAGTGGCCGGCCTGGCCGCGGCCGGCCTGGTTCGCCTAATCAACGCACAGATGTCCTGATTCCCCAACTGGTCCAGCACGTCGGCGATGGTCGGGCGTGCGCCGGGCGCCCGGGCGGTCATGGACGTGACCAGCTGCCGCATGCCGGAACTTAACCTGCCGTCCAGGTTCAGCGTCACCCCCGCATTGACCGCGTCGGCGGGCGAGTCGAATCTCTCCGGAAAGCGCGGCAGGTCACCGGTCAGGTAGTAGTACGTCATCAGGCCGAGCGCGAAAATGTCTACCGCGGTCGTGAGGAACCGCGGCTGGACCGAGTCGTCCTGCTGGATGTACCGCCGCCATTCCGGTGCGCCGAACCTGACGTCTCCCCCGATCAGGCTCGGATCCGGCGGTTGCCCCGCCAGGTACGAGTCATCGAAGTCGATCAGTTTGGCCGTGTAGAAGGCGTTCGCCGATCTCCGCTGCACCAGGACGTTGCCGGGCTTGAGGTCTCCATGCACGACATCGATGTCGTGCAGTTGCTTGAGGCTCAGCACGAGGGTCCGCAAGAGCACCTGTTTCTTGCGGGGGTCGAGTGACTGGGGCTTGTCAAGAGTGGACGTCTCGATCCGTTCCGTCGCCTTGTAGTACGTCGAGCCTTCACAGAAGAAATCCTTCGCCAGCACCAGGTTCCCGCCTCCGGCGGCGTCGGGGCGGAGAAGCTTCATGATCTCGTAGTGCCGGTTTTCGAATTCCTGACATTCCTCCAGTCGTAGCCGCTTGCTGGTCTCGCTCGCCGTGGAGTCCGCTCGGGGACGCTTTGGCTCCAGGAAACACTTGATGAAGAACTGTTTCCCGCCGCGTTCCGCGAAAGCCCACAGGCAGTTCCCACCGCTGTTGTTGGTGGGTTCGCTGACGATCCGGTAACCGTTGATCACATCGCCGAGCTTCATCGAACCGGCTCCTCCGGTAGAGCCGGCATGAGCCGCTCGTATTCCGGCTGATACTTGTGCCACGCCAGGGCGCACCACTGTCGCCGCAAGCCGTCGTCGGCGTTGACGTCCGGTGGAACCGGCCAGGGGTAGCTCGTCGTCACGTCCCGGGTGCGCGGGGCGAAGCTGTCCCGCAACTGATCCAGGCTCCGGTATCCGAAGCCGACCAGGCTCAGCGAGGCGTCGTCCCCGGTATAACTCACCACCCGCTCGGCCAGCCTACGCGCCCAATCCCGCCCGTCCCATGCCCGGGCGAGCGTGTCGAGCAGATGGAATTCGAAGTGCGCCGGCGTGTCCACGTACCCGAAGAACCCGTCGGTTGCGCAGACCAGCACGGCGGGCAAAGTCACGCGGACGGTGTGCGAGTCGAGCACGAACTCCTTCCCCGCGCAGAGGACGTTCGTCATCGGAGGATCTTGGTTCAATTGCTCGAGCGCGTCGGTCTCGACGGTGTGATCCCTGGTCAGCGCATGCATACCGCCCCAGGGCTGGAGCGTGTACGCTCTGGAGTCACCCGCCCACAGTGCAGTGCACTCGACCTGGTCTCCGCTGCGCTCGTAACGGATCGCGGCCATCGTGGTGGGCAGGTTCATCCGCATGGTGCCGACCAATTTGCTCCGGGTGACCGGGCGCTTCAGCGTGAAGGTCGCGGCGATGTGTTCGTCCAGCGAGGGCGTATTCCCCGGTGTGCCGTCGAGGGTGGCCCGGAACCAGGACTCGACGGCGATCTTCGCCACGCGCGAGCCGGTCCACGCTCCGCTGCGCGGTGTCCCGTTGCCGGAGCGGTATTCCAGTGCCGCGCCTGACCCACCGAGACCGTCGAAGACGCCGACAATCCCAGTCCCGGTCGGCACATGGTGCGCCAGCAGAGGCTCCGCGTCCTCTCCCTGGCCGGCCCGGCTTTCCGTCCACACGCCGATGCCCAGGACGTCGGCATGACTGCCATACCATGCCGCGGCGCTGCCGCCAGGCGACGTCTCCGCCGAATTCCGCATTTGCAGTCCTTTCTGTCCCAAGGCCGGTGGTCAGGGACGGGCGCCGCGCACCCGGCTGACCCTCGGCGTGCTTCCACCCGACGGCGTTCCCCCGGTCGGCTCGTCGTCCGGTGGCGCGTCGGCAAACCGCACGGCCGGTTCTGCCGCGTCCCGGGTGGGGGAGCGGTACCCCTCGGTGCGCGATCCGGCCCGGTCGCGCTCGCCACCGCCCGCACCGAGTTCTCCGGCCACGACCGAGCCGCGCACCCGGCTGGACCGCACGCCGCCGAACGGCGCGGTGGAGCCGCCAGCCAGCCGGTTCAGCAGGAACCGTTCCGCCTCCACCGAGTCGAACGGTTCGCGGTCCGGGTCCGAACGCTTCAGGACGGCGTCGTAAGCGGCCAGAAGTTCCTTGCGTTCTGCGGCGTCGATCGAGCTGATCACCTCGAGCGCCGCTCTTGGTCCCTCCCGTTCCGCGATCGCGGCGACCAGGGCCTCGGGACCGTCCCTGCGCAGCACTTCCAGATGGTGGTTCCGGCCGAGGTCCGCCAGCCGGCTCTCCCGCCCGGCGTTGCGGAAGGACCGTCCACTGGTGACGATCTCGTCCTCGTCCACCAGGAGTTCGACGTGGATGTTCCGCAACCGGATCGCCGTATCACCAGCGAAATGGCGAACCTCGTCGTTGAGCGCAGTTTGCGCGTCGTGGAACCGGCTGATGTCGAAGTCCTTGGCCACACTCCGCAACATCCATTTGAGAGGGTCGTACAGCGACCCGCTCATGTCCGTGATCTCCCGCCTGACGATGTCGGCGGGTTCGATGACCTGGCAACGCAACCCGACGCGGCTTCGGAACGCGAAGTTGGGGTCCTCGCTCAGCAGGGGAATGTCGAGGACGAGCCGGTGCTCCGCGACGTCGATCAGATACATGTGGCGGTAGATGCCGTGACGGGCGTTGGGAATCGGCTCGCCGTGCCGGATCGTGATCATCCCGTCGACGTGCCGGTCGAGCACCAGCGCGATGTGTGGTTCCGGTGGCCGGAGCGGTGCCAGCATTCGAAACCGGGGAAGGCTTCGGCTGTCCAGGATCGGGTTGTAGGTGAAGGGCAAATTCATTGGTTCTCCTTGTGCGTCTGGGGAGGATCGCGATTGGTCAATCGGATCCCGGCAGGACCGACAGGATTTCCGCGGCCGTCCCCGACGGGCGGCGTCGGTCTTCAGCCCACTGCCGGAGGTAGAACGCCAGTCGTTCCCGGTGCCGCCCCGGCTCGGCGGCGACGCCGAGCAGGATGGCGCGCATGTTGCCCAACACCAAGTGGTCCCGCTTCGCGTAGCCGTCCAGGATCTCCCGGATGGCTTCCAGCGCCTGGGTCTGCGCCGGTTTCCTGGCCAGCGCACGGGCCCACAGTTCGACCAGGTTCGCGTGGAACTCGCGGGAGCGGGTGAGTAAGCCGGGCGGCCGCACACCGGTCTCGTCAGCGGATGAGATCGGCTGGCTCGCCGCGAAGACGAACACCGACAGCGCCTTCGTCACCAGGGGTGACGAGTCCTGCGGCTCCGACCAGTCCCGCAACGCCGAAAGAACCTCGGCGACACAGCCATTTTCGATCAGGTAGGCGACGCTGACGCCGGTCGTCCGCAGGGTTCCCCAGTCGTCTCGGTCCAGCACCCGGCGCAGTAGGCTCATCGCGCGTTCGGGCTGCTGCCTGGCCATCCCGCTGGCCATCGCAGCGGCGGCGGTCAGCGACCGGCGGCGCGCGACCGGTGTGCCGCCTTCGGCCGCCCACATTTCGAGCAGCCGCCACACAGAGTCGGTCAGGGCGGCATGCGCCCCGGCGACGGACAACGCGGCCGCCGCAGCATGCCGCACGGCCTTTTCCGCGCCGCCGGCCCAGGAGCGCAGGAACCGGTGCAGGGCGTGGTTGAAATCGGTCCACGCCAGCACCCCGGCGGTGACCGAGGTCCGGGCTCGCACCTCGACGTCGGGATGGATGATCAGGCGGCGCAGCCACTTCAGGATCACCGAGCGAAAACCATCCAAATAGGTCCATCCGTAACCGAGCACGGCCTGCTGCACGAGCGGATCCCGAAAGCGGACCCTCGGCAGCGGAGGCAGGGCACCATCGTGGTCCTTCCTCGGCGGCACCGAGATCTCCAGCAAGAGGTGCCCGGAGTCCAGGCTTTCGCGGAATCGCAGGTCCGGGCTCGACGGTGTGTCCGCGCACAGCATGGCGTGGAGTTCCATGGCCGCGTCCGAGACGATCAGGTAACCGGCGTCCTCCAGCACCGCGGCGGCCAGCGTGAAGCAGCGCGCCCCAAGGTCCTGATGCCGGCTGAACCACCGGTGTACCTGTCCCTCTGGGTCGCGCAGCCGCCTGACCTCGGCCGCCAGGTCGCCGCCTGCCTTGATCACGTCCGCAAGCCGCGCGGCGACATGCGGTGCCCGGACATGCTCGATGAGCTGGAGACCACCCGCCGCGGTCAGCCTGTCCCGCAGCTCCGCGAGATCCGCCAGGCCGGGATCCGCGCCGAGCACCCGCCGGTCGATGATTGCCCGGGGGTCGACCGTGCCCAGGAACGTGATCACGTGGTCGCAGCGGACCGCGGAGGAGACCAGCTTCCCCCGCGGCGGCCCGGTCACGACGACTAGGAAGCTGTCGTGCTCCGTGAGCACGGCCGACATGGTGCTGATCCAATGTTCGTCGATCGTTTCACCCGTCGGGTCGGCTCGCTCGTCGTCGAGCACGACGATGTAGCCGCTGCTGGAGGTCGGTGGGCGCCACGACGTGTCCGCGAGATCCTGCGTGTCCGGGATGCGGTAAAGATCCCCCGCACCGTCGGCGACGTAGGTGGCCACGACCTCGGCCCCCAGATTGACTCCGGCGGCCTCCCGGCCGGTGCCCGGCGGGAGAGCCAGGATCACCACGCGCCCCTTCGCCAGCCTCTCGCGTGCTTCGGCAAAACCCTCCGGGAGACAGTAGGAATCGACGAAGTCGGCGTAGATGGCGCCGTCGATCCGTGTCGGCCGGTCGATGGGCCGCGTGGCCGCCCCCGTCCCCACGGCCATGCCGCCAGCCACGCTGACTGTGCCGGTGAACATGGCGAGGGTGTCGATGCGCGGGCTGGATGGGTCTCGCTGCAGGCGCTGCGCCACGGCTTCGGCGATGCTCGCGACCTGCGCCGCCTCGACGTCGTCGTCTTCCACGCTTCCCTTGCGCAGTGCCCTGAGAGCGTCGTCTTCGCTGAGCGGAACGTCGTCCGCCGCGTCGGGCGTGGGTGCCGCCGCTGCTTCCGGGGCCCGTTCGTCCGCGGCGGGGTCTTCCTTCCGGTCTGTGTCCGGTTCCTCGGATCCGGTCATGTTCGCGAAAGCCCTTTCATTCTTGTGGCCTCATCGGCCGATGTTGAAGTCGCCACTCACGCTCACCTGCTCCTGGAACACCGTCGCGTGGTCGATGGAGTCGGCGACGATGGCCGGCCCGGCCGGCGACGTGGACGAAGCGGCCAGAAGGTCGACTTCCTTCCGGAAGGACACGTCCTGCTCCAGACGGACCACAATCAGGGAACGCAACTCCCGGACGACGGCGGGGTCCCCCGGATTACCCTCCACTTTGGTCAGTACCGCTTCGGCGGTCTCGTCGCCGTCGAAGGTCCTGCGCAGCAGTTCGATCATCTTGGCGGAGGGACCGGCCGCGGGGCGCTGCACCAACTGGCGCCTGACGGCCTGAACGGTCAGTTTCGTCGCTTTATCGGCCAGGGTGTGCATGTTGTCGTCCTTCCCATCTTTCGGCGTCCACGCGGTGGTCCCGGCGGCGTTTGGCCGGCCGGACGCGGTGAAATCGGTTGAATCGTCGAGATCGAGCGCGGGATCGCGCGCGAGGATCTGGCGGCGGAGCTTGAGCAAGGCCGGACCAGGGGCACTGTCGCTGTCCTCCAGCAGCCGCGCCGTGATCACTTGGAAAGCGGTCTCCGCATCGCCAGGGCGACGAGCCCGGTAGCACGCCAGCATGTACATCCCCATCAGTTGTTCGTCGAGCGGGGACGCGGCAGTGAGGTCCGCGAGTTCGCCGATGATTTGGCCGTGCCGCCCGAGCCGCAGTTCGGCCTTCAGGCAAAGGACGCGGACGCTTTTGCGGTCCTCCGCCAGACGGATCCGTACCCTTTCCGCCCACTGACTGGTGATGTCGGCGAGAGCATCTTCACCGTTCCACTGCGCGATGGCCTCCCGGCACAGGCCAACCACCTCGGTGTTGTCGTGTCCGTCCGCCTGGCGCGCCTTCGAGAACAGGTCGCGGAACCGGTGCAGGTCGATGTTCTCTGGGCGAATCAGCGCGCGATAGCTGGCACCGGTGGCCGGTGGCAGCAGTTCTCCGGTGCCCTCCTGCCCGGCGTCGAGGTATTTTCGCAGGTCGCTGATGTAGTCGCGAAGCAGTTTGCAAGCCGTTCTGGGCCGGTCGATGCCCCAGACCCGCTCGGTCAACTTGTTGACGCTCACCGGTTGTCCCGTCTGCACCAGCAGCGCGGCCAGCACGGCCCGGTGTTTCGCTTCGCCGAGCGGGAACCGCTCGCCGTCCGTCTCCGCGGCCACGTCTCCCAGCAACTGGAACCGCATCTTTCGCTCACCTTTCCTGAACTGGGGCCGTCCCGTCGGCCCGCGCACCCGATTCCTTGATCATCTGACTCCGAACTCGCTCCGTACTCGCCTCCGACCGATTACAGGCAATTCCTCCGAATGTCCCAGCCCACACTTCTCACGTGGCCGACAAAAGGGTCGCCACGAAACCAAGGAGTAAACAAAAATGAATGTCGAAACGAAGTCGGGAATCGCGAAGAAGACAGGCTGGTTCGTCAGTGGCTACTGTCAGCAGGGCACCTGCGTGGAGGTCATGATGAACGAGAACTGGGTTATGGTCCGGGATTCCAAGGCTCCCGCGGGTCCCGTCCTCGCCTACACTCACGACGAGTGGAAGGCTTTCCTGCTCGGGGTGAAGAACGGCGATTTCGACCTGACCTGACCGGCCCGGTCGGGGAGTGCGGCGGGCGCTACCGCCGCACTCCCCGTATCCTGCCTGGACTATCGGCCAGCGCTGTCCCGGAATTCCTCGGCCAGGTTGACCAGGTGCTTCCGTGCCTCGTCGCCGTAGATCGCCATTCCACTCAGCTTCATCCAGTGATCCAGGTATCGGGCCACCGCATCCGAGTCGCCGATGATCAGATTGGCATGAATCGTTTCGACCTCCACAAAGGTGTCCATATCGCCGTCATCCCCGCTGTACACAGAGAATCCGTGAGAGTTGGGTACGGTCGCTTCTTGGCCCTCCAGAATCAACCCGACTGAAACATTCTCCAGGGTCGTTATCGAAGAAATCCTGTCCAGTTGGGCGAGTAGTGTTCGAACCGGGCCGGGACGCCAGCGCAGCGCGGCCTCGGTGATGAGGAACTCGAATCGTTTTTCCTCGTCGTAGAGCACCACCTGCCGGTCCATCCGCCCAGCCACCATAGCGGCGACGCTCCGCCGCTCATCGGGGCGCAGCATGGACAGCAACCGCCGGGCGTAGTCCGCGGTCTGCAGCAGACCGGGGACCACCGAGTGCTGGAATGTCCGGATCAGTCGCGCGCGCACCTCCCGCCCCAGGACCTCTTCCTGCACGTGTGCCGGTGACTCCACTCCGGTCGGCCACGTGCGCACCTCGGTGAAGACGGCCTCGGTCGCCATCATCAGCAACTCTCGTCGTTCATCGGACGCTCCAACTACCTCACACCACCGTGAAACCTCAGGAAGCGTCGGGACGGTGAGGCCCGACTCGATTCGCGAAACCTTGGACTGGCTGATCTTGATCCGCCGTGCGAGCTCACGTCCGGGAAGGCCGGCCATTTCCCGCAGTTGGCGCAACTCCATTGCGAGCCGCAGTCGCCTGCCGGGCGGTTGCGTTCCCCCACCCTCAGCCACGGCTCCCACGACCCCTCAACCCTGTCGACGAACCCCCATGATCCATTTCTATTCTCTCCGATGCGTTCATCGAACAGCCAAACGAGTGTCCTGTCAACAGCTAAGCGTCACTTCGCTCCGTGTCGCTCCAACTTTCGTCGCAGGCGCCCCGGACGTTTGCTCGACACTCGACCCTCTATGATTCATAATGATTCACCATGACCCACAGGATGCGACGTAGGGCTTCAGACGTCAAGTCGGCGGCGGTGAGGCGCAGGCTGATGCTTCGGACCACCCGCGGAACGGGCACGACATCGCGCCTCGGTCGCCGCGAACTGAACGGAACCCGGCACCGGGGTGGATGGAGCGTGCGCCACGGGTCGGTCCGGACCACGGCGCTCCGGTCGCTACCTGCCGGCCGCCGCCGCGCGGTCCTTCAATTGGCCATCGCCGCGGCGGGCGGTGCCTCGGCCAACATCTCCTCGAACTCTCCTGTCCTGGCCGTGGGCGTGGTGATCATGGCGATCTTGACGGCGGTGATCGTCCTGGTGCCACCGTGGCCACCTGCCTTTCGGCGCCGGAAAAAGGGCAGAAAACAGCGCTGATAAAGCCGCAGCATATGCGGAGGGAACACCGGCGGTGCCAACCGAGGGGCAGCGCGGACCACGGCGGGCTCGATTGCAGACGTGGCGACACCGCCGGGGCGCTACGCCCCGAGGACGACATGATCCGCCTGATATCCCGCCTACTGGACCAAATTCCGGGCGATGTCGTGCTGCACTCATCCTTTGAGCACATCTGGCTGCTACGCCGCGACGGTGAACTGAGTGTGAGCGAGCAGGAAGACATCTGGCCTCCAGAGCTCATTTTCACCAGCCGCTTGGCGGAGTCGCCTCCTGTCCGCACTACCGACGTCACTGCGGCCGTCGGCGGCACCGATCGCGTCTCGTGTCGTTCGCGTCCAGTGTCCGCTGCGCTGCCGCTCCTCGTGGACGGACCACCGGACGACATGATCGGGTTGACCCATACGTCCCGGTCAATCGCGAGGTCCGGTTGCAGTCGCATCGTCAAGACTTCGGCAACGTCGGAGGCCGAACCTGTGAGCGCTTTCGCCGCGTCCGCCCAAGTGACCGGCCCGCCGAACTTCCAGGCGAAGACCACCCTCGTGCCGCAACAGCCGACTCCGTCACATGGCGCGGAACGGCCCGCGCCGGTACACGAGCGTGAAACCGCGCAGTACTCGCGGGCGGCCCGCCACCTCGACACCCTCGGCGAGCGTAAGCCAAATCACCGAAGCGCCCTTGTCCACCGTGAAGCCGCCTCCGTGAAGGTCCAGGTCAGTGACGACGAGATGCTCGACAAAGCGGTGATCCTCCGTCCGCGGGTTCCACGAAGTCGGGATTCGCCTTCAGCAGCCTGTCCTCGTCGCTCAACCGGTGGCCACGTGACATGTCAATCTTGGTTGACCGGCGGGATGCGTGCTGTTGGATGACGGGATGTTGCGGCTCGGCCCGCGCGCTGACCGTGCTCGCGTCTACTCCCACAACGGCCCTGAGAGGCGTTATTGTCGTCGTAGTGATGGTGCACTCGGAGGTACTCCAGATCGTCGAGGCCGGCGTTCGTGTCGCCGTGGCGAGTGAAGTCGGACAGCACGACGTCTGGTTTGGCTCGTGTCAACGCTTTCAGTGCGGTGTCCCTGTCTGTGGCGAGTGAGACGTCGGCACCTCGTTTGGCGAGGAACTGCGCCAGTTCCGAGTTGGTTTCGGGGCGGTCGGCGATCCACAGAATACGAAGTTCCGAAAACCTTGCCGGTGCCAGGTCGGAGCTCTAGTCGGCATCGAGGGCTCGGGGGATACGCAGGAAGTGCCGGGGCTCGCCAAAGCCGGCGTCGGCGGTGAAGTCGGGGTACGCCGTCGGCGGGCCATAAACCATGACGGGCGTTTGTGTCAGGGGCCCGCTGCAACTGAGCAGAGTTGATCGGCCCGTCGAGACTCTGGAGTAGTGCCACGAAGTCCCGGTCCGCGACGAGCGCGGGGAATTCGGTGGACAGCTCGCGTTCGAGGTCGGCGAGGTACTGCGCCAGTTCTCGATCCGACTGCTCGTCCTGCGGTGGTCTGATTCCCTTGCCGCGGAAATCGCATGGTGCCGGCCTGCGCGGAAGGTTTGTCCAATATGGAGGTTGCGGATCGGCTCGGGATCCACCGGGTGACGGTGGGCAGATAGCGCTCCCGGTTCGTCGCGCAGCGATTGGACGGACTTGTCGACGAAGACCGGGC
>NZ_DATELF010000028.1:0-65539 GCF_035276945.1 Amycolatopsis sp. | reverse complement strand
ATTTTGTCGACAAGGAGATCATCCCGCACGCCCAGGCGCTGGAGCACGACGACACGTATCCGTCGGACATCGTCGACGGAATGAAGGAGATGGGGCTGTTCGGCCTCACGATTCCGGAGTCCCACGGCGGTCTTGGCGAGTCGCTGCTCACCTACGCGCTGGCCGTGGAGGAGATCGCCCGCGGCTGGATGAGCGTCTCCGGCGTGATCAACACGCATTTCATCGTGGCGCACATGATCAAGCAGCACGGCACCGACGCGCAGAAGGAGTACTTCCTGCCGCGCATGGCGACCGGTGAGATCCGCGGCTCGTTCTCCATGTCCGAGCCGGACCTCGGCTCCGACGTCGCGGCGATCAAGACCAGGGCCAGGCGCGACGGCGGCGAGTACGTGATCGACGGCGCGAAGATGTGGCTCACCAACGGCGGCAGTTCGAACCTGATCGCGCTGCTGGTGCGCACCGACGAGGGTGCCGAGAAGGCGCACCGGAACCTGACCGCGTTCCTGGTCGAGAAGCCCGAGGGGTTCGGTGAGGTGGCGCCCGGCCTGACCATTCCCGGCAAGATCGACAAGATGGGCTACAAGGGCGTCGACACCACCGAGGCGGTGTTCACCGGCTACCGGATCGGCGCCGACCGGGTGCTCGGCGAGGCGCCGGGCCGCGGGTTCGCGCAGATGATGGACGGCGTCGAGGTCGGCCGGGTGAACGTGGCGGCCCGGGCGTGCGGGATCTCCATCCGGGCCTTCGAGTTGGCCGTCGAGTACGCGCAGCAGCGGCGCACGTTCGGCAAGCCGATCGCGGAGCACCAGGCGATCGCGTTCAAGCTCGCCGAGATGGCCACCAAGGTGGAGGCCGCGCACCTGATGATGGTCAACGCCGCCCGGCTGAAGGACACCGGCGAGCGCAATGACGTCGCCGCCGGCATGGCGAAGCTCATCGCGTCCGAATACTGCTCGGAGGTCACCCAGGAGGCGTTCCGCATCCACGGCGGGTACGGCTATTCGAAGGAGTACGAGATCGAGCGCCTCATGCGGGAGGCGCCGTTCCTGCTGATCGGCGAGGGCACCAGCGAGATACAGAAGACCATCATCAGCCGTGGCCTGCTCCGGGAGTACCGCTCGAAGGGTTGAGAGGCTTACAGATGCCGGGTTCGCGTGGTTTCCTTGATATTGACAAGATTGAGCGGCCCACGTTGGCGCGAACAGCACAGGTGATGACCGTGACCGGCGCATTTTCCTCCGCAGGGCGACCCGCGCAGGGCCTGCCGCGCATGCCGACGCCTCCCACCGGGTGGCCGATCGGCTCCTATGCCACCTACGAGGAGGCGCAACGCGCGGTCGAGCATCTCGCGGACAACGACTTCGTGGTGTCCGACGTGACGATCGTCGGGGTCGACCTCATGCTCGTCGAGCGGGTGCTCGGCAGGCTGTCCTGGAGCAAGGTGCTCGGCACCGGGGCGGTCTCCGGCGCCTGGTTCGGGCTGTTCGTCGGCCTGCTGCTGAGCTTCTTCAGTTCCGGCGTGAGCATCACTTACCAGCCGATCCTGGTCGGCCTGCTCTCCGGCATGATGTTCGGCCTCGTGTTCGCCGCGATCAGTTACGCGTCCACGCGAGGCCGCCGTGACTTCGCCTCGGCCAGCCAGCTCGTCGCCGGCCGGTATGACGTGCTGTGCCAGCCGCGCACCGCCGAGCAGGGCCGTGACCTGCTGGCGAAGCTCGCCATGCGTGCGCCGGGGTAGGCCCGCCGGCCCCGGGTGGGTTCCCTCGCGACACGGACGATCCCGGGTATCTCCCCCAATCGTTACTGATTGTGCTTGCCAACGAAGATCGTTCGGCATAAGTTAGGTCCCCACCGATCCACAGGCACGTCACAGTGCGGGTGTGGTCTCCCGTCGACGTGCGCGTCGGGGCAAGGAGGCCTGATGGGAATGGGGAGGGCTCGGTCCACTCGCCGGGCCGCGGCCATGTTCTGCGCCGGGGTGTTCGCCACCGGCGCGCTTGCCGCGTGCGGTTCGGGTGGCGATGCCGCAACGGTCAGTATCTACATGTATCCGGAGGATTCGTTCCAGACACTTGTCGACAAGTGCAATGCGCAGGCGGCCGGGCGTTACCACATCACCTACAACAAGCTTCCCCGCACCGCCGACGGGCAACGCGAGCAGTTGGTCCGCCGGCTCGCCGCGGGTGACAAGAGCCTGGACATCCTGGGGCTGGACGTCACGTGGGTGCCCGAGTTCGCCGAGGCGGGCTGGATCGACGAGTGGACCGGCGCCGACAAGGCGGCCGCCCAGCAGGGCGTGTTGCCGGGGCCGCTGGAGACGGCGATCTGGAACGGCAAGCTCTACGCCGCGCCGAAGCACACCAACGTGCAACTGCTGTGGTACGACGACCGGATCACGCCGGCGCCGCCCGCGACCTGGGACGAGATGATGGCTCAGGCGCAGGAACTCAAGGCGCAGGGCAAGCCGCACAACATCCTGTTCACCGGCGCCCAGTACGAGGGCCTGGTGGTCTTCTACAACTCGCTGGTCGAGTCGGCGGGCGGGCACATCCTGTCCGAGGACGGCAAGTCCGTCGTGATGGACGCGGGCGCGGTCAAGGCGTTGCAGATCCTCAAGCAGCTCACCACGTCCGGGATCACCGACGCCTCGCTGACCAACCAGAAGGAGGACGAGGTCCGGCAGGCCTTCCAGCGCGGCAACGGCGCCTTCGAGCTGAACTGGCCGTTCGTCTACGCCTCCTACGGCAAGGAAAAGCCGCAGGACCTGCCCCACTTCAAGTGGACGACCTACCCGTCGGTCATTCCGGGCACGCCGGGGAAGACCACCATCGGCGGGATCGATCTGGCGATCAGTTCGTACTCGCAGCACAAGCCCGAGGCGTTCGAAGCGGCGCTGTGCCTGCGCTCCCCGGACAGCCAGAAGTTCTCCGCCATCAAGGACGGGGTCCCGCCGGTCGACGAGGCGCTGTACACCGACAACGCGCCGCTCGACCCCACCAAGCCGGTGGACCCGGACAACAACCCGAGCATGGCGACCGAATACCCGATGCGGGACGCGATCCTGGCCGCGCTGAAGTCGGCGGCGGTGCGCCCGCTCACCCCGGCCTACCAGAGCCTGTCCACGGTGATGTCGAAGATCCTTTCGCCACCGTCAGACATCGATCCCCAGGGCACCGCCCAGGAGTTGCGTGACCAGCTGTCCGCCGCGCTCGAGTCGAAAGGGGTGATCCCGTGAGCCACGCGGTAGCCAAACCCTCGCCGAAATCCCCAGTGACCACGGCGAAAGCGGCGAAACGGGGCAAACCCGCGCTCAGTGAAGGAAAGAAAGCGGAGCGGCGGCTGGGATTGCTGCTGTGCGCCCCGGCGGCGATCGTGATGATCGCGGTCACCGGCTGGCCGATCATCTACTCGGTCTGGCTTTCCCTGCAGCGTTACGACCTGCGGTTCCCGGCGCAGCAGCAGTTCGTCGGGTTCGCCAACTACGCGGCGGTGCTGTCGAACTCCTACTGGTGGACGGCGTTCGGCACGACCATGTTGATCACGGTCGTGTCGGTGGCCGTCGAGTTGGTGCTCGGAATGCTGCTGGCACTGATCATGCACCGCACGATCGTGGGCCGCGGTCTGGTGCGCACGGTTGCCCTTGTCCCATACGGGATCGTGACGGTGGTCGCGGCGTTTTCGTGGTACTACGCCTGGACTCCGGACACGGGATACCTGGCCAACGTGCTCGCCTCCGGCTCGGCCCCGCTCACCCAGTACGCCTCGTCGATGGCGATCATCATCCTGGCCGAAGTGTGGAAGACCACGCCGTTCATGGCGCTGTTGCTGATGGCCGGGCTGGCGCTGGTGCCGGACGACCTGCTCAAGGCCGCGGCGATGGACGGGGCGAGCGCGTGGCAGCGGTTCTTCAAGGTGATGCTGCCCGTGATGAAGCCGGCCATCCTGGTGGCGCTGCTGTTCCGGACGCTGGACGCGTTCCGGATCTTCGACAACATCTTCGTGCTGACCAGCGGCCAGAACGACACCTCGTCGGTGTCCATGCAGACCTACAACAACCTGATCAAGGGCCTGAACCTGGGCATCGGCTCGACCATGTCGGTGCTGATCTTCATCGCGGTCGCGATCATCGCGTTCATCTTCATCAAGTTGTTCGGCACGGCCGCGCCGGGCTCCGATTCGGAGGGGAAGCGCTGATGGTCATGCAAGGTGCGGTCACCACCGGCCGCAAGGCGCGGTGGACTCTGGTCGACATCGTGGTCGTGGTGTATGCGCTGGTGCCGGTGCTGTGGATCGCGTCGTTGTCGTTCAAGACGAAGGACACCATCGACGACGGCAAGTTCATCCCGCGTTCGTGGACCTTCCAGAACTACGCGGACATCTTCGCCACTTCGGACTTCATCCGGGCGCTGATCAACTCGATCGGGATCGCGCTCATCGCGACGCTGATCGCGGTGGTGCTCGGCACGATGGCCGCGTACGCGATCGCACGGCTGGACTTTCCCGGTAAGCGGGTGCTGATCGGGGTCTCGCTGCTGATCGCCATGTTCCCCCAGGTTTCGCTGGTGAGCCCGTTGTTCAACATCGAGCGGGCGCTCGGGCTGTTCGACACGTGGGGCGGTCTGATCATCCCGTACATCACCTTCGCGCTGCCGCTGGCGATCTACACACTGTCGGCGTTCTTCCGGGAGATCCCGTGGGAGCTGGAGAAGGCGGCGAAGATGGACGGCGCGACGCCGGCCCAGGCGTTCCGGAAGGTGATCGCCCCGCTGGCGGCGCCGGGCGTGTTCACCACCGCGATCCTGGTGTTCATCTTCTGCTGGAACGACTTCCTGTTCGCCATCTCGCTGACGTCGACCAACGCGTCGCGTACGGTGCCGGCGGCGCTGTCGTTCTTCACCGGTTCGTCGCAGTTCGAGGACCCGACCGGGACCATCTCCGCGGCGGCCGTGGTGATCACCATCCCGATCATCGTGTTCGTGTTGTTCTTCCAGCGCCGCATCGTCGCGGGGCTGACCTCCGGCGCCGTGAAGGGGTAACTGGCATGGCTGAAATCGTTTTGGACAAGGTGAGCAAGCGGTACCCCGACGGCGCGCTTGCGGTGTCCGAAGTAGACCTCCGGATCACGGACGGCGAGTTCATCATCCTGGTCGGCCCGTCGGGGTGCGGGAAGTCGACCACGTTGAACATGGTGGCGGGTCTGGAGGACATCACCTCCGGTGAGCTGCTCATCGACGGGCAGCGGATGAACGAGAAGGCGCCGAAGGACCGGGACATCGCCATGGTGTTCCAGTCGTACGCGCTCTACCCGCACATGACCGTGCGGGAGAACATGGCGTTCCCGCTGCGGCTGGCCAAGGTGGACGACGCCACGGTGCGGCGGAAGGTCGACGAGGCGGCGGAAATCCTCGACCTGACGCAGCACCTGGACCGCAAGCCGGCGAACCTGTCCGGCGGGCAGCGGCAGCGGGTCGCGATGGGCCGGGCGATCGTGCGGAACCCGAAGGCGTTCCTGATGGACGAGCCACTGTCCAACTTGGACGCCAAGCTGCGTGGCCAGATGCGCACCTCGGTGTCGAAGCTGCAGCGGCAGCTCGGCACCACGACGCTGTACGTCACGCACGACCAGACCGAGGCGATGACGCTGGGCGACCGGGTCGTGGTGTTGCGGGCCGGGTACGTGCAGCAGATCGGCACCCCGCAGTTCCTCTACGACCACCCCGCGAACCTGTTCGTGGCCGGGTTCATCGGTTCCCCGTCGATGAACTTCGTGTCCGGCACGTTGGAGAACGGGCAGCTCAAGAGCGCGCTCGGCTCGTTCGGCCTGCCCGATCGTCTCCGCCGGCTCGCGGAGGCCGCCAGCGCGCCGCGCGAGGTCATCGCCGGGATCCGGCCGGAGCACTTCGAGGATGCCTCGCTGCTCGAGGAGCACGCCAAGCAGGGTGGGGTGACCTTCACCGCGCGCGTCGATGTGCTGGAGTCGATGGGATCGGAGAAGTACGCCTACTTCACGCTCGAGGGCGAGATGGCGTCCACGTCGGAACTCGCCGAGCTCGCGGCCGACGCGGGCGCGGACGACGTGCCGGGCGGGCGTGGTGCGCAGGTTGTCGCCAGGTTGTCTTCGGCATCCCCGGCGAGCGAGGGCGCGGGCGTCGACCTCTGGTTCGACCCGGCCAAGCTGCAGCTCTTCGACCCGTCGAGCGGGAGAAACCTCACCTACGAGGGCTGAGTTCGTCGGCCGACCCGGACTGCCGGACGTTCGCCGCGCCTACGACAAGGCGCTGTGCGCCGCGGGGGGAGGGCTTTCGGTCGCGTTGAGTCGCCATCACCGGCGAATGAGTTCCTGGCGCCCGCGGAGGAGGTAGTCGCGTTCGACTTCGTTGCCCGCGAGCATGATCGCTTCGTCGTAGGCCGCGATGGCTTCGGTGTCGCGGCCGAGGCGTCGTAGGAGGTCCGCGCGCGTTGCGGGCAGGAGGTGCGAGGCGAGTGGGATGTCGTCGAGCATCGCCAGCCCGGCTTCGGGCCCGTCGGCCATCGCGACCGCGACCGCGTGGTTGAGCCGGACCACTGGCGAAGGCGGCAACAGCTCGTAGAGCATGGCGATCCGAGTCCAGTCGGTGTCCCGTTCGGACGGTGCGTCGGCGTGGACGGCGGCGATCGCGGCCTGCACCGCGTAGGGGCCTTCCGCGCCGGCGAGGAGGCCGCGGCCCTCCTCGATGAGGGTGCGGTCCCAGCGCCGCCGGTCCTGTTCCGGGAGCGGCACGAGGTGCCCGGTGTCGTCCACGCGCGCCGGTCGGCGAGCGTCGGTGAACAGGAGCAACGCGAGCAGGCCGGCGACTTCGGGGCCCGGGAGCAGCTCGTACAGCACGCGTGCGAGCCGGATCGCCTCCGCGCACAGTGGAGCCCGGATCAGTTCGGGACCGGCGGTGGCGGCGTAGCCTTCGGTGAACAGCAAGTAGATCACCGCGAGCACGGTCGGCAGCCGCTGGGGCAACTCGTCGTGGCCGGGCACGCGGAAGGGGATCCCGGCGTCGCGGATCTTGCGTTTCGCGCGGACGATCCGTTGCGCCACGGTCGATTCGCCCACGAGGAACAAGCGGGCGACCTCGGCTGTCGACAAGCCGCCGAGACAGCGCAGGGTGAGTGCGACCTGCGCCTGCCGGCCCAGCGCCGGATGGCAGCAGGTGAAGAACAGCTGTAACCGGTCGTCCGGCACGCTCTCCACGGGTGGTGGGTCGGCGCTGGGCACGTCGGCCAGTTCCGGCAGCTTCGCGCTGAGCCTTCTGGCGTGGCGGATCCGGTCGATCGCCCGGTTGCGGGCGGTCGTGGTCAGCCAGGCCGCCGGATTGTCGGGAACCCGGCCCGCCCGCCAGTGTTCGGCCGCGGTGGCGTAGGCGTCGGCGAGGGCCTCCTCGGCGAGGTCGAAATCGAGGAGGCCGATCAGCCGTGCCAGCACCCGGCCGTGCTCCGCGCGGAACACCTCGGCCAGGGGATCGCTGCCGCCCCTCGTCATCAAGATGGCGCGACCGGGCGGACTTCCACCGTGCCGTGCTTCGCGCCGGGGCACTGGGCGGCCCACTTCAGCGCCTCGTCGAGATCGGCGCACTCGATCAGGTAGAACCCGCCGAGCTGCTCGCGGACCTCGGCGAACGGGCCGTCGGTGAACAACTGCTCGTCGTCGCGGACCCGCACGCTCGTCGCCGTGGACGACCGCTGCAGCCGCCTGCCCTCCCGCAGCACGCCGGAGTCGATCAGCTGCTTGGTGTACGTCTTGTACTCCGGGCTGATCTTGCCGTAGTCGGCTTTGTCGGCTTCGACCTCGTCCTGGTAGATCAAGACCGCGTATTCCATCGTCGTGCCCCTTCTCTTGGCGAGCTTGCCTGGAAAAGACGACCGGACACCTGCCGAATCGACACCGACTTCATATGACCTAGGTCACTTTCGTGGTAGGTCGGCGACCGGCTCTCAGCGGCGGCGGGCCGACCGGAGGGCGTCGATGACGTCGTCGTCCCAGCGATGGGTGCGGATGAGGCGGTAGCGTTCGGCCGCCACCCACAAATACGCTTCGGCCTCGGTGCGCTCGCCGATCAGGTCGGCCTGCCGCAGCATGTTCACCACCGGCCGGTACTCGTTCTCGTACCACCGCCGCGCCACGGTGGCACGGTCGAGGAACTTGCCCTCGTCCTGCATCAGCCGGAAACCCCAGGCCTCGCCGGCCTCGCCGAGCATCGCGTAGTGCCACGGGTCGGACAGCGCGATGCTCGCGCGGGCTTCGCCGGTCAGTGGCACGCGTTCCAGGAAGAGCCTCCGGTAGTCCTTGACGATGAGGTCGCCGCGGTACCTGATGCCGCTGGGGTTGAGCCTGGTCCTGACCTCGGTGATGTGAGCCTCTGTTGTGGACATTCCGAGCGTGTGCGCGACCGAGACGCGGTGGTGGCCGTCGATGATGAAATGCAGTTCGCCGACCCGGTACACCTCGATCGGCGGAATGTTCTCGCCACGCCGTGCGGCCAGCGCGAGCCGTTCCCACCGCGCACGCACCCGTCCCGAAGTCGGCCGGAACCGGCGGTCGAAGTCCCGGCCGCGGTCCACGCTGCCGACGATCGAGTCGAGGGTGATCACGCGGGGCCCGATGCGCTGTTCACCGACATAGCCGAGCGCCTCCACGACCTCGTGGAACGGCAGCATGATGTTGACATCGTCCGGTTCCCGCCGCAGCCAGTTCGCCAGCCGCGCCAGCACCTGCCGACGACGGGCGCGGAGGAAGTCGTTCTCGGCGTCGGCACGCGGAAAACCGGTATCCCTCATGTCTTCTCCGCGGCTCTGTGGTCACCATGACCGCCGCGACATGAGACAGTTCTGTTCACAGTGACACCTCGTGCACGCCGACGACGTTGCGAATCCGGGTCTCGCCGATCCTGTGCTCCCGAGGCCACTCGCCGTAGGGGTGAATGTGCCCGTGCAGCAACCACTTCGGCCGGAGCCGCTCGACAGTCCAATGCAGACAGTCAAAGCCATGGTGCGGCGGGTCGTCGCGGTCGCCCAGCCCGCGGGGCGGGGCATGGGTGAGCAGGACGTCCACTCCCCGGCCGTCCTTGCGGCGTCGGCGTTCCGCGGCGCGGACCAGTTTGCGGGCCCGGCGCGCCTGCTGGGTCTGCGTCCACTGGTTCGGCCCGTCGTTGTAGCGGACCGAACCACCGAGACCCGCGATCCGCAGCCCGGCGACGTCCACCACCCGGCCGTCGGCGTCGACCCCGCCGGGTGGACCGGGCCATTCCTCGGGGAAGCCGCCGCGCATGGACAGGCCGCCATAGCGGGTGAAACCGCTCAGATCGGGGTCGTGGTTACCGGGTACGAACACGCACGGCCGGTCGAGTGCGTCGGCCAGGAACGCGAGATAGCCGAACGGCAGGTCGCCAGCGCCGAGCACCAGATCGACGGGACGGCCACGGGCACCTCCTGCCCATAACCGCTCGTCGACCTCATCGGCGACCACGAGCGCGCGCATTTCCCCAGACTAAGTGGTCACCTACCGACGTGGGCGAGTTCGGGGTGGTCGGCGATCGCGATGGCGACCACCGTGATCCACACCACGGACAGGGCCAGCGCCCAGAACTTGAGGCTTGTCAGAAGGCGGGACATGGGAAAACTCCTTTTCGCCGAGCAGGAAGGACTTACAACCAGTTGTTCTTCCTGAATATTCGGTAGAGGAGCAGGCAGATGCCGAGAATGAGGACCAGTACTGCCGGGTAGCCGAACTGCCAGCGCAGTTCGGGCATGTAGTCGAAGTTCATGCCTTCGATGCCGGCGACCATCGTCGGCACCGTGATCATCGCCGCCCAGGCGGTGATCTTGCGCATGTCGGTGTTCTGCTGCAACGAGATCTTCGCGACCGTGGCGTCGACCAGGGTGGTCAGCAGTTCGTCGAAGGCGGCGACGCGCTCGGACACCGTGGTGAGGTGGTCGTCGACGTCACGGAAGTAGGAGCGGACCTCGTCGGGTACGAGCCGGGTGAACCCCTCGGCGAGCCGGCGCACCGGCGTGGCCAGCGGCATCACCGCGCGCCGCAGTTCGAGGACCTCGCGTTTCATCAGGTAGATCTGCTCGGCGCTGACCTGTGTGCGCGGCGCGAAGACGCGGGTCTCCATCTCCTCGATGTCGTCCTCGACCGCGCTGGTGACCTCCAGGTACTGGTCGACGACGTGGTCGGTGATCGCGTGCAGCACCGCGGCCGGCCCGGCCTGCAGTGTCTCCGGGTCGCCGTCCAGATCACGGCGGAGCTTGGTCAGACCGGAATGCGCGCCGTGCCGGACGGTGATGATGAAGTCCACCCCGAGGAAGGCCATCAGTTCGCCGGTCTCCACGATCTCGTTGGCCGTGGTCGGCGAGTCGTGCTCGACGTAACGCACCGTCTTGAGCACCATGAACAGGGTGTCGTCGTAGCGCTCGAGCTTGGGCCGCTGGTGCGCCTGCACGGCGTCCTCCACGGCGAGCTCGTGCAGGCCGTAGGCCTCCGCGATGCCCTGGATCTGCTCGGAGTCGGGCTCGTGCAGGCCGATCCAGACGAAACCCTCGTGCCGCCGCCGCACCTCCCTGATCGCCTCGGCGTGCGTCCAGCGCCCGGACAACCGCTTACCGTCCACGTAAACCGCACAGTCCACGATGTAGGCGGACAGGGGAACGGGGATGGGCGGTGTGATACGGCCGCGGCCGTTGGCGCGGCCGCGAAGGCCGCCGAGAGAGGGGATCGCGGGCATGAGGGGCTCCTGGCTGACGCGGTTCGGTTACCGAAGCGCCGTGCGGTCATCGTCCGCCCGGCGTAACCAGCGTTTCCCAGGAAGGGCCTAACGGCCGGAGTACGTCCCGGCCGGGGCGAGGGCAACGCTGGACTTACTAGGGAGCGGACTATCGCCATTGCTCATCTTGCGTTCCTCACCTCCTCGGGCCGACGTGTCGGCGGTCGCGTTGACGCGTCGCCACCAATGGTCGAGGGTACTCCTCAACATCAGTGAACGTCGCTCCAGGGCGGTGTGGCGTTACCCGCAGGAGGTCTTTCTCGTGCAGTTCGGGCGATACTTCGAGGAGTTCGAGGTGGGCGCGGTGTACAAACACTGGCCGGGTAAGACGGTCACCGAGTACGACGACCACCTGTTCTGCCTGCTCACGATGAACCACCACCCGCTGCACCTCGACGCGCACTACGCGCAGGAGACCACCGACTTCAAGCGCAACGTCGTGGTGGGCAACTACGTGTACTCGATCCTGCTCGGCATGTCGGTGCCCGACGTGTCCGGCCGCGCCATCGCCAACCTTGAGGTCGAGTCCCTGCGCCACGTCGCGCCCACGTTCCACGGCGACACCATCTACGGCGAGACCGTCGTGCTCGAAAAGCGCGAGTCCGGGTCCAAGCCGGACCGGGGTGTGGTCACCGTGGAGACCAAGGGCTACAAGCAGGACGGCACGCTGGTGTGCGTGTTCCGGCGGCGGGTGCCGGGGAGGGCCCCGCCGCTCATTGCGTCCGGACTCCGGTAAGTTCGCTCCATACCGCGGCGGGAGGAGCGTGGATGCAGTTCGGCCGGTACTTCGAGGAGTTCGAGGTCGGTGCGACCTACCGCCACTGGCCCGGCAAGACCGTGACCGAAGCCGACGACCACCTCTTCTGCCTGCTCACGATGAACCACCACCCGCTGCACCTGGATACCCATTACGCGGCGGAAACCACCGACTTCGGCAAGAATGTGGTGGTCGGGAACTACATTTACTCGCTGCTGCTGGGCATGTCGGTGCCGGACGTCTCCGGCAAGGCCATCGCCAACCTGGAAATCTCCTCGCTCCGGCACGTCAAGCCGACCTTCCACGGCGATACGATCTACGGTGAGACCGAGGTGCTCGAGACGACCCCGTCGAAGTCGAAGGACGACCGGGGCGTGGTGTACGTGGAAACCAGGGGATACAAGCAGGACGGCACGATCGTGTGCATCTTCCGCCGCAAGGTCCTGGTGCCGAAGCGGTCCTATGGTGGGGTGCGTGGCGGTGAGCAACCTGGCCGTCCGGTACCGCACGAATAGGAGACCGCGGTGAGCCTCGACGAGATCAAGCAGGGCCTGCGTGCCTTCGCGGCGGGGCGGGCGGCCGGTGTCTCGCCGCTGTACGAGCACCTGGCCGAGCGCGCCGCCGAGGACGACGAAGTGGCCGGTCTACTCACTCCCGGCGCCGATCCGGCGCTCCTGCTCGCCGCGGCGCACCGCTTGATCCAGGCGGACCCGGTCCACCCGCTGTCCCGCTACTACCCCTCGTTGTCCGGTTTCGACGGGGTCGACGGCGGGACCTGGCCGACCTTCCGGGAGTTCCTGCTGGAGCGGGCCGACCGGGTGCGCGCCCTGGTGTCCACCCGCGAGATCGTCAGCAACGAGGTGCGGCGGGCGACCGGGCTGTACCCGGCGGTCGGCATGGCCGCCAAGGCGGCGGGCGGGAAGGTCGGGCTGCTCGAGGTCGGATGCGGCGCCGGGCTGCTGCTCGGCCTCGACCGGTTCGGCTACCGCTACCAGTGCGCCGGCGGCGAGCAGATCACCGCCGGACCCGCCAAGACCCCGGTCGGGCTGCACTGCGCGCTGGACCTCGGTGAGGGCGCGAAGCTGCCCAAAATGGCCAAGAAGGTCGCGGTGGGCGCCAGGGTCGGCCTCGATCGCGCCCCGATCGACGCCACCGACGAGGAAGAGCTGGCCTGGCTGGAGGCGTGCGTCTGGGCCGACCAACTGGACCGTATCCGGTTGCTGCGGGTGGCCGCCACCGCACAGCGCAAGGACCCACCGGAGCTGGTCGCCGGGGACGGCGTGGACGATCTCGAAGCGACCGCCTCCCGGATCCCGGCCGAACTACCGCTGGTGGTGTTGACCTGCCGGGCGCTCGGGCACCTCGGACCGGGCCGGGCCGAGGACTTCGTCGCCACGCTCGGCAAGCTGGCCGCGGAGCGGCCGCTCTGGTGGGTTTCCGACGAGCCGTACGAGGTGGCGTTGTCGCAGGTTCTGCCGCTGCGGGACGAGCTGGCGTTCTGGGGCGAGGCGGGTTCGTGCACGCTGGGGCTGGTCCGCTGGCAGGACGGCGTGCCCGACGCGGCCGCCCTCGCCCACACCGCCAAGTACGGCGATCGGATGACCTGGCTCGCCCACTGAACGCGCGAGGATGAAATATGGCCGTCACCGAGGACACCTGGTACACCCCGCTCACACCGCTGGCCTTCCTGGAGCGCTCGGCGCGGGTCTTCCCGGACAAGGAGGCGATCGTCTACGGCGACCGCCGGGCGACCTACCGGGAGTTCGCGGCCGAGACGAGGAGAGTGGCGCACGCGCTGCGGGCGACCGGCATCGAGCCCGGCGACCGGGTGGCCTACCTCCTGCCGAACATCCCCGAGATGCTCGTGGCGCACTTCGCGGTGGCGCTGGCCGGTGCGGTGCTGGTCGCGATCAACACCCGGCTCGCGCCCGCCGAGATCCGCTACATCCTTGATCACTCCGGGGCCAAGGTGCTCGTCGTGGACGCGGGCCTGCACGGCTCGATCGCGCCGGTGCTGGACGAACTCGAGCTCGCCGAGATCGTCACGGTGATCGACAGCGCCGGCTCGGCGCCTGGGGGCAAGCCCTGGGACTGTCTTGCCGAGCCTGATCCCGCGGTCGGCGGCATCACCTACGCCGACCTGCTCGCGCGCGGGAGCGACGAGGAAATTCCGTGGACCGTCTCCGACGAGCGGGCGACGATCTCCGTCAACTACACCTCGGGCACCACCGGCAGGCCCAAGGGCGTGCTGTACCACCACCGCGGCGCCTACCTCAATTCCCTCGCGGAAATCGTCCACTCGCGACATGCGCCGGAATCGCGGTATTTGTGGACACTCCCCATGTTCCACTGCAACGGCTGGTGTACCCCCTGGGCGGTGACCGCGATCGGCGGCACGCACGTCTGCCTCCGCGCGGTCGATGCCGGGCGGATCTGGCGCCTGCTGGACACCGAGGGCATCACCCACCTCAACGGCGCGCCGACCGTGCTGGTCGCCATCGCCAACCACGAGGCCGCACATCCGTTGTCCCGGGAAGTGGTCGTGACCACCGCGGGCGCGCCGCCGAGCCCGACCGTGATCCGCCGGATGTCCGAACTCGGCGCCCGGTTGGTGCACGTCTACGGGCTGACCGAGACCTACGGTCCGTACACCGTCTGCGAGCAGCAGGATGGCTGGCTGAAGCTCGATCTCGCCGAGCGAAGCAGGCTCATGGCGCGCCAGGGCGTGGGAATGCTCGTCACCGACGGGGTCCGCGTGGTGGACGACGACATGAACGACGTGCCCGCCGACGGCGCGACCATGGGCGAGGTCGTGATGCGCGGCAACAACGTGATGAAGGGCTACTTCGCCGACCCCGACGCCACCGCGCACGCGTTCCGCGGCGGCTGGTTCCATTCCGGTGACCTCGGCGTGGTCCATCCCGACGGTTACATCCAGCTGCGAGACCGTGCCAAGGACATCATCATTTCCGGCGGCGAGAACATCTCGACCATCGAGGTGGAGGCCGCGATCGACTCCCATCCCGCGGTGCTGGAGGTCGCGGTGATCGGCGTGCCCGACGAGAAGTGGGGCGAGCGGCCGAAGGCTTACGTGGTGCTGCGCGGGCAGGTGGAGGTCGAGGAGTTGCTGGAGCACGTGCGTGGCCGGATCGCGCGCTACAAGGTGCCCGACCGGATCGAGTTCGTTTCCGAGCTGCCCAAGACGTCGACCGGAAAGATCCAGAAGTTCCAGCTGCGCGAGCGTGACTGGGCGGGCCGGGAGAGCAGGATTCAGGGCTGAGGCCTGCTCGCCGCGTAGCGGGCGGGAGACGTGCCGAGCGCGGCGGTGAACTCGCGGGTCAGGTGGGCTTGGTCCGCATAGCCGAGATCCGCGGCCAGCGTGTGCCAGTCCACGTGTTCGTCGCGGGCCGCGCGCTCGGCGGCCTGATAGAGCCGGTAGCGCCGCAACACGAACTTCGGGCCGATGCCCACATGGTCGTTGAAGGCCCGCTGCAACGCGCGGACGCCGACGCCGACCGCGTCGGCCAGGTCGTCCACCCGCCGCAACTCGTCATCGGTCGCGGCTCGTTCGGCCCATTCGGTGGTCAGCTCCGACGGCTGACGGCCGGCTGGCACGAGTTCGGCCAACAGTTCGTCCAGTTTCCTGACGGTCCGCTCGTCGGGCTCGCCGTACGGAGCCGCGGCCAGCAGTTCGGGCCGTACGTCGGCGAGCGGCAGCACGGTCCCGGTGATGGTGGACATCGGCCGTCCGAGCAACGGCCGGAACCCGGCGGGCCGGAACATCACGCCCAGTGCGCCGCCCCGGCCGGCCAGCACACGGGTGAAGCGGTTCCGCTGCACGCCAGTGACCGTGGCGACGCCGCCGACGGGGTCGAACACGACGTTGACCACCGGATGCACCAAAACGTGCTGGTCGTAGGTCTCGCCCTCCGGCAGATTCCAGCGGACGAGCCAGTACCGGTCCACGAAGCGGGCCACCGCGGGCGACGGCGGAAAGCGATCGAGGCTGAACTTCCGGAGCCCCGCCCACGGGTGCACGATCCCGCGGGTGTCGGTGTCCACCGGCTCGACCACACGTCCGATTTTAGGTGTCGCGTTTTCCAAGACCGCCTCGCAGCGTCCTGAGGTCACGGCGTGCGAGCCAAGGCCACCTTCACCGTCGACACCACCCCTGCCGAATGGCGCACCCGGATGGCCATGACCACCCGGTAGGGCGGACCGTTTTCCAACTGGCGGCGGATGCCCTCGCCGGAGGAACCGGTCGGGATGCCGTTCTCGACGCGGTGCGCGTCCTCGGCCAGCGACACGGCCGACGAGTCATGAGTGAGCAGAGACTGGACGTCAGGCGGGGGCGGCGGATTCCGCGCTCTCGGCGTGCGCGATGCCGGGAAGCGCTACCAGCCCCAGGGCCAGGGTGAGGGTGAAGACCCTTCGGATCACCGCGGCAGCTTAGTGGGAGGCCGGCAGATGACCCCACTCCCGGAGAGTTTCGGCGAGCCCTTTGGTCAGGTCCAGCCGAGCGAAGGCGGCCTCGTCCACCCAGCGCGCGTCGTCGGCGTCGTCGCCGGGGCACAGCGTGCCGCCCCGAACCTCGCACAGGTAGTCGAAGATTTCGTACTGGCCACGGACAACCATGCCGGCGAGGGCCGTCGGGTGCACGTCCAGACCTGTTTCTTCGCGCAGTTCACGGACCACGGCGTCACGGTCTGTTTCGCCTCGCTCGACACGGCCGCCTGGTAGGGACCACAAGCCGCGTCCGGGCTCGTGCCCCCGCTTGATCAGCAACAACCGGCCCGAGCCGTCGAAAGTGATCGCCCCCACACACCGCACCGGAAGGTGATCGCTTGCCCGCACCAGACGAGACTATCCCAGGATTTTGGGCATGACATGTACACGGAGAGTAGCCGTGGAGTATGATCGCTTCCGGAGCACTGACCCAAGCGCGGGACTCTTCTCCCGATTTGGACCTCAGTGCGGTACAACGTAACTGGTGAGCTTGCTAGACCGATGCCGAAGCAAGAGACGGGATTGATCGTTGTGAACGCGAAGAAAATAGCCGGACTCGCAGGCATAGCGTTGGTCTTGTTCTTCGTGATCGCCCAGCCGGGGCACGCGGCGAACCTGGTCACGAACATCATCGACTTCCTCCGGTCGTCGGCAGAGGCAGTGATCACCTTCGTCAGCAACGTCTTCAGTTAAGCGGCCGGGCCGATGTTCGCCCCCCGCGATCCCGACGAGTACCTGCTCGACACCGAGCGGCGGGTCATCCGGGTGCGCAGGCACTGGGCGGTGCTGGCCTGGGACACCTTCGAGGCCGCGGCTCTGCTGGCGATCTGCGTGATGGTGTCGTACCTGCTGCCGCCGTCGATGTGGGTCGTGCAGAACGTGCTCTGGTACGCCGCGCTGCTGGTGGTGTTGTACTACGCCTACAAGGTCATCGAATGGTGGGTCGAGCGCCTGGTGGTGACCGACAAACGGTTCGTGCTCACCAGCGGCGTGTTCACCACCAAGGTGGCCATGATGCCGATCAGCAAGGTCACCGACCTGACCTACCAGCGCACCGCCTGGGCCCGCATGTTCGGCTACGGCACGGTCATCGTCGAGTCGGCGGGCCAGATCCAGGCGCTCAACCGCATCGACTTCCTGCCCCGGCCCGAGGAGTTCTACGACACCATCTCCGAGCTGGTCTTCGGCGACAAGGCCAAGCAGGCCGAGCGGTTCTCCATGATCAAGGCCCAGCGGCGTGCCCAGGGGAAGAAGATGGTCGGCTGAGTCCCCGGGACCGCTCAAGCGGTCTGGGCCAGAATGGGTGCGATGCGCATCGATCTCCACACCCATTCGGTCGTTTCGGACGGCACGGAAACCCCTGGCGAAGTGGTCGCCGCCGCGGCGCGTGCCGGGCTCGACGTCGTCGCGCTCACCGATCACGACACCACGGCGGGCTGGATGGCCGCCGTGGAGGCGCTTCCCACTGGCCTGACGTTCGTGCCCGGCGCCGAGCTGTCCTGCGTGAGCTCGTTCGACGGCGGCCGCCCGGTCAGCGTGCACCTGCTGGCCTACCTGTTCGACCCGACCTCGCCCGCGCTGGTCGCCGAGCAGCGGCGCCTCAGGCTGGAGCGGCGAACCCGGCTGCACGCGATGGCCGTGCGGATGGCCGACGACGGTCTGCCCATCGACGCCGACGAGGTGCTCGGCCTGCTGCCCGGCGACTCTCCCGCGGGCCGCCCGCACCTGGCACAGGCACTGATCCGCGCCGGCCTGGTGTCCACTGTGGCCGAGGCGTTCGCGCGGTATCTCAACGCGGGCCGTGGTTACTACGTCCCGCGCCGGGAAACGCCGGTGGAGACCGCGATCGACATGATCAACGCGGCCGGTGGGGTGACCGTGTTCGCCCATCCGCGGCGGCACGGGCGGACCGTCTCCGCCGAGGCGATCGCGGCACTGGCCGAGTATGGGCTGACCGGGGTCGAGGTCGACCATCCCGACCACGACGCGGAAACCCGTGCGGAACTGCGCGGGCTTGCCCGGGAACTGGGGCTGGTGCAGACCGGTTCGAGCGACTATCACGGCACCAACAAGACCATCCCGATCGGCGCGGAAACCACGGACCCCGAGGCCTTCGAAGCGCTGGTCGGCAAGGCGTCCGGCAGCCAGGTCACGGTGAATGGTCTTGGCCCTGGCTGACTTCTTCGATGCGAACATGTTCATGGAGGCGGCGATCACGCTGGTCGTGATCATGGACCCGCCCGGCACGATCCTGGCGTTCCTCAGCCTGGTCGGCCGCAAGCCGCCCACGGTGCGGGCGCGGGCGGCGAGGCAGGCCGGCCTCGTCTCACTGCTGGTCATCTCGCTGTTCGCGATCTCGGGGCAGGCGATCCTGGCCTACCTGGGCATCGGGATCCCCGCGCTGCAGGGTGCGGGCGGGTTGCTCCTGCTGCTGATCGCGCTCGACCTGCTCGCCGGGAAGGGCGAGAGCCAGCCGGAAGTGGCCGACGACGTCAACGTGGCGCTGGTCCCGCTCGGTACCCCGCTGCTGGCCGGCCCCGGTGCGATCGTCGCGACCATCGTGTTCGTCAGGGAGGCCGCGGGCCGGCCCGGTGCCTACGTCGCGCTCGCGCTGGCCATCGTGGCCGTGCACCTGGTGATCTACCTGTGCATGCGGTATTCGGGCCTGGTCATCCGTCTGATCAGGGAAAGCGGTATCACGCTGCTCGCCAAGATCGCCGGCCTGCTGCTCGCCGCGATCGCCGTCGAACTGGTCACGAACTCCGTCCGTGGGTTCATCGCGGGTGGCTGAGGCCTTACCGCGCTTTCTGAGGGAGGTCCCGGACCCCACTGGGGCAAGCCCCCGGACCCGTTCAGTGTCGGTGGTAGTGCGTACGGTGGTGACGTGGAGCAATTGGGGTTCGAGTTCGAGGTGCAGCCGCGGAAGCTGACGAAGGTCAGCCCCGCGCGGTTGGCCACGTTCGACGACTGCCCGCGGCGGTACCGGATGAGCTACGTCGACCGGCCCCCGCCCACGCGCACCGGCCCCTGGGCACACAGCACGCTCGGGGCCGTCGTGCACAACGCCCTGCGTGCGCTGTTCGAGTTGTCTCCGGCCAGGCGGACGCCGGCCAGGGCAGCCGCGCTGCTGGCCGAGAACTGGCAGGACGGCGGGTTCGCCGACGCGCGGCAGGCGGCCGTCTACCGTGAGCGCGCGCAGTCGTGGGTCGCCGAGTACGTCGAGCGCAACGACGTCTCCACCACCCCCATCGGGCTCGAACGCTGGGTCTCCGCGCCGGTCAGCCCCGAACCGGGCAAACCGGCGTCGCTGATCATCGAGGGCCGGGCCGACCGGATCGACGAGCGTGGTGCGGAGCTGGTGATCGTCGACTACAAGACCGGCCGGCGCGCGCCGGACGAGTACGAGGCGCGCGGTTCGCAGGCCCTGGCCATGTATGCGGTGGCCGCGGCGCGGACGCTCCGGCGACCATGCCGTCGCGTCGAACTGCACCATCTGCCGAGCGGCACGGTCGCGGCCGCCGAGCACAGCGAGGCGAGCCTCCGCCGGCACCTGACCCGAGCAGAGGAGACGGCCGAGGACCTGCGGGCCGCAACGGATGACCTGGCCGAGGGAGGAGACGTGCAGTCCCTGTTCCCCGCGCGTCCGTCCGCACGGTGCGCCTGGTGTGACTTCCGTCCCAGTTGCCCCGAGGGACAGCAGGCCGCGCCGCCCGCGAAGTCCTGGGAGTTGCTGGCGCCATGAGAAAACCTGTGTCACGTCGTGCTTTGGCAGCGGAGGAGGAGTGAGCATCGACGAACTGGAGACCGCACAACCGCCGTCCGTGTCCGAGCGCACCCGGCTCGGGCGCTGGTGGCGGGGATTCACCGGCTCCCTCGCCACCGGGCTTGTCGCGCTCGCCCTGGTCGTGCTGGCGGCCGGGCTGGTTTCCGCGCTGGCCGGCGCACCCGGTCCGGGCGCCGCGCCCCTCACCGCACACCCCGTCGCCGCGGTCCTCGCCGTCGCCGCACAGCGTCTCGCCGATCGCCGTGACGGACGGCTCGCCGCGGTCGCCGGGCTTTTCGTGCTCGCCGACGTCGTGTTGGTGCTCGTGTTCTTCTGGTGGTGGCCTTGAGCGGTACGGCGAAGTCGTCAACGTGGCCGTGAGCCTGCTGGCGAATGACGCCGGTTTTGCCGAACAGCCGCGTCACGTCTGCGGCGACCGGATGCTCCGCGGCGCGGATGCGAAGGTACGAACCAGCAGACCGGCCAACCGCGAACGCGCAGGCTCCTGGCCCGCGATCTCGGGGCCGATGGAATCGCGGCCGCTGTGACAGCTAACGATCGTCGATGTCGAGATCCCCGGCTTTCGCCGGGGCACGCGAACGGCAACTCGCGCGACGTGAAAGCCCGACTCGGGCGAGTTGGGCGACGGTTTATCGCAGCGCGACCAAGGTGTCTCCCCGCTGTTCCAGCAGCACGGGTCCGAGCGAGGCCAGCCGGACCGGGCCGGTGTAGCCGTGCCGGTCGAGGCCGATGGTGCGGATCGTCGAACCGTTCTGCTCGTTGAGCACCGCCAAGCCGCCCTGGATCGGCACCACGAACTGATGGTCGAACAGGACACCCGGCCCGAGCGCGGCACCGAGTGTCCACTGCGGAGTCAGGTCGTCCCGTGACAGCGCCATCAACTTCGACCCGGTAAACCAGTACACATTGGACGCTGTCGCCGAGGTGCTCATGACTCCTCGGGCGGGATCCTGCGCGAGGTCCGCGGCGGGCAGGTCGAGCGGGTATGCCTTGACCTGCCCGCCGCCGGCGTCGTAGAGCACCAGCAGATGCTGGTCCGGCAGCGCGACCGCGGCGTACTCGGCGGACAGGGCGATCAGCTTCGCCGAGCGTCCCGGCAGGACCTGGCTGTAGGAGACCTGCGGCTGGTCGAACTCCTTCGGCGCCGCGCGGTACACGGTGAGCCGGTCCCCGGGGTCGCCCGGGCAGCGTTCGATGACCCCGACCCGGCCCGACGCCGCCGCCACCGTGCCGTAGGTGCACCCCGTGCGAGGCTGCTTGCCGGGGTTGACCAGCGCCGGAACCTGGCCGTACTCGGCGGTTTCCACCAGGTCGTCACGCCAGGTGTTGAGCAGTGTCGGCCCGAACGCCGTGACGTACGACCCGTCGGTGATCAGCTGAGTACCCCGCTGGGCGCTTCCGGTGCGCTGGGAGCGCCGCTGCCCGGTGTCCGCGTCGAGGAGGACGACCTCGCTGCAGCCGCTCTCGTTGTTCACGCCGTCCTTGCGGTACAACGCCAGCGCACCCGACCACGCCGAGGTCATCGTGCACAGCGGCAGATCACGCGAGTAGCGCCAGCGCACCACGCCGGTGAGCGGGTCGCGGCCCAGCACCTCACCGCCCGAGGCGGTCACCACGTCGGTGTCCCGGGCGACCGGTACCGGGGTCGCTCCACTCGGCGCCTGCCACAGTTCGGCGAGGGAGCCGGGCACGGCGTCGGGGGTGGCGGGCAGTGCGGGGCCGGGCCCGGCGGTCTGCGAGATCGTCGCCCGGCTTTCGCTGCGCAACCAGACGAGCACACCCGCGGTCACCGCGACGACCAGCAGGAGCGCGGCAATCGCCCGGTCGCGGGGGCGGTTCCACGGCGAACGCCGGGCGCGGGGTGCCGGGGGCGGCGGGGCGGCGTCGGCGGCCGCTCCCGCCAGCACGTCCTCCGTCCCGATGACGGTGGTGTTCGCGGTGTCTTCACTGGGCTCGCTGTACCGCCCGCCCTCGACGGGGTCGCTCACTGACTTCCGCTCCCGGTATCCGGCTCTCCGCTGGCTGTGCTGTCTTGCTGTGTTGCTGTGTCTTTCCTGGTCTTTCCTAATCTTTCCTGGTTTTTCCCGGGGACGCTGCCGCCACGCCCCCCGCTTGATCAGTCTGCCGAAACCGGTGTGTCGGACGCGCTGCCGGTACCCACCCGGCGGCGGCGACGGCGCCGGGCCGGGCGTTCGGCGCTTTCCCCGCCGTCGCCGGCCGGGGGTGTCTTCGTCTTGGCGGCCGTGTCGGCGGCCTCGATCGTCGTCGCCGCGTCGCCGCCACCACCGCGGGTGCGGCGACGTTTCCGGGTGCGGGTGCCGGGGGAGTCCGAACGCCGTTTGCGGCCCAGCTTTTCCTGCGGCTCGGCCGAAAGGCCCGCACGTGTGCGCTTGCCGAGTGGGAGCCTTCCGCTCGCGTCCGCCGGGATGTTCAGGTCGCTGAACAGGTGTTTCGACGTCGAGTAGGTCTCCGCCGGTTCCGGGATGCCCAGGTTCAGTGTCTCGGCGATGGCCTTCCAGCGGGCTTCCTCGTCCCAGTCGACGAGCGTGATCGCGACACCCGTCTTACCGGCCCGGCCGGTGCGGCCGATGCGGTGCACGTAGGTCTGCTCGTCCTCGGGGGTCTGGTAGTTGATCACGTGGGTGACGTCGTCCACGTCGATGCCGCGCGAGGCGACGTCGGTGGCCACCAGTACGTCGATCTTGCCGGCGCGGAACGCGCGAAGCGCCTGCTCGCGGGCGCCCTGGCCGAGGTCACCGTGTACCGCGGCGACGGCGAACCCGCGCTCGGCCAGGTCGTCGGCGACCTTCTGCGCGGTGCGCTTGGTGCGGGAGAAGACCATCGTCAGGCCGCGGCCCTCGGCCTGCAGGACCCGTGCGATCAGCTCGGGTTTGTCGAGCGAGTGGGCCCGGTAGACGAACTGGGTGGTGCGCTCGTGCACCGCGCCCGCGTCGTTCTCCTCGGCCCGGATATGCGTGGGCCGGTGCAGGAAGGTGCGGGCGAGCGTGATGATCGGACCGGGCATGGTCGCCGAGAACAGCATGGTCTGCCGCTGTTCCGGCACCATCCCGAGGATGCGCTCGATGTCGGGGAGGAAGCCCAGGTCGAGCATTTCGTCGGCCTCGTCGAGCACCAGGTTGTGGACCTTGCCCAGCACCAGGTGCCGCTGCTCGGCCAGGTCCAGCAGCCGGCCGGGGGTGCCGATCACCACGTCGACGCCCTTGCGGAGCGCGGAGATCTGCTGCTCGTAGGGGCGGCCGCCGTAGATGGCCAGGGAGCGCACGCCGAGGTGCTTGCCCGCGTCGGTGAGGTCGTGCGTCACCTGCAGGCACAGCTCGCGGGTCGGCACCACGACCAGCGCCTGCGGCGTGCCGTCGCCGGGGGTGGTCAGCCGCTGCAACAGCGGGACGCCGAAGGCCAGCGTCTTGCCCATGCCGGTGCGCGCCTGGCCGATCAGGTCCTCGCCCGCCAGGGCCAGGGGCAGGGTCAGCGCCTGGATGTCGAAGGTGCGCTCGATGCCCGCCTCGGTGAGCGCTCGCACGATCTCCGGCCGGACGTCGAACTCGGTGAAGGCCGGGTTCTCCGGTTCGACCTCGGCGGCGGCCTGCAACGGGTGCGAGGTGTCGACGGCGGGCTGGCCGGTTTCGCTGTGCTCCAGCGCGACCGGGTCGGTTTCTGTTCGGTTGTCGGAAGTACTTGCGGTCAGTGTGATCGCCTCTCTCATACCAGCGCGCACGGCCTGGTCCGTTCCTCCGGCACTCGACCGCTCGACTTCACGTCCGCGGGAATGCCGTCAAAAAAGGCGTGCACGCACACTGTGCTTCGTTCTAACGTGCCCACGAGCGGGTAGCCAGGCCGTGACTCGGCCTCGGCTGCCGGCGCGAACGGCCTGCCTCCCACCCCCGTCCTTCGCGGGCGGGTCTCGACTCGCCGTCTGTGCCGACCTCGCGTCCGTGGGCACATCATGTTCGTGAACGGCGGTGGAAGCAAGCCGTTCACACTATCCGCTTACAGGGGCGTTGTCCCAGGTAGGCGCCCTGCTGTTGGAGCGGTAGTTCCGGTCAATACATTACGCAGTGTACCTGCCGCACCCGGGGGGCCCGTGTTTCGGGCTCGGCATGTCCTTCCTGGCCTGGGTGACGACCTGGTGCGCGAGTGGTCGCGAAGGCCGGTTGGGCGGTTACGCTCACGCCGTGACACGACAGATCAGTGAAGGCGTGGTCGACCTGCTCGGCGCACTCGCCTACGGGGAGCTGTCCGCGTTCGACCGGCTCGCCGAGGACGCTCGCACGGCTCCGACCCTGTCCGGGCGCGCCGCGCTGGCTTCGATGGCGGCCGCCGAAATCGGCCACTACCACCTGCTCGCCGGGTTCCTGGCCAAGCACGGGGTGCCGGTGGAGGACGCGATGACCCCGTTCGTCGCGCGCTTCGACGCCTACCACGCCTCGACCCCGCCGAAGTCGTGGCTGGAGTCACTGGTCAAGGCCTACGTGTGGGACGGGCTGGCCGCCGACTTCTACCGCGAGGTGGCCGGCTGGCTGGATCCGGAGACGGCGGAACTGGTGCGGACGGTGCTGGCCGACACCGGCCACTCGGCGTTCGCGCAACGCGAAGTGGCCGCCGCCATCGAGGCCGATCCGAAGACCCGCGACCGGCTCGCGCTGTGGGGCCGCCGGCTGCTCGGCGAGGGTCTGACCCAGGCCCAGTACGTGGCCGCCGAGCGGGACGGGCTGGCCGAGTTGATCGTCTCCGGGTCGGGCGATCTTTCCGGAATCGCGGGGCTGTTCCGGCGGTTGCAGCAGGGGCACACCAAGCGGATGCAGGTGCTCGGACTGGGCTAGCCTTGAGTCCGGACAACGGTTGTGGAACTAGGCGGAGGTCGCACGTGGAGGTCAAGATCGGCATCAAGGACACCCCCCGTGAGCTGGTGGTGTCCAGTGGCCAGTCGGCTGATGAGGTCGAGTCGCTGGTCTCCGACGCGCTGAGGGCCGCCGACGGAGTGTTCCGCCTCACCGATGACAAGGGGCGCAAGTTCCTCATCCCCTCGGACCGCATCGCGTACGTGGAGATCGCGCCGTCGGACGTGCGGAAGGTCGGTTTCGCCGTAGGCGTCTGAGGCGTCGGCCTGGGCCGTTCGGGCTAATCACAGGTAGGCTGGTTGGCCGTGTGACAACAGCCGACGGTGGAGGCGATGTGCCCAGAACTCTGGCGAATCGGACTGGGGCAGGCATTCCCGCCGAAGTGACGAGCCTGGTGGGTCGCCGGGCGGAGACTTCGGAGGTCAAGCGGCTTCTCTCCGCTGCCAGGCTGGTCACGTTGACCGGTGTCGGCGGGGTGGGCAAGACACGGCTCGCGCAGCATGTGGCCCGGCAGGTGCGCCGGGCGTTCACCGACGGCGTGTGGTGGGTCGAGCTGGCCGATCTCGCCGACCCCGAACTGCTCCCGCTGACCGTCGCCGAGGCGGTCGGGCTGAGCACTCCCTCGGCCGACCCGACGGCCGCGCTCTGCGAATACCTCGACGACCGGCAGGTGCTGCTGTGCCTGGACAACTGCGAGCACCTGGTGGACGCGTCGGCGACGGTGGTGCGCAAGCTGCTGTCGTCCTGTCCCAACCTCCGGATTCTGGCCACGAGCCGGGAACCGCTGGCCGGCAACGGCGAGCACGTGTTCGTCGTCCCCCCGCTGCCGGTGCCGTCCTCGTCCGACGGGGACGGCCAGGACGCCGACGCGGTGCGGTTGTTCGCCGAACGGGCTTCGGACGTGCTCCCCGGCTTCGCCGTCACGACGGAGAACGCGTCGGACGTGGTGGAACTCTGCCGGAGCCTGGACGGTCTGCCGCTGGCGATCGAGCTGGCCGCGGTGCGGATGCGGAGCCTGTCGGCCCAGCACATCCTGTCCTACCAGCAGGACCGGTTCCGGCTGCTGGCCCGTGGGCGCCGGACCGTGCAGGCGAGGCACCAGACGCTGCGGGCCGCGGTGGACTGGAGTTTCGACCTGTGCACCGAGCCGGAGCGCCTGCTGTGGGCCCGGTTGTCGGTGTTCGCCGGCGGGTTCGACATCGAGGCCGCGGAGGTGGTCTGCGCCGGGCACGGTCTGGACCGCGAAAACGTGCTCGACGCACTGCTCGGGCTGGTGGACAAATCGATCGTGGTCCGGGAGGAGATCGACGGCCGGACCCGCTACCAGCTGCTGGAGACGATCCGCCAGTACGGCCGGGATCGACTGGCCGAGCGGGGCGATGAGGCGCTTGTGCGGCGGCAGCACCGCGACCACTACCTGACCCTGGCCGAACTGGTCCGCGACACGTGGTTCGGTCCCGGCCAGGTGGCGTTGTTCGCCCGGGTACGGGCTGAGCACGCGAACCTACGCGCCGCCATGGAGTTCTGTCTCACCCATCCAGGCGAAGCACGCGTCGGGCTGAGAATCGCGGGGCTGCTGTGGGCCTACTGGCTGGTGTGCGGGCTACTGGACGAGGGCAGGGTCTGGCTGGACCGGGCACTGGCGGCCGATCCGGAACCGAGCCCGGACCGGACCCACGCACTGTGGTCGAACGGCAACCTCGCCGTGCGGTCCGGCGAGACGACCCTCGGCCTGCGGATGCTCGAGGAATGCGTGGACCTGGCCGAACGCTCCGGCGACCGCGCGGCACTGGCACACGCCACACACCTCTCCGGGATCGCGGAGGTCTTCGCCGGCCGCACCGAGCGCGGGGCCGCGTTGATCGAGGAAAGCATCCGGATAGAGCGGGAACTGCCCAACCCCAATCCGTACCTGACGTTGGGCAATGTCAATCTCGGGCATGTGGCCTCGTGCTACCTCGGCGATGTCGACCGGGCGATCCGGATCTTCGAGCAGTGTGTGCGGGATTGTGCCGCCGTCGGCGAGGACTATGTCCGTTCTTCGAGCCTCGTCGGTCTCGGCATCACCGAATGGATCCGGGGGGACCGCGCCCGTGCGAGGAATTACCTGCGGGACGGTATCCGGCAGAAATGGGCGTTTCGCGACTTGGTCGGCCTCACGATGGGTTTCGACGCGCTGGCCTGGACGGCGATGGCGGACGGCGACGCCCGGTACGCCGCGACACTGCTCGGGGCCGGCCGCATGCTGGCCCAGCCACTGGGTTCCACGCTCGGCGCGTCGGCGCGCTTGCACGAGTGGAGTGACCGGTGTGCCGAGGAGGCGCGCCGCGGTCTCGGCGCCGAGGCCTTCGATGCCGCTTTCGCTCGCGGCCGGCAGTTCACCGGGGAAGAGGCCGTCGCCTACGCGCTCGGGGAGAACGGGCAGGCGCGGGAGGAGCCGCCGCGGCCGAAGCGGTCCACCGGGCTGACCCGGCGTGAAGCGGAGGTCGCCGAGTTGGTGGCGGCGGGCCTGGCCAACAAGGAGATCGCGAACCGGCTGGTCATCGCGCAGCGGACGGCCGAAACCCATGTCGAGCGGATCCTGGCCAAGCTGGGCTTCAACTCCCGGACCCAGATCGTCAAATGGCATATGGAGCGGCAGGAGACGGAAGGTCCGCGAACACCTTGAACGGGGGAGTACTGGTGCCCCGGACGCGGTAGCGGCCCCACGGATCGGGGTCCGCGACTTCACACTGCGCCACGCCCTCCGGGGTGCGCAGCTCACCGGCGCGCCCGCGGCCGTTCAGCAGGCCGGCGAGACCGTCGTGCACGGCGATCCGGCCGTACCAGTGGTAGTAGCCGTCGATCGGCTGGAGATGTCCGCGCAGGTCGACGTCGACCGCGAATTCGGTGCCGTCGATCACCAGCGTCGCCGCGCCTCGGTAGCCGTCCTCATCCGGCATCGGGCTCCTCCATCCTGAGCTGGATGACCTTGTTCGCCTCCAGTGGCTGGTTCGGTTCGACGGTGACCCCGTGCTGTCGTGACAGGCCGTCGATCGCGGCCCAGATGACCTGGGTCAGGTACTCGACCACGCTGTCCCGGCTCATCGACCGGCGGTCCAGCCACCATTCGCCGGTGTTCTGGACCATGCCGACGATCCCGTAGGCCCACGGCTCGGCCGCTCCGGAGTCCACGCCGAACATGCGCAGGTAGTCGCCGAAGAGCGCGGTCAGCGCGGTCGCGATGACCTCCTTGTCCTCGGCCATGACGTCCGTTCCGGCGGGCTTCCCGGCGAAGGTGTCGCGCGCGAGCAGGCGATAGAGGTTCGGGTACTCCTCGATCACGCCGAAGAACGCGTTGAGCGCCATGCGAATTCGCGGCACCGGGGCGAGTTCGGCGTTGATCGCGGGCACCAGGCGCGAGAACAGGATTTCGGTGCCGCGGCGGCCGAGCGCGAGGTAGAGGTCGGCCTTGTCCTCGAAATGCCGGTACAGCACCGGTTTCGTGACTCCGGCCGCGGCTGCGACGTCCTCCATGCCCAGGTCCGGCCCGTGCTCGTCGAGAGCCCTGAGCGCGGCCTCCACGAACTCGGCCCGCCGGGTCACCCGGTGCTTGCGCCAGCGGTCCCGGCGCGCGTCCCCGGTGGGCCTGTCCGCGCTGCCGCGCTTGACACGATCCGTCACGGGCTGAGACCCTACCTTCAGGTAACTGTTACCACAAGTTACATGCAAACTTGGAGGGCGAGGAAATGGGGTCCGAGCAGCGCGAAAAGATCGCCGAACGGCTGTTGCGGTCCTCCGCCGCCAAGTTCTACGACCCCGAGGTGGACATCGACTGGGCCGCGCCGCTGCCCGACGACAAGCCGTTCGAGCTCGAGGAGCGATGTTCGCTCTACGGCACCGACCTGTGGGACGGGCTTTCCCCGGCGCAACGGCTCGAGCTCGGCAGGCACGAGGTGGCGAGCATCGCCAGCAACGGGATCTTCTTCGAAGTCCTGCTGATGCGGATGCTGCTCAAGGAGATCTACGACGCCGACCCGACAACCCGCCACGCGCAGTACGCGCTCACCGAGATCGCCGACGAATGCCGGCACTCGGTCATGTTCGCCCGCTGTGTCGAGCGAACCGGCGCCCCGGCCTACGGGCCGGTCCCGATCGTGCACCGGCTCGGCAAGCTGCTGCCGGTGCTCGGCTACGGGCCCGCCATGTACGGCTCGATTTTGGTGGCCGAGGAAATCCTCGACCGCATCCAGCGGGAGAGCATGGCGGACGAGCGGGTGCAGCCGCTGGTTCGCATGGTCAACCGGATTCACGTGCTGGAAGAGGCACGACATGTCACCTTCGCCCGCGAAGAGGTCCAACGCGGGGTGCCGCGACTGTCCAAACCGGAACTGCTGTACCAGCGCTGGCTGCTTGCCGTGGTGAGTTTCGCGATCACCCGCAGCCTGATCAACCCCCGGGTCTACCTGGCGGTCGGCCTCGAGCCACGGCAGGCCTGGCGGACCGCGCTGGCCAACCCGCACTTCCAGCGGACCATCCGGTGGGCCGGCGAGCGGGTGATGTCCTTCCTGACCGGCGCCGGGCTGGTCGGCGCCCCCGGAACGCCCTGGTGGCGCAGGTCTTTCCTGGTGGAAAGCCGATGACCGGCCGCCGGTTCGTCACCTGTGACGGCACCGCACTGTCCGTGCGGACGTCGGGGCCCGAGGACGCGCCGGTCACCCTTGTCCTGGCGCACGCCTGGACACAGGATCACACGTCGTGGGACCCGATCCTGCCGCTGCTGCCGCCCGGTCTCCGCGTGATCCGCTACGACCACCGGGGACACGGCGGGTCGGCCCCGGCGCGGCCGGGCACCGCCACGGTGGCCGTGCTCGCCGACGACCTCGCCGAGCTGGTTACGGAGCTGGCGCCCACCGGCCCGCTGGTGCTGGCCGGGCACTCGATGGGCGGGATGGCCGTGATGGCGCTGGCCGAGCGGTACCCGGAGCTGGTGGACGCGCGGGTAGCCGGGGTCGCCTTCATCGCCACCTCGTGCTCCGGCCTGGACCGGCTCACGCTCGGCCTGCCCGGGGTCGCCGGACGTGCGGCGGCGCGGGTGGAAAAGGTGTTCGGGCGGCTGCTTTCGCGTAGTGGCAAGGAATTCCTGCCGCTGCCGGGCGCGCTGGCCCGGCCGTGGACCAGGTGGCTCGCCTTCGGCAAGGGAGCCTCCCGCGCCGACGTGCGGGCGATGACCGACCAGTTCCTGCGCGCGCATCCGAGCAGCATCGGCGGGTTCCGGGATTCGATGTCCTGGCACGACCGGCGGGCGGCGCTGTCCGTGCTCCGGGGCAAGCCGACGGTGATCATGGCCGGCGATCGCGACCGGATCACACCGTTGCCGCACGCGCGGGTGATCGCCGAGGAGCTGCCGGAGGCCGAGTTCGTGATCTACCCGGATGCGGGCCACGAACTGCCCTACGAGCGGACCCGGGATGTCGCGGCGCGGCTCAGTGCCCTGCTGGATCGGGCTGCGGCGGATGCTGCAGGGGGAAGCCGGCGCCGATTCCGCGCCACGCGAGGGTCGCGGTCAGGTTGACCGCGTCCTCCCGGCTCATCGTGCTGTGATGGGCAAGCCAGAACCGGGCGCTGACCTGGCTCAACCCGACCAGGCCGACCGCCAGCAGGCGGGCCTTGTCCTCGTCGAGGCCGGCATCCGCGGTGATCGTGTCGGTGATCGCGTCCACGCTCGCCGAGGTCGCCCGGTCGACCGCCGCCTGCACCGCCGGCTCGCCGCGCAGGTCGGATTCGAAGATCATCCGATACGCCCCGGCGTCGCCGTTGACGAAGTCGAAGAAGGCGCCGACCGCCGCATGCACGCGCTGCTTGTTGTCCGTGGTGGAGGCCAGCGCGTGACGTACCGCGCCGACCAACTCGTCGACGTGGCTTTCCAGCAGCGCGATATAGAGGTCGAGCTTGCCCGGGAAGTGCTGGTACAGGACGGGTTTGGACACCCCGGCCTGCTCGGCGATCTCGTCCATCGCCGCCGAGTGGTACCCGTTGGCCGAGAAAACGCGCTGCGCGGCGGCCAGCAGTTGCGCACGCCGTTCGGTGCGGGGCAGCCGCACCCCTCGCTGCTGTGCCTGCGCGATCTCCGTCATTCGTCCCTCCTGTCGGCCCCCTGAGATTACTCGCCGGTACCGTCATCTCGCCAAGGGCCGGGCCGGATAGGCATCCTGGATTAATGACGGAAACGCTTCCGAGTGACCCTCTTCGTACTCCCGTTACCCACGTGCCGCTGTCGACAACCCCGTTGCCCGAGCCGGATCCGAAACTGCGACCGTGGCCGGGTGGGCTGGAGACATTCGGCGGGGTTTCACTGCATGTGCGGCGCACGCCGGGTGCGGGTGAGCCGATGGCCGTCTATGTGCACGGCCTCGGCGGCTCGTCCACGAACTGGACGGACCTGGCTGCCCTGCTCGCCCCGCACGCCCAGGGGCTCGCGGTCGACCTGCCCGGCTTCGGATTCTCCGAGCCGCTGCGGGATTTCGACTTCAGCCTCGACGCCCATGCCGGTTTCCTCGCGAAGTTCGTCGACGGGCTCGGCGCCGGGCCGGTGCACTTCGTGGGCAACTCGATGGGCGGGGCGGTTTCGCTGCTGGTCGCGGCCCGGCGGCCCGACCTGGTCCGCACCCTGACGCTCATCTCGCCCGCGATGCCCGACCGCCGCCCCGATCCACGGCGCCTGTCCGACCCACTGATGGCGTTCGCGTACCTGCCGGTGGTCGGCCGCCGGGTCCGGCGCAGGCTCGCCACGTACACCCCGCGGGAACGCGCCCAGCAGATGATCAGGCTGTGTTTCGCCGACCCGTCGGCGTTCCCCGACCACCGGCTGGACGAAGTCGCCGAGGAGCACGCCGCCCGTGCGGGGCTCGCCTGGGCCAACCCGGCGATGGCTCGCAGCACCTTCGGCATCTTCCGCACCTGGTTCGCCCGTGGCCCGGCTTCACTGTGGGCGGTCGCTCCGAACGTTTCGGCGCCGACGCTCGTGGTATGGGGGGACAAGGACCGGGTGATCTCGGTGAGCCGGGCCGCGCGGACGGCCGCCGCGCTGCCGCGCGCGAGGCTGCTCGTGTTGCCGAAGACGGGACACGTGGCGCAGATGGAACGCCCGGTCCTCGTGGCCAAGGCGGTTCTGGGCATGTGGGAGAGGGTTGGGACGAATGACTGGTAACGCCCGTATCAGCGTTACGGACCGAGTTACGGAGTACAGCGTCTGTTACGCCGTTCGAGTGGCGAAAGATCTTTCTGTGATACACCGGTCGCTGGTTGTGCTGCCGGTTATGTGTGGCACCCTGGGCGCGTGAACCGGGTGACGAGGGACGCGCGAGGAGCCGAGCAAAGGAGCCAGTATGCACCTTCGTCGCGCGAGCGCCGGCGTGTCCGGCTGAGCGAGGAGCGGTACCGGCCAGGTGGCCGGCGGATCAGCGCCGAGCCGTTGAGCGCATCCTGGAAGCCGGGTCGGCTGGAGCAGGATCAGGACGAGGCCCGCAGGGAGCGGCACAGGCGGGGCAAGGTGCGCCGGTTGCTGACGACCTACGGGCTCGGGGTCTACGCCCTGCCGGTCCTGGTGGTGGTGACCGCGCTGGTGGTGTTCAACACAGCGAAGGAACCGGCCCGGCCCGCGACCGGCCCGGGCTCGTCGTCGGCGGGCACCGGCGACGACGCCCCCGTGGTGACCGAGCAGGCTCCGGCGCAGGTCAACCTGAACATCCCGACGGCGGAACTACCCCCCGGCGGCGCCTTCACCGAGACCGGGAAGGGCACCTGGCACATCGTCCCCCTTGCCAAGGACGGCAACAGCGGCAAGAAGGTCGGCAGCGGAAAGCACTTCTACCGCTACACGGTCGAGGTCGAAGACGGCGTCGATCCGGCGAGTTACGTCGGCGACGACGCCTTCGCCAGCGCCGTGGAGGGCACCCTGTCCGATCCGCGGAGCTGGATCGGCGCGGGCGACGTCTCACTCCAGCGGGTGGACGGCACCGGCCCCGCCCCGGACTTCCGGGTCCGGCTGACCAGCCTGAACACGGCCACCCGGGCCGACGTGTGCGGGTTCGGCATCCCGTACCCGACCTCCTGTTACAGCCGGGCCCTGCAGCGCAGCGTGATCATCAACCTGGCGCGCTGGGTACGGGGCGCCAAGGCGTTCGGCCCGGACATGACCGGCTACCGCCAGTACGCGATCAACCACGAGGTCGGGCACGCGCTCGGCCTCGGCCACGTCGGCTGCAAGGAGAACGGGGCTCCGGCGCCGGTCATGATGCAGCAGACCTTCGGGGTCAGCGACGACTATGTCGCCCAGTTGAACTCGGTCGACCAGTACAACAAGAGCGCGGTCCCCGCCGACGGCAAGGTGTGCAAACCCAACTCGTGGCCCGTCCCGGACCTCGGTGACCGGACGCCGGGTTAGCTCATCCCAGCATCCGGGAGGCAGGGAAGACTCCGTTCACGTGGTGTGTTGTGGATACTTGGGGAAGCAAGCGCCAGCGCGAGTATGGAGGACCGATGTCAGGCACGCTGCCGCCACTGGTTGAGCCCGCCGCCGAGCTCACCAGGGAAGAGGTGGCCCGGTACAGCAGGCATCTGATCATTCCGGATGTCGGGATGGACGGGCAGAAGCGGCTCAAGAACGCGAAGGTCCTGGTGATCGGCGCCGGCGGCCTCGGCAGCCCGGCGCTGCTGTACCTGGCCGCGGCCGGGGTCGGCACGCTCGGCGTGATCGACTTCGACGTGGTCGACGAGTCGAACCTGCAGCGCCAGATCATCCACGGGCAGTCCGACGTGGGCAAGCCCAAGGCCGTGTCGGCCAAGGAGTCGATCGCCGAGGTCAACCCGTTCGTCAACGTCATCCTGCACAACGAGCAGCTGACCACGGCGAACGCGCTCGAGGTCTTCCGCGGTTACGATCTGATCCTGGACGGGACGGACAACTTCGCCACCCGTTACCTGGTCAACGACGCCGCGGTGCTGCTGGGCAAGCCGTACGTGTGGGGCTCGATCTTCCGGTTCGAGGGCCAGGTCAGCGTGTTCTGGGAGGACGCGCCGAACGGCAAGGGCCTCAACTACCGGGACCTCTATCCCGAGCCGCCGCCGCCCGGGATGGTGCCGTCCTGCGCCGAGGGCGGCGTGCTGGGCGTGCTGTGCGCGTCCATCGGGTCGATCATGGTGACCGAGGCGATCAAGCTGATCACCGGCATCGGTGAGCCGCTGCTCGGGCGGCTGATCAGCTACGACGCGCTGGAGATGCGGTACCGCGAGGTCAAGATCCGCAAGGACCCGGAGACGCCGAAGATCACCGAGCTGATCGACTACGAGGCGTTCTGCGGGGTGGTGTCGGATGAGGCGCAGCAGGCCGCGTCCGGCCACACCATCACGCCGGCCGAGTTGAAGGCGAAGTTCGACGCGGGCGAGAAGTTCGAGCTCATCGACGTCCGGGAACCGCACGAGTACGAAATCGTCAACATCAAGGGTGCCAAGCTGATCCCGAAGGACCGGATCCTCTCCGGCGAGGCGCTGTCGGAACTGCCGCAGGACAAGCCGATCGTGCTGCACTGCAAGTCCGGCGCGCGGTCCGCGGAGGCCCTGGCGGCACTGCACCGGGCCGGTTTCCGGGACGCCACGCACCTGGGCGGCGGGATCCTGGCCTGGGCGAACCAGATCGACACCAGCCTGCCGACGTACTGACACCAGTTCGCGAGTCCCACACTCGCGCGGTGCGAGTCCCACCTTCGGCGCGTGCGAGTTCTACCTTCACGTGGCCGGATGTGGAAACTCGCGCTCGCTGAGTGTGGGACTCGCGTGCGTTGGGGGCGGGACTCGCGCTCGCACGCCGTTTCCGCAGGTCAGCGCTTCCGTTTCGGGGCGGGTTGCCGGTAATCTCCCGGCGTGGTCGTCGCCCCGGGAAAACGCGAGAACCCCCCGGAGCGGGTGCGTGCCGCGTTCGGGGTGGACGGCGAGCCGGAGCGGTTGCCGGGTACCACGGTGTGGCGGTGCGGGGGAATCGTGCTGAAACCGGTGGTGGACCGGGCTCGCTCGGTGTGGCTGGCGCGCACGCTCCTGCGGGTCGACGCGCCGGATCTGCGGATCGCGCGGCCGGTCAGGGCGACCGACGGGCGGCTGATCGTCGGTGGCTGGGCGGCGAGCCGGTACCTGCCGGGCAGCCCCGAGCACCGGCACGACGAGATCATCCTGGCGGCGTTGAAACTGGCCCACGCCACCGCGGACGAGCCGAGGCCGGGGTACCGCCGCGAGGACATCGACGCGCTGGCCGACCGCATCGCGTGGGAAGAAGTGGTCGTTCCCATCGACGAGACAAAGGGCGGGCGCTGGTTCGAAGTGCTCGCCGTGGCACGAAGACCCGTGCGGCTGCCGAACCAGGTCGTGCCCGGGGACCTGTTCGGCGCCGTGCTGTTCGACGGCCCGGCCGCGCCCGGGATCGTGGACTTCGAACCCTACTACCGTCCCGCCGAATGGGGCGCCGCGATCGCCGCCGTCGACGCGATCTCCTGGGGCGGGGCCGAGGTCGGGTTCCTCCGCCGGTGGTCGCACCTACCCGCCTGGTCACAACTGTTGTTACGCGCGCTACTCTTCCGGCTCGCCGGGCATGCCCTCAACCCGCGGTCGACCCCCTCCGCGCTGGACGGCCTGCGTGGCGCCGCGAGCGCGGTCAGCGAGGTGCTCTCCAGCACCGGAGAATCCCGATCACGCAAGCCGTGACCGGCCAAAAGTGTTCAAGGTCACTTCTCACCACATGCTCCAGGTAATACCGAAGCAATGTCAAACGTCTGAAACATAAGGGCTTTTTCAGGTAACACGCCGATCCTACCGTCAATGACTGTCGGAAGGAGGTGGCGGGTGACGCTGGCGGCAGAACCGCAGGTCGAGATCGACACACATTGCCCGTACTGCGCGCTGCAGTGTGGGATGAGCGTGTCCGGGACCACGATCGCGCCCAGGGATTTCCCGGCCAACGGCGGTGGCCTGTGCCAGAAGGGCTGGACCTCGGGCAGCCTGCTGACCTCCCCGGCCCGGCTGACCAGCCCGCTGATCCGGGTCGACGGCGAGTTGGTGCCCGCCTCGTGGGAGGACGCGCTCACCCAGATCGCCCACCGGATCGCCGAGATCCAGCGGCGTCACGGCAAGGACGGTGTCGCGGTCTTCGGCGGTGGCGGGCTCACCAACGAAAAGGCCTACCTGCTGGGCAAGTTCGCCCGGGTCGCGCTGGGCACCTCGCAGGTGGACTACAACGGCCGGTTCTGCATGTCCTCGGCCGCGGCGGCCGGCAACAAGGCGTTCGGGCTCGACCGCGGATTGCCGTTCCCGCTCACCGATCTCGCCGACGCCGACGTGGTGCTGCTGGTCGGTGCCAACCCGGCCGAAACGATGCCCCCGTTCGTCCAGCACCTGCGCCGTGCCATCGACACCGGCACGCTGATCGTCGTCGACCCGCGCCACACTCCCACGGCGGAACAGGCGAGCCTGCACCTGGCACCCGCGCCGGGCACGGACCTCGCGCTGGCACTGGGCATCCTGCACGCGGTTGTCGCCGAAGATCTGCTCGATCAGGCCTATGTGGACGATCGCACCGCCGGTTTCGAGGCGATGTGGCGGATCGTCGCGCGCTGGTGGCCGGAACGTGTCGAGCGCGTCACCGGCGTGTCGGCGGCGGACCAGCGCCGGGTGGCGGCCACGCTGGCCAAGGCGCGGAGCGCCTACGTTCTCACCGCGCGCGGTGCGGAGCAGCACGCGAGTGGTTCGGACACCGTCAGCGCGTGGATCAACCTCGCGCTCGCGCTCGGGCTTCCCGGCCGGGAGGGTTCCGGTTACGGATGCCTCACCGGGCAGGGCAACGGCCAGGGCGGCCGTGAGCACGGTCAGAAGGCCGACCAACTGCCCGGTTATCGCAGGATCGACGACCCCGCCGCCCGCGCGCACGTGGCCGCGGTGTGGGGAGTGCCCGCCGAGTCGCTGCCCGGCCCCGGCCGCTCGGCCTACGAGCTGCTGGACGCGCTCGGCTGCGAGGACGGCCCGCGCGCGCTGCTGGTGTTCGGCAGCAACGTGGTGGTCTCCGCGCCGCACTCGGCGCACATCGCGGAGAAGCTGTCTACATTGGACCTTCTGGTGGTGGCCGACCTGGTGCTGTCCGAGACCGCCGCACTCGCCGACGTGGTGCTGCCGGTGACGCAGTGGGCCGAGGAGGACGGCACGATGACCAACCTCGAAGGCCGCGTCCTGCTGCGCCGCCGCGCGATCGCCCCACCCGCGGGCGTGCGCACCGACCTGGACGTCCTCAATGGACTGGCGACCCGGCTGGGGCAGCCCGCTGAGCGGTTCCCGGTGGATGCCGAGACCGTGTTCACCGAACTTCGCGAGGCTGCGAGGGGCGGGCTCGCGGACTATTCCGGCATCACCTACGACCGGTTGCGCGCGGGCGAAGCGCTTTACTGGCCGGTGCCGGACGAGGGTCATCCTGGCACGCCGAGGATGTTCCTCGACTCCTTCGCCCATCCGGACGGCCGTGCGCGTTTCGCGCCGGTCGAGCACCGCGGTCCGGCCGAGCCTCCCGATGCCGAGTTCCCCTTGCAGGCCACCACCGGCCGCGTGCTCCAGCACTACCAGTCGGGCGCGCAGACCCGGTTGGTCAAGGAACTCAACGACGTGGTGCCGGAGGCCTATGTCGAGGTGCACCCCGACACCGCGAAACGCCAGGGCCTGGTTAACGGCGACTGGGCCGTGGTGACCTCCCGGCGTGGTGAGGCCACCGTCCGGGTGCGATGCGTCGAGTCGATGCGGGCGGACATGGTGTTCCTGCCGTTCCACTTTCCCGGTGCGCAACGCGCCAACCTGCTGACCAATCCGGCGCTGGACCCGACCAGCCGGATGCCGGAATTCAAGGTCTGTGCCGTCAAGCTCGAGAAGGCGGAGAACACATGAGCCATAATGGACAGTCGATTGCTCGTGGGGGCCGACCGGGTGCGGGTGTCCCGCAGAACACGGAGGCGCACATGAGCCACAATGGACAGTCGATCGCTCGTGGGGGCCGACCGGGTGTGGGTGTCCCGCAGAACACGGAGGAGCGATGATCCGCAAGGTGGTCGTGCTCGGCTACGGCATGGCGGGCGCGCGGCTGGCGGACGAGATCCGCGCTCGTGATCCGCGGGGCGACCGTGTCTCGCTGACCGTCATCGGCGCGGAACCGCACGCCGCGTACAACCGGATCCTGCTGTCCGCGGTCGTGGCCGGCACGATGCGGCCGGAACTGGTCCGCCTGCACGACCAGGGCTGGGCCGCCGCACACGGCGTCGACCTGCGTATCGGCAACGCCGCGATGCGCATCGACCGGCAGGCCAGGACCGTGGTGCTCGACGACGAGTCCACAGTGGACTATGACGCGCTGGTGCTGGCCACGGGCAGCAGGCCGTGGCTGCCGCCGGTCGAGGGGCTCGCGCTGGAGGAGGGCACTCCCGCGCCCGGTGTCGTCGCCTTCCGCACGCTGGACGACTGTGACCGGATTGTCGAGGCGGCGAAGTTCGGCGCGCCGGTGGCGGTGCTCGGCGGCGGCTTGCTCGGGCTGGAAGCCGCACGCGGGCTGGCCGGGCGCGGGCACTTGGTGACCGTCGTGCACCCGGCGACCCACCTCATGGAACGCCAGCTCGACCACGGCGCCGGACAGGTACTCGCGCGGGCGCTCGGTAAGCTCGGCATCGACTTCCGCATCGGCGCGAGCGCCGCCCGTTACCTGCCCGGCGACGGCCTGAAGCTCGACGACGGCAGCACCGTGCCCGCCGATCTGGTGGTGGTGTCCGCCGGGGTGAAGGCGGAGGTGGCGCTGGCGGCCGAAGCCGGGCTGGAGGTCGATCGTGGCGTGCTCATCGACGACGCGCTGCGCACCAGCGACGGCCGTATCCACTCGATCGGCGACTGTGCCCAGCATCCCGGGACGGTGTCGGGGCTGGTGGAACCGGCTTGGCAGCAGGCGGCCGTGCTCGCCGACCTGCTGACGGGAACCGACGTGTCGGCGCGCTATCGCGGCACGAACGTCGTCACGAAACTCAAGGCACGGGGCATCGAACTCACCGCCCTGGGCGAGGCGCACGCCGAAGTCGGAGATCCCAGTGCCGAGGTGCTGTGCCTGACCGACCCCGCACGGGGCCGTTACGCGAAACTCGTCGTCCGCGACGACCGGGTGACCGGCGCGATTTTGCTCGGCGCACCGGACGCCGCGGCCACCATTACCCAGTACTACGACCGGGGCGTCCCGATTCCCGAGGACCGCCTGGCCGTGCTGCTCGGCAGGGCACTGCCCTCCGGCGCGCAGATCGCGGCCAGCCCGGCCGACCTGCCCGCCTCGGCGGTGGTGTGCCGGTGCAATTCGGTCACCAAGGGACGGCTGGTCGAGGCGTTCCGTGCCGGGGCGACAGATGTGACCGAGATGGCCTCGGTGACAAAGGCAACGACAGGCTGTGGCAGTTGTCGTGACGCGGTGTGTGGCATCGCGGACTGGCTTACCGAAACCTCCTAGGAGTATGCATGACCGCGACAGCAGAGGAAATATCACCACACCGGGGCCGGCGCTGGATCGAGCACTGGGAGCCGGAGAACGAAGAATTCTGGAATTCCACCGGGAAGAAGATCGCGAATCGCAACCTGTGGTTCTCGATCCTCACCGAGCACATCGGGTTCTCCATCTGGTCCCTGTGGTCGGTGATGGTCCTGTTCATGGGCCCGAAATACGGCCTGTCCGTCGGTGACAAGTTCCTGCTGACCTCCACGCCGACCCTGGTCGGTTCGTGCGTCCGCATCCCGTACACCTTCGCCGTGGCGAAGTTCGGCGGGCGCAACTGGACGATCATCAGCGCGCTGCTGCTGCTCATCCCGACCATCGGCGCGGCGATCGTGCTGCAGCCGGGCACCCCGTTGGGCGTCTTCCTGGCCATCGCGGTGCTCGGTGGGGTCGGCGGCGGCAACTTCGCCTCGTCGATGACCAACATCAACGCGTTCTTCCCGGAGAAGGCCAAGGGCATGGCGCTGGGCCTCAACGCGGGTGGTGGCAACCTCGGTGTCGCGGTGATCCAGCTGGTCGGCCTGCTGGTGATCGCCACCGCGGGCACCACCGCGCCGCGCATCATCCTGTTCGTCTACATCCCGCTGATCATCGTCGCCGCGACCTGCTCGGCGCTGTTCATGGACAACCTCGTGTCGGTGAAGAACGACAAGAAGGGCATGCGCGAGGTCATGAAGGACGCCCACTCCTGGGTGATGGCCTTCCTCTACATCGGCACCTTCGGCTCGTTCATCGGCTACAGCTTCGCCTTCGGCCTGGTGCTGCAGAACCAGTTCGGCCGCACCCCGTTGCAGGCGGCGTACGTGACCTTCCTCGGTCCGCTGCTCGGGTCGTTCTCGCGGCCGATCGGTGGCTGGCTGGCGGACCGGTTCGGCGGCGGCAAGGTCACCTTCGTCAACTTCGTCGGCATGGCCGTGATGACCGTGCTGCTGATCATCGCGTCCGAAGCGAAGTCCCTGGCGCTGTTCACCGCCGCGTTCATCGTCCTGTTCGTGCTGACCGGGATCGGCAACGGCTCGACCTACAAGATGATCCCGGCCATCTTCCGGACGAAGGCCAAGGCGGCGATCGCGGCGGGTGCGGACGAGGCCACGGAACTGCTCAAGGCGCGCAAGCTTTCCGGCGCACTGATCGGCCTCGCCGGCGCCATCGGCGCGCTGGGCGGCCTGCTGATCAACCTGGCCTTCCGGCAGTCGTTCATCAGCACCAAGAGCGGGGTCTCCGCGTTCATCGGGTTCCTGGTGTTCTACGGCGTGTGCTTCGCGGTGACCTGGGCGGTCTACCTGCGCAAGTCGACGGCCCCGGTGAGCGAAAAGGGGCTCGCGCTGGCAGGCGCACAGGTCTGATTCCTGACAGGACTACGAGAAGGAAGAGTTATGCGGACGCTGGTCGTCGTCGGGCACGGCATGGTGGGCCATCGGCTGGTCGAGGCCTTGCGGGCCGAGGACATCGAGAACTCCTGGCGTGTGGTCGTACTCGCCGAGGAGCCGCGCCCGGCGTACGACCGGGTCGCGCTGACCTCCTATGTGGACGGCTGGGACGCGCAGGCGCTCACGCTGTCCAATTCGGACTACCTCGGTGACGAGCAGGTGGAGCTGCGGCTGAACGACCCCGTCGCGCGGATCGACCGCGAGGCCAGGACGGTCACCACCGCGAGCGGATTCGCCCAGCCCTACGACGCGCTGGTACTGGCGACCGGGTCGCGCCCGTTCGTCCCGCCGGTGCCGGGGCACGACCTGCCCGGCTGCTTCGTCTACCGCACGATCGAGGACCTGGACGCGATCCGGGAGGCCGTCGAGAAAGCCAAGGCGGTCAAGCGGGGGCGGGCCGCGGCCATGGTAATCGGTGGTGGGCTGCTCGGCCTGGAGGCCGCGAAAGCCCTCCGTGACATGGGGCTTTCCCCGCATGTCGTGGAGATGGCGCCACGGCTGATGCCGATCCAGGTGGACGAGGGCGGTGGCAGCCTGCTGCGGAACCTGGTCACCGAACTCGACCTGACCGTCCACACGGGAACGTCCGCGGAGAAGATCGAACCGGACGGGGATCGCCTGTTGACCAAGCTCACCAACGGCACCGAGCTGGACCTCGACCTCGTGGTGTTCTCCGCCGGCGTTCGGCCCCGTGACGAGCTCGCCCGCGAGGCCGGGCTCGACGTCGGCCAGCGCGGCGGCATCCTGGTCGATCTCTCCTGCCGTACCAGCGATCCGGACATCTACGCCGTCGGTGAGTGCGCCGCGGTGGAGGGCCGGTGTTACGGGCTGGTGGCGCCCGGCTACACGATGGCCGAGATCGTCGCGGCCCAACTGCTGGGCAAGAAGGGCACGTTCCCCGGCGCCGACATGTCGACCAAGCTGAAGCTGATGGGTGTCGACGTGGCGAGCTTCGGAGACGCGCACGCGGCCACGGAAGGCGCCCTCGAGGTCGTGCTCGCCGATGCGGTTTCGGGGTACTACAAGAAGCTCGTGGTGTCGCCCGGCGGGACTTTGCTCGGTGGTGTCCTTGTCGGCGACGCGAGCTCGTACAACCTGCTGCGGCCACTGGTGGGCAGACCGCTGCCCGCCGAACCGGCCGCCATGCTCGCGCCGGAAGGATCCGGTGCCGCCGGCGTCGGCGTCGAGGCGCTCCCGGACGAGGCACAGATCTGCTCCTGCAACGCGGTCACCAAGGGCGCGATCACCGAGGCGATCGTCATGCAGGGCTGCGACAGCGTCGCGGCGGTAAAGGGGTGCACGAAGGCCGGCACCACGTGCGGGTCCTGTGTACCGATGCTGTCCAAGCTGCTCGACCTGTGCGGCGTCCAGCAGTCCAAGGCCCTGTGCGAGCACTTCGCGTACTCGCGGCAGGAGCTGTTCGAGATCATGAAGGCGACCCGCGTGGCGAGCTTCGGGGAGCTGATCGCCAAGCACGGCACGGGGTCCGGCTGCGCGATCTGCAAGCCCGCGGTCGCCTCGATTCTGGCCACAATGGACACCATTGCCGGCGAGGGCGGGCACATCCTCGACGGAGAGCAGGCCACGCTCCAGGACACCAACGACCACTTCCTGGCCAACATGCAGAAGAACGGGACCTACTCGGTGGTGCCCCGGCTGCCCGGCGGGGAGATCACGCCGGAGAAGCTGATCGTGATCGGCGAGGTGGCCAAGGACTTCGGGCTCTACACCAAGATCACCGGTGGCCAGCGGATCGACCTGTTCGGCGCGACCGTGGACCAGCTTCCGCTCATCTGGCGGCGGCTGGTGGACGCCGGGTTCGAGTCCGGCCACGCCTATGGCAAGGCACTGCGCACGGTGAAGTCGTGCGTCGGCTTGACGTGGTGCCGGTACGGGGTCCAGGACAGCGTCGGCATGGCGGTCGAACTGGAGCTGCGGTACCGGGGTCTGCGCTCGCCGCACAAGATCAAGGCCGGCGTTTCAGGCTGCGCGCGGGAATGCGCGGAGGCCAGGGGCAAGGACTTCGGCGTGATCGCCACGGAGAAGGGCTGGAACCTCTACGTCGGCGGCAACGGCGGCACCATGCCGCGGCACGCCGATCTGCTGGTGTCCGATGTGGACTCCGAATCGCTGGTGCGCTACATCGACCGGTTCCTGATGTTCTACGTGCGCACGGCCGACCGTCTGCAGCGGACCTCGTCGTGGATCGAGGAGCTGGACGGCGGGCTCGACCACCTGCGTGAGGTCATCGTCGAGGACAAGCTCGGCATCTGCGACGAGTTGGACGAGGCCATGGTCAAACACGTCGAGAACTACGCCGACGAGTGGCGCGGTGTGCTGGAGGATCCGGAGAAGCTGGCGCGGTTCACCTCCTTCGTGAACGCGCCGGGTGCCCCGGATCCGACGATCTCGTTCCGGGTGGAACGGGAGCAGAGGGTGCCTGTCCTGCTTGGTGTTCCGGAGGTGGTGTCGTGATGACCGTTGTCGATGAGACGACCAAGACCGTGCCGATCTGCGAGGTCGGATGTCTGATCCCGGGGCGCGGGGTGGCGGCGTTGTTGCCGGACGGCTCCCAGGTGGCGATCTTCCGCACCGAAAGCGACGAGTTCTACGCGCTGTCGAACATAGACCCCTTCGCCCGTGCGGCGGTGCTCTCGCGCGGGATCACCGGGGACGCGCAGGGCGTGCCGTTCGTGGCTTCGCCCATGCTCAAGCAGCGGTTCGACCTGCGCACCGGCAGCTGTCTCGACGACGAGTCCGTGGCGGTGCGGACCTACCCGACACGGATCGTCGAAGGTGTGGTGCACATTTGCCCATGAACAGCGACCGAGCCGTGCCCTCCGCGATCCTGCCTATCGCCGGGTTCGCGGTGGGCATAACCGCCGCGAGGCGCGCGGACGAGCTCGGCGCGCTTCTCGTCCGTAGAGGGGCGACCGTCCGGTACGGCCCGGCGATCCGGATCGTGCCGCTGGCCGACGACACCGAGTTGCACGCCGCGACCGTCACCCTGCTCGAAGACCCGGTGGACATCGTGGTGGCCACCACCGGCATCGGGTTCCGCGGCTGGATCGAGGCGGCCGAGGGGTGGGGACTCGGGGACGAACTGCTGACCGAACTGCACAAGGTGACGTTGCTGGCGCGTGGCCCGAAGGCGAGGGGCGCGATCCGCGCGGCCGGGCTGTCCGAGAGCTATTCACCGGCGTCGGAGAGCAACGCCGAGCTGCTGCAGCATCTGCTCGAGTCCGGAGTGGATGGTCAGCGGATCGCGATGCAACTGCACGGCGAGCCGTTGCCGTACTTCGTGGACTGCCTGATCGAGGCCGGTGCCGAGGTGATCGAGGTGCCGGTCTACCGGTGGGTGGGACCGTCGGATCCCGGCCCGCTGGACCGGCTGATCGACGCGGTGCTGGACGGGTCCATCGACGCGATGCCGTTCACCAGCGCGCCCGCCGCGGCGAGCATGCTGGCGATGGCCAAGCGGACCGGGCGGCTGGCGGCACTCGTGGACGCGCTCACGCACCGGGTGCTGGTGGCCTGCGTGGGCCCGATCACCGCGGCGCCGCTGGCGGCGCTGGGCATCCCGACGGTCCAGCCCGAACGGGCCAGGATCGGCGCACTCGCACGCACGGTGGCGGAATCCCTCGTGGCCCGCTCACCGCGGCTGTGCGCGGCGGGTCGGCAGATCGAGCTGCGCGGTCAAGCGGCCATTGTGGACGGTCACCTGTGCGAGGTGGCACCTGCGCCGATGGCGGTGCTGCGTGCGCTCGCCGCCGAGCCCGGCCGGGTCGTCTCACGCCGCGAACTGACCTCGGCGCTACCCGGCGGCGGAGAGGAGCACGCCGTCGAGACCGCCATCGGCCGGCTACGCACGTCCCTGGGCGAAGGCAAGCTCGTGCAGACCGTCGTCAAACGCGGGTACCGGCTGGCGGTGGAGCGGTGATCGTCCTGGTGGCGCACGGAACTCGGGCACCTGAGGGCGCCATGGTCGCCGAGGAACTGGCGCGGCGGGTCCGGGCCGAAGCGGGTTTGCCGGTGCGGGTCGCGTACGCCGACGTGCGGCAGCCCGACGTGACGAACGTGCTGAACTCCGTGCGTGGGCATCAGGCCGTGGTGATCCCGGCGTTCCTCGCCGCCGGTTACCACGTCCGCACCGACATTCCGGCGCAGATCGCGGCCAGCGGACATCCCGGCGTGGTACTCGCCGAGCCGTTCGGTCCCGCGCCCGAGCTTCTCGAAGTGGTCAGGGACCGGCTCGAGTGGGCGGGCCGCCGGCCTGGGGACGCGGTCGTGCTCGCCGCCGCCGGCTCGAGTGACCCACGCGCGCTGGCCGAGGTCCGCACCGCCGCCGATGCGCTGTCGCGGGAACTGGGGACCGGTGTCCGCGTCGGTTACGCGGCCACCGCACGACCGTCTGTCGCGGACGCCGTGTCGCTGGCGCGCGGCCGGGGACGGCGGGTCGCCGTGGCATCCTGGCTGCTGGCGCCCGGTCTGTTCCAGCGCAAGGTGGCCGATTCGGGGGCCGACGTGGTCGCCGAGCCGCTCGGCGTCCATCCCGCCGTCGTCGACCTCGTGGTGCGCCGCTACCACCAAGCCCTCCAGCAGATGGTCGCCGCCTAGTTTTTGTTATCCGGTCGCCTTTGATCACGTCTGCTCCTGCGAACAGCCGATCTTTCGAAGGAGATCACGCAGTGCAGTCGAGAGAGTTGAGCGCGGTCGGGCGGCGGCGGGTGCTGGCGGCCGCGTTGGGTGCCGGCGCGATGGCCGGGCTGGCGGCCTGCCGGCCAGAGGGCTCCGCGGGGGGTCCGGCTTCGGGCTCGCCGAGCCCGACCAGATCGCCGGCCGCGTCCAGTTCGGCCGGCCCGTCGCAGGTCCCGCCCAGCAGTTCGTCGGTCCCGGCCAGCAGCTCGTCGGCGCCGTCCGGCGGATTCGCGCATCCCGGCCTGCTGCATACCCAGGCCGACTTCGACCGGATGGCGGCGAAGGTGACAGCCGGTGCGCGGCCCTGGAAGGACGGCTGGGACCGGCTGGTCGCCAACTCCCATTCCCAGACCAGCTGGCAGGCCAACCCCCAGGCGACGGTCTACCGAGGTTCGGGCAGCCCGGAGAACTACGGCAAGCTCTACCACGACATCCATGCCGCCTACCAGAACGCGCTGCGCTGGAAGATCACCGGCGACGCCGCGCACGCCGAGACCGCGGCGGCCATCCTCAACGCGTGGGCGGGGACCCTGACCAAACTGGACGGTTCCGCGGACAGGTTCCTCGCTGCCGGCATCTACGGATATCAGTTCGCCAACGCGGCCGAGATCCTGCGCGACTATCCCAGGTTCGACCTCGCCGGCGGCCGGCACGTGCTGAAGTCGGTGTTCTACCCGCTCAGCAGTGACTTCCTGGCTCACCACAACGGCGCCGACATCGCCCACTACTGGGCCAACTGGGACCTGTGCAACATCGCCGCGGTGCTGGCGATCGGCATCCTGTGCGACGAGCAGGCCAAAGTGGACGAGGCGGTCGGCTACTTCAGGACCGGCGGCGGCAACGGTTCCCTCGGGCATGCCGTGCAGTTCACCTACCCCGGCGACCTGGGCCAGTGGCAGGAGAGCGGACGCGACCAGGGGCACACCACGCTGGGCATCGGGCTGGCGGGCACGGTCTGCGAAATGGCGTGGAACCAGGGCATCGACCTCTACGGGCACGACGACAACCGGTTCATGAAGGGCTGCGAGTACGTCGCCAGGTACAACGCCGGGCAGGACGTCCCGTTCACGGCCTTCGACTGGGTCTCCGGACCGGGATCGCGCACGAAGACCATCGGCACGGTGTCCCCGGACAGCAGGGGAAACAACCGCCCGGTGTGGCAGATGGTCTACCAGCACTACGCCCGCCGGCGTGGACTGTCCGTGCCGAACATGGCGGCCTACGCCGCCAAGCTCGGAGTCGAAGGGGGCGGCGGCGACTACGGCCCGAACAGCGGCGGCTTCGACCAGTTCGGCTTCGGGTCGTTGACCTTCACACGCTGATCACGACCAGGTGAGGCGGAGGCCGGGAAAGCCGCGCACCGCGGCGACACGCTCGGCCTCCGCCTCGGCCTCCTTCCGCGCGGCGGGCGAAATGCTCCAGAATGGACCAATCGTGACGTCGAGGCGCTTGCGCCCGCTTGCCTTCGCGCGCCAGGTTCCGGCGATCTCCCCGTGTACCAGCAGTGCCCCCGGGTTGCCGATGATCTTCCATACCTGCTTCTGCAGGTCCCGGTCCGGCACCAGCACCCCCCGGTCCCGGCACTGCAGGAACGGATCCCACGGCGGCAGCAACCGGACGATGCCGGGTTCCGGCGGAGCTTCCAGCAGCGGAACGGCCGGCTCTGGCAGGAAGGCCTTCCGGCCCGCGTCTTCTGGGGGTGCGACCCCCAGACCCCGGCTGGGGGCAAGCCCCCGGACCCCCTTGAGACGAACCTCGGTCAGGCCGTCCGGCCACATCCGTTTGGCCAGGCCGGTCGTGGTGCCCACGAAGCCCGCCGCGTCCGCGGGCGTGGCCGGACCGTGCAGGCGCAGGTAGTCGGCGACGACCGCGGTGGCCGCGGCCGGGTCCGGTTTGGTCCGCATCGGCGGTCGTCCCTCGATGGGCGCGAGCGTGGCCGGTGAGATCCCCGCCGCCAACCGGATCCCGCCATGGATCGCGGCGAGCCGCATCACCTGCTCCAGGATGTGCGTGGCCTGGCAACCCCGGCACCAGTAGGACAGGCCCGCCGGGATGATCTTGGTGACCGCCGTGCTCACCGCGCCCTTGGTCATCGGCTTGTCCACCACCTCGCGCATCGCACGAGCCGCCGTGAACAACCCTTCCGTCGCGCTGATCCCCGCCGCTTCGACCATCTTCCGCTGGAAGAGCATCCGGTTCGTCGCGTCGGTCTCGTCGAGGGGAACGAGTGCCCGCGTGACCGCCGGCAGGTCCTCCCGGCGGTGGAAGTGCGGCGCGCCACGGTGAGTCCACGCGAGCACGAACCGAGGATCGTCCACGAAGGACTCTTCGGTGATTCCGCCCGCGACCCGGGCCGCGAGCGCGATCGCCGCGGTCTCCCGCTGGGTGCTCTGCACACCGAGATCGAATACCGCGAGTGCGGCGAGGTCCGGCTCGTCCCGGTGCAGGCCGTGGGCCGCGATCCGGTAGGCGAGGACCTGCGCACGATCAACTTCCAGCAACCCGATCCCCTGCTACAACGTGTACTCGAAGGTGTAGTTCATGGTCTCGCTCGCGCCCGCGACGGTGCCGTGGCCGGTCAGCCCCGCCAGTTCGCCGGTGGCCGAGCCGGGGATCACGGTGAAAGTGCCCCGCACGCCATGTGCGGAATACCCTACCTCGTGCCGGATCACGAAACTTCCCTTCCGGCCGTCGACGCTGCCCTCGATGCGTTCGAAACCGGGCGCGGTCTGGTTGTCGCCCTCGTAGCCGTCACCCGCGTAGTACAGCAGGTAGTCGCAGATCGAGGCGCCTTCGATGACGCCTGAATAGGCGAACGTCGCGTGTGCGTGAGCGAACCGCGGAGCGCCCTCCTGGCCGCTGACAACCCGCTCGTCCCAGCTCTGCATGGTGAATGTGTCGCTCATGGGGGAGAGCTTCCCATCCATACCTGTCATGCTGTGTCAGGATTTCGGGGGAGGCTGAAACTCATGCGGGCGAGCAGGCTGCTGTCGGTGCTGTTGTTGTTGCAGAACCGTGGGCGGATGACCGCCGAAGAGCTGGCGGGAGAGCTCGAGGTGTCGGTACGCACCGTGTACCGGGACATCGAGGCCCTTTCGAGCGCCGGTGTGCCCGTCTACGCCGATCGCGGCCGCACCGGCGGTTACCGCCTCCTCGACGGTTACCGCACCCGGCTGACCGGGTTGACCGAAGAGGAGGCGCAATCGCTGGCACTAGCGGGGTTGCCGGCCGCGGCGAGCGAACTCGGCCTGGGCACGGTGCTCGCGGCCGCGCAGCTCAAGCTCCACGCGGCGCTGCCGGAGGAGTTGCGCGCCGGCGCCGGAAAGGTGACCGAACGTTTCCTGCTGGACATACCTGGCTGGTTCCGTGGCGTGGAGAGCTTGCCGCGGCTGGCCGAGCTCGCGCGTGCCGTCTGGGAAAACCGCCGGACAAAAGTGCGTTACCAACGCTGGGACAAGAGCGAGGTGACCCGGGTCCTCGACCCGCTGGGACTGATACTGAAGGCCGGGAACTGGTATTTCGCGGCGCGGTGCGAGAATATGGACCGGACTTATCGCGTTTCCCGCGTTCTGGAGCTGGACGTGCTTTCCGAATCCTTCGACCGGCCGGAAAATTTCCATCTTGCCGATTACTGGCGGCGGTGGTCGGAACAGTTCGAGCGGCGCCTGTACGCACGCGTCGCGATGGTGCGCCTTTCCCCGCTCGGGCGGGATCTCGTACCGTTCTACTTGGGAGCCGTCGGCGCGCGAGCGCTGCGGGATGCCCAGGGCGAGCCTGACGACGACGGGTGGGTGCGGGTGGAACTACCGGTGGAGCCGGGGGCCCCGGCGCTGGGCGAGCTGTTGCGGTTCGGTCCCGAGCTGCAGGTGCTGGCGCCGGCCGAGCTCCGGGCCAGGATGGCCGAGGCCGTCGCGAAAATGGGGGCTTGCTATGGGTGATCTCAGCGGGGTCACGATCGGGGTGACGGCGGAGCGGCGGGCCGAGGAGTTCATCCGCGCGCTGGAACGCAATGGCGCCACGGTACGGCACGGCCCGATGATCCACATCGTACCGTTGCCCGACGACCGGAAGTTGCGTTCCGCCACGGAAGACGTGCTCGCCGAGGACATCGACATCCTCGCGGTGACCACCGGCGCCGGATTCCGCGGCTGGATGGACGCCGCCGACGGCTGGGGCCTCGGCGAACGCCTGCTCGCCACGCTGCGCCGCGCGCGCATTTTCGTCCGCGGTCCAAAGGGGAAGGGCGCGGTGCGCGGCCGTGGCCTCACCGAGGAGTGGGCGGCGTCCGAGGAGAGCAACCGGCAGCTGTTCGGGCACCTGGTCGAGTCCGGTGTGGACGGTCTGCGGGTCGCGGTGCAGCTGCACGGCTCACAGCTGCCGGAGCACACCGCCGCACTGGCCCGCGCGGGCGCGCACCTGATCGAGGTGCAGCCGTATCGCTGGGAGTGGCCGGCCGACATGGGCCCGGCGTGCCGGCTGCTGGACGGCGTGCTCGAAGGCCGGGTGCACGCACTGGCCTTTACCAGCGCACCGGCCACCGCGAACCTGCTGACCCTCGCGCGCCGCCGAGGCGCCTACGAAGACCTGCTCCGGGCCCTGCGCGGCGATGTCGTCTGCGCCTGCGTCGGCCCGGTGACCGCGGGCCCGCTGACGGAGGCCGGCGTGCCCACCCTCCAGCCCGAACGCCAGCGCCTCGGCGCCCTGGTCAAGCTCCTGGTCTCCGAACTGGGTTCCTAGTGCCTCGCCCCTCGGATCGTTTCACGTGTCCGTTTCATGCTGCCACCGGTAAGCGCGGAGGTTGACCCGCTGGCCGTCGGCGAGGACGCCTTCGGCGCGCAGCAGTTCGAGCTGCCGGTGCGCCAGGTGGGGCGCGGGTGTCCCGTTCGCGCGCAGGATCCGGTGCCAGGGCAGGTCGGCGCCGTCCTCGGCGAGGATCCGGCCCACCACACGGGGTGACGGCGCGCCCGCGACAGCGGCGATGTCACCGTAGGTCGCGACCCGGCCGGGTGGCACGGTCGCGATCACTTCCCGCACCCGCTCGTGCAGCTCCTCGTCCACGTTGTCAAGCTACGCCGCGGCGAACGGTCCCGTTCGCTGGGCTTGACGCAATCAACGGCACATTCGTGGCGTGCCGTTCCCGAAAGGATCAGACCCTCGTGGTTCCATCACTGCGTGAGCGGGAACCGAAGGCAGGCCAGGCTGGTACGTCGGCCGGTCGAGCCCGCGCGCCCGCGGCACTGGGACGGCGGCGCCCAGGCGGTCATCGACGGGCCGCGCGGTTTCGTGCGCGTGCTCGGCGGACCGGGCACCGGTAAAACGACCCTGCTCGCCACCGCCGCCGCCCAGCGCATCGACGCCGGGATCGATCCCGAACGGTTGCTCGTGCTCACCAGCTCCCGGCGCGCCGCGGACGCGCTGCGAGCCGACATCACCCATCGGGTCATCTCCGGCGCGCGCACGATCCGTGAGCCCATCGTACGCACCGTGCACTCGTACGCGTTCGCCCTGCTGCGCCTGCAGGCGAGCTTCCAGGGGCTGCGGCCGCCCCGCCTGCTGTCGAGCCCGGAGCAGGACGTCGTGATCCGGGAGCTGCTGGCCGGTGACCTCGAGGCCGGCGCCGGGTACTGGCCGGAGCAGCTTCGTCCCGCGCTGCGGGTACCCGGGTTCGCCGAGGAACTCAGGGACCTGCTGCTGCGCGCGGCCGAACGCGGCCTGGGCCCGGAGGACCTGATCAAGCTCGGCCAGCGTCTCGACCGGCCGCAGTGGGCGGCGGCGGGCCGGTTCTGGCGGCAGTACGAGGAAGTGACGGTCCTCCAGGGCGCGGGGGGTTCCCCGGCGCTGGACGCCGCGGAACTGGTGGCCGGCGCCCTCGTCGAGATGGAGGGCGACCCGGACCTGCTCACCCGCGAGCAGGCCCGGATCCGGCACGTGTTCGTCGACGACGCACAGCATCTCGACCCTCTCCAGTACCGCCTGCTGCGGCTGCTCGGCTCGGCGGCCGAGGACTTCGTGCTGGCCGGCGATCCCGACCAGGCCGTCTTCTCCTTCCGCGGCGCGGACCCGGCCCCGCTCGCCGACGCCGATGCCGGCGGCACCCGCACCGTCACCCTGACCAGGACACATCGGCACAGTCTCGCCGTGCACGGCGCGGTGACCAGGCTCGCGGGCAAACTGCCCGGAGCGAACCGGCACCGCCTCTCGAGCGTGCACCCGGACCAGGACGAAGGCGCGGTCAAGGTCCGGTTGATGCCGACGCCGTCGGCCGAGGCGAGCTGGGTGGCCGACCAGTTCCGCCGCGCGCATCTGATGGACGGTGTGCCGTGGTCGGAGATGGTGGTGCTGGTCCGCTCACCGGGCCGCTCGTTCCCGGTGCTGCAACGGGCGTTGCGCGCCGCCGGGGTGCCCATCTCGTCGGCCACCGAGGAGCTGCCGCTGGCCCGGCAGCCCGCGGTCCGTCCGCTGCTGGGCGTGCTGCGGGTGGCGGCGAACCCCGGGGTTCTGGACGTGGACCTGGCCGAGATGCTGTTGTCGTCCGCGCTCGGCGGCGCCGATCCGCTCGCCCTCCGCCGGACGCGCCGGGGCCTCCGAAGGCTCGAAATCGCCGGAGGCGGGCACCGATCGAGCGACGAGTTACTGCTGGAAGTGTTGCTGGACAACGACAAGCTGGCCGGGCTGCCCGACGCCGAGGCCGGTCCGGTGCGCCGGGTGGGCGGCCTGATCGCGATCGCCCGCGCGGCCATCCGGCGGGGTGCCAGTGTCGAGCAGGTGTTGTGGAAGGTGTGGCAGGAAAGCGGTCTCCGGAACCGGCTGGTCCGGATGGCCACCGGTAGTGGCAGCCTGGGCGCGCAGGCGGACCGGGATCTGGACGCGATCGTGGCGCTGTTCCACGCGGCCGGACGTTATGTCGACAGGTTGCCCAAGGCGGGCGTGGCGGCCTTCACCGAGTACCTGTCGTCGCAGAACATCGCGGGAGACAGCCTGGCTCCGGTCGCGGCGCGCGGCGAGGGCGTGTCGATACTGACCGCGCATGGCGCCGTCGGTCGCGAGTGGACGGTCGTTGCGGTCGCCGGGGTGCAGGAGGGCAGTTGGCCGGACCTGCGTTTGCGTGGAACCCTGCTCGGCGTGGAGAAGTTGGTGGATCATCTGTCCGGTGTGGATGGAGACGGTGTCTCGGCCACCGCTCCCATTCTTGCCGAGGAACGGCGGTTGTTCTACGTCGCGGCGAGCCGGGCTAGGCGGACGCTGCTGGTCAGCGCGGTCGCCGGGGAGGACGAGCAGCCGTCCCGGTTCGTCGACGACATCGAACCGGGCGGCGTCGACGAGTCCGGCGCCGATCCCCGGATGAAATCACCGGGACGATCCCTGGTGCTGGCGGAACTGGTCGGTGAGCTGCGCAGGGCCGTCTGCGACGAGCGGGTCGAGCCGGAGCGGCGGCAGCGCGCGGCCCGCCAGCTCGCGCGGCTGGCGGCGGCCGGAGTGCCCGGCGCGCATCCGGACTCCTGGTACGGCGTGGTCGAGGTGTCCACGGAGGATCCGCTGTACGGCTCGGGTGACGTCGTGCGGATCTCTCCGTCCACAGTGGAAACGTTGCACAAGTGCCCGTTGCGCTGGCTGATCGAGCGGCACGGCGGCAGCGACCCGGCACAGCTCGCCGCGGTCACCGGCACGCTGGTGCACGGCCTCGCCCAAGCGGCCGCGTCCGGTGTGGACGAGCAACGCCTGCGCCAGGCGCTCGACGAGGCGTGGGCCAGGGTGGACGCCGGGGCGCCGTGGTTCTCCCGCCGCGAGCGCGGCCGGGTCGAGCAGATGGTGCGCAACTTCCTGACCTGGCTGGAAAACAGCCGTGACGAGCTGAAGCAGCTCGGGGTCGAGCAGGACATCGAGGTCGAGCTGCCGGTCGGCGAGGACGGCCTGCTGGTGCGCTTGCGCGGCCGGGTCGACCGGCTGGAGGCCGACCGGGACGGCCGCCCGGTGATCATCGACCTCAAGACCGGCAAGACGCCGGTCACCGCGGCCGACGCCGAGGCGAACCCGCAGCTGGCCGCCTACCAGCTGTCGGTGCTGCTCGGGGCCTTCGGCGAGGACAAGAGTCCCGGCGGCGCGCGACTGGTCTACCTGGCCAAGTCACACAACAGGACCGGTGCCACCCAGCGTGCCCAGCCCGCGCTGGACGACGAGGGCGGCAGACGCTGGCTCGAGCTGGTTCGCAAGCTGGCCACGTCGGCTTCCGGGCCGGAGTACCAGGCCAACGAGAACACCGACTGCGATCGCTGTCCTGGGAAGGGCTCGTGCCCGCTCCGGCCAGAGGGCAGGCAGGTGACCGAGTGACGAAACCGGATCGTGACAGCCAGGGCGAGCACGATGCGCGCCTTCCGGTCACGCGCGAGGTCGTGGAAGATCAGCCCGTCTCACCGGCGGAGGTGGCGGACGCGCTGGGTCTGCATCCCCCGACGCCGGAGCAGGCCGCGGTGATCGCGGCGCCGGTCGAGCCCGCGCTCGTCGTGGCCGGGGCCGGTGCGGGCAAGACCGAGACGATGGCGGCCAGGGTGGTCTGGCTGGTGGCCAACGGGATCGTCACCCCGGAACGCGTACTCGGCCTTACCTTCACTCGCAAGGCCGCACGTCAGCTGGCGGAGCGGGTGCGGGCCCGGTTGCGCAGGCTCGCCGGGTCGGGCCTGCTGGACCGGATCGACCCGGGTGGCCGGCGTCGCGCCGAGGTGCTGGCCGGCGAGCCGACCGTGCTGACCTATCACGCCTACGCCGGGCGGCTGCTCGGCGAGCACGGTCTCCGGCTGCCCGTGCAACCCGGCGTCCGGCTGCTCTCGGAGACCTCGTCGTGGCAGCTGGCCCACCGTGTCGTGTCCACTTGGGACAATGACCTCGAGACGGACCGGGTGCCCGCCTCGGTCACCGCCCAGGTGCTCGCCCTTGCCGGTGAGCTGGGGGAGCACCTGGTCGACGAGGGTGCGCTCGCCGAATACACCAGTAGGCTGTGCGAACTGATCGAGCACGCGCCGCGGGCCAGGGGGCAGCGCGCCGCACTGCCCAAGGCACTTGAGGAAGTCCTTGCGGCACAACGGTTCCGGCTGGCCCTATGGCCGCTGATCGAGGAGTATCACCGCCGTAAGCGGGCGGAAGGCGCGCTGGATTTCGCCGACCAGATGTCGCTCGCCGCGCAACTGGCGACCGGGTACCCCGAGGTCGTCGAGGGGGAGCGGGACCGCTACGGGGCCGTGCTGCTCGACGAGTACCAGGACACCGGGCACGCGCAGCGGATCCTCCTCCGCTCTCTTTTCGGCGGTCCCCGACGGCGTCCGCTTCCGGTGACCGCGGTCGGTGACCCGGCGCAGGCGATCTACGGCTGGCGAGGGGCGAGCGCGGCGAACCTGCCGCGGTTCACCACGGACTTTCCGCGGCACGACAACGAAAACCTCGTCCCCGCCCGGCAGTTCGGGCTGCTGACCAGCTTCCGGAATCCACCGGAAGTGCTCACCCTCGCCAACGGGATCGCCGAGCCGCTGCGCGCCCGCGGTCTCGGCGTCGAGCAGTTGCGGGCTCGCGACGGCGCCGGTCCCGCCGACATCGAATGCGCGCTGCTGACCGATATCCGTGCCGAACGCGAGTGGGTCGCGGAAGCGGTCGCCCGGCGATGGTTCGACGTGCTCGCCGCGACCGGATCGCCGCCGACGGCCGCGGTCCTGGTGCGGCGGCGGGCGGACATGGCGCCGGTCGCGGCGGAGTTGCGGGCACGAGGGTTGCCGGTCGAGGTGGTCGGGCTGGGTGGCCTGCTCGACGAACCCGAGGTGGCCGACCTGGTGGCCACGCTGCGCGTGCTGGCGGATCCGCTGGCCGGGACGGCGACCGCGCGGCTGCTCACCGGTGCCCGCTGGCGGCTCGCGGCCGCGGACCTGGCCGCGTTGTGGCGCAGGGCCAACCAGATCGCCGCGCCTCCGCCGAGTCCTGCGGGGGTGCGGCCCCCGGACCCCGCCTCGGGGCAAGCTCCCGGACCCGCGGCCGGAGAGTCCACTGTAGACGAGCTGTTCACCGAGCGTGCCGAGCAGACCGGTCTGATCGACGCACTGGACGACCCCGGCGACCCTGTGCGGTACTCCGAGCCGGGCTACCGCCGGATCGAGGCGCTGGCCGGCGAACTCGCCCGCTTGCGGCTGCGGCTGGACCAGTCGCTGCCCGAACTCGTCGCCGACGTCGAGCGGACCATGCTCCTCGACGTCGAATCGCTGGCCAGGCCGGGCGGCGCCGGCCGGGCCCACCTCGACGCGTTCGCCGACGTGGTCGCCGAGTTCGCCGAGACCGCGCCCGACGCGACTCTGATGTCCTTTGTGGATTATTTGTCGACCGCGGCGCACGCGGAGGACGGCCTGACCCCGGGTGAGGTCGAGGTGCTGCCCGACCGCGTGCAGGTGCTCACCGTGCATTCGGCGAAGGGCCTGGAATGGCAGGTCGTGGCCGTGCCGCACCTGGTGGAGGGGGTTTTTCCGAGCAAGCGGCGGTCCTCCTCCTGGCTGCGCACCCTCACCTCGCTGCCTGCGGCGCTCCGTGGGGACGCGGCGGACTTGCCCAGGCTTCGGGTGTCGGAGGGCATGGACCGGAGGGAAATCCTGGAGGCGCTGGAAGAACACGAGGCGAACTTCGCCGAGCGTGAGGCCGAGGAGGAGCGCCGGCTCTGTTATGTGGCACTCACCCGGTCCGAGCATGCCCTGCTCGTCTCCGGGCACTGGTGGAACGAGACCAGCAACAAGCCCAAGGGGCCCTCGGCGCTCCTCACCGAACTCAGCGAACTCACCACGCCGGTGACGTGGGCACCGGAACCGCCTGCCGACCAGGAGAACCCGCTGGTCACCGAGGGCCGCTCGGTGCGATGGCCGGCCGATCCGCTGGGGGATCGGCGGGGCGCGGTGGCCGAGGGCGTGGAGCTGGTCCTGGCCGCCATGACGGCCAAGTCAGCAATGACAGCCATGTCAGCCATGTCAGCAATGTCAGAGCCCCCGGTCGAGGAGAGTGACGATTCGGATCCGGACGGCTGGATCGCCGACACCGACGTGCTGCTCGCCGAGCGCGCGGCCGCGGGTGCGGCGGGTGAGCAGGTGGTGCTGCCGGGCCAGCTTTCGGTGAGCCAGTTGGTCGAGCTGGCTCGGGACCCGACCGGTCTCGCCGACCGGCTGCGCCGCCCGCTTCCCGTGCCCCCGAACACGTTTGCCCGGCGGGGCACCGAGTTTCACGGCTGGCTGGAGCGCCGGTTCGCCGGGGAGCGGTTGTTCGAACTGGACGATCTCCCGGGAGCCGCCGACCCGGATGAGGCCGGCGACGAGGCTTTCGAGGAGTTGCGGGCCGCGTTCGAGGCGAGCGGTTGGGCGCTGCGAACACCACATGAGGTCGAGGTCCCGTTCTCCACCGAGATCGACGGTGTGACCGTGCGTGGCCGGATGGACGCCGTGTTCGCCGAGCCGGACGGCCGCTGGACGGTGGTCGACTGGAAGACCGGCGCGATGCCGGAGGAGGACCGTCTCCGCGCGCAGGCTGTCCAGCTCGCCGCCTACCGCCTGGCCTGGGCCTCCCTTTCCGGCACGCCACTGGAAAAGGTGAGCGCCGCGTTCCACTATGTGCGCGAAAACCACACTCTGCGCCCCGCGGACCTCCTCGACGCCGACGGTCTGGTCGAGCTCCTCCGCTCCGTACCCGCGCCGGAGTGAGCCACCGGCCTGGCTGATCCTTTACCATCCGCCGGGTGCGTGATCGCGACCCGACGCTCGCCGGCCTCATCAGGATGCCCGAGCCGTCGATCAGCCCGCTCCGGTCGATCCTACGCAGGATCGGCGGCGCGCTGGTGGCCCTGCTGGCGACCGTGCTGATCGTCTACGCGGACCGGACCGGCTATCGGGACGCCAACGGCGACGGTTTGTCTCTTCTGGACTGCTTCTACTATTCGGTGGTTTCGCTGTCGACCACGGGCTACGGCGACATCACCCCGGTCACCGCGGCGGCCAGGCTGGTCAACGTCCTGATGATCACCCCGCTGCGGGTCCTGTTCCTCGTCGTGCTGGTAGGTACCACACTGGAGGTACTGACCGAACGTTCGCGGCAGGCTTTCCGGATCCAGAAATGGAGGTCCAGGGTGCGGGACCACGTGGTGGTCGTCGGCTTCGGCACGAAGGGCCGCTCCGCCGTCAAGACCCTGCTCGGCGACGAGACCGTCGAGCCGAATCGCATTGTCGTCGTGGACACCGACCAGCAGGCGCTCAACGCCGCCACGGCACTCGGACTGGTTACGGTGCACGGTTCGGCGACCCGGTCCGACGTGCTGCGGGTCGCCGGTGTGCAACGAGCCCGGGCGGTCGTCGTCGCGACCAACCGCGACGACTCGGCCGTCCTGGCGACGCTGACGGCCCGGGAACTCGCCCCCAAGGCGCACATCGTCGCCTCGGTGCGGGAGGCGGAGAACGTGCACCTGCTCAAGCAGTCCGGCGCGGACCAGGTCGTCGTCTCCAGCGAGACCGCGGGCCGGCTGCTCGGCCTGGCCACCTCGACACCGGCCGTCGTGGACGTGGTCGAGGACCTGCTCACCCCGGAATCGGGGCTGGCCATCGCCGAGCGGCCGGTCGAGCCCGCCGAGGAGGGCGGCTCGCCGCGCCACCTGTCCGACATCGTGCTCGGTGTCGTCCGCGACGGCACCCTCCACCGCGTCGACTCGCCGCTGGTCGACGCGATCGAATCGGGTGACCGCCTGTTGTACGTGCGAAAGGTCACACCCGTTGAACACGCGGAGTGACGGCGGTGGCGGCCACTCGGGCGCTGTGCAACGCCCGGGGATCTGGAACCATTGACGCGTGCTTCGCTGGAACAGCCTTGCCGTCGCCGCCCTGGTCGGCATCGCCATCGTGACCGCCGTCTGGTGGGCGGGTCCGGGCGCCCTGGGCGTGAGGGCGCCCGCGCCGAGCACGGTCGCCGAGGCGACCGTCACCACGCCGGCTTCCTGCTCGGGCGCGAACCCGACGGAGACCGTGGAGTTCCAGCAGGCGGGCCAGCCCCGCACCGGCACCCTCGATGCCTGCGGCCATGACAAGAACGACCGGGTGGAGGTCACCGTCCCGGCCGACTTCGGCACCGGCTCCGCGAGCGTGCACCTCGCCGACGTGATCCAGGGCCACAGCGACCTGCGCCGCCCGGTGGGTCTCGCGCTGCTGGCCCTGTCCTGCCTCGGCGGCGGCACCTACGTTTTCCTCGTCCAGCGCGGACGCCGCCAACCCGCCCTCGTCGCCTGACCGCGCGAGTCGGGCTTTCGCGACACCCGAGTCCGGCTTTCGCGACAGGCGAGTCGGGCTTTCGCGACAGGCGAGTCGGGCTTTCGCGCAGCGCGAGCCGCACCTTCGCCATGACTGAGTCCCACCTTCCCGACGGGTGAGTCCCGCCAACGACTCGCGGCCCGTCCGGGCGCACGGGCCGCACGGCCACGGTCAGGGCGTCGCCGAACGAGCGGAAGTCGCCCAGTACGGCCGAGAGTTGGTCGGCGACGAAGGTGAGCCGCCGGGCAGCTCGAACTGGATCGGGACGGGCAGTCGGGTGGCCATCGTGTCTCGCTCCGATCCGGATTCTTCAACCGGCTCCGGCGTGCCTTTGGGACGGTTCGTGCCGTGACCGGTTCCTCCAGGCGCGTGCGTCTCGAGAGCACTACCCCGGGCTATGAGACGTCGGCGGCCGGCGCCGAGAAGGTGTTGCACTTGGCGATGCGGTTGAACTGGGCGCCTGTCCGCCACCACGTCGCGTAGTGCGCGTTGGTGCCGTGGTCGTGGCTGCCGGAGGTGTTGTCGCCGCGGGTGTCCTGGTCCCGCCACGCCTTGGCGTACATCTCGTGGGTCACCGAACCGCCCCGGTCGACCACCGCGCCCAAGAACATCCCCGAGAAGCACTGCGCCTGGAGTTCCTTGCGCCGGGCCAGGTCCAGGCCGATCGGGCTGAGCTGGCCGGCCTGGTAGATCTGCTGCCACACCGCGTCCATCATCCCGGCGACCTCCTGCACGTGGTGGCCGTACTCGTGGGCGATCAGTGCGAGATAGACGCCGGGATTGTCGCCGTACTGCTCGATCTGCAGGCCCTTGAACGGGACGTAGAGGTTGTTGTCGCAGTAGTAGGCCGCGGTCGCCACCCCCACCGCGATGTTGCCGCACGCGGTCTGGAAGCTGGTGCCGCTCGGAAAGTGCAGCGTGGGCGGGACGAACGGCAGGTGGTAGTACTCCAGGAACGGTCCCCAGGCCTGGTTGAGGCACCGGGTGGCCGCCGTGAAGAACGCCTGCGCGCCGGCTTCGGTGCTCTCCCAGTCGGGCAGCACGCAGACGATGTTCTGCAGCCCGGCGCTCGGGTCCTGCAGGATGGGGTGGTCGGCCAGCTTGAGGATCTTCTGCCCCGAGCTGGCGCCGCCGCCCGAGCTCGCGCCGGACCCGTCGCTGCTCGATGCCGGTGCGGTCGCGGAGGTCCCGGACGCGACCTGCCCCGTCGAGCCGTCGCCCGGCCACTTGCTCACCAGGATCACCACGACGAGCCCGATCAGCAGCACCACCACCACGCCCTGGATCAGGAGCGCCACCGGGTAGGACGACCTGCCAGCGCGGTGGCGCCGGTGTCCGGGACCGCGGCGGTGGGTATTCGGGGCGTGCGTCATTGGCAGCCAGCATAACGAGGGAGATCACCGTGCGGCCGTGCCCACCATCGCCCGGCGTGGCGCGTTCTGCGAGAGTGGGCACGGAAAGCGGGCCGACTGAGGAGTCTTCATGAGCGACAACGGCGACTGGGTGGATCCCAGCCGGCAGGGAGACCGACCGCAGCCCCCGCCGGTGCCGTCCGGTCATGACGCGGGGTACGGCAAACCGGGTGTGGTCCCGTTGCGGCCGCTCACCGTGGGCGAAATCCTCGACGGCGCCATCGCGACGATGCGCCGCCATGCCGCGCTGGTCTTCGGGGTTTCCGCGGTGGTCGCGCTGATCGAAACCGGCTTGAGCGTTGCCGCGAGTATCTGGCTGCTCAGCGGGCTGGGAAACGTCCCACGACCCGGTCCGGCCGCCACCGAGCAGGAACTGCTCAACTACAGCGGCCGGCTGCTGGGCCAGACCGCGGCGACGCTGGGCGTGACCCTCGCGGTCACGGTGCTGGTCCGCACTTTCCTGACCGGATTCATGACCGTCGTGGTGGGCAAGGCCGTGCTGGGCAAGCCGATCACCTTCGGCGAGGCGATGACAGAGCTGAAGCCGCGGCTGTTGCCGCTGGTCGGGGTGACCGTGCTCTACACGCTGATGGTCACGGTCGGCTCGATGTTCTGTCTGATCCCGGGCCTGTGGCTGTATGCGCTCTTCGGCCTCGCGAGTCCGGCGCTGGTCCTCGAGCACGCGGGGATCAGGCAGTCGCTGAACCGGTCCCGGACGCTCGTCCAGGGTGCCTGGTGGCGGGTGTTCGGGATTCTGCTGCTCACCACCCTTTGCGCGGCGGTGATCAGCCTGGTGATCCAGATCCCGTTCAACCTGTCGCTGGGCTTCGGCGCGGCGGGCACGGACCAGCTTGCCGGCATGTCGGTCGGGCAGCAGTTGCTCAGCGGCGCCGGCGAAGTGATCGCGGCGACGCTGGTCGGCCCGTTCGTGGCGGGTGCGACCGCGTTGCTCTACATCGACCAGCGGATGCGCAAGGAGGGCATGGACATCCAGCTGGCCCGGGCGGCGGGAACGGTGTGATTCCCGCCCTGCCCGGCGAGGTTCCGATCGTCATCGACGCCGACGAGGCCCGGCGTGCGGCCGAGACGGAGCTGGCGAAGCACGAGTACCTCCAGGCGCGGCCGAACCTGCTGAGCCGCGTGCTGGGCTGGATCGGGCAACGGCTCGGCGAACTGTTCGAGGAGGCCGCACGGATCACGCCGGGCGGGCCGCTGGGACTGCTCGTGCTGCTGGTCGTCGTGGTGCTGCTCGTGGTGGTGATCCGGCTTCGCGTCGGCAAGTTCGCGCGCACGAACCGGGTGCCGCGGCAGGTGTTCGAAGACCGGTCGCGCAGCGCTCGCGACTACCGTCGGGCGGCCGAGGAGGCCGCGGCGGCCGGGGATTTCGCCGTCGCGGTGCGGGAGGAGTTCCGGGCGATCGTCCGTGAACTGGAGGAACGCGGCGTGCTCGGCGAACTGTCCGGCCGCACCGCCGACGAGGCGGCGCGGGAGGCGGGCTCGCGGCTGCCCGCTGCCCGTGACGAACTGCTCGCGGCGGCCGAGCTGTTCGACGCGGTGCACTACGGCGGCCAGTCGGCGTCCACTGTGGACTATGAACGGCTGGTCGCGTTGAATCGTAAGGTGCCCGCGTGACAACGGTTTCTCCGGACGCCAAGCGCATCTGGCGAGCCGCGCGCGTACCGGTGTTCATCGCCGTGGTGGTGTTGCTGGCCGCCATCCTGCTGACGCTCACGCGCGGTGGCGGGCCGCGCGGAGACCTGGATCCCGGTTCCGCGGAGCCCGGCGGTTCCCTCGCCTTGACCAGACTGCTCACCCAGCAGGGCGTGCGCGTCGTGCCGGCCAGGACCTTCGACCAGGCGTCCTCGGCACTCTCCCAGGACGCCACGCTGCTGGTCACGGACCCGGACCTCGTCCAGCCCGCCCGGCTGGCGGAGCTGCGAGGCCGCGTGGACACGGCCGTGCTGGTGGGGGCGCGTCAGGATGTCCTCGACCTGCTGCTTCCCGGAGTCGTCGCCAGGGACGAGGCCGAGGTGACCGTCCGCTCACCGGGTTGCACGGTGGCGGCGGCGGTCGCGGCCGGGAACGCGATGCTCGGTGGCACCGGCTACTGGGCCCATCAGACGGCGAGGACCTGCTACGACGGTTCCCTGCTCCAGCTCGGTCCCACGACCCTGCTGGGCACCGGCGTACCGCTGACGAACGAGCGGCTGGCGACCGAAGGTGACGCGGCGCTGGCCATGCGCCTGCTCGGCCACCAGAGCACGCTCGTCTGGTACGTGCCCTCGCCCGGCGATCCGGCGGCGGGGCCCGGCAACCGGTCATCGCTCGACCTGATCCCCCGCGGGTGGCTGTTCGGGGCGATCGAGGTGGGGGTGGCGGCCGTGCTGTTCGCGTTGTGGCGGGCCCGGCGGCTCGGGCCCGTGGTGCCCGAGCCGTTGCCCGTGGTGGTGCGCGCCGCGGAGACGGTCGAGGGCCGCGCGCGGCTGTACCGGCGGTCGCGATCGACCGGGTACGCGGCGGATGTCCTGCGCCAGGCCGCGATCGACCGGCTGCGCCCGGTGCTCGGGTTCGGCGCGGGCGCCGAACCGGCCGCGGTCGTCGAGTCGGTGTCGGCCCGGACCGGCCGGGCAGGCGCCGAAGCCGGGGCCCTGCTGTACGGTCCGGCTCCGGGTGACGACGCTTCGCTGGTCCGGCTCGCCGACGAGCTGGACCGGCTCGAGAGGGAGGTACGCGGTGAGTGATCAGGCACGGGACACGCTGGTCGCGCTGCGGGCCGAGGTCGGTAAGGCGGTGGTCGGCAACGATGCCGCGATCACCGGGCTGATCATCGCGTTGCTGTGCCGGGGGCACGTGCTCGTCGAGGGTGTGCCTGGGGTGGCGAAGACGTTGCTGGTGCGCGCGTTGGCCGCGGCACTGGACCTGGAGACGACCCGGATCCAGTTCACTCCCGACCTGATGCCCGGCGACGTCACCGGTTCCCTGGTCTACGACGCGCATTCCGGTGAGTTCTCCTTCCGGCAGGGGCCGGTGTTCACGAACCTGGTGCTCGCGGACGAGATCAACCGCACGCCGCCGAAGACGCAGTCGGCACTGCTGGAGGCGATGGAGGAGCGGCAGGTGTCGGTGGACGGCAGGCCACGGCCGCTGCCGGATCCGTTCATCGTGATCGCGACCCAGAACCCGGTGGAGTACGAGGGCACCTACCCGCTGCCCGAGGCGCAGCTGGACCGGTTCCTGCTGAAGCTCACCATGCCCGCGCCCGCGCGGGAGGACGAGATCGGCATTCTGGCCCGGCACGCACAGGGCTTCGACCCGCGTGATCTCAAGGCCGCCGGGATCAGGCCGGTCGCGGGCCCGGCGGAGCTGGCGGCCGCGCGGTCCGCGGTCGGCGGGGTGACGGTGAGCCCGGACGTGCTCGGCTACGTCGTCGACCTGTGCCGGGCCACGCGGTCACTGCCCTCGGTGCGGCTCGGCGTCTCACCTCGCGGCGCCACGGCCCTGCTCGCCGCGGCCCGGGCGTGGGCGTGGCTGGCGGGGCGCTCCTACGTGACCCCGGACGACGTCAAGGCGCTGGCCCGGCCGACCCTGCGGCATCGCCTGGATCTGCGCCCGGAGGCGGAGCTGGAGGGCTCCACCGCGGATGGCGCGCTGGAGCGCGTGCTCGCCACCGTCCCCGTCCCCCGCTGACCGATGGCGATCACCGGGCGGGTCGGGGTCCTGGCGCTCATCGGCGTCATCGTGGTCGCGCTGGCCGCGCCGTCGTGGACCGGTGTGCTCGCCGTGGTCGGCGTGCTTGCCCTGGGCGTGCTCGCCGATCTCGCGCTCGCGGGAGGCGTGCGAGGTCTGCGGTTCACCCGCGGTGGCGCGTCCTCCGCCCGGCTCGGCGAATCCGTCGAGGTCGCCCTGACCGTCACGAATCCCGGCCGGCGACGGGTGCGCGGGGTGCTGCGGGATGCGTGGCCGCCGAGCGCGGGCGTGCTGGAGGACCGGCATCCGCTCGTGATCCCCCCGTCCGGCCGGAGCCGCCTCACCGTGCGGCTGCGGCCCGCCCGGCGCGGAGACCGCCGGGCCTACCGGGTCACGGTGCGTTCGGTAGGCCCGCTCGGTCTGGCCGCCCGGCAGGGCTCACACCGGGTGCCGTGGACGGTGCGGGTGCTGCCGCCGTTTCACAGCCGCAAGTACCTTCCGTCGCGGCTGGCCCGGCTCCAGGAGCTCGACGGCCGCCAGGCCGCTTTGGTGCGCGGCGAGGGCACCGAGTTCGACTCGCTGCGGGAGTACGTGACCGGCGACGACGTCCGGTCCATCGACTGGCGGGCCACCGCGCGCGCTTCGGACGTCATGGTGCGCACCTGGCGCCCCGAGCGAAACCGGCAGCTGTTGCTGGTCCTGGACACCGGACGGACTTCGGCGGGGCGGGTCGGGAACTCGCCCAGGCTCGACGCGGCCATGGACGCCGCGCTGCTGCTGGCCGTGCTCGCCTCGCGCGCCGGTGATCAGGTCGACCTGATCGCCTACGACCGGCGGCTCCAGGCGAAGGCCGGCGGGTCGGGCGAGGCGTTGCCGTCGCTGGTGAACGCGCTGGCCCCGCTCGAACCGAGCCTGGTGGAGACCGACGCGCGGGGGATGGTCGCCGAGGCGCTGCGCCGTGCCCGCCGCCGGTCGCTGATCGTGTTGTTCACCGGCCTGGACGCGGCGCCGCTCGAAGAGGGCCTGCTGCCGGTCCTGCCGTCGCTGACCGCCCGCCACCGCCTGCTGGTGGCATCGGTGGGCGACCCACGGGTGGCCGAGATGGCCCAGGAGCGCGGGGACGCCGAAGCCGTTTATGACGCCGCGGCCGCCGAACGCGCGCTCGCCGAACGCCGTCATGTCACAGCACTGCTCGCGCGTTACGGGGTCGAGGTCGTCGACGCGGTCCCGGACGAACTGCCGCCCGCGCTGGCCGACCGTTACCTCGCGCTCAAGGCCGCCGGGCGCCTGTGAGCCTCAGTTGGTGGTGATGACCAGGAACAGGCGCCGGTTGATGGTTTCCATCACCTCGGGGGAGACGTCGCCGAGCCGTTCGGCCAGCGAGCTTTTCGGTACGTGGTCGAGCCGGGTGTAGGCGATGCGGTGGCCGCCCGCGGCGATGATCTCCATCGGGTTCGCCCGGTCCACGACCTCCATGGTGATCACGTACGGCACGTCGGCGAGATCGTTGAACATGTCGCCGCTGTAGATCAGCACCCGCCGCGGCTGTGGGTCTGGGGGCTCCACCCCCGGACCCCCGGCGGGGGCAGGCCCCCAGACCGCTGTGTTTTGTGGGGGTGCCGCCCCCACGCCCCCGGTGGGGGCGGGTCCCCAGACCGCTGTGTTTTGTGGGGGTGCGGCCCCCACGCCCCCGGTGGGGGCGGGTCCCCAGACCGCTGTGTTTTGTGGGGGTGC
>NZ_DATELF010000027.1:0-35494 GCF_035276945.1 Amycolatopsis sp. | reverse complement strand
GCGGCCGCCACCCGGCCACGACCTGCTCGCCGAACTTCTCGCCCGGATCCGGAAACTCCCCGCACTGCCCTGACCACCCGGCCTCACCGGCCCCGACCCAGGAACCCCAACCCCGCGAACCCGGCGCGACCACCGGGCCACAACCATGCCCGCAACCCCGAAACCACAACCTGAAGATCAACAACAGAACAGAAGATCAACAACAGAACAGAAGATCAACTCACCACACTTACTCGCGGAATCGGGTCAGACCGGTTGTACGCGGCGCCGAGTTCACCGAGTCCGATGAAGTCCATGATCTCGCCATAGCCGGTCTGCCCGTTGCACGACCACCGGTGCAGGCAGTTGTGTCCGACGGTGCCCGGCCAGGCCTGCCAAGGAAAAGTGGTCAGTGCCGCTCCGTTGAGGTCCCAGGTGACGTCGTCGGCGTCGGTGACGTGCAGCTCGACTCGTTCGGGGTAGAACCCGGACCGCCAGGTGGTACCTACGCCCACTTTGAGGCCACGCACCGTGCCGCGGTCGAGCACGTAGCCGTGGGTGAGGGACAGTGGGCTGGGCGCGTCGGGCCCGTTCTCGGTGGTGAAGTCGAACAGGCCGTGGATGGCCAAGTCGGGGGAGAAGTGCGCGTGCAGCCAGCACAGGCGCGAGGTCTGCCGCTCGGCGCGGATGCCCCAGCTGTGGTCCATCGTGGACACGCAGTCGATGGGGAAATGCTTGCCGCGCAGTGAGAGTTCACCCGTGACATGGCCGGTGAGGTCGAAATGCCCGGCGTAGGCATGTCCCCAGGTGAGGTCCATGTCGCGGCCCGCGGCCAGCGGGTCCTGATCGGGGTCGTTGATGTCGTAGGGCTCCATCAGTGCGGTGAACCGGAAACTGAGCTCCAGGCCGGCCGCTTCGTCGGTGTAGTCGACATCCCAGATCCGGTTCGGTTCCTTGCAGTCGACGCGAAGTCCGTTGGCGAGGTCGTAGTGCAGGAGGTCGCCCGGCCGCGGCAGCCTGAGGTGCTCCCACGCGTCCCAGTAATCGGCGGCCCAGGGTGCGGTGACCCGCTTGCGGTTGATGGAAACCGTGGATCCGGCGACGCCGAGCGGTTCGCGGAACAGGCCGTATACGCCGATGTTGATGGGCGCGGGAGTGTCCTGCCCGGCGTATAGACCGAAGTAGTTGGTCTCGGCCCACAGCGGGTCATCACTGGTCGGCGGGTGGAACTGCGCGTCTTCGGGACGGATCACCGGTGAGCCCTCCTGGCGTTGGTCTGTCCGGGACAGTGTTGTCCAGTATCACGAGCAGCCTGGCCCATGACCGCGGTCGGAGCCAGGGAACGTGAGGACAGCGAGCCCGGGCGACGTTATCCCCTGGAGATAGCGCCCGGGCCCGCTCTCGTCTCCTACCGTCCAGTCATCGGCGGCGCGCTCGGATCGCGCCACCACGCGATTAACGGAGGTGGCCGGGCATGCAGCTTGCCACGGTGCTCGGTCAGATCGTGTCGACCGTGAAAGCACCTGGACTCGAGCGTTACACGTTGCTGCTCGTACAGGACGCCGTGGACGCCGATTGCGAGCGGCCCGCGGGTGCGGTCTACGTCGCTATGAACCTCATCGGCGCCGGCACCGGCGAGGTCGTACTCATCGTGCGAGGCGGCGCGGCACGAGTCGCGGCGGGCGCCGAGGTGCCGACCGACCGGGCCGTTGTGGGCATCGTCGATTCGGTCGTACACAAAGGACAAGTCACGTACCAGAAGTCGTGACCGTAGTGAACACGGAAACCAGGAGGAACAGCATGGCTACGACGTCCGGTGCCGCCAACGGCGCGCCCGCGCTGCGCGGCGCGCTCGGTTTGATCGAGACCAAGGGCCTGGTCGGCGCGATCGAGGCGGCCGACGCGATGGTGAAGGCCGCGAATGTGCAGATCCTGGGCCACCGGGAGATCGGCGGCGGCCTCGTCACGGTGATGGTGCGTGGTGACGTTGGTGCGGTGAAAGCCGCGACCGACGCGGGCGCCGTGGCCGCGGACAAGGCGGGCGAGGTCGTGTCCGTGCACGTGATCCCGCGGCCGCACGAAGAGACCGAGGGGATCCTCGCGGTCCTGACGCGCCCCAAGGCATGAGGTAGGTCATGACCGCGACGCTTGACGCCGATCTGGCCGGGCTGGCCGATGTCCGGGCGAAGGCCCGCGCCGCCCGCCAGGCGTTCGATCGGCTGGAGGGAACGGACCAGGAGACCCTGGACCGGTATGTCCGTGCGATGGCGCTGGCCGGCACGAAGGCAGCCGAGGAGCTGGCCCGGCTGGCCGTCGACGAGACGGGCTACGGCGTGTACGAGCACAAGATCCACAAGAACCGCTACAACACCGGGTTCGTCGCGCGCTGGATGCTCGAACGCCGCGCGGTGGGGGTGCTGTGGGTCGATGAGCAGTCGCGGGTGACCGCGGTAGGCGCGCCAATGGGGGTGATCGCGGGCATCATCCCGGTCACCAACCCGACCTCCACGACCCTGTTCAAAAGCCTGGCGGCGGTGAAGTCCGGCAACGCCATCGTGCACGCACCCCACCCCCGCGCGGCGCGCTGCACGCGGCGCGCCGCCGAGATCATGGCCGAGGCCGCCGTCTCCGCGGGAGCACCCGAGGGCCTGGTGTCCTGTTTGGAGGCTCCCACGCTGCCCGCGACCCGGGAGCTGATGAGCCGCGACGAGATTGCGGTCGTCCTGGCGACCGGCGGGCCGGGTATGGTGCGCGCCGCCTACTCCAGCGGCAAGCCCACGATCGCGGTCGGCGCGGGAAACGTCCCGGCCTACGTCGGCGCCAGCGTGGCCGACCCGGGTGAAGCCGCCGAAATGATCATCACCTCGAAGTCGTTCGACAACGGCACCGCCTGCGTCGCCGAGCAGTCGGTGGTCGTGGCGCAGGCCGTGGCACCCGCGTTCCTGCCGGAGTTCGAGGCCCGAGGCGCGTATTGGCTGAGCAAGGACCAGCAGGACGCGCTCGCGCGGACGTTGTTCGACGAGCGGGGCGGGCTGCGGTCCGCGGCGGTCGGGCAGTCGGCATCGCGGCTGGCTGAGCTGTCCGGGTTCACCGTGCCCTCGGCGACCAGGGTGCTGGCCGCCGTGCTGGACGCGGTCGGGCCGGACGTCCTGCTGTCACGGGAGATCCTCGGGCCGGTGCTGTCGGTCTACCGCGCGCGCGACGCTATCGCGGGCCTGGCGCGCTGCCGCGAAATCCTCGCGCTCGGCGGGGAAGGGCACACGTGTGCGGTGCATGCGCGCGATCCGGAGGAGATCGCGCGGTTCGGCACGCTGCGGGCGGGCCGGATCGTGATCAACACCCCGGCGCTGTTCGGCGGCATGGGGTACTCGACGGATGTGGACCCGTCCTTCCAACTGGGCACGGGTACGTGGAGCGGCTCGATCTGCTCGGACAACGTCACCCCGCTGCACCTGATCAACATCAAGCGCATCGCGCACGAGGTGCGGCCTTGGCGCACGGTGTACGACCCGGTGGAGCTGTGATGTCCGTGTTGACCGGAAAATCCGTGGAGCTGCTGGAGCTGGCGTCACGACGCATCGGTTGCCCGCCGGACGACGTCGACACCGCGGCGCTGCGTGTCGGGGTCGATCTCGGCACCGCGAGCTGCGTGCTGGTCGTGCTCGGCGCCCGGGACGAGCCGGTCTGGATCGACAGCTATCCCTCGGGCGCGCTGCGGGACGGTGTGGTGGTCGACTTCGCCCGCGCGACCAGCACCGTGCGCCTGCTCAAACAACGCGCGGAGGAAGCCCTGGGCACCACGCTGAGCGGCACGGCGACGGCCTACCCGCCGTGTATCCCGGTGCAGGACGCACGCGCCTGCACCTACGTATGCGAGTCCGCCGGGTTCGAGGACGCGGTGCTGGTGGACGAGATCAGCGCGGCGCAGCAGATTCTTGAGGTGTCCGACGGCGTCGTGGTCGACGTCGGCGGCGGCTCCACCGGGGTCGGCGTGTTCCGTGGCGGCGAGCTGGAAGCCCTGGACGACAGGGCAGGCGGCGGGCATCACCTCGATCTGATGCTGGCGGGCGCGCTCGGTGTCAGCGCGGAGCAGGCCGAGGTCCACAAGCGGGAACGGCAGTCCGAGGTGCTGCCGATCCTCGTGCCGGGCCTGCAGCGGATCGCCGAGTCGGTGCGGCGCATGACCGTCGGCGCCGAGGACCTTCCGCTGCACCTGGCCGGAGGTGCCCTGATGATCGCCGGCGCGGGTGACGTGCTGGCCAAGTACCTGGAAAGGCCCGTGATGACCTATCCGCATGCCCTGCTGATCACTCCGCTGGGGATTGCGAGGTCGGCGGCATGAGCGGATCCACGCTGCGCACCTACGCCTTCGTCGACCGGATGCAGCCGCAGTGCGCGGCGCACATCGCGGCGACCAGTCCCGGTGATGTGCCGCTGGCCGGTATGGCCGAGCTCTACATCGAGATGGCGCCGGGCAACGAGGTGTTCCGCGCCGCCGACATCGCGCTCAAGGCGGCCGGGGTGCGCCCGGCGTTGCAGATCATCGAGCGCGAGTTCGGCCTGCTGGAGATCCACTCCGAGCAGCAGGCCGAGGTGCTGGCCTCCGGTCAGGCAATCCTCGACGAGCTGGGGATGACCGAGGCCGACCGGATCAAGCCCACGATCGCGTCGACGCAGTTCATCACGAACGTGCATCCGTACCAGACGCAGCTTCTGAACAAGTGGCGCAAGGGCAGCATGCTGCTGCCGGGGCAGAGCCTGTTCGTCATGGAGGTCGCTCCGGCCGCCTACATCTCGATCGCCGCGAACGAAGCCGAGAAGGCGGCCACGATCACCGTCATCGAGCTGCGCGCCGTGGGCCGGTTCGGGCGCATGTTCCTCGCCGGCAGCGAGAGCGAGGTCCAGACCGCCCGCGACGCCGCGGTCGCCGCGCTGGAGGACATGCACGGACGGGAGGACAAGCGATGAAGGTCTGGGGAGCGGGCGACATCGATGCCGTGGGCGAGGTGACGACGCTGGAGGTCGGCCCGAAGGACCTGGTCACGCCCCTGGCCCGGGAACGCGCCCGGGAACTGGGGATCGAGCTCGTTATCGCCGGAGCGACCCCGGCCGCTCCGGCGATGGCCACCACGCCACCCACGCCACCCACGCCAGCCGTGGCGGCCAGCCCGCGGCGGGGTGCGGGGGAGCCGCGCGGCGGGCCGGTGCGCAGCCTGCGGCCACCCTCGGGTGCCCTGTACCGGCGCGGTGCACCGTTGCCCGACGCCCTCGCTTCGGCGGTGCACGGCAGCACGGGCCGGGTGGTCGTGGTCGGGGCCGGTCACGTCGGCATGATCACCGCGCTCCGGCTGGCCGACGCGGACCTGTTCGACGAGCTCGTGCTGGTCGACATCGACGAGGGCCGTGCCGCGGGCGTCGCGCTGGACCTCACCCACACCGCGGCGCTCGGCGGATTCGCCACCCGCGTGCGCGGCACCGGCACCGTCGAGGACGCCGGTCCCGCCGATTACGTCGTGATCACCGCAGGCCGCGCCCGCCAGCCCGGCATGAGTCGCTCCGATCTGGTCGGCACCAACGCCGCGATCGTCGGCGACCTTGCCCGGCGCGTCGCACGCACCTCGCCGCACGCGGTGATCGTGGTCGTGACCAACCCGCTCGACGAGATGACCCACCACGCCTGGCAGGCCTCGGGCTTCCCGCCGGAGCGGGTCGTGGGGATGGCGGGCGTGCTCGACACCGCCCGCTTCCAGGCACTCGCCGCGCTTGCCGGAGCCGGCCGCGCCGACCGCATCGATGCCGTCGCGCTCGGCAGCCACGGTGCGGAGATGGTGATTCCGTTGTCCCAGGCGACCAGCGCCGGGCGGCCGCTGTCCGACGTGATCGACAAGGCCGCGCTGCACGCCGTCGTCGACCGGGCCCGTGAGTCGGGCGCGGAGGTGGTCGGCTTGCTCAAGACCGGGAGCGCGTTCCTGGCGCCCGGCACCTCGGCCGCCGGGATGGTGCTCGCCATGGCGCGCGACCGCGGCCAGATCATGCCCGCCGCGGTGCTGGCCGACGGGAACTACGGCATCCACGACGTCTATATCGGGCTACCCGCCCGGCTCGGCCGCGGCGGGGTGTGCGAGATCGTCGAGCTGGATCTGCGGCCCGACGAGCTGCGGGCGTTGCGGCAGGCCGCGGACCGGATCAAGGAACGCCTGTCCCAGCTGGCCACGGCGTCGTGATGAAGGCCGTCGTCTTCGCGGGAGCGGGCAGGGTAGGGCTCGCCGACGTGCCCGACCCTGTCCTGCGGGAACCCACCGACGCGATCGTCCGCGTCCAACGGGCCGCCATCTGCGGCACGGACCTACACATCGTGGGACATCCCGGCCAGCTGCCGGAAGGATTCGTGCTGGGACACGAGTTCGCCGGACAGATCGTCGACCTCGGCGACGGCGTGCGGGGTCATCGCCACGGCGATCGCGTGCTGGGCGCGGACTTCACCGCCTGCGGAACGTGCTGGTGGTGCCGGCGCGGCGACCACTGGGAATGCGCCGAACGCCAGTTCTTCGGCACCGGCTCGGTCTTCGGTCCGCCGTTGCCTGGTGGGCAGGCAGAACTGGTCCGGGTGCCCTTCGCCGACACGGTCCTGCGGCCCGTGCCCGCCGACGTGAGCCTGGACGCGGCCGTGTTCCTCGGCGACACGCTTGCCACCGCCCACGTCGCGGTCCAGCGCGCCGGCCTACGGCCTGGTGACACGGTGGCGGTGATCGGCGGTGGTCCGGTGGGCCAGCTGACCAGCCTGGCCGCGCAGGCCTGCGGGGCCGGCGTGGTGATCCTGGTCGAGCCGGTCGAGTCGCGGCGCCACCTCGCCACCATCGAAGGGGCCCTCGCGGCGGCCCCGGATGACGCCCGCGCGCTGGTCGAGCAAAACACCGATGGTCGCGGCGCCGACGCCGTCATCGACGCCATCGGCGGGCAAACCGGGTTGACGATGGCGTTCGACCTCGTTCGGCGGCGCGGCACGATCGTGTCCGCCGGCGTGCACACCGAGGCCTGGTCCTTGCCCGCCGGCCGCGCGTTCGCCGACGAGCTGTGCCTGAGGTTCGCCATCGGCGACCCGATGCGGCACGGCGACGAGATCGCCGGGCTGGTCCGCTCGGGGGCCATCGACCCGACCGTGGTCGCGTCCGAAACGATCGGTCTCGATGACGCGCCCGGCGCGTACCGGAGAATGGCCGAACGCCGTACTCTGAAGTCGTTGATCAGGCTGTAGAGCCCGGAGGTGCGGCAATGGCGCTGTCACAAGCCGACACAGTGCAGCGCGTCGAGAGCCCCGCCGGGGAGCTCGACGCGCTGCCGTCGCACGTTCCGGACAACGCGGCGCGTGCGGCCAGGATGATGGCCACGGCGGCCACGCGCGCGCTGGGGACCGACGTCACGGTCCTCACCCACCACACTGAACAGCCGACCGTGCTGGCCGGGGCGCCGGTCGACCCTGCCGTTCCGGCGAGCAGTATCCGCATTGGGCACATCGCCGTGCGGTGGGACGACCACGTCGACCCGCCGCCCGCGGTGCGGCGGCAGTTGCGGCACGCGTGTGCCTGGGTGGCGCTGGCAGCCGACCGTGACAACGCCCGCGAACGTGCCGCGCAGGCCGCGGCGGAAACCGAAGTCCTGCGTGACGTCGTCGCCAAACTGCTGTCCATGCGCGATTTGGACCAGGTACTGCTGTCCATCGCCGACCGCAGGCTGCACCTGCTCGATTCCGATATCTGCGGGTGCTGCTCGTCGAAGGCGATGAGGTCGCCATGCGCTCGTGCGTGGGCAACCGCGCTGTCGAGACGGCGCGTCTGCGGATGCGACGCGGCCAGGGTGTCGCCGGGCTCGTCTTCCTCACCGGCGAGCCGGCCAAAGTGGACAATTACCTCGAGGACGAGACCATCAGCGACGACTTCATGTTCCTCGCCGAGAAGGAGGAGACCCTCTCCGCGCTCGCCGTGCCGTTGCGGCTGCAGGGCGAGTTGATCGGCGTGCTCGAGGTCTGGCGCCGCCGCCCTTCGGTGTTCAGCGAGCACCACGTGCGCCGCATGGTCACCCTCGCCGACTTCGCGACCATCGCGATCGACAACGCACGCCTGCACGACCGGCAGGCCACCGCGGTCGAGCAGATGAAGGAAACACACGACGCCCTGGAACAGCAGGTCGCCCTCCTCGCGCGATCGTCGAACCTGCAACAGAAACTGCTCGAGACCGTGCTGGCCGGCGTAGGCCTGCCCGCGATCGCGCGTACCGTCGCCACCGAACTGGACTGCCGCATCGGGATCTATGGTCCCGAAGGCGGCCTGATCGCCTCGTGCGGCGGACGGACACTGACCGGGAAGCTTCCGGCGGCCATGTCCGCCAGGACCCGGCCGGGCCGGCAGCCGATTTCGCTCACCGACACGAGCGTGGCGACAGCGTGGCTCCAGCCCATCTACGCCGATGGCGACCAGGTCGGCTCGGTCGCGTTGATCCCGGACGAGCATTCCGCGGAGATGATGGACGTGGTCGCCGGTGAGGTCGCGATGGCCTGCTCGCTGACACTGTTGCGGGAACACGCCGCGAGCCGGGCGCGCACCGAGGAACTGGAGCAGGTGCTGTGGGATCTGCTCCAGGGCTCGGTCGAACACCGCATCGCCGCGCGTGCCCGCGCCAAACAACTCAACGTCACTCTGCGCGGTGACCTCCGTGTCGTCTACGGCCGGATGGACAACCTCGAGGACATCGCCGCCGAAAACGGATGGGACACCTCGCAGACGGACCGGCTGCGCCGCGAGATCCTGCGGATGCTGCGTGGCGTCGACGCCTACCGCGGCGTGTCGCTGTCCGCGCTGCGGGGAGATCTCATCACCGCCATCCTCGTCAACGGCGATCGCGCCGCGATCAAGGATCTGGTCAGCGACCTGTCCACCGCCGTGCGCAGGGAATGGCCGCAGCTGCAGCTCACCTGGGGTGTCAGCCGCGCCCACGTCGACGTCGTGGACCTGCCCAGTGCGCTCAACGAGGCGAAGACGGCGTTGTCGGCCGCGCGCCGACTCGGCGGGGAGAACGTGTTCCTCTACGAGGAACTGGGCATCGTCCGGTTGCTGCTCGGGTCGGGCGACGACCCGGATCTGCAGACCTTCGTCGACGAAGTGACGGGCCCACTGATCACCTACGACCGCGAGAACAACGGGGCACTGGTGCGGACGTTGCGCGCGTTCTTCGCCGCCGACTGCTCGCAACGCGTCGCGGCGGAGCGGCTGTTCGTGCACTACAAGACGTTGCGCTACCGCCTCGAGCAGATCAAGCAGCTCACCGGCCTCGACTTGGCTCGCCACGAAGACCGCATGCGCGCGGACTTCGCGCTACGCCTGCTCCAGGTCACACGTCCCGGCGACGACGAGGATGGCGACGTCGAGGACGTCAGGCACTGGGCGGAGTGACCGCCTGCCCGACCACGTCCTCCGTCTCGCCGTGCGGACGCGGGATGACGTGCGAGGCATACAGTTCCCCGACCCCGGCAGCGGCCGCGGTGCCCGCGTCCACGGCGGCCTTCACCGCCCCCACGTCCCCGCGCACCAGGACCGACACCTGTCCGTTGCGCAAGGTCCGGTACCCCTCGATCTCGACGTTGGCCGCCTCGATCGCGCCGACCAGCCCCTTGGTTTCGATCAGACCCAGCGCGCCGGATCGTGCGATGCCTGCCATGTCCACTCCTCAGCACAGCCGGAAGCCCTGTCGGCACCGACTTTAGGTACGACTGGCGCGGGTAGCGTTGTCGTTGTGGGATAACACGTGCGGTCACGGTTATCCGGGTTCGGCGGGGTAGCGCGAAGGATCCTTATCGGGGCGAGACGGTGAAGGCGTTCGTATCGCTCGAACCCGGCTCGAACGCCACACCCGAGACCTCGACGTGATCAAGTCACGGTGGCAAGCGCTCAAAGTCGTTGCCAAGCACGCCGATGTGTGGCATTACTTCGGCAACCTCGACAGTCGCTCGCGCCCCGTCGGCGACCGCGCACGCCCAGATCCGCCGCCACCCGGCCCCGGTCATGCACCAGCAACCGTGCGCTGGCCAGCGCACGCGACACGCCGTTGGTCAGACCGGTCTTGTCGGCCAGGCCACGCAGCAGCGCCAACCCCGCATGCGACACGATCCCCCCACCATCAGCGGTGACGTCCAAACCCCGCGACCACCCAGTAACGTTCACCTCGAAGGTCTCACCCTCGTCGTGCCCACTGGGGTGGCTGGACCAGCAACCTCAACGCGTCCGCCGAACTCTCCGGCCGCTACTACCCTGAGCGCCTCAAGCAAATGCGGGTCGCGGCCACGGGCCGCACAGCAACCGAACCGGCGGTGCTCGGCACCCTGATCAATGATCTCGACCCCTGGCTTGCCGCCGAATAGACAGCGGTGCACGGCAAAAAGACGGCCCAACCCTGAACGATGGGAGCGTCGGTAGCGTGGTCAGTCGGTCAACCCCAAACCCTGACCGCAATACCCCGTTGATCCCGACGTCCTGCGCGCCCACCGCCGGCGGCACAAGGCCGTGGGGCGACGACCGATCACCGTCGGGAGGCACCAAGAACACGATCGCCAACAAGAACACCGAGCTCGAGCAACTCCGGGCGGACGTGCCGGCACTGGTCCGCGCGATCAACGTGCTCACGCTGGAAGACCAGCAACTCCGCGAGGCTCGCGAGCAGAACCTCCGACCGTCATCCCGCTCCGGCCCCGACAATCATCGAGCACCAACTCGTAGACGCTGGCGTGGGTGGTGCCGTCGGTGCCGGAGCGGAGGTTGGTCCGCTCCGGCACCGCCTGGTCTCGGTTACAGGAATGCCCATTGTTGCCAGTAGCCGTTGCCGCAGGACCACTGCACCGCGTATCCCCAGTAGTCCTTGTCAAGGCACATTCCGCTGTGCCGCGCGATGAGCCGGTACCAGGTGCCGTCGACCGGGACCGGTCGCCACTGCTGGTTTTCTCCGCCCCAGCAGGTGCCCTGGACCACCTGCGCACCCGCGGACTGGCTGGCGTAGGCGACGTCGAGGCACATGTCGGTGTGCAGCACACGAATCTCGTAGAACCCGTCACCGGTGTAGACGGGCTTCCATTGTTGGTTGTCCGCGCCGACACATCGCCACACGCCCACGGTTGCCGCGTGGTTCGTTGCGGCGCCCCAGACGTCGAGGCATTCGCCGGTTTGGCGGTTGATCACCTGGTAGTAGCCGGGCACAACCGACTCTGTCGACGCGTGCGCGGTCGTCATCGCCATACCAGTAAGAACGCTCGACGCCACCGCCACCGCTACAGCGAGCCGGGTCAGAAATCTCATGGTCCGCTCCCGGCAGTCTTCTTCTTGAATTGGGACATCTTTACTCCATTCCTAGTTCGACACGCGCCGCACTCCGAGGCGCGCCTTTTTCAGGCTCGAGTTGTCGCCGACGAGTACACGTCTGATGTCGGCGAGCTCCGAGCGGCTGGGTTTCGCGATCAATCGTCGCCCGAAGTGGACGAGGTCGGCGTTGGCGAAGTCCGGGTCGGAGAATCGTTCAATGCATTCTCTGCCGAGTCGACAGGTGAATATGACGTTGAGTCCCGCGTTCATCGCGGCGGCAGCGGGGATGGCGACACCGGGGATGACGATCAGGATCCCCATCATCGCCCAGTTGAGAACCTTGGCGCCGAGAGAAAAGACTGCAACACTCGATAATGCCGCCGCGACGGTTTTCCCGGAGGCGGCCGAGGACAGACTTGTTCCGCATCGTTTGGCGATCGTGGTGACCATCGTCAACCAGATCGCGCCCAGGCCCGCTTCGTCAATTCCCGGGTGGAGAAGTCCAGGTACGCCGAGCGCTGCCGCGGCGTAAGCCGCTACCCGAACGGCGTCCTCGGGTGTTTCTCCTGTGTCGGGTGTCGTCATGACATCGCCCCTCGTTCGGTGACCCTTATCAGGTAGTCAACGTTAAATTCATCGGGCGTTGTGGCCATCGGCCGTTGTGCGGAGCAAGCCGCCTGGGCGGATCGAGATCCGAATTTCGGAAATCCATCTCGGGATCGAGGCGGTTCAACCTTGTGGTCGATGTGGTCGCCGTGGCCGGCGCGTATGTTCCGAGCATGCGGTGCCGCAACCCGGTCGACTCCCGACGCGCATGACCGCCACCCTGCCGGTGGCGGCCACCGCAGCCGGGCCCCGCTGGTCGCGGCTACGGAGCAGGTTGCGGTGGTCGGTACGTGCCGACGTCGGACTCGCCCTGGTCTGCTTCGTGTTCAGCGAGATCGAGGTCGCCCTGAACGACGGTGGCGCCACGCTGGTGTTGACACTGAGCGCCGCACTGGCGACGTTGCCGATCGGGTGGCGGCAGCGTGCTCCGCTGGCCGCGACGATCGTGGTCGCGGCCGCCTGGGTGATCTTCCATACCTGGGGCGGTGTCGAGGGTGAGCCGTTCTTCGCGTTGGCCGCGTTACCGGTGATCTATTCGCTCGGTGGTCATCCGAACCTCACCCGATCCATTGGCGGTTTCGCGGTTCTGCTGGTAGCCGTGGCGGCGACAGATCTGCCGGATCTCGGATTCTTCGGATTCCAGTTCGCCGTGATCTGGATTTCTGGTCGCGGTGTGCGGGCCTCTCGCGTGCAGTCGGAACAGTTGAGGGCCGCGGCAGACCGGTTGGCGGATGAGCGTGAGACCAGTGAACGGCTCGCGGTGGCGCACGAGCGCCAACGCTTGGCCGGCGAACTGCACGACACGATCGCGCACGCGGTGAGTGTCATGGTGCTTCAGGCCGCCGGCGCCGAACAGATGCTGCGACGCGAACCCGACCGCGCCCGCACCGCGCTGAAAGCGGTGCAGGACAGTGGCCGTTCGGTGATAGCGCAGTTGCAGCGGGTGCTGCGGCTGCTGCGCAGCACACCACCCACGCATCCGCCCGAGATCGACCCGCCCCCGGCACCGGGCTGTTGTCACGATCATCCGATCTTTCGATCGAAATGGGTCGACGCACTGCTGGCCCTGTTCGTCGTCCTGTTCGCCGACCCCCAACTGACCCACATCGATCCGCTCAACGGAATACCGGCGCCGATCGCGATCTCCGCGACGGCCGCGGTCGTCGCGATCATGATCCGGCGCCGTCTGCCGCGCACCGCGCTCGTGATCTCGACGACGGCCACGGCCACCGGGCTGCTGCTGTTCGGTGTCGCGATGGGCTTCGCGTCCGTCGCCGCCATCATGCTGGCGATGTACTCGGTGGCCGCACGGATGACCACCCGACGTTCGTTACCCGCCGCCGTCACGGCCATTGTGACGCTCGACGTGCTGGTGCTGATCGAGGTCGGCGGCGTCGACAACGCGGCGGTCGTCGTCGTATGGCTTGGCATGCCGTGGTTTCTCGGTCGTCACGTCCGCGCCTACCGCCGCCGAGCCGAGCGGTTGCGAACCCTCACGACGCGGCTGGCCCGCGAGCGGGACGCGCGGGCCCGGCTGGCGGTGCTCGACGAACGCGCCAGAGTGGCTCGCGAACTGCATGACTCACTCGCTCACGCGGTCAACGTGATGGTGTTGCAGGCGGGTGCCGCAGAGCAGGTGTTGCTCTCCTCCCCGGAACGCGCCCGGCAAGCGATCCGAGCGGTCGAGAGTCAGGGACGCCAGGCACACAACGACCTCCGTCACCTGCTCGGCCTCCTGGACGGCGACGGCGTCAGCCCACGCGCACCCCAGCCGAGCCTGACCCGGCTCGACACGCTGCTCGACCAGGCACGGCAGGCCGGGCTGCCGGTCACCCTGCGCGTGACCGGCCAGCCCGCCCCACTACCAGCTGATCTGGATGTCTCGGCATACCGAATCGTCCAGGAAGCGCTGACCAACACGCTCAAACACGCCGGTCCCGTCCCTACCGCCGTCACCCTCGACCACCAGCCCGACGTACTCCGCGTCGAGATCCGCGACCACGGTTCCAGCCAACCACCACGACCCAACGACGAGCACCGGCACGGACTGCTCGGAATGCGTGAACGCACCACCCTCTACGGCGGCACCCTGACCACCGGACCGTGTCTAGGCGGAGGGTTCATCGTCGAAGCACGCCTACCCGTCGACCCCACAGTCACATGATCCGCATCCTGATCGCCGACGACGAAGCGCTCGTGCGCGGCGGCCTGCGCATGATCCTCGAAGCCCAGCCCGACCTACGCGTCATCGGTGAAGCCGGCACCGGCGGCGACACACTCGAGCAAGCCAGAACCCTCACCCCCGACCTGGTTCTGATGGACATCCGGATGCCAGAACTCGACGGCATCGAAGCCACCCAACGCATACTCGTCGGACCACCGCCACGACCCAAAGTCCTCGTACTCACCACGTTCGACCTCGACGACTACGTCTACGAGGCCATCCGCGCCGGCGCCAGCGGATTTCTCCTCAAGACGACACCACCCCACCAACTCGTCCACGGCATCCGCGCCGTGATGTCCGGCGAAGCCCTACTCGCTCCCCAAATCACCCGCCGCCTGCTCGACCACTTCATCCAACGCCCACCCCCCAGCAACGACACCCCACCCGAACTCGCCAACCTCACCCCACGCGAGCTCGACGTCCTGCGCCTCATCGCCAACGGCCAGTCCAACGCCGAGATCGCCGCCACCCTCTTCCTCACCGAGGCCACCATCAAGTCCCACGTCACCCACCTACTCACCAAACTCGGACTCCGGGACCGCGTCCAGGCCGTCGCCCTCGCCTACCGCACCGGACTCATGGACACCCCACCCTGACCCCACAGCTCGAACTCCCCGAACCTCGTCCGCGAGAACGAGAGCGGCCAAGGAACTCAATCGTTCGGCCGACGTCCCGTTGGTGCAGTTTCAGGGCATGTTCGCCGAGTATGAGAAGGCGCAGATCCTGGAGCGCTACCGGCGTGGGAAGGCGCACCGCGCTCTCCGGTGCCCCGTTCGGCTACCGCCACGTGCGCAAAAGCGAGCATACCGGGGCGGCGTACGAGATCGTGGAGCACGAGCGATCTCGCGGTGAACGCGACCCCGCTGGGGATGTGCTCCGACGACCCGTTGCCGTTTCAGCCGGAGGCCCTTCCCGCGGGCGGCGTGGTCGCCGACGTCGTCATGAAACCCAGGGAGACACGCCTGCTGCGGGAGGCCGCCGCGATCGGGTACCACGTCCACCACGGCGTGCACATGTTGCACGGACAGCTGGACTCCTACCGCGCGTTCTTCGGCCTGGGCCGTCCGCGCGACGACTATGACGACCGTGACGACTATGACGGCTATCGGAACGACTACAAGGACGCTGCTGGCCGACGAGGAGGCCATCCGGATTACCGCCGAGATCGTCGCGGACGCGGTGACGGCCGCACGCACCACCGTTGAGCTCGTCGAGAACCTCTACGCCTCGGCACGCGCCGCCTGCGATCGATCCGGTGCTCGCGTTCCAGCGGGCCACGAGTAGGGATGGACCATGACAGTGCCTCTGGCGAGCTCGCCCGTCCCGGCGGACGACTCGCTCGTGTCTTCCCGGCAGGCCGTCGTATTCGATTTGGACGGGGTCATCGTCGACAGTTTCGCGGTGATGAGCGAGGCGTTCACCGTCGCCTACGCCGAGGCCGTCGGCGATGGGCCGCCGCCGTTCGAGGAGTACCGCCGCCACTTGGGGCGCTACTTCCCCGACATCATGCGGATCATGGGGTTGCCGCTGGAAATGGAGGAGCCCTTCGTCCGCGAGAGCTACCGGCTTGCCGATCGCGTAACGGTTTTCGACGGCATCGTGGAACTGTTGCTGACGTTGCGGGTACGGGCGTGGACGGCGTTCGAGCACCAGCACCTGGTGACCACGTTCGGCGAGTAGGACGGACACCACGGCGCCGACCGGTCCGTAACCGACGATGATCACATCCGGGTCTGTCTGCTCGGGTCGCGTGTCGTGGCGTGCCAACTCGGGCATCGGGTTCCCCTCGTCGTAGACAGGTTGTGAGTGTTGCGCGCTGTTCTCACCGTTCTCTACACTCACGACTCTCACAAGGTGCTGGGCTATCAAACCGGGGGATACCGGATCCGTCGCGGCGCGGCCCACGCTCCCCAAGTCCCGTGTCGGCGCGCACGTGGCGGAACCTGCGTCTGCAGGCGCCGTTCCCGGCGAACGACACGTGCCGCGGCCGCCGTCGAAAGGATCCTTCGAATGCACGGAGCAACGGCGCGGTTCAAGCGGTGGATCAGTGTCTTCCACCCGGCGCCGGACAGCCCCGTACGGCTTGTCTGCCTGCCGCACGCGGGCGGGTCGGCGAGCTTCTTCTTCCCGGTGTCCAAGGCGCTGGCGCCCGCCGTGGAGGTGCTGTCCGTGCAGTACCCCGGGCGGCAGGCCCGGCGGCACGAGCCTGTCATCGACGACATGTCCGAGTTCGCCGACGAGGTCTTCGAGTCGCTGCGGCAGCTGGACGACCGGCCGCTGGCGCTGTTCGGGCACAGCATGGGCGCGGTGATCGCATACGAGGTGGCGCTGCGCATGCGGCGGGAGAACCTGCCGTCACCGGTGCGGTTGTTCGCCTCCGGGCGCCGCGCCCCGTCCCGTCACCGCGAGGACAAGGTCCATCTCGGGTCGGACCAGGAGATCGTGGCCGAGCTGCGGACCCTGGCCGGTCCGGGCCAGGCGGCCCTGCTGGCCGACCCGGAGATACTGCGCATGTACCTGCCCGCCATCCGCAGCGACTACCGCGCCGTCGAGAATTACCGGCACGATCCCGAGGCGAGCCTCGACTGCCCGGTGACCGTGCTCACCGGCGACGCCGATCCACGGGTGTCGATGGACGAGGCGCGGGCCTGGGCGGAACACACCACCGGCCCGACCGACGTCGAGGTCTTCACCGGCGGCCACTTTTTCCTGGTCGATCACAGCACCCGGATCATCGACCTGCTGAGGCGCGATCTCAGTGCGCGACGCGCCGAGACCGAACGCTGAGCGAGGGGCTTCCCCACGTGCCTGCGTCTCCGGCGCCCCCGGTGGAAAGCCACGCGCTGCTGGTGCTGCTGCAGCTCGCGCTCCTGGCGCTTGCGCTGGGACGGCTGGCGGTTCGGCTCAGGATGCCCGCCGTCGTCGGTGAGCTGTTCGCGGGAGTGCTCGTCGGCCCGTCGATCCTGCAGAATCTGCTGCCGGACGTCGCCGGCTGGCTGCTGCCGCGGGAGGTGGGCCAGATGCACCTGCTGGACGCCGTGGCACAGCTCGGCGTGCCCTACTGGTCGCGGTCACCGGTACCGAGCTCAAGCTCGACCTGATCAGGCGGCGCGGTCGCGCCGCCGTCACGGTCAGCGTCTTCGGTCTGGTCCTCCACTCGGCCTCGGCGTGACGACCGGCTTCGCGCTGCGGCCCTGGTTCTTGCCGGACGGGGCGGAGCCTGTTGTGTTCGCCCTGTTCCTCGGGGTGGCGATGTGTGTCACCGCGATCCCCGTCATCGCCAAGACCCTGATGCATATGGGGCTCCCGCACCGCGACATCGGGCAGCTCACGCTCGCCGCCGGCGCGGTCGACGACGCGGTGGGTTGGTTCCTGCTGTCGGTCGTCTCGGCCATGGCCGCGGCAGGGCTGACCGCGGGTGTCGTGGCGACCTCGGTGCCGTACCCGGTCGCTGTCGTGCTGTTCGCCATTGTGATCGGCAGGCCGCTGGTGCGGCGGCGCGGTCCGACAGCCCGGTGCCGACCATCGCTTCCGTGGTCGGGATGGTGCTGCTCGCCTCGGCGGCCACCCAGGCGCTGCATCTCGAAGCCGTCTTCGGCGCCTTCGTCTGCGGTGTCGTCATCGGCACTTGTCCCACGTTGGGCCGGGAGAAGCTGGCGCCGTTGCGCACCACCGTGTCGGCATTTCTGGCGCCCGTCCTTCTTCGCTACCGCGGGCCTGCGAATGGATCTCACGGCGCTCACCCAGCCCGCCGTGCTGGGCGGCGCTCGCCGTGGCGATCATCGGGCAGTTCGCCGGCGCGTTTATTGGGGCCAAGCTCAGCGGCCTCAACCGCTGGGAGGCACCGGCGCTCGGCGCGGGCATGAACTCGCGGGGCGTGATCGAGGTGATCGTGGCGATGACCGGTCTGCGGCTCGGTGTGCTGGACGCCGCCGCGTCCACCGCGATCGTCCTCGTCGCCATCGTGATCTCGCTCATGGCGCCACCGATTCTGCGGATCGCCATGCGCCGTGCCGAGAAGGCTCAGGAGAGCAGACTCGGACTGGTCGAAGAGCGGTCCGGGACACGTGAGAACCAGCCGAGGGTGGCCCGCACAGCAATGAGAGCCATTCTCGACAATGAGAGGGTTATTCACTTTTCCGGTGGCTGTGTCCCTGCGGGACACCCACAGCCGGGGAAGGAGCCCGGAGCTTGCAAGGACTCCCGCGGCCACCGGATGGTCGCGAGATCACCACAGATGGCGACCTTGACACCAGTGAACAACCCGAACCCTGAATAGAGCACTGAGGTGAACTATGAATGTCGTGCTTCTTGTGAACGGTCCCAATCTCGGCATTCTGGGCCAGCGGGAACCGGAGATCTACGGCACCGACACGTTGGCCGACATCGAAAGATGGTCGCCGAGGAAGTGCGCCTCCAGGGGTGGAACGTGCTGTCCGTTCAGCGCGACTCGGAGGGCGACCTGGTCGGCGTCGTCGACGAGCACCGGCTCGATACCGTCGGTGCCATCGTCAACCCCGGCGCTTTGATGATTTCCGGATGGAGTCTGCGGGACGCGCTGGCGAGCTATCCACAGCCCTGGGTGGAGGTGCATCTCAGCAATGTGTGGGCGCGGGAGCAGTTTCGGCACGAGTCGGTGATCGCGCCGCCGGCGAGTGGCGCCGTCGTGGGGCTGGGTTCTTTCGGTTACCGGTTGGCGGCCAGGGCGCTGCTGCAGCTTTGCGGCGCCGAACACTGATCCGGCAACCGAACCGGACCGCTTCACGGGGCCGGTCGCACCTCGCGCTACCAAGGTTGGTGATGGCGTAACAGCGGCGGCGCGCGACCGATGGTGCGAGATCGTCTCCTATCGGAGGAAGCCGCATGACCGAGACCCAAGCCTATTTCGAACAGCTCTACCGGCAGGGCCGCGCGCCGTGGGACATCAGCGAGCCCCAGTCGGCGGTCGTCGCGTTGGAAGAGGCGGGGGCGTTCACCGGAAACGTGCTCGACGTGGGTTGCGGCGCAGGCGGAAACGCCGTTTTCCTCGCCGCACGCGGCTATCGGGTCACGGGGTTGGACACGCGCCGTCCGCGATCCGGCAGGCACCGAACGTGCCACGGCCGCGGGTGTCGAGGTCGACTTCTCGGTGGTCGACGCGACCAGCCTGACCGGCTACGAGAACCGTTTCGACATTTTGTTGGACAGTGGTCTCTACCACTGCCTCAGCGCGGACGACCGGCCTGCCTACGTGTCCGCGCTGGCCCGCGCGGCCAGGTCCGGCCGCCTGAAGTACCTGTTCCCTGACACGCGGTTCGACGCCAGAACCCAAGGCAGGAGCCCAGTGCGGTAATCCCGCACGCTGGGATCTGTGCGGGGGGCCGCCGGCAACGGCGGTCCCTACCGCGATCCGTTGGCAATCTCCCATGCTCTTTCTGATTTCATCTCGGTTTGTTTTCGCGTGATGGTTCGCGCGGGCCTGAGCCGGGTGCGCGTACATTATCGAGGACTTCCTGTCCTTTTGCGTCCACGAACCGTGTGAGTGCCAGCTGTCCGGCGCCGAACAGCGCGGCCCAAGCCAGTATCTGTCCCTGATTGGTCAGCTTGCCAAGCCCGAGGATGGTGTCGGCGTTCATCAGTATGACCCCGATAACCGCCGACAGTGCGCCGGCCGGTAGTTTCAAGATGAACAGAGCCATGGGGATTGAATATGGTGTCGAAGTGCCATCCAGTTTGCGCAGTGACAGTGCTGCGGTAAGGGCGGCAGCCGCTAGGCCGATGGTCTCGACAATCAGAACGTCATATCCACTGCGCGCCGGGAGGCCGGCGGGGCAGTTCCCGGCGATACACAGATCCAATACTGAGTTCTTGATCGAGGAGAACACGACCAGACCTGCGGCTAAGGCGGCAAGTGCAAGGGAGGTTGAGTACAACATATTTCGGAAGCTGCGAGCCTGCATCCTTTCAATTGAAGCCGCCGCGTTGGCGGCTTTTAACGCATAAATCGCAACAGTCTTTCCCTCTTTGTTCAGTTTTGGTATCTCGCTGTTCCGGTTCTTGGAAAGAAGAATCTCCAATTCGACTCGTCGGGGGTCGTTCGCGGGCAGGTGGCGGCGAGCTACCGCCAGTACATCTATTCCCCAGCCGGGTAACTCGTCCTCATTGGGCAGTTCGTGCAGGGATTGATCGGCCGCATCGACGTTGTTCCAGGTGCGCTCGGCTGCCGCGCCGGTAAAATTTGACCACATTCGCGCGGCGGCATCAGCGGCGGCGGCCAGGTTGTCATCGACACCGTCGAGCTTTTTCTTCTTGCTCTCAATATCAGGATCGGCGACTCCGCCGGGATTGGAATTGGCGACTCTGGCGGAATCGGACTGCGCCTTGAGTTGCAAGATTCGCGCAAGGGCGTATTGCCGCCACGAGCCTGCTCTTCGGCGTCCTATTGGCCCGTTCAGCTTTGGTGAACAGGCACTTCTGGAGAATTTCTCCAAGAGTTTCTTCCATTTAGCCACAACTGGATCATCTCGCTGCGAAGGTGGTTTGAGGTTGCCTGGTGGGTAACACTTGTTGCCGGACAGTCGCCCCGGCTCAGTGCCGACATCGTTGTGCGTCCCGCCGGTGGCGTGGAATTCGGCTGGTTGGCGACGCGGGAAGGTATGCCCGCGCGGCGGGCGCTGATCCCGAAACCGAAGTCGAGCCAACGGCGAGCATTGTCGGTTCCCGCGATCCGGGACCGTGTTGTGCGAGCCGCGATGAAAGTCCCGCTCGAGCCGACCTCCGATGCGGACGGTGCGCCAAGAAGCCGGTGTGCCGTGAGGCCACTACGTCGGTACGCCAGCCTGGACGCCGAACTCACCTTCAGCATCGATCACCGTGACGTCATGGAGCGTTCCGCCGCACGGTGACGAATGCTCGAACGGTCGTGGGGGTGTGGTGCCGGTGGCACCGACACGCCCACGACCGGTCAGAACACCGACCGAGGTCACGGAAACTTTCAGGACTGGGTCGCGTTCACAGGCGCCGGGGGGATCACGAGGACCTGTCCCGGACGGATGATGTCCGGATTCTCGATCCCGTTTGCTCGGGCGATCACGGGGTACAGGTTCCCGTTTCCGTAGAAACGTTTCGCGATGTCCCAGAGCGTGTCGCCGTCGACAACCGTGTAGGTACGGTAATTTGTCGCGTCCGGAATGATGAGGACCTGTCCCGGGCGGATGATGTCCGGATTCTCGATCCCGTTTGCTTGGGCGATCACCGGGTACAGGTTCCCGTTTCCGTAGAAGTGTTTTGCGATGCCCCAGAGCGTGTCGCCCGCGACAACGGTGTATTTCCTGGTCATGTTCGACTCCATTGGCTTTGTTTGTTGTTTTGCGGGATTCGTGCAGAGTGACGATTCGGTGGCTGTGTGCGGATCCGCCCTTGGTGCAGGCCTGGCCAGTCACGTGATTCCTGCGCCGTCGGAGCAGGGACGATTTCGTGGAGAGAGTCCGAGCAGAACCGATCGAGATTTCGTCTCACCACCGCCTTCCCGCTTATCATCTCGGGGCGGCTGGCAAAACTCTGTGGATGCCCCGCGACAGTCACGATAGTTGGGTAGCCTGCCCTGCCCATCGCCTGTTCCGGGTGACGCGGCGCGGACACACTTGGCTGAACGACCCCGGCTTGATTAAGGCTCGGAATCTGTGCATGGCGGGAAGAGGCGTACCCCGGTGACCGGTTGAAGGAGCCAAGTATGGCCGACGTCGCAGCGTCGGCCGTGGAAGATGCGACCCGATACCTACCGTAGGTCCCTGACCTTGCCGTCGGCGATGATGGCTGTCCTCTGGGCGCTGCGGTCGCCAGGATACCCGCCGGGGTCGCCGCCATGTCGGTACCCGTCCGCGCATCCGCACCGGAGGCGTCGAACCCGCACGAGGGGAGGGGACCGACAGGCTGACCTCCACCGGTGGGTAGGTCCAGCACGCCGGGCAGCACTCCGCAGCCGAATGGTCGCCTGTGAAGCCGTGAAGCCGTGAAGCCGTGAAGCCGTGAAGCCGTTGTAGTGCCCTGTGATGGGTGACCACCTCTGGCGGCCGGGGATGCGGCAAGGCCCTATGACGTTGCGGACACTGCGGACGCGCTGGGTCCGGACGCGGTCGTGTAGGTCCTCACCGACCCCGTTCGGGCGTCGAGAAGGTGCGCACCGCCCCGGTCGACACGGGCATCGCCAGTACCCTGGGGTACACAGTGGACGGAGCGTGGACAATCGATGCCAAGTGGACGCGGACTTTTCCGCACTGGGTGAGCACGACTCTCGGCATCCCGGTCAGCGTGACCGCGCCGATCAATGTGTGTTGCTCCTGATCCGCCGCAACGCTTCCTGACTGCAGGAGGGCACCCGGTGATCCGCCTTACCGCCGTCAGAAACCGGGTCGGTCCGCAGTTATGGTTACCGGGCCACCGCTGGGCCGCCGAACTCGACGGCGAGGTCATGGGCTGGGCCGCCGCTTCAGTGTCCACACGAGACTGCTACACCGGGGTTGCGGAAACCTCGATCTATGTCGCCGAACAGCCGTTGCGGCAGCGGCGAAGCCCCATCTGCCAGCGAGTCACCGCCGCTGACCAGGCCGCGCTCTGGACGCTGCAAAACCCCGGTCCTTTACCGAAAACCGCGGCAGTTGTTTTGCCACCGTCGCTGCCTGAACTCACCCCCAAGGCGGCTCGGATTTTGCTGGCCATCATAAGGAACTTTCGACGTGGCGGGTTACCGCGGAAGCGCTTCCGATGCCGAAGCTATCGACCGCAGCCATTGGAAGGCTGGCACGAAGCCAGAGTGCGGGTCAGCCATGCGGCGGTGGGATCCGTTCAATCATCGACAACTGGATCTTCTCAAGCGCATCGACGCCGGCGAGGACCTGAGCGGACCTGAACATGGCCAGTGACATTTGCGATGCACGGCGAACGCGGTGCACGATCGCCGCTTCATCGCCATCAGCAGGCGCGGCGGCGTGTGGCAAGAACTCGGTGTGTGACTCGCTTCGTGGATCGTTGTGCACCACGCGGTCGTCGTACCGGCCCCCTCTCCCGCCCGCTTCGCGGCATGAGTGGCGATTCAACGGCATGCGAGTCCGGCTTTCCACCTGCCGCGGTTCGGTCGGTGTCTTCGACGATGCCGAAAAGGCTGTGTACAACGTACACGTTGCCGTGTACGTTGTACACATGGTGGAGTGGGGGACGGCGGAGCGGATCGCGGCGGCGGCGTTGGCGATCCTGCTCCGGGAGGGCGCCCAGGCGGTGACGATGCGGCGCGTCGCGGCGGATGCCGGGGTGACCACGATGGCCAGTTACCGGCACTACCCGAATCGGGATGGGCTGCTGCGGGCGGTGGTCGACGCCGCCTTCGCGGATCTGGGCAATGCCTGGGGGAAGCGGGTCCGGGAGGTCGACTTCGAGGCCCGGTTCTACGGGCTGCTGGACGACTTCCTGGATTTCGCGCTCGGGAAGCCGAACCTCTACCGGTTCCTGATCACCGACCGGCGTGAGGGCGTCCGGCGGTTCCCGGAGGATTTCCGGGCCGGGCGCTCGCCCGCGTTCACTCCGGTGATCGACGTCGTCGAGCAGGGCATGCGGGACGGCGTGCTCCGCGCTGATGACCCACTCGAGGCCGCGCTGGCCATCACCATGCCGGTCATGGGGTTGGTGCAGCTTTACCTCGGCGGCCGGATGGGCATGTCCGAACGAGACTTTCGCGCCCTGTGCAGGCGAACTGTGGGGAGGGTTCTCGATGGAACGGCAAGCACGTGAGGCCTGGCTACTGCCGGTGGGGGTGCTGCTCTGCTCGGCGGTGCTGGGCTACCTGGGTACCGGGCTCGCCCCGGTCGCGGTGCTGACCTGGCTCGCACCCCTGCCGGTGCTGCTGCTCGCACCGCGGGTGCCGGTGCGTACCGCGCTCGGTGTCGCGTTCGGCGCGTACCTGCTCGGCACGGCCAACAGCTGGGGATTCCAGCTGCATTCCTATGACGAGCCGATGATCCCGGTCGGCCTGATGATCAACCTCGGGATGTCGCTGACGTTCGTGCTCACCGTCTGGCTCTTCCGCTCGCTCGTGGTGCGGGGCCGCGCACTGTCGGCTGCCGTGGCCGCGCCGGCGGTGTGGACGGGCGTGCTGTTCGTCGTGTCGGTCGCGAACCCGAAGGGATTGATGGGCACGTTCGCCAATGACCAGGGCGACGTGCCGCTGGTGCTGCAGACCGCGGCCGTGGGCGGGATGTGGGCGGTTGAGTTCCTGGTGATGTTCGCGCCGTGCGCGGTCGCGGCGCTGCTGTCACCCGGCTTGCCGAGGGGAGCTCGCCTGCGGACCGGGACGGTGGCCGTGGTGGTGATTGCGGCGGCCCTGGGGTTCGGTGCCCTGCAGCTGGCCGGCACCGGCGGCCCGCCGCAACGGGTCGCGGCCATCGCGCCCAACCAGTACGCGTGGGCGCCTCCGGTCAGTGACACGCTCGTCGCCGGTTATGTCCACGAGATCGAGAACCTGCCGGACGGGGTGCGGACCGCCGTGCTGCCGGAGGGCGCGTTCGGCGCCGAGGAGGCCGATCCCGCTTCCCTCATCCAGCCGATGCGCGAGGCCGCCCGAGCCCGCGCCATCGACATCGTGCTCGGCTTCGTCCAGGCCGAGGGCCGCACCCGCTACAACTTCGCCCTGGTCTTCCCCGCGGATGGCGGGAACCCGGTGCGGTACCTCAAACAGCACGACCTGATCAGCCCACACGGGCACGATCTGGTCTTCGCGCCCGGGACCAGGACGGGCGTCGAGATCTGTGCCGACCTCGACTTCGCCCAGCCCAGTCGCGATTACGGCGCGGCGGGCACGACACTGCTCGCGGTCGCCGCGTCCGACAACGACGAGAACGGCTGGCAGCACAGCCGCACCGGGTTGCTTCACGGCGTGGAGAACGGGATGCCGGTGGCGTGGGCGGGCCAGAACGGCTCGCTGATGATCTCCGACGGCTGGGGCCGGGTACTCGCGCAGGCACGTACCGGCGGACCGGCCGCGTTCACCACGATCACGGCCAACGTCACGGGCCCAGGCCCGACGGTCTACAGCCGCCTCGGCGACTGGTTCGGCTGGCTTTGCCTCGCCATCGCACTCGCCGCCCTGATCGCGGCCCTACCCGTCACCGCTACGTCGCGGCGAGCCGTGCCTGCAGACCGTACACGTCGATGATCGGCCGGATGTCGGCGACTTTCCCGGCACGGAAACCGAAGAAGGCGTTGCCGCACAAGGCGATCCGCCGCCCGGTCGGCGACGACACGCGCAGCGTTGTGCCGACGTGCCGCCCGCAAAGCCGACGACACCGCTGTGGTGCCCTTCGAAGAGCAACTGGCCGCCCTGCGCCGCGTCTGAGGCGCTACGACGGGGACAATGGGTTGTCAAGGAACCCGCGGACGACCGCGCGCGAATATGGGGAGGCGCATCCGGTCCTTGCCGATCGTGACCTTGCCCGCGTAGCCAGTAGCTTGCGCTTGCCGAAAATCCCGGCCAGCCAGGTCAGGCGGCGGGTCGGGTTGTCGTCGGCGTCCATCAGGAACGCACGAGCGGAATACCCGGCTCGCGCTAGTCTGACGGGATGATCGCCGGTCCGCTCGGTTCGGTTCACGACGAGAAGGAGATGTGGCGTGCCGGCCTGGACAACGCGCGACATCCCGGACCAGCGCGGCCGTGTCGCGTTGGTCACCGGGGCCAACCGCGGCTTGGGTTACTTCACGGCCTGTGAACTGGCTCGGCGTGGAGCCAGAGTGCTGCTGGCTTGCCGCAGCAGCTCCCGGGGCCGGGAGGCGCTGCGACGGCTGCGCGCGGAGGTGCCGGATGCCGAAGTCGAGTACCGGTCGCTGGACCTCGCCGATCTGGCGTCGGTGCGGGCGTGCGCCGAGGGCTTGGGTGTGGACCGTCTCGATCTGCTGATCAACAACGCGGGTGTGGGCGGCCTGCCGCCCGGCAGGACGGCGGACGGTTTCGAAACGCACCTCGGGATCAATCACTTGGGTCACTTCGCGCTGACCGGGCTGCTGCTGCCGCTGCTGCTGGCCACCCCCGCGTCCCGGGTGGTCACGGTCTCGAGCGTCATGCACTTCGCGACCGGCTGCGGACCGGCCGACCCACGGAACTCGCCGCGCTTCTACCAGCGCTGGCTGGCCTACGGGCGTTCCAAGACCGCGAACCTGCTGTTCACGCATGAGTTGGCGCGCCGGTTGTCCGCGGTGGGTACTGGGACGCTCGCTGTCGCCGCGCATCCGGGGTACGCGGACACCGGCCTCCCGCGCACGGTCGGACCGAACGGTCCCGATTTCATTGACCGGTTGCTGGCACTGGGCAGCCGGTTTGCCGCCAAGCCTGCGGAGGTCGGCGCCTTGCCCACGCTGTACGCCGCGACACACCACGGTGTCAGGCAGGGCAGCTACATCGGCCCGGGATCGCTCGACCACGCCCGGCCGATCCCGGCCCGGCGGGCTCCCTGGGCCCGCGACGACCGCCGTGCGCGGGTCCTGTGGGAGGAGTCGGAACGGCTGACCGGTGTGCGGGCCGGCATCTGAGCTTCCGGCGCGAGCGCCTGCCCGGCCGTAGTGCGGGTTCGGGCGGCTGCGGTGCGGCCTCTCAACGGCCGGAGGAAGGCTTCTCGCCCTGCCGACCGCGGCGGCGGTAGCGCACCCAGCACGGGGTGCGCGGTACCGCGGTGACCGCGGAGTAGTCCGGACGGGGCGCGTGGCCTTCGAGTTCCAACTCGTAGGTGCGCAAAAGGCAGCTCCAGATGATCATGATCTCCTGGTAGGCGAAGGCCATCCCGGTACAGCGGTGGCGCCCCCCGCCGAAGGCCAGCATCGGCTGGGGAACACCGCGGTGCTCGGCGCGCTCTGGCGAGAAGCGGTCGGGGTCGTAACGCTCCGGGTCCTGGAAGACCCCCGGTAGGCGATGCGAGGCCGTGGGGGACACCATCACCCTGCTCCCGCGGGCGATCCGGTATCCGCCGTAGCTGAACTCCTGTTCCGCGTCCCGTAGTAGCACGGTCGTCGGCGGGTGCAGCCGTTCCGCCTCGACCATGCAGCGCCGCAGCACCTCCATCCCGCGTACGTTCTGACACGCCGTCGCGGCGTCGCCTGCGGAGGCGAGCTCCTCCTGCTCGCGCAGGACCCTGCTCAGCCACTCGGGGTGCCGCAGGAGCAGGGCACCCGTCCAGGAAGCCAGCGCCGCCGTGTTGTGCTCGCCCGCCACGATGATCGCCAGCAGCAGCGACGCCACGACCTCTTCCGGTACCGGGCTGCCATCGGAGAACCGGGACGTCATCAGCGTGCTGACGAAGCGTCCGGACTCGGGGTCGTCGCGCTTGATCGACCGGGCAGCGTCCAGGATCAGCTCGATCAGCCGGCGGCGTGCCCGGTCGCGGCGGCGGAAGGCCGGGAGCGGCAGGTGCGGGTGGATCAACCAGGAGGCCCGGCCGGCCGACTTGAGGTCAGTAAACAGCCGCACCAGATCGGGGCCAACGCGGCGCCGGAACTCCGCACCGATCAGGCACTCCACCGCGATGTTCACCGACAGCTCGCTCATCGACCCGACCAGGTCGATGCGCCCCTGATCGCCCCAACCGGCGAGGTAGTCTTCGACCTCACGCCGCATCACCGGGGCGTACTCCTCCACCGCCCTCCCGCGCAGAGCCGGCAGGATCAACGCGATCTGCTCGTCGAACTCGGCCGGGGTCGCGTCGAAGAGCATGCCTTCGCCGAACACCGGCGTCATCGACTCGTACGCCCTGCGGCGCCCCACGGTCTCGTCGGAAGCACGGAAAACGGAGTCGGTCGCGGCAGGACCGCTCAGAACCGTGAACTTCCGCCCGGTAATGCGGATCGTGAACACCTCCCCCAGCTTCTGGTGGCCATCGACCAGCAGGGCCACGGGGTCCCGGGCGAACGCCAGGGTGTGCCCGAGTAAGGGAAGCCCACCGCCCAGCGCAGGCGGCTCCAACAGTGAATCCGTGCGATTCTCGCCCAACTCAGCTCCCAGTTATGGATCTCGGCGCCGGATCGCGCCAATCAGGTCAGCGGCTCGTCCGCCACGCCGAATCGCTCTTGGTAGCCCCGGAGCCGCTCTCGCAGAGCGTTCGCGTCCAGCCCCGTCCGCGCGAAGCTGTAGCGCGGGCTGGTGTCCGCGGGGCGGACGACAAGGAACTCCCGCATGGCCTGTGCGGCAGATGCGGACAGCGGGGTGCCGAGCCGGTCGTAGATCCCTCGTATCGTGCGCAGCGGGTCGGCCACGAGGTCGCGGTACCGCACGTCGATCACCTGGTCCGGCGGCAGCAGGCCGTTGTCCCGGGCCTGTTCGGAGCGGGCGAAGGCGTCCAGCAGCGGCTCGGCGTACTCGGCGGCGGTCTCCGCCGGTGTCCTGCCCTCGCTTACCGCCCCGCGCGGGTAGGTGACCAGGCCGCTCACCGAGGCCATGACCCGCAGCGGGTCGCGGTGCAGTTGGATCACCACCGCGTCCGGATACTCGGCGAGCAGCGCCGGCAGGTGCCAGGTGTGCGCGGGTGCCTTGAGCAGCCAGCGCCGTGGCGGCTCGTCGGTCTGGAGGTGCTGCAGGAAGGCACGGTGCCAGCGGTAGGCCGAGGCCAGGTCCGCCTCGTTCAGCAACCAGCGCGTGTACCCGGGAACCCGGTACTGGGCGGGAAAACTCGTGCTGCGGAAGTCGCTTGCGGTGATGCGCACGCACCCCTGTGCCAGCCGCGCGCCCACCGGATGGAACTTCATCAGGTCGGGCATCACCTGGTTGCCCATGTCGATCTCAGCCTGCACGGTGCCGATCCGAGGGTCGTTGTCGTACGCCTCGGCCGCGGCCGGCGGAACGGGCCGGCTCACCTCCCAGGTCAGCGGCGCCCGGTGCAGCTCGCGGTCCTGTGCGAGCAGATCATGGAGGATGGTGGTCCCGGTGCGGGACAGCCCGGCGATGACGAGCGGAGCCTTGATCTCCCGAGTGGCGGTCTCTGGATTGCGGGAGCGCCAGTCCACGATCCGCAGCCGATTAGCCAGGAAGGCGCCGATCTCCTGGACGGCGATCATTCGCCCCAGATCCGTCAGTTGTGCCTCAGTGTCAAGCGCGTCGAGCAGTCGATCCAATCCTTCGGACCAGCCGCGCTCGCCGAAGTCCGTGAGGCCGGTCGTCTGGGTAGCAGTAGAGATAAGGAAGTCACGGTTCACGTGCACCGATACACCCTAGCCCAGGTGTTTCGCGCGACCAGCAGACTGGAGGTGACCATGTAGGTCGTCTGTGGTCGTAAGGTCGTCGTCGCTTGCCGGTGTGAGTCCGGTCCGGGTAGCTGTCAGGAGGCCCGGTAGCAGCCTGGCGGCTTCGTGGGGAAACCTGCGAGACGGAAGGCGCTGAAGACCTGGATGTGCAGGCGCTGAAGGACTCCCCGGCGTATGGGGCGCGGAACGTTCAGATAGTGATGGCGGGAACTGGTGAGGCCCTCCCCGGCCCGGCAACCTGCGGTGTTTGGTGTTGCTGGAGCGTGGCGCTCTATAACCGATGACCTCGGGACATGAGTTTGCCTGCCGGACGGGCGTCGGAGGCGGTCGTAGTACTGGTTGAGCCGAGCGGACGACACAACCGCCGGTGAGGGAAGGACCGCTGCTTCGTCGATGCGCAGTGTCTGGTTTGGAGGTGCCCGGTGAGGGCCGTTTCGGCTAGTCCCGTGCTCGTTCGGGTTTCTCCCGAAGCGCGCGCAGCACGATGCGTTGCAGGTCCTCGTTGATGAAGCCTGGCGGGGCCGCAGGTGGGTGGTTGAGACGGACATCGCCAACTGCTTTTCGGCGATTCCGCACGAGAAGTTGATGCAGGCGGTCGAGGAACGCGTGTGTGACCAGGCCGTGCTCACGCTCCTGCGTGCGATGCTGCGAGCAGGGGTGGTGAGCGGTGGTGTGGTGCGGCGTGAGGTGACCGGAACCCCGCAAGGGGTGTGATCAGCCCGTTGATGTCTATTGAGGATGGCCCAGGGTTTGACTTCCTGGGCTTTCATCATCGGTAGCGCGGATTTCCACGCAGTCGGTTCGGGGCAAGGGGCCAGTTGATTTCGTGGCGGAGGGTGTGGTTGCCCCACCAGGGGACTGTGGTGTCGGTGGGGAGGCCGGCCTGGCTCAGTCGCGCATCTATTCCCGTTCGACTGCGCGCCGCCGCCGCCGACCGGCTCATCGCCACCCTCGGCGCCAACGCGACCAGCGGCTTCACCTACGACACCCACGGCAACACCACCGGCTACACCAACGCCGGCATCACCACCCACCTCGCCTACGACGGCGCCGACCGCAACCTCCAACTCTCCACCACCACCACCACCACCGGCGGCACCACAGGCCAGAACGCCACCATCTCCTACACCCGCGACACCACTCTGTGACCTGTGCTTGGGTGGTGGAGTCGATCGGCGGTAAGCGGATGACGGAGTCGGAGCTGCGCAATTCAGCCGAAATTTCATGGCGGTCGCGGATGGGTTCGTCCACCACCGGCTGGGCCGCGCGGGTGTCTCTCAGCGGAGGGCTTACCCAGGTTTCGCCTGCCGTTGATGCCGAGTTTTCGGTAGACGGCGGTGAGGTAATGTTCCACGGTCCGGACCGTCACGAACAGTTCGTCGGCGATCTCGCGGTTGGACGCGCCGATTGCGGCTCGTTCGGCGATCTGCCACTCCTGTACGGTCAGGATATTCGCCTTTGTTCCGTGTCTTGCGGAACGGCGGGAGTCGATCCGGTCGATCAGGTGTTTGGCTTGCTTAATCAGCCGGGTGGCGCCGCCGTCGGTTGCGAGGCGATGGGCGGTGGTCAGCTCGGCGCGGGCTTCCCCGGACTGGCGGGCGCGGTGGTAAGCGATACCCAGGTAGAAGCTGGCCTCAGCGAAAGCGTTCTGGTCGGCAGACTGCTCGAGCAAACCGGCAGCCTCGGCCAGTACTTCGGTGTCCCGGTTGACTCTGCCCACCGCGGTGAGTGCGTACCCTACTGCGCGCCCGGTACCCCATCGCCTTGCCAGGGCGAGTTCCTCCGCTGCCAACCGCTGTGCCTCGCTCGTCTTGCCGAGCTGGTCGGCCGCTATCGCCGCACGGGAGCGCCACGGCATCATCGCGGGAAACAAGGGGGTGTTTGATCTTCTGTGTAAGCGGGTGACCTGACCGGCAGGCGGACTGGGGTCTGGCCCCGACCGAACCCGCACCAGCCACCTCACCCGCCTCGAACTCGCCCTCACGGCATGAGCAGAATTACCCAGCAGGATCACCCTCACCCCAAAACCGAACCAGCGTGTTGACGATCGGCACGCCCTGAACAACGTTGTTCACTCACGAGGCGTCTTTCGCCGAACCAATGGCACTTCTTCGGCTATCTCGATTGACCCGGATGAAGATCGCATGCGAGCGTTAGCAGACGATTGCTGTGCCCGTCCGCCGGGGCATCCGCCGGTCCACTGCCATCCGGTGCGGGACCACCGGAAAGGACTCGTCATGGCGATGGCTCAGGCAGCCGCGTCCTCGATCGGTGCCCATCAGCTGCTGGTGTTCCTGCTCCAGATCGGCCTTCTGCTCGGGGCGGCGATCCTGCTGGGCAGGCTCGCGGCGAAGGCGAAACTCCCCCCACTGGTCGGCGAGCTGACCGCGGGCGTGCTCCTCGGGCCATCGGTGTTCGGCAATCTCCTGCCGGACGTGTCGCGCTGGTTGCTGCCTCAGGAACCGGGCCAGATGCAGTTGCTCAGCGCGGTAGCGCAGCTCGGCCTCCTCCTGCTCGTCGCCGTCACCGGCGCGCACGTCGACCTCGGCCTCATCCGGCGCCGTCGCCGGGCCATCGGGCTGGTCAGCGTGGGCAGCGTGGCGCTGCCGCTGGCACTGGGCTGCCTGCTCGGGTTCCTGCTGCCGGACGCGCTCATGGCCCAGGGTGCCAACCGCGGTGCCTTCGCCTTGTTCGTCGGCGTCGCGATCGCGGTCAGCGCGCTGCCGGTGATCTCGAAGACCTTGCTGGACATGGGGTTGATGCACCGGGACGTCGGCCAGATGACCATCGGCGCGGCCGCGGTGTCCGACGTGATCGGGTGGTTGCTGCTTTCGGTCGTGTCCGCGATGGTGACCAGCTCGGCGGTGAGCGCAGGCGTGATCTTCCGGACCGTCGGCTACCTGCTCGCGGTTCTGGTGCTCACCGTACTGGTGATGCGGCCGGCGGCACGGTGGTTGCTACGGCGAGCCGAGCGGTCGGGTCAGCCCGGGCTCGGCGTGGCCGTGATCGTCGTGCTGGTCGTGCTGGCCGCCGCGGGAACGCACGCACTGGGACTGGAGCCGATCCTCGGTGCCTTCCTGGGCGGGCTGATCATCAGCTCGCTCGGCGCACCCGTCCGGCGGGTACTGGACTCCATGCGGCCATTGATCATGGCGGCGCTCGTTCCGTTGTATTTCGTCATGGCGGGACTGCGGGTCGAGCTTTCCGCCTTCGGTGATCCGGCGATCCTCCTGGCCACGGCCGTGACCATCCTGGTCGCGACCCTCGCCAAGTTCGCCGGTGGATACGCCGGTGCGCGCCTTGGCCGGATCGGCCACCGCGAAGCGCTGGCGATCGGCGCGGGATTGAACGCCCGGGGTGTGGTGGAGATCGTGGTCGCCACGGTCGGGCTCCAGCTCGGCATCCTGACCAGCGCCACTTACGCCATCGTCGTCCTGCTCGCGGTGCTGACGTCGGTGATGGCGCCGCCGATGCTGCGCCTGACGCTGAAGCGGACGCCGGCCTCGGTTGCCGAACAGGAACGCGAACGCGAGTTCATTCACCGTTTCGCCTGATCCCCGCGGTTCCGGACAACGTGCGCTCATCCGCGGGGGTGCGGTAAGTTGTCGATCGCGCAAAATCGCGACAAGTACCGAAAGGCCAAGTGATGAGCAGCGCTCACGATCGCGTCATCGAATATCTTAATTCTGCGGGAATCTCGTATGAGGAGATCGAACACCCGCCCGCGGCGTCCGCCGAGGAGTACAGCCGAATAGTCGGATCGGCCCTGCAAGAGCAGGCGAAGGCGCTGCTGATCCGCCGTTACCGCCGCGAGGGCGGTAAGGACCTGGTCATCCACTCGCTGCCCGGTGACGCGCGGGGAGACCTCGAGGCGCTGGCCGAACCCCTTGCCGCGAAACGGCTTCGCCTCGCCAGCGTGGCGGAGCTCAAGGCCGCGACCGGCTGCGACTTCGGCGAACTGCCTTCGATCGGCTCGATCTTCGAGCTGCCGCTCAGCGTCGACGCGCGCCTTTTGGCGCAGGAACGGGTGTTCTTCAACGCCGGGCGCCTCGACCGCTCCGTCGTGCTGAACCTCAACGACGTCACCGCCGTCGAGAAGCCGATCGTCGTCCCCGCCTGAGCGTCACCGCGGGACGGGCCCGAGTTCTTCCGGCGCGGCCGTGACGTGTGTTCTGCGCTGCACGACCGCGGCGCAGAACACACCGGCCACCAGCCACGCCGTGCCCGTCAGGACACCGGTCACCCCCGTGCCGATGACGAACAGGGAGCAGAGCACCAGCGCCACGGCCGGGGTCAGCGGGTAGAGCGGGACGCGGAAGGTGCCTTGCGCGCCCCGCCGCCGGGCCACGAACAGGGCGACGATCGCGGCGACCGACGTGATCATGTAGAGGAACCCGGTCGCCGAGACCGCGAACCGTAGATCCGCCAGCATGGTCACGCAGATCTGGCTTCCGCCGGCGAGCACGATGGCCACCCATGGCACGCCTCGGGCCGAGCGCCGGGCGACCACCCGTGGCATCCGGTTGTCCCTGGCGAGCACGAACGCCGACCGCGAGATCACGATGACGAACGAGTTCACCGTGGCGGTCAGCGCGACGACGATGATGACGTTGACCGCAGTGCGCCCGGCCGGCCCCAGCAGGACCGCCGCCGCGTCCGCCACCGGAGTCGCCGTGCCCTCCAGTTGGCCGGGGGACAGCACGCCATTGACGACCACCAGCAATCCGATATAGAGCACGAAGACGATGGCGAGGCTCGCGAAGATCGATTTCGGGATCGTGCGCTGCGGCTCGTGGATCTCTTCGGCCGCGACGACGACCGCGTCCCAGCCCAGCAGCGCGATGAACCCGACGACGGCGGCCGCCAGAATCCCGAACCACCCGTGGGTGACGAACGGCGAAAAGTTGCTCGCCTGTGCGCTGCCGCCGCCGATCACGATGAACACGCTGAGGAAGGCCACCTCCAGGAGCATGACCACGAACTGAACCCGGCCGGACATGCGCAGTCCGAACAGGTTCATCACCACGATGACCGCGGTCAGAACCGACGCACCGGCCGCGGGCGGGATGGCCGGAATGATCAGGTGCAGGTGCTCGCCGAAGCCGGTGCCCACGAACGAGGCGCCGAAGATCCAGGCGCCCATGTTCGCCCAGCCCACGATCGTCGCCATGATCGGGGGGAGATGCGCCTTGGCGTAGGCGTACTGCCCGCCCGACTCCTTGTGCATCGAGCTGAGCTCGCCGAAACACATGGCGAGACTGAGCGAGGCGAGAAACGCCAGCAGGAACGCCACGATTACGGCCGGGCCCGCCAGCGCGCTCGCCGTCCCGCTCAGGACGAAGATCCCCGCGCCGACCACACCCCCGACGCCGATCGCGGTGGCCTCCCGGACCCCGATCTTGCGTTTGGCATCGACGACACCATGCACCATACGCCTACCCCCAGACCCCAGGACCGGTATCGCGAACCCGGCCGAACTTGTGCTTGTCGCGATTAGTGCGCGGTCCCCGGCGCAACGCACGCTTCCGCTGTCGGGCGCAACAGTAGCGCTAATCGTGCCAGGGCGGAGGTAAAAGTCGTGTTTCAGCTGGTGAGGACCAGTTGCACGACTTGTTTCGGGTGGTTGGACCGTTATGGCGTAGGCTTTGGCGATGTTGGTGTGACCGGCCAGGCGCAGGAGGCCGAGGGCGAGGGTGTGTAGTGGTTGTGTAGGGAGGCCATCATGCGGGGCCCGCCGCCGGTTCGCACGCGGGAGAGGTCTTCTCCGAGCGTGACGTCTCGCACCCAGTGCAACTTGTTCTCGCAGGTCCAGTGACCGCGGATGTAGGCGGCGAGTTCGGCGGGTCGGGCCTGTTCGGCGGTCAGCGAGGTGACCGCGTACACGATCTCGGTGCGGGCTCGTTTCCTGCTGTTGCGGCGCTTGCGGGTGCGAGTGATCCGGACCGCTTGGGTGGTGTCGGGAAACAGGATCCCAGCGGCGATGGTGACGACCTTGTAGGTGCGGGTCACCGTGCGGCCATGGCGGGTCTGGAATCTCGGTGTGCCCGGCCGGGGACATCGTTCCACGGTAAGCCTGCCACCTGTGTGCGGAACTTCT
>NZ_DATELF010000026.1:0-18738 GCF_035276945.1 Amycolatopsis sp. | reverse complement strand
TCAACGCATCGGCAATCCCCCGATCGGCGGTAGGTACGTTCAGCCGTCGCCCTCGAGGATGACCGGAGCGACGGCGCCTCGCCGCCTTCCGAAAAAGATCTTGCACCTTCCGCACGCAAGTGATACACACTCGACCTGCTTCTGGCGAATGACCGCTGGAATTCCGAAGACCTGTAGCTGCCCTTCCTCGGACAACTCGGACAACACGGACAACACAGCCCACTTGGGAGACTCGGCCGGCAGCGCGAGCTCGACACCGTGGTCGTGTTCCTGGCCAGTGATGCCTCCCGCATCAATCACCGGGAACGCCCTCGCCGTCGGCGGCGGCATGTCCGGGCACTGAAAGGTTTTCCCGGATCTCGGCTGGGGGACGTGGCTGCGGTCACAGAGAAACTTGCTGTCGTGAGTGTTATGAAGGAGTCCGCGCAGTGCTTGATGTTCCCCGTCGCGGTACGGGCTGTACCGCGAGTACAACGGCGTGCGGCTGAGGAGTTTCGATGCTGGTCGGTGTGTTGAAGGAGGCCTTGCCGGGTGAGACCCGGGTGGCGGCGACGCCGGCGACGGTGGCTCAGCTGCTGAAGCTGGGGTACGACGTCGTGGTGGAGTCTGGGGCCGGCGTGGCGGCGAGCTTCACTGACGAGGCGTACGCGGAGGCCGGCGCGTCGATCGGTGAGGCGGTGGGGGCCGAGATCGTCGTGGGGGTCAATGCGCCGACGAAAGCGCAGCTGGATGCGATGTCGCCGGGTGTGACCCTGATCAGCCTGCTGAGTCCGGCGTTGAACAAGGATCTGGTGGAGGACCTGTCGCGGCGGCCGCTGACGGCGCTGGCGATGGACGCGGTGCCACGGATCTCGCGGGCGCAGTCACTGGATGTGCTGTCGTCGATGGCGAACATCGCGGGTTATCGCGCGGTGGTGGAGGCGGCGCACAGGTTCGGCCGGTTCTTCACCGGGCAGGTGACCGCGGCGGGCAAGGTACCACCGGCGAAGGTACTCGTGGTCGGCGCGGGTGTGGCCGGTTTGGCGGCGATCGGTGCGGCTGGGTCGCTCGGCGCGGTGGTCCGCGCGACCGATCCCCGGCCGGAAGTGGCCGATCAGGTGCGCAGTCTGGGCGGCGAGTACGTCTCCATCGAGGCGGCCGAAGTCGAGGTCTCCTCGACTGGTTACGCCAAGGAGATGAGCGAGGACTACAAGGCGCGCGAGGTCCAGCTCTACGCGGATCAGTGCCGGGACGTGGACATCATCATCACGACGGCGTTGATCCCGGGTAAGCCCGCGCCGCGGATCATCACCGCCGACATGGTGGCTTCCATGCGCCCGGGCAGTGTGATCGTGGACATGGCCGCGGCCAACGGCGGCAACGTCGAGGGCACGGTGGCGGGCGAGGCCGTGACGACGGCGAACGGGGTGACGATCCTCGGCTACACGGACCTGGCCGGCCGTCTCCCGACACAGTCTTCCCAGCTTTACGGCACGAACGTGGTCAACTTGCTGAAGCTGGTGACACCGGCCAAGGACGGCACGCCGGTGCTGGACATGGACGACATCGTCATCCGGTCGATGACGGTGGTCCGGGACGGCGAGGTGCTGTGGCCGCCGCCTCCGGCGCAGGTCTCGGCGAGCCCGGCGAAGGCGGCTGCCCCGGTCGCGGCGCCGGCCGAGGCCGAGTCGAAGAAGCGGATGTCCACCCCCGTCCGGCTCGGGCTGACCGCGGTGGCGGGCGTGTCGCTGTTCCTGCTGGTCGCGGCGTCACCGCCGGCGCTACAGGGCCACCTGACGGTGTTCGCGCTCGCGGTGGTGGTCGGCTTCTACGTGATCGGGCATGTGCACCATGCGCTGCACACACCGTTGATGTCGGTGACCAACGCGATCTCGGGGATCATCGTGGTCGGCGCGCTCCTGCAGGTGGGCCACGGCAGCCCGGTAATCACGTGGTTGTCGTTCGCGGCGATCCTGCTGGCCTCGATCAACATCTTCGGCGGATTCGCCGTCACCCGGCGCATGCTCGCCATGTTCTCCCGCAGCTGAGCCCGGCCCGATCCCGAAAGCCTGAGACTGGACATGACTCTCGAAACCATTGCGCAGGCGGCCTACATCGTCGCCGCGTTGTTGTTCATCCTGGCGCTGGCGGGCCTGTCCCGGCACGAGACCGCGAAGACCGGCAACGGGTTCGGCATGGCCGGAATGGTCGTCGCGCTCGCGGCGACCATCGCGCTGGCCGTGCAGCGGGAGATCTCCGTGCTCGGGGTGGTCCTGCTGGTCGTGGCGACGGTGGTCGGCGCCGCTGCCGGCCTGCAGCGCGCCCGCGTGGTGCAGATGACCGGCATGCCCGAGCTGATCGCGCTGCTGCACTCGTTCGTCGGGCTCGCGGCGGTACTGGTGGGCTGGAACGGCTACCAGCAGGTCGAGGCCGATCCCAGGGGTGCCGAGGCGCTGGCGCTGCGCGAGCTCGGGCTGGGCGGGATCCACTCCGCCGAGGTGTTCATCGGGGTGTTCATCGGTGCGGTGACCTTCACCGGTTCGATCGTGGCGTTTTTGAAGCTGTCGGCCCGGATCAAGTCCGCGCCGCTGATGCTGCCCGGAAAGAACGTGCTCAACCTGGGTGCCCTGGTGGTGTTCGTGGCGCTGACGGTGTGGTTCGTGGCAGAACCGCGGTTGTGGCTGCTCATCGTCGTTACCGCCGTCGCGCTGGCGCTGGGCTGGCACCTGGTCGCGTCCATCGGCGGCGGCGATATGCCGGTGGTGGTGTCGATGCTCAACAGCTATTCGGGCTGGGCGGCCGCGGCGAGTGGGTTCCTGCTGGAGAACAACCTGCTCATCATCACGGGTGCGCTCGTCGGCTCGTCTGGTGCGTATCTGTCCTACATCATGTGCAAGGCCATGAACCGGTCGTTCATCTCGGTCATCGCGGGTGGCTTCGGCTTGGACAACACCGGGGCCGGATCCGATGTCGACTACGGGGAGCACCGCGAGATCGCCGCCGACGGTGTGGCCGAACTCCTCGCTGACGCGAGCAGCGTGATCATCACTCCGGGCTACGGGATGGCCGTGGCGCAGGCTCAGCACGGTGTCGCGGAGCTGGCCCGCAGGCTGCGCGAGCGGGGTGTGCACGTCCGCTTCGGTATCCACCCCGTCGCCGGGCGCCTGCCGGGGCACATGAACGTGCTGCTCGCCGAGGCGAAGGTGCCCTATGACATCGTCCTCGAGATGGACGAGATCAACGACGACTTCGCCGACACCGACGTCGTGCTCGTCATCGGCGCCAACGACACGGTCAACCCCGCGGCCGCGGAGGACCCCGGCTCACCGATCGCCGGGATGCCCGTGCTCACCGTGTGGGAGGCCAAGAACGTGATCGTGTTCAAACGGTCCATGTCCTCCGGCTACGCCGGAGTGCAGAACCCGTTGTTCTTCCGCGAAAACACCGCCATGCTCTTCGGTGACGCCAAGGACCGCGTGGAGGACCTTCTGCGCGCGTTGCCCGCCGGCCCGGCCAGCGCGACACACGCGACCGCGCCGGCCAGTGCCTGACCAGAGGTCGCGAGCGGGCGATCACCTCAGGTAGCTCCGGTGGTGTGGACCATCGACGCCGACGGCGGCCGCTGCCGCGCTGAACCCACCGCCTGTATGCAGATGCTCGCCCTGCACGACCACGCCGACCGCCGCTGGGAAAGCCAGCGGCGGTCGGTGTGGGAGTCGGCGTGGTGGGACCGGTGAGCGTCCCCGTCCCGGCTACTGACTGGACCATCCGCCGAAGCCTCCGCACTCCACTGGGAGCCCGCCGAAGCGCGACGCGGCTCCTTCTACTCCTGCCTCGACGTCGTAGCCGTGTCAACGGCAGTCGGAAGCCGTCCGCTTACGGCACCGTGTCAAGGAAGGCCGCGGCCGCGGGCGTGGGGTTGAAGTCGCTCCAGGCGAGATACTCGACCCGGGTGGGCCCATCGGTGATGGTCACCGTGACCGGGGTCGGACGCGGTGGGACGAATGCCGGAGGCAGGAGCGCGACGGCCAGATTGTGCGTGACAAGGTCGAGGATGAGGTCGGTGGACATCCCTTCAAAGATCACCTCGCGGTGAACACCGACGGCGTCGAAGGCCAGGTCGCTCTGGGCACGGCCCGGTGTTCCGGCGGGAAAGTCCGCGAAGGTCTCCTCGGCGAGATCGGCCAGGCGAAGACGTCGCCGCTTCGCCAGGCGATGGTCGGCGGCGAGCACGGCGACGAGCCGTTCCCTCGCCAGCTCACGAGCCCGGACGCGCTTCGGGGCGGCCGTGTCCGGCAGACCCAGGACGGCGACATCAACCTCGCCATCACCAATCGCGGTCATGAGCTCGTCGCTACCACCGCTTCGTAACGCGATGCGTACCGCCGGGTGGGCACGGTGGAAGTCGCGCAGCGCGGCCGGGATGTCGACGGCGGTCACGGTGGGGATTACGCCGATCGTCAAGGTGCCGCGAATCCGCCCGGCGGTCGCCGCCGCGTCGGCGGCGGCTCGTTCAGCGGCCTCCAGACTGGCCCGCGCAGCAGGGAGAAACGCCGCCCCGGCGTCGGTGAGCTCGACCCGGCGGCTGGTCCGTGCGAACAGCGTCACACCCAGCTCCTGTTCCAGGGCCTTGATCTGGTGGCTGAGCGCCGATTGCACGACGAAGCACTGCTCGGCCGCTCGGGTGAAGTTCCGAGTCCTGGCCACGGCGAGTACATACCGCAGCTGCTGCAACTCCATGCATCTATCTTGTCTCACGATTGTTGACATGAAAAGCATGTCTTGGACTCATGGTTGTCGGGGCGCGACAGTGGAGGGGTGACCACTGCGACTACGTCTCCGGCAGGATCTTCCGGATCTTCCGGCCCGGTGGTGAACCGTGCGTCGCTCACCCTGGCGACGGCCGTCGCCCCGGCGGTGTGGGGCACGACCTACCTCGTCACCACCGAGCTGCTGCCGCCGGGACATCCCCTCTTCGCCGCCCTCATGCGGTCCCTTCCCGCAGGACTCCTCGCGCTCCTGCGCTCGCGGGCGCTGCCGCGCGGGGCTTGGTGGTGGAAGGCCGCGGTGCTCGGTGCCTTGAACATCGGGTTCTTCTTCCCGTTGCTGTTCGTCGCCGCGGAACGTCTGCCCGGCGGTGTGGCCGCGACCCTGGGTGCCGCCCAGCCGATCATCGTGGCCGTCCTCGCCGTCGTGATCCTGTCCGAGCGGGTCTCCGGCTGGCGTCTCGGCTGGGGCGTCGTCGGTGTGCTCGGGGTGGGCCTGGTCGTGCTCGGACCCGGCGCCGTGTTCGATCCCGCCGGCATCATCGCGGGCTTAACCGGTGCCGCCGCGATGGGAACCGGAGTCATCCTCACCAAACGCTGGCGCCGGCCCGAGGGCGTCAGCGCGGTCGGGTTCGCCGGCTGGCAACTCACCGCGGGCGGCCTGGTCCTGCTCGCCCCGACGCTGCTGATCGAGGGGGTGCCCGGCCAGGTCGACGCACCGGCCGTCGCGGGTTATCTCTGGCTCGGGATCGTCGGTGGGCTTGTCGCGTACACGCTCTGGTTCAGCGGACTGCGCACCCTCCCGGTCACCGCGACCTCGCTTCTCGGGCTGCTCTCACCCCTCGTGGCCGCACTTCTCGGCGTCGTCGTGGCCGGCGAAACCCTGAACCCGCTCCAGCTCATCGGCTTCACCCTCGCCCTCGCGGCGTTGGGCGCGGGTCAGATCACCCCACGGTCTCGTACCCGGAAACGGCTCTCGTCATGAACATCACCATCCTTGGCGCGACCGGCATGGTCGGCTCCCGTTTGGTCACCGAAGCTGTCACCCGCGGCCACCGGGTCACCGCGGCCGCGCGACGCCCCGACACCTACCCGGATGCGGCAGTCACCCCCGCTGCCGTCGACGTCAGCGCGCCTGAACAGCTCGATGCCGCGCTGCGCGGTGCCGATGCCGATGCCGATGCCGCGATCCTCGCCATCCGCGCCGCCCCCGGCCACGAGCAGACGATCGCCCCGCTGACCGCCGCAGTTCTTGACGCCACAGCCCGCGCGGGCGCTCGTCTGCTGGTCATCGGTGGAGCGGGGCCGCTGCGGTCACCCCGCAACCCCGCCGTATCGGTCGTCGACGACCCACGCTTCGTGCCACCCGCATGGCGAGCGATCGCCGACGCCAGCACCGCCCAGCTCCACACCTGCGCCCAGCACGCGAACCCCCGTTGGGTCTACCTCAGCCCGCCGTCGATTCTCGAACCCGGCCCCCGCGCCGGCACCTACCGGCGGGGAACCACCGATACCGACAGCGCCTCACGCATCAGCGTCGAAGACCTCGCCGTGGCCGCACTGGACGAAATCGAGCAACCTGGTTCAGACCGGCACTTCACCGTAGCGCGGCACCTCGCCGCTCACCTGGACGGGTAGCGACGCCGCGGCCGCCGCCTTGTCCTGTGTGGACATCTCGGGGTTGGTGAGGATGCAACGAGTAACCGGAGACCGGTTCGGCGATCGGCGGGGCTCACTGGTCGGAGTGCGGTCAAGGCGCTGCGCCCGGCGAGGCGGCGGATGGTCGACTCGCTGCTGGACACCCTTCCGGTGCAGGAGCTGAGCTCGCCGCGGTTCGTCCTGGACTCCCACACCTTCTCATCATAAGACCGGCCGGGGTCGGGAAAACGTTCTCGACCAGCGCTTTGGGGCACGCCGCGGTCCGGCCAAAGTACACCGTCCACACCGAACGCACCGACAAACTGTTCAATCGACTCAAAGCCGCGCGGCTGGACCACACCTACGACGAGGAGATGCGCCAACCGCACCGTATCGAACCGCTCATGCTGGACGATCCAGCACCGCACCCCGCTGGATACGTCGCAGACCAGCGACTTCTACCGACTGATCGTGGAACGCCACCGGCAGGTCTCCACCACCCTCCAACCGGGAGCCGCCGGAGATCCACGGACATCATGCCCGCCACCGCGCCGATGACCGTACTGCTGCCGGGGTCGCCACTGAAAGCGCTTTCCCAGCTTCCCGTCGACCAAGTGCTCCCGAACCGGGTGGGTGCCATCTAGCCATACACCCGTTCCACGTACTACTCTGCGGTCCGCGTCCGCGTCCCCCTAGTCACTGTCCCGCCGCTATCGTCTCGAGGAACCTGATCTATGTCCGTACCGAACGCTGTTCGTCTCCGGGCAACCACGCCGTTGCTCGTGCTGGTGGCCGCCGTGCTGATCACGGGCGGTGGCTGGACCTGGGTGGTGCTGGTGACGCCGGCGGAGGTCCGCGTCCTGATCGGCGTGGCCGGTGGCGTGCTCGCCCTGCTGCTGTCGGTCGCCGTCGCGCTGATCGCTCACGGCGCCGCCCGGCTGCGCCGTGAGCGGGAGCAGGTCTCGGTGCTGAACACCGAACTCGGCTACCTCGTCGAACATATCCTGCCGACCGCGGTTGAGCGGCTGCGGGACGGCGCTTCCGCCGACACCGTCCTGGCTCAACTTCCCAAGTCCCGCAACGAAACCCACCAGCGGTTGCTGCGGACCGTGACCCGCGAGATCAGTGTCGGCGAGCGGCGGCGCGCCGCGGCCATGGCGGCCTGTGGCAACGCGGCCGGGCGGGTGCAGGCGCTGGCCACGAGGATGCTCGCGGACTTGCGCGAGATGGAGCACCGCTACGGTGAGGACGCGCTCGGCGACCTGCTCAAGATCGACCACAGCACCGCGCAGGCCGGCCGGCTGGCCGACAGTATCGCGGTGCTCACCGGCGCCCGGACCGGCCGCCGCTGGACCAAACCGATCGTCATGGAGAGCATCCTGCGGGGCGCGATGGGCCGGATCGGCGCCTACCAGCGGGTGTACGTCCACTCGACCTGCCCGTCCGCGGTCGTCGGGTACGCGGCCGAGGACGTCATGCACGTGCTGGCCGAGCTGATGGACAACGCGACGAGGTTCTCCGCCCCGTCGGAAGAGGTACACGTCTACGTCGAACAACTGCACAACGGCGTCGTGATCACCATCGAGGACGGCGGCCTGGGCATGAAGCCGCAAGCGCTGGAGCGCGCGAAGGCCGCGATCTCCTCGACCGATCCGCTCGACCTCGCCCAGCTGTCGGGCACCCGGCTCGGCCTCGCGGTCGTCGGCACTCTCGCCCGCAAGCACCAGTTGCAGGTCTTCTTCCGCCCGTCCTCGCGAGGCGGCACCGGTGTCGTGGTGCGGATCCCGAACCGGCTGATCACCCAGCCTCGCCAGCAGCCGACCGAGTTCGCGTCCGAGCCGCGCCATCCAGCTGTCGTGCCCGCCGCCCGTCCGGCGGACGAGGCCCAGTTGGCGCTGGTCGCGAGGGAGCCGAAGGCGCTGCCGAAACGCCCGCGCGGGCAGACACTCGACGCCGTCGCCCGGGCCGCGGGCTCCCCGGCCGCGGCGTCCGGGCGCCAGTCGAGTCGGCCGCGGATCGACTCCGGCACGAGGTTCGGTGCCTTCCGCCAGGCCCGCGCGAAGAACTCCGAGGGCGGCGAGCCGTCCGAGGACAGCGAGTGACACAGAGATTGGAGTGCGGGGGCGCCCCCGGAATGTCGATGAACGCAGCAGACGCCAGCCTCGAGTGGCTACTGGAGAACCTGGTGGGCAACACCCCGGGCGCGAAGCATGCCCTGGTGCTGTCCAGGGACGGTCTCAAGCTCTGTTACACCCAGCGGCTCTCGAAGGACAAGGCCGACCAGCTGGCCGCGATCGCGGCGGGCTTGCAGGCGCTCGCCCACGGTGCCTCGGTGGAGTTCGGGGACGGCACCGGCGGTGTGCGCCAGTCGATGACCGAGTTCCACGGCGGGTTGCTGTTCATCGTGGAAGCCGGCGAAGGCGCCCACCTCGCGGTGCTCGCCGCCGACGACGCCGACGTCGGTCTCGTCGGGCACAACATGGACGAACTGGTGGAGCAGATCGGAGCCTTCCTGACCTCGCCGCCTCGACCGCTCCAGCCCGCGCATCCGGCATGATCCACCGCGCGGTCGACGACGAGGACCCGGATCGCTTCTACACGGTGACCCGCGGACGGAGCCGGGCCGCGGCCGCCGACCTGGACCTCGTCACGCTGATCGTGAGCGAGGCCGAGCCCGCGCCCGGGATGCAGTCCGAATACGTGAAGGTGCTGCGGACATGCCAGTTCCCGACCGCTGTCGTGGAGGTCGCCTCCGAGCTGGGGCTGCCGGTGAGCGTGACGAGGATCCTGCTGGCGGACCTGCTTGCCGCGGGGAAGATCTCCGCCCGCCACCCCTCGGCCGTGTTCCGTTCGGGGTCCGCTCTGCCCGACTCCGAATTCCTGAAGAAGGTGCTCGTTGGACTCAAGAATCTCTGACCCGGCTACCCGCACGCCGCTGAGCAGCACCGCGACGGACGGGGTCAAAATCGTGATCGTCGGCGGTTTCGGGGTCGGCAAGACGACGCTGGTGCGGTCGGTGAGCGAGATCCGGCCGCTGTCCACGGAGGAGACGATGACCCAGGCGGGGCTGGGCATCGACTCGAACGCCGGCGCGTATGGCAAGACCACCACCACCGTCGCGTTCGACTTCGGCCGGATCACCCTCAATGACGAGATGGTGCTCTACCTGTTCGGAGCCCCCGGCCAGGAACGTTTCTGGTTCCTGTGGGACCGGTTGTTCTCCGGCACGCTCGGCGCGGTCGTACTGGTCGACACCCGTCGGCTCGAAGACTCCTGGTACGCGATCGACCGGCTCGAGCACCACGGCACGCCGTTCATCGTGGCCCGCAACAACTTCGAGCCGCCGCAGCACGGCCTGAGCGCGGTACGCGACGCGCTGACCCTCTCCGAGAACGTTCCCCTGATCGACTGCGATGCGCGCGACCGCCAGTCGTCGAAGCAGGTGCTGATCGGGCTCGTCGACCACCTCTACCACCTCTCCACGGCACGGGAGACCGCATCATGACCGAGAACCCCACTTCCTCACCCGGGCCGCTGCGGCTGTACGGCCCCCAGCTCCAGCAGGACCCGGCCGCGCTCTACGCGAAAATCCGGCGGGAGCACGGGCCGGTGGCCCCGGTGCTGCTCGACGGGGACATTCCGGCGTGGTTCGTCTCCGGCTACCGCGAGATCCACCAGATCTGCGAGGACTCGCAGCTGTTCGCGCGGGACACCCGCCGCTGGACCATGTGGGACCGCATTCCCGAGGACTGGCCGCTGCTGCCGTACGTGGCGCACAACCCGTCGGTGATGTTCACCGAGGGCGCCGAGCACCGCCGCCGCGCGGGCGCGATCGGCGACGCGCTCAGCGCCGTGGACCAGTTCGAACTGCGCGCGCACTGCGAGCTTGTCGCGGACGGGCTGATCGACTCGTTCGCCGGCACCGGGGAAGCGGATCTGGTGGCCCAGTACACGATGCGCATGCCGCTGTTGGTGGTCGCCTGGATGTTCGGCCTGCCGGAGCACGAGATCCCCGCGCTGGTGCGCGACATAGCGACCTCGCTCGACGTCGGTCCCGACGCGATCCCCGCGTACACCCGTGTGCAGGCGGCGATGCGGCGGCTGGTCGCGGACAAGCACCTCTCGCCCGGCTCGGACCTGCCGTCGCACCTGATCCAGCACGAGGCCGACCTTTCCGACGACGAGATCGTGCTCGACCTTCTCGTGGTAGCCGCGGCCGCGCAGCAACCGACGGCGAACTGGATCGGCAACACGATCCGGCTGATGCTCACCGACGAGCGGTTCGCGATGACGCTCGCGGGCGGGCGTGGCAGTGTCGGGCAGGCGCTCAACGAGGTGCTCTGGCAGGACACCCCGACGCAGAACTTCATCGGCCGCTTCGCCACCCGGGACACGCAGCTGGGCGGGCAGCGGATCCGCACCGGGGACCTGCTCGTGATGGGCCTGGCCGCGGCGAACGCCGATCCCGCGGTCCGGCCGGACGTCGCCGACGACCAGACCGGCAACCAGGCCTACCTGTCCTTCGGACACGGCGAACACGGCTGCCCCTACCCTGCTCCCGAGGTCGCCCAGATCATCGCCAAAACCAGCGTCGAGGTCCTGCTGGACCGGCTGCCGGGCGTGGAGCTCGCGGTGCCGGCCGAAAAGCTGATGTGGCACCCGTCGGTCTGGATGCGCGGGCTCACACGGCTGCCGGTGACGTTCACTCCCACCTACGTGGCTTCACAGGTCGGCGCGGCCGCCCCGCCGCCCTGGTGATCAGGCGGGCGCCGGAATCGGCGGAGTGAAGGTGATCGGCAGGGTGGCCGGGCCCCGCGTGAACAGCCCCTGCTCCACCGGGCTGGCGCCGTCCACCAGCCGCGCATCCGGCATCGCGTCGAGCAACTGGCTCATCCCCACCTCGACCTCCGCTTTCGCCAGCAGCGCGCCGACACAGAAATGCCGTCCCAGCGCGAAAGCCAAGTGGCTCGCCGCCGCCGAGAAAGCGGTTTCGGTCGGCAGATCCGTGCGGAAGATGTCGAACCGGTCGGGATCGGCGAACCGGCGGGGGTCCCGGTTGGCGGCGCCGATGAGGCAGGTGACCGTGGCGCCTCCAGGCACCGTCCCCGTGCTCAACTCGATGTCATGCGCGGGCTGGCGCATGATCATGTGCACCGGCGGGGTGTAGCGCAGGGTCTCCGCGAACGCGCGGGGGATCAGCTCACGGTTCGCGCGCACCGCCTCGAGCTGGTCGGGATGCTCCAGCAGGTTCTTGAACACGCTGGCGATGGCCTTGTCGGTGGTTTCCCCTCCGGCGGCGAGCAGCAGGCTGACGAACGCCTTGATGTCCTCATCACTCATCGTCATGCCGTCGACTTCGGCCTCGCACAGTGTCGAAAGCAGGTCGTCACCGAGGTTACGCCGACGTTCCTGGATCACCGGGATCAGGTATTCGGCCAGTTCCCGGCGCGTGCGCAGGCCGGCGGCGGCGATTTCGGAATCCTGACCGAGGTTGGCGAGGAACGCGATGACCGAGGTGTACCACTTCTGGAACCGCGCGTGCTCGCCGCGGTCCAGACCCAATCTGTCGACGATCACGTTGATCGGGAAATGCCGCGCGAACTCGGAGACGAGATCGACCGAACCGCGGCCGCGGAACTCGTCGATCAGCTCGCGGGCGTTGCGTTCGATGACCGGTAGGAACCTGCGCTCGAGTTCACTGCCACGGAACGCAGGCGCGACGAGCGCGCGGCGCACCGCGTGCTCTCGGCCGCTCATCTGCAGGATCGTCCTGCCGTGCACCGGTTCGAGCTGCCAGTTGTAGTTGTCGGTCGTGAAGGCCGGTTCCTTGAACGCCCGGGCCACGTCCTCGTACCGGGAGACCAGGTAGCTCCGCGTCGGCTCGTGCCAGGTCAACGGTTGGGTCTCCAGCATGGTCCGGTAGGCCGCATAAGGGTTTTCAGCGAATTGCGGGGAAAGGATGTCAGGTACTTCGCCTGATGCGGACATGACTCTCCCTGGCTCCATTCCTCAGCTCCACTCCTCAGTGAGCGTCTCAGGCTAGCCCCTGGCGCCGCGGCGCCGCGCGATCGGATCGAATTTCAGCTTGTTGGTCCAGTGCGCGGTTTAGTGCGCGATTACGCAGTGCATCATGCGACGCGCGTCTCGGACTCCTCGGACGTCAAGCCCGGAGGGCGCGGGCGTGGCGAGTGCGCCGCACCGAGAAACTGGGCACCTCATACCCGATCGATCCGGGGCTCAAGGCGCTGCCGCGCGACCTGCTGAAGGAGTCGAACCGGGACAATCGTCCGTCTCGGCATGCAGGTGGTCGCCGAAGGACTCGCCCGGGCCGCGACACGGCTGGCTGGCACCGGATTCGGGGACCCGATCATCACCCCCATCACCAGGATGATCGCACGTGACGAGGCACGGCACATCGGATTCGGCGTGGTCTCCTCACCGGGATGTACGAAAGCATGACCACCGCCGAACGTCGGGAACGCGAGGCTTTCCCGCTCGAGTCGATCCATCTGATGTCCCGGCGTTTCCTGCCGCGCGAGGTCCGGGAACGGATGGAGATCGACGTCGGAGTGGCCACTTCACACGCCGCCGAGACGCCGGGCTTGAATCACGTCACGGTCTGGTCCTCTCCGCTGCCGCGCCGCAATGCGGAAGGTGAAATCGAGTTGACGCCACTCGCCGTCGATCTCGCGGCCGTCGGGGGTGGGGCCTCGTCGCGGCTGGAAGTCGACGATGAGGTCGTCTTTGACGCCGAACACGGCGTCGGAGTCGAGGTATTCGCCGCCCGCGACGAACAGCTGGGTGATCAGTTGCTGATGACCCTCCGCCTCGATCATGAAATGCAGGTGCGGGGCCCGGTAGGGGTGCCGCGCACTCGCGGCGAGCATCGCGCCGACCGGGCCGTCGGCCGGAATGGGATACTCCGACGGCAGGATCGACCAGAACCGCAGACGACCGTCGTGGTCGGTGCGGAGCCGCCCACGCAGGACCGGCCCGTCGACGTCGGGCAGCTGCACGTCGTAGAAACCGTCCTCATTGGACTGCCAGACGTCGACGATCGCGTTCGCCACGGGCAGGTCGTCGGTGTCGGTGATCAGCACGTTCACCCACAACGGGATGCCGGGCAGGCCGCCGGAGAGGTCGGAGCCCTGCCGCAGTTCCGGTGGGCCGTCGACGTAGAAGGGACCGAGCACCGCGGACGGGGTGGTGTCGGGGGTACGCGAGTTGGTGAGCACGTCGACCACGCTGGACAGGCCAAGGGTGTCGGACAGCAGCACGAACTCCTGCCGGGTGTCGCTGCAGATCTGCCCCGTCCGGGTCAGGAAGTCGATGCCCCGCTGCCACTCGGCCTGGGTCAGGTCGTTGTCGATCGCGAAGGCGTGCAGCCGCGGAACCAGGTCCTGCAGCAGCGCGCGCAGCCGTGGATCGGGCGTGCCGTCGAAGGTCGACACGACCTGAGCGGTGAGCCGGTCGAGCACCGCCCCGGACGCCGCCGCGGGTGCGGGACGCTCCCCCGCCCAGGCATGGCGGAGGAGCCGCGCGATGCCGACCCGGGTCGGCTCCGCGGGATTCGGGTACGGGGCGGCGGTCGCGAGTTCGGCCGCGCGGTCGAGATCGGCCTCGGCCAAGCCGAGCTCGCGCAGTGACGTCGGTCCGCCGGCCTCGGCGATCAGGTCGTACACGGCCGTCGGGGCGTCGGTGGCACCGAGCGCTTCGGCGATCCGGCGCATGGCCTCGGGTGCGGCGGCGGCGTTGTAGGCCATTGCGTGCGGGAGCACGACGGTGTGCGTCGGCGCGTGGGGTAGCTCGAAGCTCCCGCCGAGGGTGTGGCAGAGCTTGTGATGCAGACCCATGCCCACCGCGCCCAGGCAGGTCCCCGCCAGCCAGGCGCCCCGCAGCAGGCTGGTTCGCGCGTCGAGGTCATCGGCGGCGGCGAGATCACGCAGACCCCGGGTGAGCAGGCCGACCGCGTCCAGGGCCATCCCGTCGATGACCGGGTTGGCGTCGGGCGAGTAGAGCGCCTCGACGGCGTGTGCGAGCGCGTTCACGGCACTGGTCACGGCGATCGGGGCGGGGAGCTCGCGGGAAAGCTCGACGTCATAGATCACCGTCTCCGGGAGGATGTCCGGCGACGAGCGGGTCGTCTTGATTCCGTTGTCGGTCTCACCCAGGACGGGAGTGACCTCTGAACCGGCGTAGGTGGTCGGCAGGACAACCTGATCGATCCCGGTGCGGACGGCGACCGCCTTCGCCAGCCCGGTCGTCGAGCCGCCCCCGACCGCGACCACGCAGTCCGCGTCGACCTCCTGGACGAGCCCGAGGGCCCGCTCGGTGACCGCTACCGGGGTGTGCATCGCCGCGCCGTCGAAGCGTCCGGCCACGAGTGGTCCGAGGATCTTCTCGATCCGGTCGCCCGGCTCCGGCAGGTCCGTGCTCGCCAGCACGAGCGCACGAGACCGGCCGAGCCGTTCGACCTCCTCCCGGACCCGCTCCAGGGTGCCGTGCCCGAAAACGATCCGCGCGGGCAGCGCGGTAAAGGTGAACGAGGTCATTCGCGGATCTCCGATCTGTTCGCGATTTCGCGCGCGATCGCGATCACGTCCGGCGGGCTCGACATCCGCGACACGCGGCCTTTCGCTGGTGGGAGCCCCGCAGCCGCGATAGCGACCTTCGGGGCGCGCCCGACATGCCGCGTGTCCTTTCGCAAGCGATTCCACCCTCAGGCGCGGTCGAGCAGCCGGGTGAGAGCCTCGGTGAGCTCCTTTTCCGGATCAGCAGGCAGCTCGTGTGCCCGCCACCCGACATGCGCATCCGGCCGGACCAGCACACAGCCGGACTCGGTGACCTCACGCAGCCGCGACCAGTCGTCGTAGACGTCGGTGTACTCCCGCCCAGGGCCGATCACGTGCACGTCGATTTCGACGCCGAGCGAACGGGCCGCGCCGGTGGCGGCCTCCGCCCACGCCTGCCCGGAGATGCCGGTGAGCACGGCGAACCGCCCCTTGCCGGTGATGTCGTGGGTACTGACCCGGTGCCCGTCCCGGCCGAGCCAGCAGTGCGGCAACCGCGCCCCCGGCCAGGTGGTCGGGTGGTAGTACAACTCGGGATCGCGGGTGAACCCGGGCTCGGGCGTGCCGTCCCCGACCACCGCGCGGGAGGCATACCGCTGACCGAGTTCGACACCGTGGGCGTTGAACTCGTAGTCTTTGAGCTCCAGCGCCTCTCGCAGCGCGGCGCGCTGCGCGGCGGCACGTGGCGTCTCCTCCGTCCGTGCGCGCATGTTCGCGATCTGCTCGGTCGGGTTGTCGGTGGTGGTGAACCCGAGGGCGTCGAAGATCGGGCCGAACTCCTCGATCGACTTGTTCGCGCGGAGCACGATCTGCTTGCCGACCGGAGCGCGCTCGGCCTCGTAGCTGTCGAGCAGCCCTTCACCGGCCTTACCGGACAACACCGCGGCGAGCTTCCAGGCGAGGTTGTAGGAGTCCTGGATGGAGGTGTTGGAGCCCAGGCCGTTCGACGGCGGGTGCCGGTGCACGGCGTCTCCCGCACAGAACACGCGCCCCGAGCGGTAGCGGGTCGCGTACATCTTGTTGTTGCCCCACAACGAGATGGAGCGGATGGTGACCGGGATCGTGTCGTCCCCGACCAGGTCGTGCACGATCTTGGTGGCCATGGCGTCGTCAACCTGTGGGGGCGGCTGGGTGATGTCGTAGCCCCAGACGACCAGCCACTCGTCCCACGGCCGGACCATGCGCACCAGGCCCATCCCGATGCCGCCGATGTTCGATCCCGGCTGCAGCACCCAGTACAGGACGCTCGGCCGGTGCTCGACGTGTCTCGTCAGATCGGCATGGAAAACGATGTTCATGCTCCCGGCGATGTCCATCTGCCCCTCGAACGAGAGCCCGATGTCGCGGGCGACCTGGCTGCGGCCACCGTCGGCACCGATGACGTATTTCGCGCGGATCCGGTAGGTTCGGCCGCTCAGCCTGTCCCGGACGGTGACGGTGACACCGTCGTCGTCCTGCTCAAGTGAGAGGTACTCGGTGTCGAACCGGATCCGGCTGCCCCGCTCGGCGGCGTGCCCGATGAGGATCGGTTCGAGCAGCGTCTGCGGGAGATCGCAGTTCTCGGACGGGCTGGCCAGGGTGTAGTCGGCCTTGCGTACGGGGTGCGTGCCCCAGGTCCGGACACGGCCGATTTCGTCCCCGGCGAGGCTGGTGCAGAAGACCGTGTCGCCCATCAGCGCGGCGGGCGTGCCCTGCGCCTTGATGTCCGCCTCGATGCCCATGTCACGGAGGATCTCGACGGTGCGCTGGTTGGTGATGTGCGCGCGCGGGGTGTTGGCCGTCCACCGGTACTTGGTGATCACGATGTGGTCCACACCGTAGGTGGCCAAAAACAGCGCCGCCGACGCGCCGGCCGGTCCGCTGCCGATGACCAGGACGTCCGTTGTGACCTCGCCGGGATTCTCTCGGGTCTTGCTCACGCCGCCTCACCTCTGGGGTGCAATTCTCAGGGACTGCCTGCCGGGGACGAGGAGCCCTCGGCGCCGCGTGAAGCGGGCTGCCGTGCCTCGACTCGCCGGAACGAGTATGGGAACCGAGCGGCCTATACGTCCAATACGAACTTATATCCACTGATATATTCTCAAGATATGGATCTGCGGGCGCTGGAGTGCTTCCTGGCCGTCGCCGAGGAAGGGTCGGTCAGTCGTGCCGCCGCGGCATTGCACATGACTCAGCCTCCGCTGAGCGTGCGACTCCAGGCGCTGGAACGCGAACTCGGGGTCCCCCTGCTGGTTCGTCACGGCCGGGGTGTCGACCTGACGGCGGCGGGCCGGGTGCTGACGGAACGCGCTCGCCGCCTGTTCTCGGAGCTCAACACCACGACCGAGATGGTGCGCACCGTAGGCCTCGGGACCCGGGGCCCGCTGTCCATCGCGGTCGGGCACACCGTGTCGCCCCGGTTGCTGCCCCACCTGATCGGCGACACCATGCTCGAACCCGAAGTCGACCTCGTCCTCGCCGAAGGCTCCGACCTCGACGTGGTCGAGCGGGTCCACCGTCGCGACGCGCACGCCGGCCTGCTCCACCTCGAACCCGGCGGCCTCGGCCGGACACGTCACGCGGCGAGCCGAGCACGGGGACTGGAGGTCGCGGTGGTGGCCCGCGAGCCACTCGTCGCGGTGCTTGCCGAGACGCATCCCGGCGCCGCCCAAGAGCGCATCGACCTGGCGGAGGTGGGCGGGGAACGGGTGGTCGTCGCGGCCGAGACCGGGCAGGGGTTCGCCGCTCACGTACGCGCCGCCTGGGAGGGCGCCGGGCGCTCGGGCGCCGTGCGGCACGAGGCCACGTCGGTCATACATGCGCTCGCCCTCGTGGAGGCGGGCGCCGGCGTGACCCTGCTGCCCGCGCAGTACAGCTCGATGGTGTGGCAGGGCTTGACCGCGCGCCCGTTGCGCCGGCACACCGCCGTGGTGGAAACCGCGGTCTGCTGGCGACCCGACGACGACTCCCCCGTCCTGCGCCGCTTCCTCCGGACGGCCCTGTCGACTCCCGAACCCGACATGCTGGGACCGGAGCACGCCAGAAACGGTCCGGGCGCCGCGCACTGGTGACTCCCTGCTGGTGAACGTCCCGATGCACTCGACGACCCGGTCGTATCACGGGGGGTCGCGGATGTTCTGCCATCTTGTCACCGATGCCCTGCATGGGTGGCGAGACGAGTGCTTGCGGCGGTTCGGGCAGTTCAGAGCGCTCCGGACAAGACGACGACGGTCACCGTGTCTCGCAACGCGGAATCACAGGCCGTGGAGTTGAGCGACTTCTGATCGGCGGCCGTGGGCCCGGACTCAGGGGCTCCGGCAATTGATCAAATAAGTTGATCTCGGGTGCCCCGGCGAGGGTGCAGGCCCGGGCGCAGGTGATCATGAAGGTGCTAACGCTACGTGATCACCGCAGTGCCCGTGCCTGCCGTGGCATCTTGCCTCATCGATCCGCTCTTTGCCGAACTGGAGGTCCTAAATGACGAGTCTTCGGTCTTGCCCGGTTCCACCCGGTATGTCTCCAGTTGCAAGCTCAGCCAGTCCCGCTCGAACACCGCACCGGTCCGCTGCTCCAGTGCGCCAAGCATTGCGGCTTGGAGGTGGTCCATCGGGAACGAAGCGACATCGAGCCACTCCGGGTACGTTTCGCCAGCGAGGGGTTCGGTTAGCTAAGTGGTGGGTTTTGGAAGTCTTTCGGGGGTGATCAGGCGGCCTGTGGGATGCGAACGGCGGTCTCTTGTTGTTCGTGTCGGTCGATCCTTGCGAGTAGGTCGCGGAGGTCGTCTCGGGTGAAGGTCCAGTCGAACG
>NZ_DATELF010000025.1:0-13581 GCF_035276945.1 Amycolatopsis sp. | reverse complement strand
CATCGGCAAACCCTGGATGCCACCAGACACCATCCCCACCTGACCCGAAACACCACACCATCACCAGCCGACCGGCACCAACCGACCGGCCATCACACCACGTCCCCCACCAGCACCGATCTCAACAGGTGAATGTTTGCGTCCACACCTGTTGCGATTGCCCCTTGCAAAACTTGCGCCGATCAGATTTCGCAAGTTGCCGGCATTTTGCCCGAGGAATTCGCCGACGAAAGTGCGGCCGAGGGTCTTCAGGTCCTGGCGCGCATGAGTTCCGCGAAGTGACGGTCCCCGTGCGCCCCGGTCCACACGACCCGCGCTGAGGCGGCACGGGCGACCTCGTCGAGCGCGTCGACTCCAAGCCAGGCCCACCGGAACCACGCGCCTCCGTTGATCCGCACCCTGTCCGCACGCACACGCCTGCCAGGCGGGTCGAGCTCGACCAGCGCGCGGCCACCCGGCGCGAGCAGCTGAAACACCCGGCCCAGCAGCGCGACCGGATCGCCGCCGATGCCGATGTTGCCGTCCGCGAGCAGTGCGAACCGCCATCGACCCTCGCCAGGGACCCGTGCGAAAACGTCACACTGAACAGCGGTGCCACCGCGTTGACGCGTCAGCTCGATCGCGGTCGGCGACACGTCGATCCCCACGCACAGCGCGCCTCGCCGGGCCAGCGCGGCGGTCAGCCGGCCCGGCCCACAGCCGATGTCCAGCGTCGACCCCGCGCAACGAACCAGCAGGAGTTCGTCCCCGCCGCCCGGATCGGCGACCCAGCGTCGCGTGGGCAACGTGATCCAGCGCCCGTTGCCGAGTTCCAGCACGCAGGTCCGGCCGAGCAGTCCGGCGTCGAAGTGGCCGTGTTCCGCGGCGGCTTGCCCCCCGCTGGGGCCCCCCTTCATCGCGGCACCGCCGCGACTGCCTCGGCGAATCGGCCTCCGGCGAGCCTGGCCACCCTGCGTGCGTCGGCCATCGTGTCCACATCGGTCAACTGCGCCACCGGAACCGTGCGCAGGCCGGCGGCGGTGAGCGCGCGTAAGGTCCGCGAGCCCGTATCGGGCTGGGACATCGGCACGCCGGCGAGCACTTTCGCCGCCCGAGGGTCGCGGAGGCCGAGTGCCCACCAGCCGCCGTCCTCGGCGGGACCCAGCACCGCGTCGCGGTTGGCCACCAGCAGGTCGGCCGCCGTGCCGGCCAGCAGTTCAGAGGTCACCTGCGGGGTGTCCATCCCGATCTGCAGCACCGGCAGGCCCAGCACGGCGGCGGCATCCGTATGGGCGTTCGCGAGCCGTTCCCCGAACACCCGGCCGCGTTGAGCGATCACCGTCATCCCGCTCATGGCCTGAGCCAGTTCGGCCGCCCTGACCGCCTTTCCGAAGTCGCCGGTGACCGCGACCACCGGCACCGAGCGTGGCGTGGCGGCCACCGCGGTCAGGGTGGTCAAGAGCGCGGCGGCCGCGATCTCGGCCGCCTGCCGGGGCGAGGCGGGCGGGCACAGCCGTGTCTTGGCGAAACCCGCGATCGGCGCCTTCGCCACGACGAGCAGGCAGAAAGCGGCGTTCATCCGGTCAAGACCTTGACCATGTCGCGGATCGCGCGAACGGTCCCGCGCAGCGACCCCGAAACCTTCGACCGAGTGCCCGCCGCCCGTGGCCGGTAGCTCACGTCGAACTCGCGAACCGACCAGCCCGCCCGGCCTGCCTTGATCAACAACTCGAGGGGGTAGCCGAAGGCGCGATCGGTTACGTCCAGCGCGAGCAGTGCCTGTCTCCGCGCGACCCGGACGGGCGCGATGTCGTGGACAGGCACACCCTGACGGCGCAACAACGCTGCCAGCAGGGTGTTGCCCGCCCTCGCGTGCCAGGGCCACACCCCGCGCGCCACCGGTACTCGCCGGCCGACCGCCAACTCGGCCTCACCCGCGACGACCGCCGCGACAAGTGGCAACAGGTCTCGGGCGTCGAGCGAGCCGTCGGCGTCGAGGAAACACACTATGTCGGCGTCGGCGTACTCCAGACCTGTATGGACCGCGGCGCCATAACCTCGACGCGGTTCCTGAACGACCTCCACGCCCAGCGCCGCGGCCACGGCCGGTGAATCGTCACCCGAACCGTTGTCCACCACGATGGCGCGAAGTCCCGGTGGCAGCGCGCCGAGTACGGCGGGCAGCGCCGCGGCTTCGTCAAGACACGGCAATACGACGTCCACCTGATCGCTGATGCGAGCAAAGCCAACACGATTCACGGGAACGGACGGTAAGTCCGGGCCGACGGGAACGAAAGTGTCGCCGACATTACCGAACAATGACGTATTCAGATTTCTTACCGGAGCATGACGAATGCGGGGGCCGGACTTTCTCGCCGTGGTGTGCCGCGTTATTGTGCCGCAGGCGGGAGAGCAGGGGAATGTGAAGGGGGATCATGCATCCATCGATCATGGGCACGCGAAATGGCGAGGAGTCGCGTCGCCGGATCAGGGATTCGGCCGACCTCAAGGTCGTCTCGCTGGTGCTGATCCTCGTTGCCGCCGCGGTCGCGGCCGGGGCGTACCTGAACCGGCCGGGTTCCGCAGTGGTGCTCTGGGCACCCGCCGCCCCGCTGTTCGGGGTGTGGTTGCCTCACGTCGGCCCGGGTTCGGTGTTCGCGGTGCTCATCGCCTTCGCGGTGATCGTCTGGGGTCCGACGGTCGCCTGGCGCCTGCCGTGGCGACGTCTGCTCTTGCTTGGCTACGTGGTTTCGCTGGTGTGGACTTTTTCGCTGGCGATGATCGACGGTTGGGCGCGCGGGCTGGCGAACCGGCTCACGGACCCCAACGAGTACCTGCGCGAGGTGCCGGGCATCACCGACATTCCCGCGATGATTGACGGATTCACCGCCCGCATTCTGGACTTCCAGCCCGCCTCGTGGACAACGCACGTTGCCGGGCACCCGCCGGCGGCGACGCTGGTGTTCGTCTGGCTCGACCGGCTCGGGCTCTCGGGCGGTGCCTGGGCGGCCGTCGCGTGTGTCGTCGTCGGTTCCCTCGCGACCGCCGCGGTGCCGATCACGCTGTCCTCACTCCATCGCTGTGACGCGGCCCGCGCCACGCTTCCGTTCGCGGTGCTGTTCCCCGGCGCGGTGTGGGTCGGTGCCTCCGCGGACGGCCTGTTCGCCGGGCTCACCGCCGGCGGGGTAGCGCTGCTCGCGATCGCGACTCACGGATTCCGAGTCCGGCGCTGGTATGCGGTGCCGTGCACCGTGCTGGCCGGCGGCATCATCGGGTTCGGCGGCTTCCTGTCCTACGGTTTGGTGTTGCTGGGACTGGTCGCCTTCGTGGTGACTCTGCTCAGCGGCACGGCCGCCCCGAGCGCTGCCGTTCGCCGTGCTGGGCGCGCTCGCGGTCGTGGCGGCCTTCGCCGCCGAGGGCTTCTGGTGGCCGGAGGGCTACCAGCTCGTCGTCGAGCGGTACTATCAGGGTGTCGCCAGCGAGCGCCCTTATACGTATTGGGTGTGGGCGAATCTCGCCAGCCTCGCACTGGCCGCCGGGCCCGCGCTGATTGTGGGTGCGCGCCGGGTGGCTACCGAAATGGTGACGATCAAGCCGTGGCGTCGCGGCAACCGGTGTGAACCGGTGCTGCTACTGGCCGCCACTGCCGCGGTGATGATCCTGCTCGCGGACCTTTCGGGACTGTCCAAAGCCGAAGTGGAGCGGATCTGGCTACCGTTCACCGTGTGGTTGCTGCCCGCCGCGTCGCTGCTGCCCGCGTGGTCATGGCGACGATGGCTGGGCGTCCAGGCCGCGACGGCGCTCGCGGTGAACCATCTCGTACTGACGTTTTGGTAGGTGCTCCGTGACCGATACGAACACGGCGACAGGCCGCGTGCTCGTTGTGGACGACGACGAGACGGTCCGGGACGTCGTTCGACGCTATCTGGAGGCCGGCGGGTTCACCGTCGAGGTCGCCCGAGACGGGTCGGAAGGGCTGCGACTGTTCGGGCAGCGGCGGCCGGACCTCGTGGTGCTCGACGTGATGATGCCCGGGATCAACGGCCTCGAGGTGTGCCGGAGGCTGCGGCGAGACAGCCAGGTACCGGTGGTGCTGCTGACCGCGCTGGGTGAGGAGGAGGACCGGATCGCGGGCTTGCAACTGGGCGCCGACGATTACGTGACCAAGCCGTTCAGCCCACGTGAGCTCGCGCTGCGGGTCGCGTCCGTGTTGCGCCGGGCGCGAATGCCGAGCCAGGCACCGGCGGTGAGCGAGCTGGTCGATGGCGATCTCCGGCTGCACGTCAGTGCCCGGCAGGCAACCCTGGCCGGTGCGGAACTCTCGCTTACCGGCCGCGAGTTCGACCTGCTGGCGTTCTTCCTCACCCATCCCGGTGTCGCGTTCTCGCGGGCCGACCTGCTGGAAAAGGTGTGGGGCTGGGAGTTCGGCGACCAGTCCACGGTCACCGTGCACGTCCGACGGCTGCGTGAGAAGATCGAAACGGACCCCGCGAAACCGGTCCGGGTGGCCACTGTATGGGGCGTGGGCTACCGCTACGACCCGGCACGACCATGATCGAACCCGCCGAGTCGTTCGACGACATGCTTGCGCATGTCTGCCACATCCTGCCGTTCGCACTGGTGTTCGCATTGCCGGTAGCGCTTGTCGGCGGGCTTGTGTTGTATTGGCTGCGGCGCGGGTCGCTGGCCACCACGATGACCGTGCTCGCGCTGATCCCCGTGCTGGCGACGCTTGCCGGAGTGCTCGGCATCAGTGGCTTCATGTTCACTCCGACGCTTACGACGATGTTGCTCGTCTGCCTGATCGTCGCGCTGGTCACCGCGCCCGCCGCCATCGTGCTGGGGCGAGCGATCGCGCGGAGGAGCGTGTGGGAGCGCGAGGCCCGGGAACGCGAGCGAGCGGCCGAGGCGGCCCGGCGGGACCTGGTGGCCTGGATCAGTCACGACCTGCGCAGCCCGCTGGCCGGGATCCGGGCGATGGCCGAGGCACTCGCCGACGGGATCGTCTCGGATCCCGGCGAGGTAGCCGACTACGCCCAGCGGATCAGCGGCGAGACAACCCGGCTGTCCGGCATGGTCGGAGACCTGTTCGAGCTGTCGCGGATCACCGCGGGGGCGTTGCGGCTCACCATGTCCGCGGTGCCGTTGCGGGAGGTCATCAGCGAGGCATTGGCCGGGCAGACGCCGATCGCCGAGCAGAAGAAGGTCCGGTTGCTCGCCGATGCCGAAAGCTGGCCGGTAGTCGCCGGAAGCGATCCGGAGCTGGCCAGAATCGTGCGCAACCTGGTGTCCAACGCGATCCGGCATACCCCGCCGGACGGCACGGTCGCCATACGCGTCGGGATTGACGGCGACAGTGCCGTGCTCGCCGTGGACGACGGCTGCGGCGGCATTCCCGAGGACGAGATCGGGCGCGTGTTCGAGGTGGCCTTCCGCGGCACTCAGGCGCGCACACCCGATCGGTCTGGCGGCACTGGCGGCGGCCTCGGTCTCGCCATCGCCAAGGGGCTGGTGGAGGCCCACCGAGGCCGCATAGGCGTGCGGAACCACGGGCCTGGCTGCCGCTTCGAAATCCGCCTCCCGCTGGCTGCCCGCTGACCGCTCAGGAGCCCACCGGCGCGCGTGGATCGGCCGTGGCGAACGACGCGATGCCCGACTCGAACGGGATCTCGGCGTGGAATCCGAGCAGCCGGCGTGCCAGCGTCGGGTCGGCGACGACATGGCGGACATCCGTGAGGCGCGCGCCGCCCACGATGCGGGGTTCCGGCCCGCCGCAGGCACGGGCCAGTTCGACCGCGAGTTCGCCCACGGTGTGTGGCGTGCCGGAACAGACGTTGACCGCGACCGGCTCGCCCGGCCGTCCCGGTGCCCGGAGCGCGAGCAGGTTGGCGCGGGCGACGTCGTGGACGTGCACGAAGTCTCTCCGCTGCTTGCCGTCCTCGAGTACCGTCGGCGCTTCCCCACGCAGCAATGCCGAGAGGAACAGCGATGCGACCCCCGCGTAGGGGGTGTTGGAGGGCATCCGCGGGCCATACACGTTGTGGTAGCGCAACGCCCAAACCGTGCCGCCGGTTTGCCGGGCCCAGGCACCCGCGAGGTGTTCCTGGGCGAGCTTGGTCGCCGCGTAGGTGCTCGCGGGGCGCAACGGCGCGTCCTCGGGCACCAGCAGCGGGTTCAGCTCTTCACCACATTCCGGGCAGGCCGGTTCGAACCGTCCGGAGTTCACATCCGACTTTCGGCGTGGCGCGGGCGGTACGAGCCCGTGGCTCGCGCAGGAGTACCTGCCCTCGCCGTAGACGACCATCGACGACGCGAGCACGAGCCGGTGCACGCCGGCCGCATGCATCTTGGCAAGCAAAACGGCTGTGCCGTAGTTGTTGTTGAGCGCGTAGACCGGCGCGTCCGACGGGTCGAGACCGTGCCCGACCACCGCCGCTTGGTGGCAGACTGCGTCCACTTCAGACAGCAGCTCGCGCAGCAGGGGCGCGTCGGTGAGCTCGCCCAGGACGAGCTGGTGGGCGGCGGTGTACTCGGGCGGCACGCGTGATCCGTGCGCCTGGGGGAGCAGGTTGTCCAGCAGCGTCACCTCGCAGTCGGAGCCGGCCAGCAGGTCGGCCACATGGGATCCGATGAATCCGGCGCCGCCGGTGACAAGCACTCGCACACTGCCACGCTAAGCGCCCCTCGGCCTCTAACGTGCACTTTCGATCAGGCCGTCAGGTTTCGGTAAGATCGGGAGCCTTTCTCGGCCGGCGATCACCTCGGGTGCCGCCACGGCCGTTCGCGAGAGGTTCTACGGTATGCCCTATGGAACGCAGTGCACAGCGGCTTGGCCGCGCTCTCGTGGTGATCGTGGACGACCGCGCGGCGCATGGTGAGCATGACGACACCTCAGGCCCCCTGGTCACGGAGTTGCTGGAGGAAGCCGGGTTCATCGTGGACGGCGTGGTGGTGGTGCACGCCGACACCGTCGCCATCCGCAACGCCCTCAACACCGCGGTCATCGGAGGTGTCGACCTGGTGATCACCGTGGGCGGTACCGGCGTTTCACCGCGCGATGTCACTCCGGACGCCACGGCCGGTGTGTTGGACCGGCCGATCCCCGGCATCGGGGAGGCGCTTCGTTCCTCCGGCCTCGCCGCGGGAGCGGTGGACGCCGGTATCTCCCGGGGACTGGTGGGGATCTCCGGCAGCACCCTGGTGGTCAACCTGGCCGGATCGCGTGCGGCGGTGCGCGACGGCATGGCGACGTTGTCGGCATTGGTTCCCCACGTGATCGACGAGCTGTCCGGTCTTGACGAATCCTGATCGCGAGCCTTCCGAAGACCGCGACCGGCGACGCCTCGACGACATCTTCGGGGAGGTGCTGCCCGACACCACTTCGGACGAGCGGGACCCCGGCAGCTCCGATCGCGACCGGGAATCGTGGTATGAGGAGAACCGTCCGCCGCACCACGGCTAGCCCCGTTGTCCGCACATGGACACGTTTCGGCTGTTCAGCGGGCTGCACCAAGATGATCTCCTGGGTGTCACCGCAGGTCAGCGGCTCATGTGTGGAATACCCGGCTAGCGCCCGGCATCTCGGAGAGCGACCGCCACCGGGTTCCGCAGTGACAGCGCCGCGACCTGCGTCGCGAGCTCAGTGGGCACGGAAATCAGCACGAGCGGGCCCTTGTTCTCGCCGGCGAGCAGACGGCCGCCGTTGGCCGGCGGGGATCGCACGTCGACCACCGTCGCCATGCTGGCGAGAACCTTCCGGGCCTGTTCGCCAGCATCGACAGTCACCACGTCGACCTTCATGCCGTGGCTGAGAAGATCGGCCACGCCCGCGTCGGCGAGGCGGATCGGCACGGTGGAGAACCCCGGCCCGCTTGCCAGAGCGGTGGACGGCGGTTCGTGCGGCGAGGGCTGGGGCGGTGGGGGCCCGGTGGTACCTGGCCGTGCGGCGAGGAAAACGGCCAGCACGAGCAGTGCGACGGCCAGCACATGACGGGCGATCGAGACGGCCCGGCCACGCAGACGTGGCCGCAGCCGGGTCCAGTACGAGCGTGGAGCGATCTTCATCGCGGCGCACCCCCAGGTCGTGATTGTCGCGACGGGACTTCCGCCGTCACGATCGACGCTAGGGGCGCACGTCCGCGGCCCGGAAGTGACAGATCACTCCGCTGTGGACAACCCGGGTCCTGTGGACAACTCGTCTGCTACGAGGCCGCCGTGGCCGTTTTTGTCGTGGTTGTGGTGGAAGATGAAGAGCTTGAGCCGCTGTCGCTCGTGGTCGACGTGGAGGTCGACGACGTCGCGCCGTTGGAGGACTTGCTCGGACTCGTCGAGGACTTCGACGAGTCCGAGCGGGAGTCGGTGCGGTAGAACCCGCTGCCCTTGAAGATCACGCCGACGGCTCCGTAGAGCTTGCGCAGTGGGCCGGTGCACTCGGGGCACTCCGTCAGGCTGGCATCCGAGAAGGACTGCACGGCCTCGAATCGGTGGCCGCATTCTTTGCAGGCGTACTGGTACGTGGGCACAGGTGCTCCTTCGTGCGTTGGCACTCGACAGGTCAGAGTGCTAACGCCAGATCATATCCGGGCATCCCCGGGCAGGTCCATCAAGGCTTGGTGAAATCACATGCCGGCCGGCAGCGGGACGAGCCCACGTCCGGGCGTGAGCGCCCCGGTCATCCGCACGTCGTGGGCCTCCGCGGGCAGCCGCTCCACCAGTTCGTCGTCGCGAACGACCGCCACCAGCGCGGTCTCCGGACCAGCGTGCACCAGGGAGCGGTCGTAGTACCCGGCGCCCCTGCCGAGCCGCACCCCCGCATGGTCCACCGCGAGCGCTGGCAACAACACCAAACCGGCCGAACCCAGCGCCGACGGTCCCAGCCTCGGGCCGGACGGCTCCAGCACGCCACGCAGTCGGCCCGGCACAAGCGCGCCCGTACCCGTGTACTCGGCCCAGTCCAGGGGACCCGGCTCCGGCGGGATCACGGGCAGCAGGACCCGCGCTCGCGCACCGCGCAGTACGTCGAGCAGCGCTACGGAACCGGGTTCGGAGCCGAACGGGACGTAGCAGCAGACCGTCTCCGGCAACATCAGCCCCCTGACCGCTTCGGCCAGCGCCCGCGCCTCCAGGACACCCCGCTGCACGGAGACGGCCGTACGCGAACCGGTGAGGCTTGCCCGCCACTCCGCCTTGCCCCACTCGTCGTTGCACCGTTCGGTCATATTTGCAGGTTAGGCTTTACCGCCATGACGGGCGCCTCTGACAACCCCTCGTTCCAAACCGCCATCGTTCCGGCCGCCGGCCTGGGAACGCGCTTTCTACCTGCGACAAAAGCCGTGCCCAAGGAGCTGCTCCCGGTCGTGGACACGCCCGGTATCGAGATCGTCGCCAGTGAAGCGGCGCATTCCGGTGCCAAGCGGCTGGTGATCGTCACCTCCCCGGCCAAGGAATCGGTGGTCAACTACTTTCGGCCCGCGCCCGAACTCGAGGAGAGCCTCGAACGCAAGGGCAGGACCGAGCTGCTGGAGAAGGTCCGCCGCGGGCCCGGCCTGCTCGAAGTCGAGGTCGCGATCCAGAGGGAGGCACTCGGCCTCGGGCACGCCGTGCAGCAGGCCGAGCCCAACCTGACCGACGACGACCAGGCCGTCGCCGTGCTCCTGCCCGACGACCTCGTCCTGCCGGTCGGTGTGCTGACGAAGATGGCCGAGGTACGGGCACGGTACGGCGGCAGCGTGCTCTGCGCCTTCGATATCCCGAAGGAGCAGATATCCCCCTATGGGGTGTTCGACGTCACAGACACCGGCGACGCGGACGTCAAGCGGGTGCACGGCATGGTCGAGAAGCCCAAGCCGGAGGACGCGCCGTCCACCTACGCGGCCGCCGGCCGGTACCTGCTCGATCGGGCGATCTTCGACGCGCTGCGCCGCATCAAGCCGGGTAGCGGTGGCGAACTGCAACTCACCGACGCGGTCGCGCTGCTGATCGACGAAGGGCATCCGGTACATGTCGTGGTCCACCGGGGCGGACGGCACGACCTGGGCAACCCCGGCGGGTTCCTGCGGGCGGCCGTCGACTTCGCCTTGGGCCACCCGGATTACGGGCCGTCGCTGCGGGCCTGGCTCGCCGCGCGAATCGAGAACGAAGGCTGATGAGCGACGCCACCGGGGAACCGGCCGAGGCCGGGCAGCAGTTCCGCTCCGTCGACGCACAGATCGCGCTCGTGCTCCAGGCCGCGGTGCGGCCGCGGCCCGTGCGGGTCGCGATCTCGGAGGCGCAGGGTCTGCTCTGCGCGGAGGAGGTCGTCGCGGAACAGGCGCTGCCGGGGTTCGACCAGGCCGCGGTGGACGGGTATGCCGTGCGTAGCGTGGACGTGCGGGCGGTGGACGACGGGCCGGTGCAACTGCCCGTCGTGGGCGAGATCCCGGCGGGTTCACGGCAACCACGCCGGTTGCAGCCGGGGCAGGCGGTGCGAGTCTCGACCGGGGCGCCGCTGCCGACGCTCGCCGACGCGGTCGTGCCGATCGCGTTCACCGACGGCCATCCCGCGAAGGTGACCGTGCACCGGTCAGTGCCCTCTGCCGGATACGTGCGGCGGATCGGTGAGGACGTGCAGATCGGAGACGTGGCGGTCCGCCAGGGCGACACGATCGGTGCCGCCCAGGTGGGCCTGCTCGCCGCGGTCGGGCGGTCGAAAGTCCTGGTCTACCCGCGGCCGAGGGTGTCGATCATCTCGGTGGGCGACGAACTGGTCGACGTCGATCGGACCCCGTCTACCGGCCAGGTCTACGACGTCAATTCCTATGCGCTGTCCGCGGCGGCACGGGATGCCGGTGCCGAGGTCAGCCGGGTCGGCATCGTGCCGAGCGATCCCAGACGACTGCGCGAGGTGGTCGAGGGCAGGCTGCTGATGTCCGAGGTGGTCGTGGTGGCGGGCGGAGCCGGCGGCACGGCGGGGGACGAGGTGCACGCCGCGCTGTCCGAGCTGGGCCGGATCGACATGACCAGGGTGGCCATGCAGCCGGGCTCGGCTCAGGGATTCGGGCGGCTCGGCCCGGATTCGGTGCCGACCTTCCTGATCCCCGGCAACCCGATGAGTGCGCTGGTCGTGTTCGAAGTGCTGATCCGGCCGTTGATCAGGGCAGCCCGCGGTACGCGCAACCCGCACCGGCGCACGGTCAGTGCGCGACTGCTCTCACCGATCACCTCGGCGAAGGGGCGCCGGGGTTTCCTGCGTGGTCAGCTCCTGCGCGACGAGGGAACCGGTGAGTACCTGGTGCAGCCGCTCGGCACGTCCGGGTCGCACCTGCTGGCGTCGTTGGCCGAGGCGAACTGCCTGGTGAACGTCGACGAGGATCTCACCGAAGTCCCGGCGGGCGAGCAGGTCCGGGTGACCTTCATGGCACAGCGGGTGTAAACACTTCGCGTGCAGGCAGCGAGATACGACCTGGAGGCTCGTCACCCAGGGTGGCCGGCCAGGCTGGGGCCGCTCCAGGTCGCCGCGGGGGCGGTGGCGATCCGGCCGATCCGGTTGCGCGACGCGGGCGATTGGAGCCGGATCCGGCTGAGGGACCAGGCGAACCTGGAGAAGTGGGAGCCGACCTCGCCAGGGCCGTGGCCGGACCGTAACGGCTTCTGGTCGTGGCCGCCGCAGTGGATGGCGCTGCGGTCCCTCGCGCGCCGCGGGCAGTGCCTGCCGTTCGCGATCACCGTCGATGACGAGTTCGCCGGTCAGATCACCATCGGCAACGTGATCCGCGCTTCGCTCCGGTCCGCCTGGGTCGGCTACTGGGTCTCTTCGAGCGTGGCGGGCGGGGGTGTGGCGACCGCCTCGGTCGCACTGGTCGTTGATCACGTGTTCGGCGCCGCGGGCCTGCATCGTGTCGAGGCGACGGTGCGCCCGGAGAACGCCGCGAGCGTGCGGGTGTTGACCAAGGCCGGATTCCGGCAGGAAGGCCTGTTCCAGCGGTATCTCGACGTCGCGGGCGATTGGCGGGACCATCTGTGCTTCGCGCTCACCGCCGAGGAGGTCGGCGACGGCCTGGTCAGCCGGCTGGTCGCCGCGGGCCGGGCCGGACGCGTCTGAGCGCGCCTTACCACATGACCTGATTTCACCGGATCCGGTGGTCGGTTTTTACGATCTCCAGCGGCGTTTCTCCGCCCGTTCTGTGACTGCTGTGACTAGCGTGACGGTATGTAGCGAGAAACGGGGGAGGTGACGCGGGAGATGCCCAGTTCGCTGATCATTTTTGCCCTCGCGGCGGCGTGGCTGGCCGTGCTCGTGCCCATGGTCGCACGCAAGCGTCAGGCCGTCGCCCGGACCGCGGACACGGAACTGGCCGCGCGCGTGGTGCGCAGCGCCGAGGACGAGGAGTTCGGCGCGGCCGAGCACGCCGATGAGGTCACCGAACCCGAGGTCGCCCACGACGAGGAGTCGCCGCCTTCGGAACGCCGCTACCGTCCGGGCCGCGGTGGCTTCGACCCCGAAGCCGCCGAGATCGCGGCTCGCGCGAAGTACGCCTTCCGGCAACACGTCGTGCTGACCCTGATGATCCTCGCCGTGGCCACAGCGGTCGCCGGGGGATTCTTCGTCACGGAACTCTGGTGGGCGCACGGCGCGGTCGACGCCGTCCTGGTCGGCTACCTCGCCTACCTCCGTCGCCAGGTGCGCATCGAGACCGAGATCCGCCAGCGGCGGCTCGCCCGGCTCAAAAGCGCCCGGGCACGCAGGCCAGCCCCGCCCACCTTTCAGGCCGAGCCGGAGTCCGAGGAGGCACGCCTGCCGGTCGTGGAGAGCATGCCTCCCCCTCCGCGCGCGCAGGGCGGCGCGGTGGTCGTCGACGTTGAGGACGAGGACCCGGAGTTCCACGAGTTGGACGACCCCGCGCAGCTCCCGTTCCGGCGTGCGGTCGGTGAGTAGACCCCCTCGCTGATCGTCTGCCAGGCGGTTGCTATGCTTTCGACGCTTCACCGAGGGGCTGTAGCGCAGTTGGTAGCGCGTCTCGTTCGCATCGAGAAGGTCAGGGGTTCGATTCCCCTCAGCTCCACAACGTGAGTCTTACTAGAACCCCTGGCCAGCAGGGCTAGGGGTAGTGAGACTGCGGTCTGTTCGGCAGCGTCGTTCCCGTGTTCGGGGGCGGCGCTGCTGCGTTGTGTGGGTATGGTCGCGTGGAGGGTTGAGCGTGGCCCTGTGGCCCGGCTTGGGCCACCCGTGGTGGGCGCGGTGTCGGTCTCTTGCGGGTAGCCCTGCCACACGCTGTACGCCTCGGCTAGGACGTTGAACGGCTCCCGTAGCTCGTGGCCGGTGATCGTGTCGCCGTCCACGAACAGCTTGACGAAGATGCTGCGGTTCATGATCGTTCGGGTTGCTTCGCTGCCCGCGCGGTACATGGCGTGGGGGTCGGTCATGAGGTCCAGGGCGAGTGTCAGGAAGCGGGCGCCGTCGTCGAGCTGGTTGCTTGCCTGGTCGAGGCTGCGCGTGATGGTGGCGCGTTCGTCGCGGATCGCCGCGATTTTCTCCCGGAGCTTGTCCTTGGGCCATCCTTCCTCCCCTGCCATGTCCAGGAAGTAGTTTTCTTTATCGTCGAGCTTGGTTAGGCGTTTGGTGAA
>NZ_DATELF010000024.1:0-41603 GCF_035276945.1 Amycolatopsis sp. | reverse complement strand
GGCCAGCGCCGGGGTCACCTTCGACAGGCCGCCGTAGTCGGAGATCAGGCGCGAGCCACCCCGGATGATCACCATGCCGACGACGATGAACAGCATGCCGGTGGTGATGCCGTGGTTGACCATGTAGAGCGTGGCGCCGGCGAAGGCCTGGCTGGAGAACGAGAAGATGCCCAGCGCGATGAACCCGAAGTGGGCGATCGAAACGTACGCCACGAACCGCTTCATGTCCTGCTGCCCGGCCGCGAGGATCGACCCGTAGAGCACGCCGATCACGGCCAGCACGAGCACCAGCGGTGCCAGCGTCTTGCTGGCTTCGGGGAACATCGGCAGGCAGTACCGCAGGAACCCGAACGTGCCGACCTTGTCCAGCACGCCGACCAGCAGCACCGCGACCCCGATCGGCGCCTCACCGGCCGCGTCGGGCAGCCAGGTGTGGAACGGCACCAGCGGCGCCTTGATCGCGAACGCCAGGAAGAAGCCGAGGAACAGCCAGATCTGCGTGGACAGCGGCGCGTCCCGCACGACCGTGACCAGGGTGGCCCAGTCGAACGTGCCGTTGCCGGGCACCAGCGCGTAGGCGCCGATCGCCGACGCCAGCATGATCAAGCCGCCGAGGAACGAGTACAGGAAGAACTTCACCGCCGCGTACTGCCGGTTCGCGCCGCCGTAGCCGCCGATGAGGAAGTACATCGGGATCAGCATGATCTCGAACAGCACGTAGAACAGGAAGACGTCGGTCGCCGCGAACACCGCGATGGTCAGTGCCTCCTGCACCATGATCAGCGCGAAGAACCCGGCCACGCTGCGGCCTTCCGGCAGCCGGTCGGCGGTGCCCAGCGCCCCCATCACGATGGGCACCAGGAATGCGATCACCGCGATCATGACGAGCGCGATCCCGTCGACGCCGAACGAGATGTGGATGCCGAAGGACGGGATCCAGTCCATCGACGTGGCCTGCTGGATGCGTGCGCCACCGGGCGAGTAAACCGTCCACAGTGGAATGATCAGCACCAGTTCCAGCAACGCGAAGGCGAGCGCGATCCGCGTGGCCAGCCGGTCGTTCTGCTTGAACGGCGTGAGCGCGAGCGCGCCGACCAGCGGCAGGAGGATGAGGGCCAGTACCCAAGTCATGAGAACCTCACCAGGAGCAGAGCCGCCACCAGGACGAACGAGCCGGCGAGCATGGAGAGCGCATACGACCGGACGAAACCGGTTTGCAGCCTTCGCAGGCGTCCCGACCCGCCGCCCAGACCCGCGGCGAGACCGTTTACCGCGCCGTCGACGCCCCGGCTGTCCAGGAACACCGAGAACCGCGTGAGCCACAGGCCGGGCCGCGCCACGAGGGTCTCGTTCAGCGCGTTGCCGTAGAGGTCCTTCCGCGCGGCCCGGACCGGCGCCGACACCCCTGCGGGCCGCTCGACCGGAGTGTCCCGCCTACCCACCACGAGCCACGCGACGAGCACGCCGAGCGCCGCGAGAGCGATGGTCAGCCAGGGCACCAGCGCGGGCGGCAGCGCCGAGTGCTCAGCCTCTTCGAGGCCGCCGAGCGACGGCTCGAGCCAGTTCGTCAGCCGGTGGCCGAGCGAGAAGAACGCGCCGGCGCCGATCGAGCCGACCGCCAGGATGATCATCGGCACGGTCATCACGCGGGGCGACTCGTGCGGGTGGAACTCCTTGCCCTCATCGGTGCGAAGGTTTTTCCAGCGTTCCTTGCCGAAGAAGGTCATCAGCATCAGGCGGGTCATGTAGAACGCGGTCAGGCCGGCGCCCAGCATCGCGGCGAGGCCGAACACCCAGCCCTGCCAGCCCGGCCGGCCGAACGCCGCCTCGATGATCGCGTCCTTCGAGAAGTACCCGGACAGGAACGGGAACCCGATCAGCGCGAGGTAACCGAGGCCGAAGGTGACGAAGGTGATCGGCATGTGCTTGCGGAGGCCGCCGAACCTCCGCATGTCGACCTCGTCGTTCATGCCGTGCATGACCGAACCGGCGCCGAGGAACAGGCCCGCCTTGAAGAAGCCGTGGGTGAGCAGGTGCATGATGCCGAGCGCGTAGCCGAACGGGCCGAGCCCCACCGCCAGCATCATGTACCCGATCTGGCTCACCGTGGAGTAGGCAAGGACCTTCTTGATGTCGTCGTAGGCGCACCCGATGACACATCCGATCAGCAGCGTCACCGCGCCGACGAGGGCCACCAGCAGGCGACCGGTCGCGGTCTCGTCGAAGATCGGGTTCGACCTCGCCACCAGGTAGACCCCGGCGGTGACCATCGTTGCCGCGTGGATCAGGGCGGACACCGGGGTCGGGCCCTCCATCGCGTCCGGAAGCCAGGCCTGCAACGGGAACTGGCCGGACTTGCCGCAGGCGCCGAGCAGGAGCAGCAGCGCCATCGCGGTGATCACGCCGGGCGGCGCGTGCCCGATGTTGGCGAACACGCCCGCGTAGCTGACCGTGCCGAGGTACTTGAACATCAGGAAGATCGCCAGTGCCAGGCCGACGTCGCCGACCCGGTTCATCAGGAAGGCCTTCTTCGCCGCGGTCGCCGCGGACGGCCGGTCCTGGTACCACCCGATCAGCAGGTAGGACGCCAGGCCGACGCCCTCCCAGCCCAGGTAGAGGGTGACGAAGTTGTTGCCGAGCACCAGCACGAGCATCGAGGCCACGAACAGGTTCAGGTAGCCGAAAAACCTGCGCTTGTCCGGATCATCGGCCAGGTAGCCGATCGAGTAGACGTGGATCAGCGAGCCGACACCGGTGATCAGCAGGACAAAGACCAGGGACAGCGCGTCGATGCGGAACCCGAAGTCGACCTGCAGGCTCTCGACCGGGATCCAGGAGAAGAACTTCGTGTCGGCCGGCTTGCCGTCGCTGCCGAAGAACAGCACCAGGCCGTACACAAAGGACAGGATGACGGTCGCGCAACCGAGCAGGTGGCCCCACGGGTTGGTGCGCCTGCCACCGGCCAACAGGACCAGCGCACCCAGGGCCGGGAACGCGACCAGCAGCCACGATGATGCGATCACACATGAGTCCTTTCTGCGGCGCGCCAGCGCCTCCGTTGAGGGTGGCGGGCGGGGCTCTCAGTACTTGAGCAGGTTCGTGTCGTCGACGGAAGCCGAGCGCCGGGTGCGGAAGATCGCCATGATGATCGCCAGGCCGACCACGACCTCCGCGGCGGCCACGACCATCACGAAGAACGCCATCACCTGGCCGTCGAGCCCGCCGTTGATCCGCGAGAACGTGACGAGCGTGAGGTTCACCGCGTTGAGCATCAGCTCGATGCACATGAACACCACGATCGTGTTGCGCCGCACCAGCACGCCGACCGCGCCGATGGTGAACAGCAACCCCGACAACAGCAGGTAGTACGTGGGAGTCATTTGCCCGCCCCTGTTTCTTCGGCATCCGATCCGATGAGTGCGTGCGCGTCCGGCTTGGGTTCGGTGCCTTCGACGACCTTGCGTTCCGCTTCGAGCCGCGCGGTCGGCGTGGACTCGATGATCGCCGACAGCGACTCCGGGGCCACCGAGCCGTCCGGCAGAAGCGCCGGGGTGGCGACCGAATGGGAGGTGGCGAAGACACCGGGGCCGGGCTTCGGCGAGATCCGCTCGTACTCGCCCCGGAACCGGGCTTCGACGAGTTCCTTCTGGGTGCGGCGGCGGCCACGCTTGTCGGTGAACGCCAGCACCATCGCACCCAGCGCCGCGGTGATCAGCAGCGCCGAGGTGAGCTCGAACGGGAACAGGTAGTCGGTGAAGATCATCCGCCCGAGCCCGCCCGGCGTGCCGTCGGCGGGGGGCGCCGGGGTGACGTTGGTCAGCGCGCGGGTGAGCGCGGTGGCCAGCAGCCCGGCGACGCCGACACCGAGGATCCCGGCCCAGAGCCGTTGGCCCCGCAGCACCTCCACCACCGAGTCCGAGCTCTCCCGGCCGACCAGCATGAGCACGAACAGGAACAGCATCATGATCGCGCCGGTGTACACGATGATCTGGGTGAAGCCCAGAAACGGCGCCTGCTGGACCATGTACAGCACACCGAGGGAGAACATCGTCATCGCGACGAACAGCGCGGAGTGCACGGCGCTGCGGGCGAAGATCAGGCCCAGCGCCCCGAGCAGCGCGATCGGGCCGAGCACCCAGAACGCGATCGCCTCGGCGACCGAGACATGCTGGTCGACGCCCTGCGCCAGGACGAGTGCGGTCATCACTGGATAACCTCCTCCCGTGCCGTCTCGACGGTTTCACCCGCGGGAACCCCGCGCCCACGAGCCAGTTCGGGCCCGTTGACGTAGTAGTCCTGCTCGTTGTCGCCGAGCCGCATCGGGTGCGGCGGCGCCTCCATGCCGGGCAGCAGCGGCGCCAGCAGGTCTTCCTTGGTGTAGATCAGCCGCTGACGGTCGTCGTCGGCGATCTCGTAGAAATTGATCATGGTGAGTGACCTGGTGGGGCAGGCCTCGACGCACAGGCCGCAGCCGATGCAGCGCAGGTAGTTGATCTGGTAGTCCTTGCCATAGCGCTCACCGGGCGAGTAGCGCTCGTCCTCGGTGTTGTCGCCGCCCTCGACGTAGATCGCGTCCGCCGGGCAGGCCCACGCGCACAACTCACAGCCGACGCACTTCTCCAGCCCGTCCGGATGCCGGTTGAGCTGGTGCCGCCCGTGGTAGCGGGGGGCGGCGGGGGCTCCGGCCTCGGGATACTCCTCCGTCGCCACCTTCTTGAACATCGTCGAAAAGGTGACCCCGAAGCCCTTGATCGGATCGAAGATACCCATTCAGCTCTCACTCCCGATCTGCGCGTGCTCGCTCGTCTTCGCCACCCGGCGGCGCCGCTTCCGCGCGGCACCCCGTTCCGGCACCTCGGGCACCTTCAGGTCCAGCGGCGGCAACGGGTAGCCGCCACCGGTGACCGGCACCGAGTCGGTCCTGACCGGCTGTTTGGCGTCCACGCTCAGCGCGGCCGTCACCGCCACCAGCACCGCGATGGCGCCGCCGACGACGATCTTGATGCCCCAGTTGTCGATCGTCCGGAACGAGACCACGGCCACGATCCACACCAGGTTGACCGGGACCAGAACCTTCCAGCCCAGCTTCATGAACTGGTCGTAGCGGAACCGGGGCAGCGTGGCGCGGAGCCAGATGAACCCGAACAGCAGCACGAACAGCTTGACGAAGAACCAGATGATCGGCAGCCAGCCCTTGTTCAGCGGCGAGTCGAGTCCGACGAACGGGAACATCCAGCCGCCGAGGAACAGCGTGGTCGCGAACGCCGAGACGATCACCATGTTGACGTACTCGGCGAGGAAGAACATCGCGAACTTCATCGACGAATACTCGGTGTGGAAGCCCCCGACCAGTTCGGACTCGGCCTCCGGCAGGTCGAACGGCGCCCGGTTGGTCTCGCCGACCATGGAGATCAGGTAGATCACGAAACTGGGCAGCAACAGGTAGAAGTACCAGCCGTGCTGCTGGGCGTTGACAATGTCCCCTGTGGACAGTGAGCGCGCGTAGAGCACCACCGCGACCAGTGAAAGGCCCATCGCGATCTCGTAGGAGATCACCTGCGCCGCCGAGCGCAACCCGCCGAACAGCGGGTACGGCGAGCCGGACGACCAGCCGGCCAGCACGATCCCGTACACCCCGACCGAGGAGCAGGCGAGGACCACCAGCACCCCGACCGGCAGGTCCACCAACTGCAGCACGGTGCGCTGCCCGAAGATCGACACCTCGGGGCCGAACGGGATGGCCGACAGCGCGATCAGCGCCGGGACGGCCGACAGCACCGGGGCGAGGAAGTAGACCTTGCGATCGGCGGTGTCCGGGATGATCTGTTCCTTGAACGGCAGCTTGACCGCGTCCGCCAGGGACTGGAGGTAACCGCCGGGGCCGACCCGGTTGGGGCCGGGCCGGTTCTGCATCCGGCCGATCGCCTTGCGCTCCCAGACGATCAGGAAGATCGTCAGCAGCGGCCCGATCAGCAGGATCACGATCGCCTTGACCAGGACCAGCCACCACGGGTCGTCGGCCAGCAACTCGGCCCGAGTCAACGGCTCCTGCGCCTGCACCAGCAAGGGGCTTGATGACACAAGTGGTGTCATTCTTCGACGCCTCCCTTGATCGAAACCACGCTGCCGTGCCCGGCTCCGAGCGTGGCGCGCACGCGGGAGCCGGTGGAGTTGGCGGGGAGCCACACCACGTTGTCGGGCAGGTCCGCCACCTCGACCGGGAGCGTGACCTCCCCGCGGTCGGTGGCCACCGTCACGGTCTCGCCCACGCTTTCGGCCGTCTTGGCCGACAGCCGCGCCACCACCTTGCGCGCGGTTCCGGCCAGGTGCGGCTCGTCGTCCTGCAGCGACCCCTCGTCGAGCAACTGGCGCCAGGTCGCGAGCTTCGCCTGTGAACTCGCCAAGGCGACCTTCGCCGCCTCGGACGCCGGGAAGGTGCCGGGCCGCGGCGTGAACCTGGGCAGCCTCGCCAGGTCCGCCCCGGATGCCGCCGGGGTCTGGGTGAACAGGTCGGCGTCCATCTCGACGGCGAGCGTGTCGAGGACCCGGCAGTCGGAAAGGGCGCCGGTGTTCTCGATCGTGGTGTCGAACGGGCGGGAGCGCCCTTCCCAGTTCAGGTAGCTGCCGGACTTCTCCACGTCCGGGGCGATCGGCAGTACCACGTCGGCGTACTCGGTGACCGCGCTCGGCCGCAGTTCGAGGCTGACGATGAAGTCCGCGGACTCCAGCGCCCGCCGGGCCAGTTCCGGGTCCGGCAGGTCGTCGGGGTCGACACCGCCGATGACCAGGCCGGACAGCCCGCCCTCCGCGGCGGCCCTGAGGATGCCGTTGGTGTCTCGGCCGGGCTTGGCCGGGATCGGGACGCCCCAGTGGGACTCGACCTCGGCGCGTGCCGCCGCGTCGGTGACCGGGCGGCCGCCCGGGAGCAGCGACGGGGCCGCGCCCACCTCCAGCGCGCCACGCTCACCGGCCCGGCGCGGGATCCACGCGACCTTCGCGCCGGTCCGCTCGGAAAGCGCGACCACGGCGGCGAACAGTCCCGGCACCTCGGCCGCCCGCTCCCCGACCAGGATGACCGCACCCGGCGCGGAAAGCGCCCGCTCCAGGTCCGGGGCGTGCCTGCCGAGCCCGTCGAGCGCGGCCGGTTCCTCGCCCGGGACGCAGGCCAGCAGCTCGCCGAAGGTCTTGCGTACCGACGGCGTGCTCCACTGTCCCAAGTGGACGATTCTGGCACCGCGCTTGCGGGCCGCCTTGCGCAGCCGCAGGAAGACGATCGGCGCCTCTTCCTCGGGCTCGAAGGTCACGCAGAGCACGGTCGGCGCGTGCTCCAGCGCGGCGAAGGTGACGCCGTTGTCCGGGTTCGTGCCGACCACCCGTGAGGCCAGGAACTCCAGTTCCTCGGCCGAATGTGCACGGGCCCGGGAGTCGATGTCGTTGGTGCGCAGGGCGATCCGGGCGAACTTCGAGTACGCGTAGGCGTCCTCGACGGTCAGCCTGCCACCGGTCAGCACCCCGGCGCCGCTGCCTTCGCGGGCCTTCACCAGCCCCTCGGCGGCGACTCGCAACGCCTCCGTCCAGGACGCTTCCTCCAGCAACCCGGAGGCGTTGCGGACCAGCGGGCGGCGCAACCGGTCGCCGGCTTGGGCGTACCGGAACGCGAAGCGGCCCTTGTCGCAGATCCATTCCTCGTTGACGTCCGGGTCGTTGCCCGCCAGCTTGCGCATGACCTTGCCGCGCCGGAAGTCCGTGCGCTCGGCACAGCCGGACGAACAGTGTTCGCACACACTCGGCGAGGACACCAGGTCGAACGGCCGCGACCGGAACCGGTACTGCGCACTGGTCAGCGCGCCGACCGGGCAGATCTGGATGGTGTTGCCGGAGAAGTAGGACTGGTTTCGGTCCCCGCCGACGCCGTCGCTTTCGGCCGCTCCCTCGACCTCGGCCGTCGACGCTGTCCCGATCTGCTGGTGTGCGCCGCGTTCCAGCAGGTCGAGGAAGTTGTCCCCGGCGATCTGCTGGGAGAACCGGGTGCAACGCTGACAGAGCACGCAACGCTCTCGATCGAGCAGGATCTGTGCCGAGATCGGGATCGGTTTCGGGAACGTCCGTTTCGTGTCGTGGAACCGGGAGTCCGCACGGCCGTGCGCCATCGCCTGGTTCTGCAGCGGGCACTCCCCGCCCTTGTCGCAGATCGGGCAGTCCAGCGGATGGTTGATCAGCAGCAGCTCCATCACGCCCTGCTGCGCCTTGTCCGCGACCGGCGAGGTCAGCTGGGTCCTGACCACCATCCCGTCGGCCACCGTCATGGTGCACGAGGCCTGCGGCTTGGGCATCGGCCTGCCGCCCATCTCGACCTCGACCAGGCACTGGCGGCAGGCGCCCGCCGGGTCGAGCAACGGATGGTCGCAGAAGCGGGGGATCACTGTGCCGAGCCGCTCGGCGGTGCGGATGAGCAACTCGCCCTTGGGCGCGATGACCTCCTCACCGTCGATGGTCAGCCTGACGTAACCCTCGGGCACAGCGTTCTCGGAATCGGGTGCTGTGTCTTTTCGGCTTGGCGCCATGGTCATGCGCGCGCTCCCACCAACTCGGCCTTGGCTGTCCCGGCCTTGTCACGTTCACACAAGGCCAGGAACTCGTCCCGGAAGTACTTGATGCCACTGACGATCGGGCTGACCGCGCCGTCGCCGAGGGCGCAGAACGACCGGCCGAAGATGTTGTCGCAGACGTCGAGCAGGGTGTCGATGTCCTCCTCGGTGCCCCGGCCCTCGACCATGCGCTCCAGAATCTGCGCCAGCCAGTAGGTGCCCTCACGGCACGGGGTGCACTTGCCGCACGACTCGTGCTCGTAGAACTTCGTCCACTTCATCACGGCCCATGGCACGGAAACCGTCTCGTTGAAGACCTGCACCGCCGTCGTGCCGAGCATCGAGCCGGCTTCCGCCGCGCCCTCGAAGTCCAGCGGGACGTCCAGGTGTTCGGCGGTCAGCAGCGGCGTCGAGGACCCGCCGGGGGTCCAGAACTTCAGCGGGATGCCGTCCTTCATGCCGCCGCACAGTTCAAGCAGCTCCCGGAGCGTCGTACCGAGCGGCGCCTCGTACTGACCGGGCCGTTCCACGTGCCCGGAAATCGAGTAGATCTTCGGGCCCGGCGACTTCTCGCGGCCCATCTGGCGGAACCAGTCCGAACCCGCGTTGACGATGAACGGCACGCTGGCGATGGTCTCCACGTTGTTCACCGTCGTCGGCGCCGCGTACAGGCCGGCGGCGGCCGGGAACGGCGGCTTGAGCCGGGGCTGGCCTCGCCGTCCTTCCAGCGAGTCCAGCAGCGCGGTCTCCTCGCCACAGATGTAGGCACCCGCTCCGGCGTGCACGGTGATGTCGAGGTCGTAGCCGGTGCCGAGGATGTTCCGGCCCACATACCCCGCGTCGTACGCCTCGCGTACCGCGGCGTTCAGGCGCCGCACGCAGTGCAACGCCTCGCCGCGCACGTAGATGAAGCAGTGGTGGGACCGCATCGCGTAGGAGGCGATGACGCAGCCTTCCAGCAGCGAGTGCGGGTCCGCCATCATCAGCGGAATGTCCTTGCAGGTCCCGGGTTCGCCCTCGTCGGCGTTGATCACCAGGTAGTGCGGCTTGTCCTCGTTGGGCGGCATGAACGACCACTTGAGGCCCGCGGGGAAGCCCGCGCCGCCACGGCCGCGCAGGCCGGCGTCCTTGATCAGCTGGACGAGCTGTTCCGGGGTCCCGGCCAGCGCCTTGCGGATCGCGGTGTAACCCTCGAGCTGCTCGTAGGTGGACAGTCGCCAGGAGTTCGGCGAGAGCCAGCGTTTGGTCAGCACCGGAGTCAACGGATCAGCCATTACTTGGTCCCTACTTCTGGAAGGGGCACGTCCTCCATCACCGGCGCGGTCCAGCCGCGGTCCCGGGCGAGCGCGGCACCCCGCAGGGTCTCCACCGCCTGCGAACGACCGTCCACCTCGGACCGGTAGGTTTCCTCGTCTTCCGGGAAGAATCCCGCCAACTGCAGCTCGGCGCCCTTGAAGTCGCTCAGCGGGGCGCCCCGGGTCGGCGCCGGCTTCTCTCCGCGCCGCAGGGCCGCCACCAGCTCGGCCGCCGACTCGGGCGTCTGCTTGTCGTAGTACTCGTAGTTGACCTGCAGCACCGGGGCGAGGTCGCAGGCCGCGAGGCATTCGACGTGCTCCAGGGTGATCGACCCCGGTTCACCGGGCTCGCCCGCGGTTTCCTCGTGCCCGACCCCGAACTGCTCGGACAGCCTGGCGTAGATCGCGTCGCCGCCGAGCGCCGCGCACAGTGTGTTGGTGCACACGCTGACCAGATGCTCACCGCAGGGCCGCCGCTTGTACATCGTGTAGAACGTGACCACGGCGCTGACCTCGGCCTCGGACAGGCCGAGCTGCTCGGCGCAGAAGTCGATGCCCTCCTGGCTGACGTGGCCCTGAACCGACTGCACGAGGTGCAGCATCGGCAGCAACGCCGACCTCGACTGCGGATAGCGCGCGACGATGCTCCGCGCCTTCTCCACGATCTCGGAACTGAAAACCTGTGCTCGAGTCACCTGTCAACTCCCCCCATCACCGGGTCGATCGAGGCCACCGCGGCGATCACGTCCGCGACCAGACCGCCTTCGGACATCGCGGGCATCGACTGCAGGTTGACGAAACTGGGGTCGCGGACGTGCACCCGCCACGGTTTCGTGCCGCCGTCGGACACCACGTGGTAGCCGAGCTCGCCGCGCGGCGACTCCACCGGCACGTAAACCTGCCCCGGCGGCACCTTGAAGCCCTCGGTGACCAGCTTGAAGTGGTGGATCAGCGACTCCATCGACTGGCCCATGATCTTGCGCACGTGCTCGAGCGAGTTGCCCATGCCGTCGCTGGAGATCGACAGCTGGGCCGGCCACGCGATCTTCTTGTCCGCCACCATGACCGGGCCGGGTTCGAGTTTCTTCAGCACCTGCCGGATGATCCGCAGCGACTCGTGCATCTCCTCGACCCGGCACAGGTACCGCGCCCAGCAGTCCGCCTCCGTGCGGGTCGGCACCCCGAAGTCGAACTCGTCGTAGCACGAGTACGGCTCGATCTTCCGGAGGTCCCACGCCAGCCCGGCCGAGCGCAGCACCGGACCGGTGGCCCCGAGCGCGAGGCAGGCGTCCACCGGCAGGTAACCGACGCCCTTGAGCCGGTTGCGCCAGATCGGCTGGCCGGTGAACAGCTTGTCGTACAACGGAAGCCGCTTGCTCATCACCTTGATGAACTCGCTGATCTTCTCGTGGTGGTCGGTGGGCAGGTCCTGCGCGACCCCGCCCGGCCGGATGAACGCGTGGTTCATCCGCAGGCCGGTCAGGTACTCCAGCAGGTGCAGCACCTCTTCGCGCTCGCGGAAACCGAAGGTCATGGCCGTGGTGGCACCCAGTTCCATGCCGCCGGTGGCGATGTAGACCAGGTGTGAGCCGATCCGGTTGATCTCCAGCAGGAGCACGCGGATAAGCTGGGCCCGCCGGGGCACCTCGACACCGAGGAGCTTTTCGACCGCGAGGCAGTAGGCCATCTCGTTGGCCAGCGGCGCGAGGTAGTCCATCCGCGTCACGAAGGTGACGCCCTGGGTCCAGGTGCGGTATTCGAGGTTCTTCTCGATCCCGGTGTGCAGGTACCCGATCACGGACCTGAGCTGGGTGACCGTCTCCCCCTCCAGCTCCAGCACGAGCCGGAGCACGCCGTGCGTGGACGGGTGCTGCGGGCCCATGTTGATGACCATGCGCTCGTCGTGCTCGGCGTCGGTGAGCACGTCGTCCCAGTCGCCGCCGCTGACGTGGTAGACCCGGCCCTCGGTGGTCTCCCGCGACGCCGCGTAGGGTGCGCTGTCCGCACCCTTACCGGTGGTGTCCGTTCCGGTCGTGACGTCCGAAAGGCGCTCTGTGTTCGTCACGAGTACGACCTCCGCTGGTCCGGGGGCGGGATCTCCGCGCCCTTGTATTCCACCGGGATCCCGCCGAGCGGGTAGTCCTTGCGCTGCGGGTGCCCGTCCCAGTCGTCCGGCATCAGGATGCGGGTCAGCGCCGGGTGGCCGTCGTAGACGATGCCGAACATGTCATAGGCCTCCCGTTCCTGCCAGTCGGCGGTCGGGTAGACCTCCACAATGGACGGCACGTGGGGATCGTCAGCGTCGTTGCAGTCGAGCGTGACCTCGAGCCGGATCCGCCGCCGGTAGGTCATCGAAGTCAGGTGGTACACCGAATGCAGCCGCTGCGGCACGTCCGGGCCGTAGTCCACTCCGGACACCGAGCTGCACAGCTCGAACCGCAGTCCCGCGTCGTCGCGCAGGATCCGGCACATCTTCACCAGATGCGTCTTGTCGACGTACAGGGTGATCTCGCCGCGGTCCACGGTGACCTGCTGCACCGCCTCCGCGGGCACCCCGTTTTCGGCCAGCGCGGCGAAGAACTGGTCGGCGAACTCGTCGAACCAGCCGCCGTACGGGCGCTCTGCGGGGGCCGGCGTGTAAGCGGGCAGCCGCAGCCCGCCGTAGCCCGAGGTGTCCCCGGTGTCGGACACCCCGAACATGCCCTTACGCGCCCGGCCGGCGACCACCGGCTGAGCCGGCCGGGGCCCGCGCGGCTCCAGGCCCTGCTCGGCCCGCTCGGCGCTGGACTGCTCGCCGCCGGTGACCGGTTTCTCTTCAGACATTCCGTATCACTTCTTCGCGTATTTGATCGACGACGGCACCAGTTCGGTCCGGTGGCCCGCCTTGAGCGCGGCGCGGCGCGGGCCCATCGGCTCGTCCTGGATCTTGGCGTGCAGCTTGAGGATCGCGTCCAGCAGCATCTCCGGCCTGGGCGGGCAACCGGGCAGGTACATGTCGACCGGCACGATGTGGTCCACGCCCTGAACCACCGCGTAGTTGTTGAACATGCCGCCCGAGGAAGCGCACACCCCCATCGCCAGCACCCACTTCGGCTCGGCCATCTGGTCGTAGATCTGCCGGAGCACCGGCGCCATCTTCTGGGTCACCCGGCCCGCGACGATCATCAGGTCCGCCTGCCGGGGGGTGGCGCTGAACCGCTCCATGCCGAACCGGGCGATGTCGTAGCGGGAACCGCCGACCGTCATCATCTCGATCGCGCAGCAGGCGAGACCGAAGGTGGCCGGCCACAGCGAGTTCTTCCGCGCCCAGTTGACCAGGCCTTCCAGGCTGGCCAGCAAAATTCCGTTCGGGAGCTTTTCTTCCAGACCCATGACTCACTAGTTCCAATCCAGGCCGCCGCGCCGCCACACGTAGGCGTAGGCGAACCCGACCGTGGCGATGAACAGCACGATCTCCACCAGGCCGAACACACCGAGCGCGTCGGCCGTCACCGCGAACGGGTAGAGGAAGACCATTTCGATGTCGAACAGGATGAACAGCATCGCGGTGATGTAATAGGCGACGGGCATCCGGCCGCCACCCACCAGCGGCTGCGGCGACGGCTCGATGCCGCATTCGTACGCCTGCAGTTTCGCCTTGTTGTACCGGGTGGGGCCGACCAGCGGGCCGAGCAGCACCGAGAACACGGCGAACGCCGCGGCGAGTGCGAACAGCAGGACGAGCGGCAGATATTGGGCCAAGGACATCGGCTAGCGCCCCTTCCACAACACTGTGTTCCTCGCGACCCGCGTCGCGGAACCCTCGTCGCTTGTGAAATCATTCACAAGCTTCCCGACGAAGTTGTGAAGCGGTTCACAAAGCATGGGTGCAGTGTAGGACGGCGCTCACATTGTTGTCTCGGGGGCTTTGGTTTGAGGGCGACCTAACCTCGGTGCCACCGCTCGGGTGACCAACAGCCTGGACCAGCACCAAAGGATCAAGATCACCTTTGTGTCGCTTGGTAACTGTGATGTTTCACACGGTGTCGCGCCATGCACGGGCCGCGACATCGCCGGCCAGCCGCCGGCTGGCCGGGTATTTTACACATGAGCCGCTGACCTGCGGTGATGCCCGGGAGATCACCCTAGTGCAGCCCGCTGACCAGCCGAAACGTGTCCATGTGCGGAGAACGGGACCAGCGGTCCACAGCGACGACGGCCCGCCTCCCCGCCCGGGTACGGCGTCACTCCCCGTCACCGGGCCCGTTCCGCGCGGCGTTCACGCCTCATGCGCTCGGGGTGAGCCGGGCGGCCAGCGAGATCAGCCGGTCGACGCCGTCGCCACCGCTGGCGTCGTAGCAGCCGGAAAGTCCCTTGTATATCAACGGGATCAGGGGGTTGACCCGCAGCCCGTACCTGGTGGCCGCGTGCATCACCTTCGGGTTGCCGATGGCCTTGGCGAAGAGGTTGCCGAGCCGGTAGTAACCGCCCATCAACTCCTTGAGCGCCACCGGGTACCCGCACAGCGCACGCTCCCGCGACGGGCCCTCCGGGCGGGCCAGCGCCTGACCGACGACCTCCGCCGCGAGTTGCGCCGACTCCATCGCCGCCGAGATGCCCTCGCCGTTGAACGGGCTCACCATCCCGCCGGCGTCGCCGAGCAGCAGCAGGCCGTCGCGGTAGTGCGGGGTGCGGTTGAAGCCCATGGGGAGCCCGGCGCCCCCGATCCGGCCGATGGCGTTCTCCTCGCGGAACCCCCACTCCTCCGGCGTCGAGTCCAGCCACTGGCGCAGCAGTGCGCGGTAGTCGGTGTTGCGAAACGCTTTCGACGTGGACAGCATGCCGAGGCCGACGTTCACGGTGCCGTCCCCGAGCGGGAACGCCCAGCCATAGCCGGGCAGCAGTTTCGGATCGCGCGGGTCGCCGCGGTCCCAGAGCTCGAGGTGCCCTTCGATGAACTCGTCGTCGTGGCGCGGGCTCTTGTAGTAGCGGCGCACCGCCACGCCCATCGGCCGTTTCTCGCTCGTCTCGATGCCCACCGAACGCGCGAGCCGCGACGACACGCCGTCGCAGGCCAGGACGAGCGGCGCGCGGTAGGTCACCGGGGCCTTGTCCGGACCGGTCTTCGCCTCGACGCCGATCACCCGGCCGGTGCGCTCGCCGGTCAGCGCGCCCGTGACCGTGGTCTGCTCCCGCAGCCGCGCGCCCGCCTTGACCGCGGTCTTGGCCAGCAGGTCGTCGAAGTCGTGCCGCGTGCGGGAAACGCCGTACGGCGGATAGCTGGTCAGTTCGGGCCAGTCGAGTTCGAGCGTGCGCCGGCCGGTGAGGATGCGCAGGCCACGGCTGTGCACCCAGCCGGCTTCCCGGCTGGTGTCGATGCCCAGGTCGATCAGCTGCTTGACGCCGCGCGGGGTCAGCCCGTCGCCGCAGACCTTCTCGCGCGGGAACGTGGTTTTCTCCAGAAGCAGCACGTCGAGCCCCGCGCGCGCCAGATACGTGGCCGCGGTCGAGCCTGCCGGACCCGCGCCGACCACGATCACCTGAGCTGTGTTGTCTTCGCACTCGCTCGCGTGGCCAGGGCTCTCCACCGCGTCTACCTCACATTTTCCTTGATCGGAGCCCTGCCCCAGGATCGGGTACCTGGTGCGGCACCTCGTCTTGACGAGGCATGTCACGTTGAGCAGGAACGTCAGTCACTGAGCCGAGTCTACGGGTGGCTTGATCGCGCGGTGGATCGCGACGACACCGAACGTGAGGTTCAGCCATTCGACCCGCTGCCACCCGGCCGAAGCGATGATCTCGGCGAGGGCGCGCTGATCGGGCCAGGTCGCCATCGACTCGGCCAGGTAGGTGTACGCCTCCGGGTTGGACGAGGCGAACCGGCCGAGCATGGTCGTCGCGCGCCGGATGATCTTCCGGTACAGGAACCGGATGGGCGGCGGTGTGGGCGTGGACACCTCGCAGACCACCAGCCTGCCGCCGGGCCGGACCACGCGGGCGATCTCGATCAGCGCGGCCTTGGTGTCGACGAAGTTGCGGATGCCGAAACTGATCGTCGCCGCGTCGAAGCTGTTGTCGGAGAACGGCAGGTGCAACGCGTCGGCGGCCACCATCGGCACCTTGCGGTGCAGGCCGTTACGGAGCATGCCGAGCGAGAAGTCGGCGGCCAGGCACCAGGCGCCACCGCTGGCGTACCTCTGGGTGGACACCCCGGTGCCCGCGGCGAGGTCGAGCACCCGCTCCCCCCGCCGCGCGCCGAGGACGTGTGCGGTGGTGGTTCGCCAGCGCCGGTCGAAGCCGAACGTCATGACGGAGTTGGCCCGGTCGTAACCGGAGGCGACACCGTCGAACATGGCGGCGACCTCGTGCGGCTCCTTGTCCAGACTGGCTCGCATGCTTGGAATGTAGTGCGGTGGCCCCCACGCGCCTCCGTCGAGGGTGGGGTGGGCTGGCGGGCGGCCCTCAGTGCGGGCTGGGGAGAACGGCGAGCATGCCCTGGACGGAGGCCGGCCAGGCGAACTCCTCGGCGCGGGCGCGGGCGGCCGCGCGGCGAAAGTCCTCGGGGCTGTCCAGCAGCCCGGTCACGGCCGAGGCGAAGGCCGGTGCCATGTCCGCCACCGCCGCCCCGCATCCAGGACGCACGATCTCGCGCAGCGCCGAAGACGCCGAGACCACCACGGGCGTGCCCGAGGCGAGCGCTTCCAGCGCGGCCAGCCCGAATGTCTCATGTGGGCCGGGCGCGAGCGAGACATCGGCGCTGGCCAGCAGGCGGGCCACGGTGCTCCGATCGGACACGAAGCCGAGGAAGGTGACCGGCAGGCCGCGGGCACGGCGTTCCAGCGCGCGCCGGCGGGGCCCGTCGCCGGCGATGACCAGCCGCACCGCGGCGCCCGACTCGGTGAGCTCGGCCACGGTGTCCACGCTGCGCTCCACGTGCTTCTCCGGCGACAACCGTCCACAGTGGACAATAAGCGCGTCGGCGCCGCGGGCCAGGTCCTGGCGCCAAGCGCCGTCCCGGTTTCCGGGCGCGAAGGTGGCGAGGTCCACACCGAGCGGGACCCGCTGCACGTTGGGCGCGCCGATCCGGTCGAACTCCTCACGGGCGAAGGCCGTGGTGCACACGACCCGGTCGTAGCTCTCGGCCATCCGCCGGTTGGCCACGTCGGCGACCTTGCGGGCCAGCGGGCCGGGCACCAGGAACTGCTTCAGCAGCCGGTCCAGCCGCTCGTGGGAGATCACCAGGCTGGGCACGCCGTTACGCCGGGCCCACGCGCCCATCCCGCGCAGGGTGAGCCGGTCCGACACCTCGAGCCGGTCGGGCGTCAGCGCGCGAAGCAGCCCCCGCACCCGGTACGGATCGACCGCGCGATAACCACCGGTGCCCGGGATCTTGGGCGCGGGCAGGGAAATCCGGCGCACCCCGGTCGGCAGCATCTCGTCATCGAAACGGTGCCCGGGGACCACGAGCGTGACGCGATGGCCGTTCGCCACATACCCGGCGCCGAGGTGGTTCAGGGCCGTGCGCAGCCCGCCCGACCTCGGTCCGTAGAAGTTGGCGAGTTGAACAACGTGCACGGCTCACGCCGCTTCGGCCACTCGGCCGGTCACGGCTTCGTAGTGGCCGACCAGTTCCGCGCACACCGCGGGCCAGGTCCGGCCGAGCACCACCTTGCGCGCCTTCTGCCCGAGCCGCGCCCGCAGCGCCGGATCACGCAGATCGTCGATCCGGCGAGGCAGTTCGGCGGCGAACCCCGCCCGGTCGGCCGGGAGCAGGTAACCGGTGCGGCCGGGTAGCACGAGATCCCGCGGGCCGCCCGCGTCCGGCGCCAGCACCGGCAGCCCGGACGCCATCGCCTCCTGCACGGCCTGGCAGAACGTCTCGTGCGGGCCGGTGTGGACGAAAACGTCCAGGCTCGCGTAGGCCGCCGACAGCTCCTCGCCGTAGCGCGCGCCAAGGAACGCGGCGTCGGGAATGCGCTCTCTGATCAGGTCCAGTTCGGGCCCGTCGCCGACGATGACCACTCGCACCCCGGCCATCCCGGCCAGTGCCGCCAGCCGGTCGACCTCCTTTTCCGGGGCGAGGCGGCCGACGAATCCGACGAGCAGTTCCCCGTTGGGCGCGAGTTCGGCCCGCAGTGCCGGATCCGCGTAGGCCGGTGAAAACCGCTCGACATCGACTCCGCGGCCCCAGCGGTGCACCCGCGGCACGCCATGCGCCCGCAAGTCCTGTACGGACTGCGTGGACGGAGCGAGGGTGCGGTCGGCCCTGCTGTGCAGTCGCCGCACCCAGCGCCAGGCCGCCCGCGCGCCAAGACCGAGGCCGTACGCGGTCGCGAAGCCGGCGATGTCGGTCTGATAGACGGCGATCGACGGAACGCGAAGGCGCCGCGCGGCGGCCAGTCCCCGGGCGCCGACCACGACCGGCGACGCCAGGTGCACCACGTCCGGCCCGAACGCCGCCAGCGTGGTGAGCACGGTTCTGGTCGGCAGGCCGACCGGCAGCGAGTTCACCACGGGCAGGTCCACCGCCGGAATCCGGACCACCGGGGCGCCCCGGTATTCCGTGGGCCCGGTCAGCCCGGGGGCGACGACCAGCACGTCGTGGGCTCGCTCGCGCAGGTGTTCCACCACTCGGAGCACGGAGTTGGTCACGCCGTTCACCTGCGGGAGGAAGCTTTCGGTGACAATGGCGACTCGCACAACACCGACCATGACATTCGGCGCGTTACCGGCGCACCTACTCGCAGGTGAACTCTTCGGGGTTCGGCGGATTAATCGAAAACAGGAAGTTGGTTCTTCATCTCCCCGTAGCGTTCCGGACACTCGGCGCGGCCACACTCGACGGGCGTGACCCTGCTCTCCGCCCGCCCCGCCCAGCCGGTCGAACCTGGCCTGCTGTCGCGCGCGCTCGAGGTTGCCGGACGGCTGGCCAACGAGGCCACCGACGTGATCACCGCGACCGCGGGCAGAGGCGCACATCCGGAGACCAAGGACTCCCCCTTCGACTGGGTCACCGACACCGACCGGACCCTCGAACGGCACACCCGCCGGGTGCTGACCGCCGAGTTTCCCGGGATTCCCGTTGTGGGCGAGGAGTTCGGGGCCGACCTGGGCGCCGGTGACGCGCCCTACCGTTGGGTGGTCGACCCGGTCGACGGCACCGCGAACTACGTCGCCGGAATGCCCTGGTGCGCCTACAGCCTCGCGTTGATCGACGCCTACGGCCCAGTGGTCGGGGTGGTCGCCGACCCGTACCGCGCGCAGATCTACGCCGCCGCCCGAGGTCGGGGCGCCCGTGCGAACGGGAAGCCCATGCGCCTGGTCGACCGTGGCCACACCGAGAGCGCGATCGTGTGCACCGAACTGGCCCGCAAGGGACCGTGGCCGGGAATGGGCGAGTTCATCCAGCATGCCGCCGGAGCGCACGCGGGGGTGCGGGTGCTCGGCTCGGCGGCCCTGTCGATCGCGCAGGTCGCGCTCGGCCACGCCGTCGCCGCGGTGCTGCACAGCTACCACGAATGGGACGTGGCCGGTTCGGTGGCACTCGCCATCGAGGCCGGAGCCGTCGTGCTGGACCGCCGCGGCGAGGACACCGCGTTACCGGCGGACGGGCTGCTCGTCGCCGCCCCGAGCGCCGCTGAGCAGGTTCTTTCCTGGTGGCAGAAGGCCGCCTCGGCCACGGCTGCCTGAGCGGTTCGGAACCACGCGTAGGGTTCGTGCGTCGGAGGCACGACTCTGGAGGGAAACCGATGCTCATCTACGGCTGGCGGAAGCGCGTCCTGCACCTGGCGACCGCGACCTACCTTTGTGGACAGTGCCACAACCCCACCGCGCACGCGTTGCGCCGGGCGGTCACGAAGTTCACCCTGTTCTTCATCCCGCTGTTCCCGATCAGCTCCAAGTACTTCACGGTGTGCACGTTCTGCGGCGCGACGAACCAGCTGAGCAAGGCCGAGGCCCAGCAGGTCCTCGCCGTCCAGCAGTCCCCGGCGCATCAGCCGCAGGCGCCCGCGCCGCAACCGCGGACGCCCCAGTACCTGCAGCCCGGCTACCCGGCGCCCGGCGGGCTCCCGCAACAGCAGCCGCCGTTCCCGCAGCAGCCACCCCACCCCGGGCGGTAACTCTCCAGGTCGTGCTTCAGAAGCGGCGGAGCCGCTTGCGGTGCGGCACGCGCTATGAACCGGCCACGGTCGCTGGTTCCCGCACCGCGGCCACCGCATGGGCGCGGTGCCGGATCCACCACAGCAGGCCGCCCGCGACCAGCCAGGTGATCAGCAACGTCGTGCCGAGGGGCAACAGGGTGAGCGTCGCGGTGCGGCCGGCGACCCGCGCCAGCTCGGGGTTCGCGGTGTCGTACTCGATCCGCACCAGGTCGCCCGCGACCAGGCCGGCCGGGTAGAGCACGCCGTTGGCGGGGATGTGCACGATCCCGTCGGGGGTTTCGAACCGGATGATCGTGCGGTCGAAGGACACCGAGTCGACCTGGGCGTTCGCCGTCCCGAGGTGACCGGTGATGGCGCTGTCGTTGCGGATCGCCGCCAGCAGCAACCCGACACACACCACGCTGACCAGCACGGCGACCGCGAACACGACGCGGCGGCCGACCTTCTGCCGCCGCTCGTGGTTCGTCGTCACACGACCGAGCATAGCCACCACGATCGACGGGGTCCGGGGGGCAAGCCCCGGACCCCGTCACGGTCAGTACTGGTGCGCCGCCGCCAGCAGTTCGTGCGTGCGCTCGATCCGCTGGTACGACTTGGGCTCCTTGGCCTGGGCGGTCGAGAACGTGGTCGCGCTGGTCCCGTTCGGGCCGACCGCGGGCTTGCCCATGGTGAACAGCCAGGTGTTGAACAGGTCGTGCAACGGCTTTCCGGAAATCCGCTCCGACAGCGCGATGAAGTCGTTGATCCGCGCGGCTCCACCCCGGTGCGCGGCCGTCCACGTCTTGAGGATCGTGAAGAACGCGTCGTTGCCGACGGCGGTGCGCAATGCCTGCAGCGCCAGCGCTCCCCGGTCGTACACGGCGTCGTCGAACTGGTTGGCCGCGCCGGGATCACCGGGCAGCACCTTCCAGAGCGCGTCGTCGGCCGGGCGCGAGTCGTAGATATACTGGGCGAGTTCGGCCGGGGTGCCTTCGCCTTCGTGCTCCGACCACAGGTACTCGGCGTAGCTGGCGAATCCCTCGTTCAACCAGATGTCGCTCCACCTGCCCAGCGACACCGAGTCGCCGAACCACTGGTGCGCGTTCTCGTGCGCGATCACCGAAGTGTTGCTCCCGGCCAGGAAGAACTTGTCACTGTAGACCGGGCGCGTCTGTGCCTCCAGCGCGAAGGTCAGCCCCGTGGACACCACGCCGCCCTGGGCCTCGAACGGGAAAGGCCCGAACTGGGTCGCCAGGAAAGCGTCGATCTCGGGGGTGCGCTCGACGCTCGCCTTCGCCGCGCCCAGGGAGTCGCCCGTGGCCGGGTCGTACGCGGTGATGAACGGCTTCCCGTCCGGCGTGGTCGACTGGTTGACCTGGAAGGCACCGATCTCGAGCGTGGTGGCGTAGGTGTTCTGCGGCTGCGTGCTGCGCCACCGCCACCACGTCCAGCCCGCCCGGTACTTGTTCGTGGCAAACGTCCCGTTGGACAGGGCGACGACGTTGTCCGGCACCTCGACGGAAACGTCGTAGGTGGCCTTGTCGGTCGGGTGGTCGTTGGCCGGATACCACCACTGGGAGTTCTGCGGTTCGTCCACGGCCAGCGCGCCGTCGGGGGTCTTCTTCCAGGCGGTGTAGCCGTCGATGACGACCTTCGACGGAGTGTCGGCGTAGTTCACCACGACCGTGATGGTCTGGTTGGCCGCCAGCGGCCTGGCCGGGGTGACGACCAGCTCGCCGTTCTCCTTCGGGTCCACTTCGAACGACGCCGGCACGTTGTTGACCAGAACCGAGTTGGTGTGCAGCCCGAAGTCCAGGTCGAAACTGGACAGTTCCTGGGTGGTCTTCGCGAGGATCGTCGTGGTGCCCGCCAACAGGTCGGTGGCGGGCTGGTAGGTCAACCGGATGTCGTAGTGCGACACGTCGTAGCCGCCGTTGCCCGCATAGGGGTAATACGGGTCGCCGACGCCGGACGCTCCGGCGGCCGGCGCGGCGCTCGCGGTGGAGGTGAACAACATGATCGCGAGGCCGGTGGAGATGGCTCCAACACTCGCTCTGGTTCTCGGACGCATGGGGCAGAACCGTATCCGGCCAGTGGTCAACCTGATACGGCCATAAGGAGGTTTCTTACCACCTGGACGGGGATCGATGGTAGTGACCACTCCGACCAGCCGCCCGGCTGCGCGTCAAATGCCCCAGGTACCGTCGAAGCAGTTGGTAGACCTCGTCGCGGGTCGAAATCGTGATCACAAGGATGACCAGTCGGCCATCATCGATCTTGTAGCACACCCGGTAATCCCTACGCGAATCCGCCACACATCGGCCAGGCCGGTGATCGGCTTGCGGCCATGCGGACGCGGCTCGACGGCCAGGTCCGCGCCTTTGATTGCCTCCGCGTGCTTTGGTTGAGAACGCGCAAGCTTGTCGAGGATTTTTCGCGCAGGTCGGAAGAGGCTGATCGAAAGGTCACTCAGATGTCCCGCAAGGGAGTGCCGCCGGACGAAGGGCTCCGCCTGATCGTTGCCATCGGCGAGTTCGGCCAGTGCCGCGCGCGGCTTCGATGCCGATGAGTTCTTCGAGGTCCTCGAGTGGTTCGGCGGCGGCCGCGGGCACCACGGCTACCGTGCGCTTGCCGTGCTTGGTCGGATGGACCGTTTCACCGCCGTACCCGACGCGATTCGCCACAGGACCGAGTTCTTCTCGCGCGGCGCTCACTGATCACTGTCTACCTGTACAAGATGTACACCTGGACAGTGATCGGGCCTAGCCCAGGGCGGCGGCGACCGCGGCGCGGACGCGAGCGTGCAGGTCCCGGTGCCGTGACCGGTCCACTCGCACCTCGACGACTTGGAGGCCCGGCGCGGGCCGCAGCGCCTCGCGAAACTCCTCGCGCGTCCGGGCGAGACTGTGCGGCACCCCGAAGCCCTGGCACAACGCACCCAGTTCCGCCCCGTGCGGGGTGCCGAAAACGCGTTCGAATGCCTCACTGTGCTCGGGCGCGCCCTGCTCCAGCAAGGAAAAGATGCCGCCGCCGTCATCGTTGAGCACCACGATGGTCAGATCCGGCCGGGCGTCCGCCGGACCGGCGAGCAGACCGTTCACGTCGTGCAGGAAGGTCAGGTCACCGACCAGCGCATAGGAGTGCCCGCGGTGCACGCTCGCGGCCCCGATCGCGGTCGACACCGTGCCGTCGATACCGGCCACTCCGCGGTTGCGGTGCACCAGGACGTCCGGCCGGAGGCCCCCGGCCAGCGCGACGTCGCGTGCCGGGTTGGACGAGCCGACGACCAGCAGCGCGTCCGGCGGCAACGCGTCGACGAGTTCCGCGGCCAGCCGCAGGCCGGTCGGCCATGGTTCGGCCGCCAGCGCGGCGCTCACCGCCGCCAGCGCCGCCCGGTCCGCACGCTGCCAGCTCGCCAGCCAGTCCGGGTCGGCGGGCTTCGACGGCTCGTCGAACCACTGGCCGACCTGCCGGACGTTGTGCGCGGGCGCGGGCCAGTCCGAGTCGGGCCGCACCAGCAGCACCTCGACCTCGGCGTCCGAAAGCAGGGCCTGCACCTGCCGGAACACCGTCGGCCGCCCGATGCACAACACCTGCTCGGGCTTGTGTGCCGCGATGAACTTCTCCGCACCCAGCAGCCAGGCGCCGCTCGCGATCGCGCTCGACCCGGACAGCCCCAGCCCGCCGGTCTCCGACACCACGGGCCAGCCGTGCTGCTCGGCCCACTCCCCGGCCAGCCGGACCCCGCTGTCGCACGCGACGACCAGCCCGCACCGCGCGGAAGGCACCACGGACGAAGGCAGCGCACCGAAATCGGGCAGTTCGGTCCAGCGTGCGCCACCCGGCCTGCCGTCCAGCGATTCGTACCATTCCGGGTCGCCGTCCGGCACCAGCGGCTCGCGGAACGGGATGTTCAGGTGGACCGGCCCGCCCCGCCACTCCCCGTAGGCCGCGTTCCAGGCACGGCAGATCTGGCTTCGCCAGTAAGCGTTCTGCCCGGCCCGGCGTTCGGCGACCGCGAGCTCGTCGAAGTACCGCACCGCTCCGCCGTAGAGCCGCTGCTGGTCGACGACCTGGTTGGCGCCGGCCGCGCGCAGCTCGGGCGGGCGGTCGGCGGTGAGCACGATCAGCGGCACCCCGGCCCGGTCGGCCTCCAGCACGGCCGGATGGAAGTTCGCCGCCGCGGTTCCCGAGGTGCAGACCACCGCGACGGGCCGGCCGGTGCGGGCCGCGATCCCGAGCGCCAGGAACGCGGCGCCTCGCTCGTCGATCCGGACGTAGAGCCGCAGCCGTCCCGCGGTGGCCGCTTCGTGCAGCGCGAACGACAGGGGCGCGTTGCGGGAACCGGGGCAAAGCACGACATGGGAGACGGTGTTGCGAACAAGCTCGTCGACGATGACGCGTGCCTGGGCGGTCGACGGGTTCACCGGCTGCTCCCCGATCGTGGAGTCCGTTGCGTCACGCGGTTCTCCTCCTGAGCGCCTGCCCCAAGCTTGCCCTCGCGCCTACGTCGTAGGCCACATCCGTTGCCGTTGCTGGTCGGCCTATTGTCCCAAAGGTGCATGACAACCGCGTTTCCGAACTGTTCGACCCGACCGTGTGGACCGAGGTCGAGGGTTTCGGGTTCACCGACATCACCTATCACCGCTCCGCCGAGGCCCGCTCGGGTAAACGCGTGGTCCGCGTCGCGTTCGACCGCCCGGACGTCCGCAACGCCTTCCGGCCGCACACGGTCGACGAGCTCTACCGCGCGCTCGATCATGCCCGGATGAGCGCGGACGTGGGCTGCGTCCTGCTCACCGGGAACGGCCCGTCGCCGAAGGACGGTGGCTGGGCCTTCTGCTCCGGTGGAGACCAGCGTATTCGCGGACACGCCGGCTATCAGTACGCCAGCGGCGAGACCTCCGACACGGTGGACCCCGCGCGGGCCGGCCGGCTGCACATCCTCGAGGTGCAGCGGCTCATCCGGTTCATGCCGAAGGTGGTGATCGCGGCGGTGCCCGGCTGGGCGGCGGGCGGTGGCCACTCGCTCCACGTGGTGTGCGATCTCACGCTCGCCTCGGCCGAGCACGCCCGGTTCAAGCAGACCGACGCCGACGTCGGCTCGTTCGACGGCGGTTACGGCTCGGCCTACCTGGCACGGCAGGTCGGGCAGAAGTTCGCCCGCGAGATCTTCTTCCTTGGCCGCACGTACTCCGCCCAGCAGATGCACGAGATGGGCGCGGTGAACGCCGTCGTGCCGCACGCCTCGCTGGAGGCGGAGGCTCTGCGGTGGGCGTGGGAGATCAACGGCAAGTCGCCGACCGCGCAGCGGATGCTCAAGTACGCGTTCAACCTGATCGATGACGGGCTCGTCGGCCAGCAGCTGTTCGCCGGTGAAACCACCCGACTGGCGTACATGCAGGATGAGGCCGTCGAGGGCCGCGACGCCTTCCTGGAGAAGCGCACCCCCGACTGGTCCGCCTTCCCGTACTACTACTGACGGCTCGAACTTTCCCAACTCACCCCTACCGCGAGGGCGACTCGCCGAACCCGTGTAGTTCGCGCTCAACCGAGGGTCCAGGTGCCCTCGGTGGCTTTCATGTACGCGAATTTCGCGCCGTTCGCGGCCACGAGGCACCAGGCGATCGTGCCCCGCCAATGACTGACGTCCAGACCGTGCGTCGTGACAGCCGCGGTCGAGTCCGCTGTGGACATCGTGCGCATCGTCGGGTGGCAGCGGATCACCGGGACTTGTGCGCGCCGGGGGTGGAGCCCAGGTATTCGGTGTCGGGCTTTTCCCCGAACGGCTGGCGGTCGTTCGCGATTTCGCCGTTTGCCGCACTTTGCCGGTTTCCGGCGCGCCGGTCGCCGCGGGCGTGCGCCTGATTTCACCAGCGCGCGCTGTGGACACCGGGTCTCCCCGGTTATTCGGCCGAAACGAACAGTCGGCGGTGAACGCGGAACCCCGAATCGCGTTGCACGAATGGACCGGCCTCGCCGGTACCCTGAGCCACGGAGGAAGCGGTGCGCGAAGTGTGGATGACCGGACCGGAGTCCGTGGCCGAGTTGAGCCGGGCGCTGGCCGACGCCCTCGACGGGGGACCGGCCGTGCTACCGCTCGACGGGCGTGACCTGTCAGCGGCGAAGCTCCGGGACGCGATGGCCCCCGGGAAACCGGTCGAGCCGGATACCGCGGTGATCATCGCCACTTCGGGGTCCGCCGGGCACCCGAAGGGCGTGTTGCTTTCCGTGGGCGCGCTCGGGGCCTCCGCCGCGGCGACCCACACGCGGCTCGGCGGTCCCGGCCGGTGGTTGCTCGCCACGCCCGCCCACTACATCGGCGGCCTGCAGGTGCTGGTCCGCTCGCTGCTGGCCGGAACGACGTGCGAAGTCGTGCCGCCGGGACCGTTTCGGGCCGACACGTTCGCCGAAGCCGCGGCGCCCGTCCTGAAGTGCGACGGCCCGCGTTACACCGCGATGGTCCCCACCCAGCTCACCCGCCTGCTCGACGCGGGAGGCAAGGGACTTGATGCCGCACGCGCCTTCGACGCGATCATCATCGGCGCCGCGGCCACTCCCCCGGTGCTCCGTGAGCGGGCGGCCGAGGCCGGGGTGCGGATCGTGCCGTCGTACGGGATGAGCGAGACCGCCAGCGGGTGCGTCTACGACGGCGTTCCGCTCGACCGTGTCGAGGTGGAAATCGCGGCGGACGGCCGGATTCTGCTGTCCGGGCCGATGCTGGCACATGGCTACCGGCTGCGCCCGGACCTCACCGCCGAAGCCTTCGCCGACGGGTGGTTCCGCACCGGGGACGCGGGCCGGTTCGAGGACGGCAGGCTGACCGTGCTCGGCCGGATCGACGACGTGATCAACACCGGCGGCGTCAAGGTGTCCGCGGCGGCGGTGGAACGCGTTCTCACCGATTGTGCCGGGGTGCGGGACGCGTGTGTGGTCGCGTTGCCCGACGCGGAATGGGGACAGATCGTCGCGGCCGCCGTCGTCGCGGACCGGCCCGATCCCGAACTGCTGTGCGCGGCGGTCCGGGCAGGTCTCGGGGCTGCCGCCGTGCCGAAACGCCTGGAGTTCGTGGACGGGCTTCCGCTGCGCGGCCCGGGCAAACCCGACCGCTCGGCCGTCGCCCGGATTTTCCGCTCCACCAGTTGACACGGCGCGGGCGAACCGTGTTCATTCGGGCCATGAAACGTGCCCTGCTCACGGCCATGATCGGGGTCCTGCTGGGACTTTGGGAGATCCCCGCCGCCGCCTCGGCCGACGAATGTCCCAACAGCGGAACCCTGACCTGGGCCCAGCCAGACCATCGGTGACCGTTCCCCCAGAATGGGGACATGGCGACGGTGACGGAATGGATCGAGGGAGCACGGCCACGCACGCTGCCGAACGCGGTGGCGCCCGTACTGGCCGGAGTCGGCGCGACGATCCAGTTGGGGGCGTTTTCGTGGTGGCGATCGCTGCTCGCGCTGCTGGTGGCGTTGTCGCTGATCGTCGGGGTGAACTTCGCCAACGACTACTCCGACGGCATCCGCGGCACCGATGAAAACCGCGTCGGCCCGCTGCGGCTGGTCGGTTCCGGCGTGGCCGCGCCGAAGACGGTGCTCGTCGCGGCGCTGACCTGCCTTGGCCTCGCCGGAGTGCTCGGCCTGGTACTGGTCGCCGCGACCGGCAAGTGGTGGCTGCTCGCGATGGGCGCGTTGTGCATCCTCGGCGCCTGGTTCTACACCGGCGGCAAGAAACCGTACGGCTACGTGGGTCTCGGCGAAATCGCGGTGTTCGTGTTCTTCGGACTCGCGGCCGTGCTCGGCACGGTCTACGTACAGGCAGGCACGATCAGTTGGCCCGCGCTCGGCGCCGCGGTCGGCATCGGCTGTTTCTCGACCGGCGTGCTGACCGCCAACAACCTGCGCGACATTCCCACCGACCGCGAGGTGGGCAAGAACACGCTTGCCGTCCGCCTCGGCGACGCGAGCACACGCCGGTTCTACCTGACGCTGGTGACGGTGCCCTTCGTCATCACCGTCCTGCTCGCCCTGGCCCACCCGCTCGTGCTGATCGCGCTGGTCACCGCCGTCCTGCTGGTTACGCCGGTGCGAGTGATCATTAGCGGCGGTACCGGGCCGCGGCTCATCCCGGTGCTGCGGGACACCGGCCTGGTCATGCTCGCCTGGTCCGCGTTCACCAGCCTTGCACTGGCACTGTCCTGACAGCCAGACGTCGGCGGACCACAAACCGTGTGGTCGCGGTGTTCACCCGGTCCAAACGGTGTGGACAAGGTGCGACGTCCTCATTGGCTCATTGGCCGTGGCTCACTTCGGCCAGCGGCCGGTGCGGAGGAACTCCTCCATCAGGGCCAGCTGAGGGCCAAGATCCAGACCCTGCTCGGCGAGCCATTCGTCGTTGTAATACGTATTCGCGTAGCGCTCGCCGCCGTCGCACAGCAACGTGACCACACTGCCGGCCTGCCCCTCGGCGAGCATCCGGGCGATGAGCTGAAAGGCGCCGTAAAGATTGGTGCCGGTGGAGCCCCCCGCCCAGTGCCCGGTGTGCTCACGCAGCACGCGGATCGCCGCCAGGGAACCGGCATCCGGAATGCGCAACATTTCGTCGATCACGCCGGGTACGAAGGACGGCTCCACCCGCGGCCGCCCGATCCCCTCGATCCGCGACGGCATGCCGGTCGAGTAGTCCATCGCGCCGGTCTCCCAGGCGCCGTAGAACGAGGAGTTCTCCGGGTCCACCACCGCGATCCTGGTGGTGTGCCTGCGGTAACGGACGTGGCGGCCGAAGGTCGCGCTCGTGCCGCCGGTGCCCGCGCCCACCACGATCCAGGCGGGCACGGGATGCCGCTCGGACCGCATCTGCGCGAACACCGATTCGGCGATGTTGTTGTTGCCCCGCCAGTCCGTGGCCCGCTCGGCATAGGTGAACTGGTCGAGGTAGTGACCGCCGACCTCGGCGGCGAGGCGCTCGGCCTCCCCGTACATGTCCGGCGCGATGTCGACGAAGTGACATTTGCCACCGTAGAACTCGATCAACGCGACCTTCTCGCGGCTGGTCTTGCGTGGCATGACCGCGACGAAGGGCAGGCCCAGCATGCGCGCGAAGTACGCCTCGGAAACCGCGGTCGAGCCGCTGGACGCCTCGATGAGCGTGGTGCCGGGGCCGATCTGACCGTTGACCAGGCCATAGAGGAGCAACGACCGGGCGAGGCGGTGTTTGAGCGAGCCGGTCGGGTGCACCGACTCGTCCTTGAGATAGAGGTCCACACCCCATTCCTGGGGGAGCGGGAAGACGTGGAGGTGGGTGTCGGCGCTGCGGTTGGCATCGGCCTCGATGCGCCGGACCGCCTCACGCACCCAAGCCCTCACTCCTCGCCTCGCAGTTGTGCCCTCAGCTTGGCGCGCTCGCGGGCACGGCGCTCGTTACGCGCGGCGAGGCCGGCCGTGACACGGGCGTTGAGCCCGCGCAGGGTGAGCAACCCGACCGGGAGGCCGACCACGACGGCGACGGCGAGTGCCACCAGCAGCGGCACCTTGACCAGCACCAGAACGGCCGCCACGACGGCGATCAGGCCGAACCGCGCGAGGATGTAGAGCGTCAGGTCACGAGCCAGGTGCGGAGTACTCACAGGTCACGAGATTACGCGTCCGGGTCGATCTCGCTGTTGTTCGGCCGTCCCTCGAAGCGGGTGGACAGCACGACCGTGGTGCGGGTGCGGGCCACCCCGTCGATGCGGCGCAGGCTGTTCAGCGTCTGCTCGAGCTCGTCCACCGTGGCCACCCGCACCTTGACCACGAACGCCTCGTCGCCGGCCACCGCGTAGCAGCTCTCCACCTCGGGCAGTTCGCCGAGCGCCCCGGCCACGTCCTCGTTCGCCGCCGTCTCGGTGGGATGGATGCCGACCAGCGCGGTGACGCCGAGACCCACCATGCCGGGGTCGACCACCGCGTGGTAGCCCGTGATCACCCCCGCGGCCTCGAGCTTGCCGACCCGCTCGTGCACCGAGGACGCGGACAAGCCGACGGTGCGGCCGAGTTCCGCGTAGGTGGCCCGGCCGTTGACTCGTAACGCCGCGATGATCCTGCGGTCCAGTGCGTCCACGGACCCACCCTAGGCCGCGCTTGAAAAGGCCTGATGGTGACACCGACGGCTGGGCGATTTGTCCCTTACTACCCCTTTACTCTTCCACAACCGTTCGAGTACCCGCCGGGTGAGATGCCACGATTGCCCCGTTGGCAGGCCCGGGACCAACTCGGGTCTAACACAGAAGTCGTGAAGGAGGCGGAAAATGACCTCGACCATCGGAGGGCGGCTGCTCACGCCCGGCGAAGTCGCCGCGCTGTTCCGCGTGGACCCGAAGACCGTGACGCGCTGGGCGACGGCGGGCCGGATCGGCTCCATTCGTACCCCCGGCGGCCACCGCCGGTTCCGCGAGTCCGAGGTGAACGAACTGCTCGCCCAGCTCACCACGGACGCCAGCGAACCGGCTCGCTGACTTCCCGTGAGGTCACCTTGGGGGCATCCGACGCCGTTCACGGCATCCGATCCCCCCAAGGTGGCCTTGCGGGCCATGATCCGGGGGTCCGGGGGCTCACCCCCGGTCGGGGCGGTGTCGGTGCCAGCCTCATAAGGCCCGGAGGGGATGTCCCCGAACTGCCACGGAAGGGTTACCCTCGTGGACAGTCAGTTCGCGGCATTCGGAAGGAGCGAGCATGATCTACGCGCTCGCAGCGATCGGAGCGCTCACCATCGCTGTCCTGTTGTGGCGGGCCTTCGGTCCCGAACAGGTCGGTGTTTCGGCACGCCGCGCCCCGGTAGCGCCGGACGACGACCCGGACTTCCTCCGCAAGCTGTCGGAGGAGCAGCGCCGCAAGGACGAAGAATCCTGAGTCAGTGTCCCTTGAGCGGAAACGCGTCGGCCATCGCGGCGGCGAGTTCCAGCAGGGCCGTTCTTGTCTCCGGCGACAACCGGTCGAGTTCGATCTCGGCGCCTTCTTCCAGGTGTGGATCGAACGGGATCTGACATACCGCTCTGGTCCGCGCGGCGAAGTGGGCGGCCAGCCTCTCCAGATCGACCGAACCCGCCCGCGGGCGCACCGAATTGATCACCGAGATCGACCGTTGGACCAGGTCACCGTAGCCGTGCGCGTCCAGCCAGTCGATCGTCGCGGACGCGCTCCGCGCGCCGTCGACCGATGAGGAAGACACCACCACCAGCGCGTCGGCCAGGTCGAGCACGCCCTTCATGGCCGAGTGCATCAGCCCGGTCCCGCAGTCGGTGAGCACGATGTTGTAGTAGTACTCCAGCAGGTTCACCGTGCGTAGGTAGTCGTCCTCCGAGAACGCCTCGGACACCGCGGGGTCCTGTTCGCTGGCCAGGATTTCCAGCCGGCTGGCACCCTGTGACGTGTAGGCCCGGACGTCGCTGTATCTGGTGATCTTGTCGGCGTCGCGCAGCAAATGCCGGACCGTCGCCGTGGTCTCGATCGGGATCTTCTGCGACAGCGTGCCGCGGTCGGGGTTGGCGTCCACCGCGATCACCCGGTCGCCGCGCAACGAGGCGAAGGTCGAGCCGAGGATGGTGGTCACCGTGGTCTTGCCCACCCCGCCCTTGAGGCTGAGCATGGCGATCTTGAAACACCCGCGCAGAGGCTGGTTGACCCGCAGCACCAGTTCCCGCTGCAGGCGTTCGGCCGGGCTTTCGCCGGGGTTGACCAACTTGCCGGTGCCCAGGTAAAGGGCCTTGCGCCAACCCGACCGCGGGGCGCGCTTGGGCGGGCGGATCGGTTGGTGGATGCCGCCCGCGTTCTGCCGGGGCCGCGAGGGCTGTGGCAGCGGTGGGTACGGCGACTCGGGCACGAGCGGCAGCAGCATTTCCTGGCCGGCGTAGGCGCCCCCCGGTAACTGGGCCCCCGGGGGGCCGGGATGGGACGTCGAGTCGGTGCTTTCCTCTGAGAAGTAGGGATCGGGTTGACGCGGATCCGCCATCAGCCGACCCCGGCGTACGAATGCAGCCCCGTGGTGACCAGGTTGACGAAGAACAGGTTGAACACCATCACGGCGAACCCCAGCACGTTGATCACGGCCGCCCTGGTTCCGCGCCAGCCCGCCGTCGCCCGCGAGTGCAGGTACGCGGCGTAAACCACCCAGGCGACGAAGGCGGTCGTCTCCTTGGGGTCCCAGCCCCAGAACCGGCCCCAGGCCGACTCCGCCCAGACGGCGCCGCACAGCACCCCGAAGGTGAACAGGGGGAACGCCAGCACGGTCGCCCGGTAGGCTACGCGGTCCAGCACGGCGGCGTCAGGCAGCTTCGGCGCGAACCGGGCGAAGCGCCGTTCGTCACGCTCGTGTGCCGATCGGATGAGGTAGCAGATGCTGGCGACGCCGGGCACCATGAACACGCCGGAGGAGATGATCGCGGCCGAGACGTGGATCCACAGCCAGTAGGACTGCAACGCCGGCTGGACCGGTGCGGCGACCGTGTAGAGCGCGGTGCCGCCGACGAACATCAGGATCACGACCGGCAGCAGCATGAACCCGGACAGGTGGCGCACCGGGAACTTCCTGAGCACCACCAGCCAGGTCACCACGGCGATGAAGGTCACCGCCATGATGTACTCGTACATGTTGCCCCACGGCACGCGATGCGTCGCCAGCCCGCGCAGCAGCAGCGCCGTGACGTGCAGAAGCACCCCGAGCACGGTCAGCGAGACGCCCATCCGGCCGATGCGCTCGGCCCGGCCCCGCACCGGACGCACGGGTGCCGGCGGCGGTGCCTCCACGGGCGCACCGGCCCCGACCAGTTGGCGGGCACCGGACCGTTCGGCGGCCAGCCGGCCCTTGGCGCCGAAGGACTGCTCGATGAGGAAGAACACCAGCGCCAGCACGTAGATCGCCGTCGCCGTGGTGTAGGACCAGTCGCTGTACTGGGACAACGTCTCGTTCACCGGCATGCCTGATTCTCCCTCTCCCCATCCGTCCCGGGCTTGTTTTCCCTGGTGAGACACCCTGCCGACGGGTCAGCGTACGCCCTGCTCAGCCCTTGGCGGGGGTGCCGCCCCCAGACTTCGTCGCGGCATCCGCTATTCGGTGGAACTCCTCGCCATAGCCCGCCTGGTCGGTCCGGGCCAGCCCGCCGACCTGCACCACGGTACCGCCCTCGCCGGCCGGGGCCGGGCTCACCCGAATCCACACGCGCCGCCTCTTGATCAGCAGCGAGGCACCCAGCCCGAGCAGCATCGCGACCGCGAAGACGAGCACGTAGTCCTGGGTCGGATCGTGCGAGACCTGCAACGACACCCACCGCTCGACACCGTCGAAGCCGACCTTCGTGCCGTCGTCGAGAGTGATGGCCTGGCCCACCGCCAGGTTCTCCCGCGCCACCCGCTTGAGCCTGCCGTCGTCCACCATGGACTGATCGATCTCGAAGATCGACTGGCTCCGCCCGGAATCGAGGCCGAGATCACCGCGCATCACGTCCACCGCCACCATCGGGCCGTTCAGCTGGGGCGCGGTGGAGGTGAGCACGCCCTCGTGGACGAACGGGGTCGGCGCGAGCAGCCCGGTGACCGCCAGCTGTTTCGTACGCCGCTCGGCCGCGTCGGTGATGCCGGGCGGGTCGAACTTCGTCGCGCCCTCGGCGAGCATGGTGCTGGGATCGGTCGTCCGCCACTGGATGGTCTGGGTGCGCTTCTCCCCGTTGGGATAAGTGACCGTGAACGTGGGCGAGTAGCCGTTGCCGAGGAGGTAGACGCGGTCGCCCGCGGTGCGCAGCGGCGAATTCACCTCGAGCAGGTAGGGCTTCCAGACGTCGTTCCGCAGGTCCGCGCCGGACTGGTACTCGATGTGCGACTGGTAGCCCACCGGTTGGTTGGCCTCGGTGTACCGCGCGGAAAAATCGTCGACCTTGACGCAGAACGGGTTCAGGTCGGTGCCGTCGACACGCAGGCCGGGCGAGAACGAGTCATAGTTGAGGATGCCGGAGTTGCAGAACTGAGAGCCGTCGGCCTGCACGATGACCTGGCCCTCGTAGCTGTACATCTTGCCCAGCGCGAAGGCGATGATCAGGCCCAGCATGGCGAAGTGGAACACCAGGTTGCCGGTCTCGCGCAGGTAGCCGCGCTCGGCGCTGATCGTGCGGACGCCGCCGTCCTCGTCGCGCTCCGCCGTGCGCCAGCCCTTCAGCCGCGCGCGGGCGGTTTCGAACACCTTGTCCGGGCTCGCGTCGAGACGGGCTTCGTGGAAATGCGGCATGCGCGAGAGGTTGCGCGGGGTGAGCACCGGCTTGGCCCGCATCGACCGGACGTACTCCAGGCTGCGCGGCGCGAGGCAGCCGACCAGCGACACCATGAGCAACAGGTAGATGGCCGAGAACCAGACGCTGGAATAGACGTTGAAAAACTGGAGGCGGTCGAGCAGGGTGCCCCACCAGCCGTGGTCGGCGATGTACTGCTCGGTCTTCGGCGGGTTGAGCGTGCGCTGGGGCAGCAACGCTCCCGGCATCGCGGCCAGCGCGAGCAGGAAGAGCAGGATCAGCGCCGTCCGCATCGACGTCAGCCCGCGCCAGGCGTTGCGGGCGAAGGCGACAGCGCGTCTCGCGGGCGTATCGCGGTACGCGGGCTGGGGCGGTGTAGCGGTGGTGGTCACAGCGGCAGCACCGTGTCCGTCACGACGGCATTGCGCAGCCAGCCGACCATCTCCGCCCACAACCCGGTGACCAGCAGCGCCCCGACCACGATCAGCAGCCCTCCGCCGAAAACCTGCACCCGCCTGCCGTTGCGGCGCAGCCAATCGGTGGCACGCACGGCCCAGCGCGCGCCGAACGCGATCAGCACGAACGGCAGGCCAAGGCCCACGCAGTAGACGAGCACCAGCAGGAAACCGCGCGCCCCCGCGGTCCCGGTCGCTGTCGCCAGCGCCAGCACCCCGGACAGCGTCGGGCCGATACAGGGTGTCCAGCCGAGCCCGAACACCGCGCCGAGCAGCGGCGCACCGAGCAGCCCCGCGCGCGGCACGCGGTGGGCCCGTACATCACGTTGCAGCCACGGGACCAGCCCGAGGAACACCAGGCCCATCGCGATGGTGACCACCCCGCCGACGCGCTGCAGCAGATCCTGGTTACCCAGCACGGCATCCGCGAGCCAGACCAGGCTCCCCACCCCGGCGACGAACACCACGGTGAACCCGAGCACGAACAACGCCGCCGCGCCCACCACCGCGAAGCGGCCCTTCTTGCGCTCCTCGTGCACGCTGACCGCGGGCGCATCGGCACCGACCAGAGCCGCGAGATACGCGAGGTAACCAGGCACGAGCGGAACCACGCACGGCGAGGCGAACGAGACGGCACCGGCGAGCAGGGCCACTCCGGCGGCGAGCAGCAGCGGCCCGGAGGTCGCCAGCTCGGTCACGGAGTTCACCTTGCTGAGCGTAGGCAGTGAACTTCGTGTGAAGTCAGTTGGGGCAGCGCGGAAGCTGGTCATCAGGACATGCGCCCCGACCGTCGCGTGACGATGCCAAGCGCGCCCCTGGGATTACTCCTTCGCGAGCTTCTCCACGAGCGGGAGCACGTCGGAGGCCAGGATGGAGCGCAGGTAGACCGCCGCGACGCGCTGCTGCTTGTCGAGCACGATGGTCGACGGGACCGCGCTCAGGGGGTAACCGTTCAGCTTCAGTAGGCCCCGCCCCGGGGGGTCGTAGATCGACGGGTAGGTCAGGCCGCGGTCCCGCACGAAGTCCTGCGGCGCCGACCGGTCGAAATCGCGGACGTCGTAGCCGAGCACCTGCACGCCCGAGGCCTGTCCCCGCTGATGGAGCTTCTCCAGCTCCGGCGACTCGGTCCGGCACGGGGCGCACCACTGGCCCCACAGGTTGAGCACCACGACCTTGCCGGTGTAGTCGGCGACCGAGATCTGCTTGCCGTCGTTCATCAGGTCGTCGCCGGACAGCTTGGGAATCGGCTGCCGGTTGCTGTCGTAGGTGATGTCGGTCTGCCCCCCGGGCGAGACGAACTGGAAGTCGCCGCCCTGGGAAACCGCGTCCTTCCCGGTCGAGCAGCCGGCCAGGGCCAGCACGGCGCCCAGGGCCGCCAGCAGCCTTCTCATGCGCCCGTCACCTTGGGATCGCCTGCCCCGGCAGGCTCGGAGTAGACGATGTCGACCAGTTCCTCGTCGTTGAAGACCAGGCTGGTCAGCGAGGCCAGGGAACACTGCCGTTTGCGGGGGTCGTGCCACAACGTCTTCGCTTCCAAAAACCGCCGCAGCGTCCAGATCGGGAGCTGGTGCGACACGCACAACGCCTCGTGGCCGCTGGCCGCCGCACGCGCCCGGTACACCGCACCGAGCATCCGGTGCGCGATTTCCACGTACGGCTCGCCCCACGACGGGAGGAACGGGTTGTACAGCTTCGGCCAGTACCTCGGTTGCCGAAGCGCGCCGTCGCCGACCGAGACGCGCTTTCCCTCGAAGACGTTGTCCGCCTCGATGAGCCTGCCATCGGTGTGCACGTCGAGCCGGTGTGCGGCGGCGATAGGGGCAGCGGTCTCCTGGGCCCGCTCCAACGGCGACGCCACCACGTGCGTGATGTCGTGTCCCGCGAGTGTTTCGGCGACGAGCAGTGCCTGCCGCTGTCCCCGCTCGGACAGCCGGAAACCGGCCAACCGCCCGTACAGGATCTGATCCGGGTTGTGTACTTCGCCGTGCCGGAGGAGGTGGACGATGGTGGTCACCGGCCGGCCTCCACCGCCGCCTGAGCCGCCGCCGGCAACGCCGCTTTGATGATCTCGAACGCGGCGTCGTCCATCGCCGCGTTGACGAACCAGGCCTCGTAGGGACTCGGTGGCCCGTACACGCCCCGATCCAGCAACGCGTGGAAGAACGGCGGGAAGCGCCAGGTGTCCGTGCCCCTCGCGTCGTGGTAGTCCCGAACGGGCTGCTCGCTGAAGAACACGCTCAGCAGATTCCCGGCGTACGCGACGTGATGCGGGACGCCCGCCGCGTTCAGCGCCTCGGTGAACAACGCGCCGAGACGCTGCGAGTTCGCGTCCAGTGCGCGGTAGACGTCGTCATCGGCCGCCCGCAACGTGGCCAGGCCGGCCGCCACGGCCACCGGGTTCCCGGACAGCGTCCCCGCCTGGTACACCGGGCCGGTCGGCGCCAGCCTGACCATCACGTCGGCCCGCCCGCCGAAGGCCGCCGCCGGCAGCCCACCGGACATCACCTTGCCGAAGGTGTAGAGGTCACCCGGCACGGCTTCCAGGCCGAACCAGCCCGCGCGCGAGACCCGGAAACCGGTCATCACCTCGTCCATGATCAGCAGCGCGCCGTGGTCGTGGGCGAGTTCCCGCAGGCCCGCGTTGAAGTCGCCGACCGGGGCGACCGCGCCCATGTTCCCGGCCGCCGCCTCGGTAATGATCGCGGCGATGCTGTCCGGGTTCTCCCCGAAAGCCTTCCGCACGGCTTCGAGATCGTTGTACGGCAAGACGATCGTGTCCGCGGCCTGCGCTCCGGTCACACCGGGCGACGTGGGCAGGCCGAGCGTGGCCACGCCTGAACCGGCTTGAGCGAGCAACGCGTCGACGTGACCGTGGTAGCAGCCGGCGAACTTGATGATCTTGCTGCGCCCGGTGAACCCGCGGGCCAGGCGGATCGCACTCATCGTCGCCTCGGTGCCGGAGCTGACCAGCCGCACCTGCTGCACCGGGTCGACCCTGGCGATGATCTCCTCGGCGAGTTCGACCTCACCGGTGGTCGGGGTGCCGAAGGACAAGCCCGAACCGGCCGCCTCGCGCGCCGCGGCCACCACCTGGGGATGGGCGTGCCCGAGGATCATCGGCCCCCAGGACGACACCAGATCGACATAACGGTTGCCGTCGACGTCCCAGAGATACGGCCCTTCGCCCCGGACCATGAACCGTGGGGTGCCACCGACCGAATTGAAGGCGCGCACCGGCGAGTTCACCCCACCGGGAGTGGCGGCCGCCGCCCGTTCGAACCATGCCCTGGACTGATCGACTCCGTGCGTCACGACTGCCAGTCTCGCAGCTCGCAGAAGGAGCTGTCAGGCACCCTCGAGGTGGGCCTCCGGAATCCGGCGAGAGGGCACACGGACGGCGAGTATCGCTTCACGCGCGGCGTCCACCAGCAGGATCGCCGCCACCAGACCGAGCCCGATCGCGCCGGTCATCCAGCTGCCGACGAACCGGGTGGAGGTCAGCACGGTGCCATCGGACAGCGTGACCGTGAGCGTTCTCACGCCGAGATCCCAGAGCGGAACCGCGCCCCACACGGCGCCCGCCGCCAGCAGCACTTCGACGACCACGATCAGCGCGCGCCACGGCCGGTGCAGCCTCGCCGGTCTCATACCGTCGTCGTTCACGGCGACCAGCCTTTCACACTCCGAATCGCGGCGCGCAACGCTGCGCCCTCCCTCGCCCAGGCGAGCACGACCGAGTCGTCGTCCAGCCGGATCGGGATCTCGTCGTATTTCCGGGGCGCGCTCCAGCCACCGCCGAGCACCCGCGCGCCCGCCGGGAGACCGACGTCGGTCACCTCGGCGATCCGGCCGATAGGCAGCTCCTCCCGGCCCTGCCACAGCGCGGTCGGGGTGACGCGGACGGTGAAGAACCGTCGCCGCGCGTGGATCCAGGGCGCGGTGATCGCGGCGAGCCCGAGACCGGCCAGCACCCAGGCGAAGACGTGTACCGGCCCGCCGATGGCCCATTCGGCGAGCGCGCCGAGCACCGCGAACCCCGGCCCGTACAGCAGCGCACACCAGCTCGCGCCACGCTCCAGATAGTGGTCGGGGGCGTCCACGAACCGCCCCCTATCCGCGGCCGGCCTTCGGGAAGTAGGGCCATACGGCCGGCAGGTACATCAAGAGCAACGCGATGAGGCCGAGCAGCACGCTGAGCAGCCCCAGGTAGATCATGAGAAGGCCGAGGGTGAGCTGCAACAGCCCCACGACCAGCCACAACACGGTCAGCACCGTCCGCGCCGAACGAGTCCCCTGGCGGGCCTTGTAGGCGAACAGGCCGTACAGGAGGGCCACACACACGGCGCCGATCAGTGCGATCACGAGGATTCGCGTGGTGCCCGTCGCGATCATTTCCGGGGTGTACCTCGGGTCATGGGTGTTCTTCACGACCTGATCGACGATCTGCTGACGATACGCGAACACGTACGCGTAGTTGGCGATCGTCAGCAACGCCGAGACGATCCAGAGCCAGAACGAGATCGTGACCGGTCTCGGCGGCTTGGCCAAGGCGGGCGTCTCGTCCGCGGGGCTCGGCGCGCGAGGCGGCCAGAACGAGATCGTGGCCGGTTTCGGCGGCTTGGCCGGGGCGGGCGTCTCGTCCGCAGGGCTCGGCGCGGGAGGCCGGTCCTTGCCGCGACGCACGTCGTCCGATTCGTCTGGTGGGGTCACGACCAGAGAATACTTCGCCACACGGCGAGCCCGCGGATCGGCGGTGACCCTCAGTCCAGCCAGGCCGGGGCTTCCGCGGCCCAGTACGTCAGGATCATGTCCGCCCCGGCCCGGCGGATCGACGTCAGCACCTCGAGGATGGTGCGCTCCCGGTCCAGCCAGCCGTTGGCGGCCGCGGCCTCGACCATCGCGTACTCGCCGGAGATGTTGTACGCCGCGACGGGAACCGGGGACGCCTCGGCCGCCGCACGCAGGATGTCCAAATAGGACAATGCGGGCTTGATCATCACGGCGTCCGCGCCCTCGGCGACGTCGAGTTCGATCTCGCGCAGCGCTTCGCGGGCGTTTCCCGGGTCCTGCTGGTAGGTCTTGCGGTCACCCTTGAGCTGGGAATCCACCGCCTCCCGGAACGGGCCGTAGAAAGCGCTGGCGTACTTGGCCGAGTAGGCGAGAATGCCGGTGTCGGTGTGTCCGGACGCGTCGAGCGCGCCGCGGATCGCGCCGACCTGCCCGTCCATCATGCCGCTCGGGCCGAGCAGGTGGGCGCCCGCTTCGGCCTGCGCGACCGCCATGTCCGCGTACACCCGCAGCGTCGCGTCGTTGTCCACACCACCGTTTTCGTCGAGCACACCGCAGTGGCCGTGGTCGGTGAACTCGTCGAGGCACGTGTCGGCCATCAGCACGGTTTCGTCGCCCAACTCGGCCTTGAGGTCGCGCAGCGCGACGTTGAGGATGCCGTTCTCGTCGACCGCACCGGAGCCGACGGCATCCCTGTGCCGCGGCACCCCGAAGATCATCAGACCGCCGACGCCCGCCCGGACCGCGTCGACCGCGGCCTTGCGCAGCGAATCACGGGTGTGCTGGACGACGCCGGGCATGCTCGCGATCGGCCGCGGCGCCTCGGCACCCTCCGCGACGAACATGGGCAGGATCAGCTGGCGTGGCCGCAGCGTGGTCTCGCTCACCAGGCGCCGCAGCGCCGCCGTCGTACGAAGCCGCCGTGGACGATGTTCGGGAAACACGCCGTCGAGGCTACTCCCGCCCCGCGAGTCCCCCTCCCAGTGCACGCGAGTTCGGCTTTCGCGACGCGCGAGTTCCGACTTCGGGACGCCGCGAACGTGGAACCCGCGCGCGGTGAGTGTTGGGACTCGCGGCGCGAAACCGGTCAGGAGCGGCGGGTGCGCTTGGCCTTCCGGGGCGGGGGCAGGGTGCCTTCGGCACGGAGCTTGGCCGCGTGCGCGGCCAGCGCGTCGACCAGGTGCGGAACGTCCGCCTTCTCCGGCTGGACGTCCACGCGCAGGCCGAACTCCACCGCCGTCTCCGCCGTCTTGGGGCCGATGCAGGCGACCAGCGTCCGCGTGTGCGGCTTGCCCGCGATGCCGACCAGGTTCCGCACGGTCGACGACGAGGTGAAGCACACCGCGTCGAACCCGCCGGTCTTGATGGCCTCGCGGATCGGTGCGGGCGGCGGGGCGGCGCGCACGGTCCGGTAGGCGGTGACGTCGTCGATCTCCCAGCCGCGCTCGGTCAGGCCGGCGGCGAGGGTCTCGGTGGCGATGTCGGCCCGCGGCAGCAGCACCCGGTCGACCGGGTCGAGGATGTCGTCGTGCGGCGGGAACAGCTCGAGCAGGCCCTCCGAGGTGGAGCTCTGCGCCTCGTTCACGTCCGGCACCAGCTCGGGCACGATGCCGAACTCGCGCACCTTCTCGGCGGTCGCGGTGCCGACGCAGGCGATCTTGACGCCGGAGAAGGCGCGGGCGTCGAGCCCGAACTCGGCGAACTTCTCCCAGATCGCGCGCACCGCGTTGGTCGAGGTGAACACGACCCAGGCGTACCGGCCGTCGACCAGGCCCTTGACCGCGCGCTCCATCTGCGTGGGCGAGCGCGGCGGCTCCACCGCGATGGTGGGGACCTCCTCGGGGATCGCGCCGTGCACGCGCAGCCGGTCGCTCATCGCGCCGGCCTGGTCCTTGGTGCGCGGCACCAGCACCCGCCAGCCGTACAGCGCCCGCGACTCCCACCACGACAGCCGGTCGCGCTGCTCGACGGCGGTGCCGATCGTGACGACGAGCGGGCCCTCCAGGTCGGCGCCCTCGCCCGCCAGCTTCTCCAGCGTCGTCTGCACGGTCTTCTGCGCCGTCAGCGTGCCGCGCGCGGTGACAGCGACCGGCGTGCCGGCGGTG
>NZ_DATELF010000023.1:0-15280 GCF_035276945.1 Amycolatopsis sp. | reverse complement strand
GGCCGCCCTGGCGCGCTGCTGGCGGAGGTGTCGGGGTGAACCGGGAGGCGCCGGCTGCGGCGCCTGCTGGTCGCGTCCTGGGTGTGCTTCGTGGCGCTGGCCGTGCTGAATGCCTCGGCGGTCACGATCGGGTGGTACTGCACCTGAGCGCTATCCTGGTGTGTACCTCTTCGCGGAGGATTGTTGCCCCCGGTCGACGGGCCGGGGGTCTCTGCGAAGAGAACACCGCGAAGGGGATGCGATCATGTCGCAACCGGAGCCAGACCTGCCTGTCGGCAGACGCATCCAACGGGAACGCCAGCGCGCCGGCATGTCCCGCCCGGTACTCGCCGGGCTGGTGGGCCGGTCCGCCGAGTGGCTCAAGGCGGTCGAGACCGGCCGCTTGCAGGTTCCCCGGCTGGGCATGCTGCTCAAGATCGCGCAAGCGCTCAACCTCGACGACCTGGCGACGCTGACCGGCAACGGTTTCGCGGTACCGGTGCAGGTGTTCGCCGGGGAGCGGCACATCGCGCTGTCGGCGGTGCAGGCCGCGCTCACCGAGTACCGGGTCACGCCGGCCGCGACGCCCTCGAACGTTGAGCATCTGGCGATCAGGCTGGATCAGGCGTGGCAGGTTCGGCACTCCACACCAGATCACCGGACGCAGCTCGGCGCGCTCTTGCCAGGTCTGATCCGTGACGCTCAGCTGGCCGCCCGGCTCAGCCCCCGCGAGGAACGTCGCGACGCTCGCCGTGTCCTCGCCGGCGTCTACCGGCTCGCTGACTTCTATGTCGCCTACCAGCCAGCCCCGGAACTTGTGTGGATGGTCGCCGACCGGGCGCTGACCGAAGCGCAAGAGGCCGACGATCCCTACGCCATCGCGGGCGGTGCGTGGGCCATGGTGCAGGCGCTCCGCGACGCCGGTCGGTGGGAAGAAGCGATCGCGCTTGCCAGCGACGCGATCCGCCAACTGGAGCCGCACCTCGACGGCGCCCCCGACGACTGGCGAGGGATCTCCGGAGCGCTCGAAGCCGAGATCGCCTACGTCAACGCACGCCGCGGACGCCACGGCGAGGCGTGGACGCATCTGGAGCGCGCCGACACAACCGCGCGCCACCTCGGCGCGGAGTACCGGCACGTACAGACCTCGTTCTCGATCCCGGTCATGGGTGCACACGCGACCACCATCGGAGTTGAGCTGCGGCGACCCGGTGAAGCACTTCAGGCAGCAGACGGTTTCGACCCGCAGGCGATCACATCACTGGCACGTCGGAGTCGGCACCTGATCGAGATCGCGCGAGCGCATCACCAGCGTGGCGAGCTGCCCGCTGTGTGGGCACTGCTGAATCGTTCGGAACGCACGGCGCGGGAAACGATCCGGTACAACGGGTTCGCCCGTGAAATGCTGATCGAGCTGGGGAAGCGCCCGCCGACCGGGCTTCGCGACGACGTGCAAGACCTCTGTCAGCGCGTTGGCCTCCTGGCCGCGTAGCCCTAACGGGTGAGGGATACAACCTGTACCCCTTGCCACACCGGGATCTTCCTAGCGTCACCTCCAGTAACGGGAGGTCGAGGCGTCGACCATGGCTTCGCTCACGGGCGTTCCTCACCTGGCCGATGTCCGCGGAGGGCATCAAGATCCGCGAGGATGCTCTCCGTCGTCACCCCTGTGCCAGCGTCCCTCGCCAGCGCGTCACGTACCGTTTCGATCGCGGCCTTTTCCGCGCCTGGCGCGCTGTCACGCTCATCTGTTCCTTCATGTAGGCCTGCGGGGACTTACCCCTCCGCCGCCGCTTTACGTATCGCGGCACAGTCCTCGTCGAGGACGTCACGAATCTGAATCGTCGCCTTTAGCGCTGTTCTAGCGCTAAGGAAGGTTGGCGATCAGTTCCGCGGGCGGGACCTTGGTACCGGTGTAGAAGGGGATCTCTTCGCGCACGTGCCGCCGCGCCTCGGTCGCCCGCAGGTGCCGCATGAGGTCGACGATCCGGTGCAGCTCGTCCGCCTCGAAGGCGAGGATCCACTCGTAGTCGCCGAGCGCGAACGAAGCCACGGTGTTGGCCCGCACGTCCGGGTAGCCGCGAGCCTCCTTGCCGTGGTCGGCGAGCATCTTGCGGCGCTCGTCGTCCGGCAGCAGATACCACTCGTAGGACCGTACGAACGGGTACACGCAGACGTACTTGCGTGCCGGCTCGCCCGCCAGGAACGCCGGCACGTGGCTCTTGTTGAACTCGGCGGGCCGGTGCAGCGCGAACTGGCTCCAGACCGGCGTCGACGCCCGGCCCAGCGGCGTGCGGCGGAACCCGGTGTAGGCGGCCTGCACCTGCTCGACCTCCTCGGCGTGCCACCAGATCATGAAGTCGGCGTCGGCGCGCAGCCCGGCGAGGTCGTACACGCCGCGAACCACGACCCCCTTGCCCTCCAGCGCGTCGAGGTACTCGCTGGTCTCGCGGGCGGCGGCGCCACGATCGTCGGGGAGCCTGCCCGGCTCGACCCGGAAGACCGACCAGGCGGTGTAGCGAATGGTGTCGTTGAGCTCGTTGTAGTTCAAGCGCGCCATGACTCCATCATGGCACTCCGGCGATCCGGGCCGCTGCCGCGTCGGCGGTGGCGACGCACGCCGGCACGCCGACCCCGTGCAGCACCGCACCGGTGATCGCCAGCCCGGGCACCGCGGCCACCGCACGCTCGACCCGGCCGACGAGGTCCAGGTGCCCCACCCCGTACTGCGGCAGCCCGCCACCCCACCGGGTGACCAGCACATCCACCGGTTCCGCGGTGATCCCGGTGAGCTCGGCCAGGTCGGCGCGCACCAGGCGCACCAGCTCCTCGTCGGCGGCGCGGAGCGCGCCGGGCTCGCCGAACCGCCCCACCGAGCCGCGCACGAACACCGGCCCACCGTCCAAATGCGACCATTTCCGGCTGGAGAAGGTGAACGCCTTGGCGGCGAACGGCGTGCCGTCGGCGTGCCGCTCCCCGGCCGCGATCAGCACCCCGGAGGCATCCGGCAGCTCGGTGCCCGGCGGCAACGCCAGCGCGACGACCGCCATCGAGGCCAGCTCGACCTCGCCGAGGGCCGCGGAGGCGTCCGGAGCGACCCCCTCCAGCAGCCTGCGGGCGGCCGGCGCGGGCACCGCGAGCACGACGGAGTCCGCTTCCAGGACGTCAGGCCCGGCCTCCAGCCGCCACCCGGTCGGCAACCGGTGCAGCGCGCGCACGGGCGCGTCCAGCCGGATGTCGGGTTTCGCCAGCTCCACCAGCCGGTCGACCAGCGTGCCGAGACCGCTGGTCAGGGTCCCGAAAACCGGTGCTCGGCTCGGCGACGCGGGCAGCAGCGACGCCGCCGCGGAGGTCAGCGAACCCGCGCCCTTGTCGAGCGCGGACGCCAGCGCGGGGACGGTCGCACGCAGGCCGAGGCTGTCGGAGCCACCCGCGTACACGCCGCCGAGCAGCGGATCCACCAGCCGGTCGACCAGCTCGTCCCCGAACCGTTCGCGCAGCAGCGGGCCCAGCGCGACGTCCTCGCCACCGAGCGACACCGGTGGCAGGTCTCCTTCGGCCGCGACGGTGGCACGCCCGGCGTCGGACAGCACGTCGGCCACCGCACCCACGGAGCCCGGGACACCCATCAGAGTGCCGCCGGGCAGAGCGACCCTCCGACCTCCCGCGCGCACGGTCGAGCGCGCGGCGGTCGGGTGGGTCAGCTCCCCGGCGAGCCCGATCTCCTCGATCAAGGCGATGGCTTCCGGCCTGCGTGCGAGAAACGCCTCGGCGCCGACGTCGTAACGGCGGCCGGCGAGTTCGGCCGTGCGGAGCTTCCCGCCCAGCGATCCGGTCGATTCGAGCACCGTGATGGTCGCGGCGTCACCGAGAAGAGTGCGTAGGCGGTAGGCGGCGGCGAGCCCGGAAACGCCTCCACCGATCACCGCGACGCGCCTGGCCATCACGGCTCCAGCCCGTGCACCAGCTCGACCACCCGGGTGAGCACGTCGGGGTCGGTGCCCGGCAACACCCCGTGCCCGAGGTTGAAGACATGTCCGGCGGCGGCCCGCCCTTCCCCGGCCACCCGGCGTACCTCGGCCTCGAGCACCGGCCAGGAGGCGCGCAGCAGAGCCGGATCCAGGTTGCCCTGCACCACGGGCGGCGGTTCGCCGGCCGCGGTGAGCCTGCGCACCGCCTCGTCCAGCGGGATCCGCCAGTCGACGCCGACGACGTCGGCGCCCGCTTCCCGCATCGCGGGCAGCAGTTCACCGGTGCCGACACCGAAGTGGATCCGGGGCACGCCGTAGTCCGCGAGGCCACCCAGCACGGTGGCCGAATGCGGCAGCACGAACTCGCGGTACTCGCGCAGCGACAGCGCGCCGGCCCACGAATCGAACAACTGCACCGCGTCCACACCGGCGTCCAGCTGCGCGCGCAGGAAGGTCAGCGCAACGTCGGCCAGCCGCCCGGCCAGTTCGTGCCAGAGCTCCGGCTCCGAGTGCATGAGCGCCTTGGTGTGCTCGTAGTTGCGGCTCGGCCCACCCTCGATGAGGTAGGACGCGAGAGTGAACGGCGCCCCGGCGAACCCGATCAGCGGGGTGTCGCCGAGCCGTTCCACCAGCAGCCGTACTCCCTGCGCCACCGGACCCACCTGCCCGGGCTCGAGCCGGGGCAGCGCGGCGACGGCACCGGCGTCGCGCACCGGGGCGGCCGCCACCGGACCGGTCCCCGGGACGATGTCGATGTCGACACCCGCCGCGTACAGGGGCACCACGATGTCGCTGAACAGGATGGCCGCGTCGACCCCGTGCCGCCGCACCGGCTGCAAGGTGATCTCCGCGAGCGTCTCGGGATCGAAACAGGCCTTGAGCATCGGCACGCCTTCGCGGATCGCGCGATACTCAGGCAGGGAACGACCGGCCTGGCGCATGAACCACACCGGCAACCGGGTGGGCCGACCACCCCGGACGGCGACCAGGAAGGGCGCGCCGGACAGGTCGCGGGCTGTAGTGGACATCGTCCACATCGTGCCACCATCCGAAGGCACCGGGCCGGCGAGGGCATGTGACGCGTTTCCGTCGGTGTGTCTACCCCGGGTAAGTGCCGTTCGAGTCTTACAGTCGGTCGTGTGACCGCGATGACGCATGCGCCCGAGTTGTTCCGTGAAGCCGTCGCGGCGCTACAAGCCGTCCGGCCGAGGCCGGAGGTGAGCCTGGAGAGCGTGCGCGCACCCCAACGCCTCGCCCCGTGGGCGTACGCGCTCGGCTGCGAGGCCACCGGACCGGCCGACGTGCTGGCCAGCGGAAGGCTGGTGCTGCTGCACGACCCCGAAGGCCACGAGGGTTGGAAGGGCGTGTTCCGGCTGGTGGTCTACGTGCGTGCCGAACTCGACCGTGAGCTGGCCAGCGACCCGTTCCTGCCCGCGGTCGGCTGGTCGTGGCTGACCGACGCCCTGGAGACCTCCGGCGCGTCGTGGACGGCGCTCGGTGGCACGGTCACGGAAACCTCCTCGGCCCGTTTCGGCGAAATCTCCGGGCCGGTCCGCACCGACGACCTGGAGCTCCGCGCGTCCTGGACCCCGACCGACGCCAACCTGCGGCCCCACGGCGAGGCGTTCCTGCAGCTCATGTCCAGCGTGGCGGGATTGCCACCGGTCGGGGTAACTCTTTTCCGGCAGACGTCCTAGCAGGCTCTCGCCGCCGACGAGCGAACGAAAATCGTCGGTGGTCGCTCGTAGCTTGAGTGCACAGCGACCGAAGGAGCCTTCATGACCGGCAAGACCGCCTACCTCTACGTCCTGGACACCCTCGCCGACTGGGAACCGGGGTTTCTGACCGCGGAACTCAACAGCGGCCGGTACTTCGCCCGGCCGGACACGCGAATACCCGTGCGCACGGCCGGACTCACCACCGAGCCGGTCACCACCATGGGCGGGCTGCGCGTCAGGCCCGAGGTCCCCATCGACGAGATCAGGCCCCAGGACGCGGCGATCCTCATCCTGCCCGGCGGGAACACCTGGCTGGAGCCGCTGCACGACCCGGTGCCGGCCAAGGCGGCCGAGTTCCTGGCCGCGGGCGTGCCGGTCGCGGCCATCTGCGGAGCGACGCTGGCGCTCGCCAACGCGGGAATGCTCGACGAACGGCGGCACACCAGCAACAATCTCGGTGCGTTGCGGGCCATGTGCCATGGCTACGCTGGGGCCGGGCACTTCGTGCCGGAGCCCGCGGTGACGGACGGCGACCTGATCACGGCCAGCGGCTCGGCGCCGCTGGAGTTCGCCAGGGAAGCGCTCGCACGGCTCGGTGTACTCGCTCCGGCCTCCCTGGAGGCCTGGTACCGGCTGCACGCCAAGCCCGCGGAGGGTATGCCTACGTCGAGCTGATGGCCCCACTACCCGGCGCGACTGGGGCCGACTAGAGTGCAGTGGGCAGATGCACGGTCCGTATGCACGCGCACCCGCCGGGTCACAAACCCTTCATTATCGTGCACGCTACGCGGTCTGTTAGCCACTGGCAGGATATTAACCCGATCGTGTTACAACAACACGACATAATCATTACTCGATCGGGATAGATACTTGTTCGATCCCCCCGAAGACCCCCTAGTGCGGCTAGAGTGCCCTTCGACGACACCACTTTCGGTCTAGAGCTGGCGCGGCTGATTGGCCGAAAGTCCCGGTGCCGGTCGGGGGGCACGACCGACTCCAGGGAGGTAGTGACGTGGCTGCCGTCGGCTTATCTCAGGCCGTCAGATCCACGCCAGCCGGCGCGTTGCCGGCGAGCATGGTTCCGCACCCGCGGGAAGAGCTGTTTTCCGTGCTGGTGGTCGATGACCACCCGCTGCTAAGGGAGGCGATTGCCGCACGGCTCGCTCAAATGGGAGCGGGCACAGTACACGAGGCTGCCTCGGTGGCCGAGGCGAGGGCGCGGGCGACCGCGACGGGTCCGTGCGACCTGGCCATCCTCGATCTCGGCCTGCCCGACGGCAGCGGTATCGAGCTGGTCACGGAGCTCCGTAACCACGGCTGGCCTCGGATCGTGGTACTCGCCTCGTCGGACGACCCGTACGCGGTTCGCTCGGCGTTCCAGGCTGGTGCCCAGGCATACCTGCTCAAGTCCGCGTCGCCGATGGTGGTGACGGACGGCGTGCGCAGGGTGCTCGAGGGCGGTGTGTACGCGGACCCGAGCGTGGCTCCGGTGCTGGCCACCGGTACCCGCGTCCCGGGCACCGACAACACTCCGCGCGAACTGTCCGCCCGCGAGGTGGAGGTTCTCCAGCTGGTCGCGGACGGCCAGTCCAACAAGGAAATCGGCGAGGAGCTCAGCCTCTCCGCGCTCACCGTGAAGTCGCACCTGTCCCGTATCGGGCGCAAGCTCGGCACCGGGGACCGGGCACAGATGGTAGCGCTGGCGATGCGGGCAGGCGTGATCCGCTGACTTCGGCGTAACGCCCGGGGACGGGCGCACCGGGCGCGATGTGCCCGTCCCGTAGGGTTGACCGCTGTGGAAGCCGCAGATCAAGGCACCGGGGTGACCCAGGAGCCCATCCTGCTCCGGGAGCCGTCCGAAGGGACGCCCCCGGTCATCGCCGATCCAACGGAGCTGGCGCTGGCCTGCGAGAAACTCGAGGCCGGCACCGGTGCCGTCGCGGTGGACACCGAGCGCGCCTCGGGCTACCGGTACTGGCCCAAGGCGTACCTGGTCCAGCTCCGGCGCGAGGGCGCCGGCACGGTGCTGCTCGACCCGATCGCCCTGGCCGACGACCTCGGGCCGCTTCAGCGTGTCCTCAACGGCCTGGAATGGGTGCTGCACGCGGCCTCGCAGGACTTGCCGTGCCTGGCCGAGCTGGATCTGGCCCCCGCGAGCCTGTTCGACACCGAACTGGCGGGCAGGCTGGCCGGCTACGACCGGGTGGCGCTCGGCACGCTTGTGGAACGCCTGCTCGGCTACCAGCTGGAAAAGGGGCACAGTGCGGCCGACTGGTCCCGGCGACCACTGCCGGTGGACTGGCTCAACTATGCGGCCCTCGATGTCGAACTGCTGGTCCCCCTGCGCGAGAAACTCGAGGCCGAACTGGACGCGCAGGGCAAGCTCGAGTGGGCGCGCCAGGAGTTCGAGGCGGTGCGGAACGCCCCGCAGCCGGGCCCGCGGGCCGAACCGTGGCGCCGCACCTCGGGAATCCACAAGGTACGCACCGCGCGCGGTCTGGCGGCCGTACGGGCGCTCTGGGAGGCGCGGGACGAACTGGCCCGCAAGCGCGACCGGGCACCGAGCCGGGTGCTGCCGGACAGCGCGATCGTCAACGCCGTCCTCGCCGATCCGCGCACCATCGCCGAGCTGCAGGCACTGCCGGTGTTCAGCGGCCGGGTCCAGCGCCGCTACACGGCGAACTGGTTCCGGCACCTCCAGGCCGCGCGGACGTTACCCCGCGAGGAACTGCCCAACCCGTCACAACCGAACGACGGCCCGCCCCCGGCCAATCGCTGGGCCGACAAGGACCCCGACGCGGCGGCGCGCCTGGCGGCCGCCCGCACCGCACTCACCAAGGTCGCCGAGCATCGCCAGCTTCCGGTGGAGAACCTCCTGCTCCCCGACCTCGTCCGGCGCACCTGCTGGCGTCCCCCCGAGGACCGCTCCGTGGACGGCGTGGCGGAGGTGCTGCGCGCCGGTGGCGCCCGGCCCTGGCAGGTCGAGCTGACGGCACCGGAGCTGGCCGAAGCACTCCGCACCACCGCGAAAGGCTGACAGGCCCTTTCCGAAGACACGGGTTGTCGCCATCCGGTCACCGAAAGGTGGCGTGGGCCACTCGACCGGGGCCGAGGGCTGGTTACCCACGGGTAACAAAGGCTATGGTGCTAGGGGTAAGTCCCAGAACTTGTGAGGAGCGACCGTGGCCGCAACACCCCTGGCGGCAGCCACCTCCCGTGCGGTGCGCACCGTGGCCTTCGTGGAAGGCGTGCGCACCCCGTTCGGCAAGGCGGGCGACAAGGGCATCTACGCCAACACCCGGGCCGACGACCTCGTTGTCAAGGTGATCCGCGAGTTGCTGCGCCGCCATCCCGAACTGCCCCCCGAGCGCGTCGACGACGTCGCCATCGCCGCCACCACCCAGACCGGCGACCAGGGCCTGACCATCGGCCGGACCGCCGCGCTGCTGGCCGGGCTGCCCAAGTCCGTGCCCGGCTTCGCCGTGGACCGGATGTGCGCGGGCGCGATGACCGCGGTGACCTCGGTCGCGAGCGGCATCGGGTTCGGCGCCTACGACATCGCGATCGCGGGCGGCGTCGAGCACATGGGCCGCCACCCGATGGGCGAGGGCGTGGACCCCAACCCGCGGATCATCGCCGACAAGCTGGTCGATCCTACCGCGCTGGTGATGGGCCAGACCGCGGAGAACGTGCACGACCGCTTCCCCGCGATCACCAAGCAGCGCGCGGACGCCTACGCCGCGCGGAGCCAGGAGCGCTACGCCGACGCGGTCAAGGCGGGCAAGATCGGCCCCGAACTGGTGCCGGTCGCGACCCGCCACCCCGAGCTGGGCTGGGGCCTGGCCACCGAGGACGAGCCGCCGCGGCCGGGCACCACGGTGGAGGCCCTGGCGAACCTCAAAACACCGTTCCGCCCGCACGGCCGGGTCACCGCGGGCAATTCCGCGGGCCTGAACGACGGTGCCACGGGCGCGATCCTCGCCGACGAGGAGATTGCCCACGAACTCGGCCTGCCGGTCGCCATGCGGCTGGTCGGCTATGCCTTCGCCGGCGTCGAGCCGGAGGTGATGGGCATCGGTCCGCTGCCCGCCACGGAAAAGGTGCTGGCGCGCACCGGACTGTCCATTTCGGACATCGGACTGTTCGAGATCAACGAGGCGTTCGCCGTGCAGGTGCTGGCCTTCCTCGACCACTTCGGCATCGACGCGGACGACCCGCGGGTCAACCCCTGGGGCGGCGCGATCGCCTGTGGCCACCCGCTGGCCTCCTCGGGCGTGCGGCTGATGACGCAGCTGTCCCGGCAGTTCGCCGAGCATCCCGAGGTGCGCTACGGCATGACCACCATGTGCATCGGAATCGGCATGGGCGGCACCGTCATCTGGGAGAACCCGAATCACCACGGGAGCACGAAGTGACTTTCACCGTTGAGCAGGCCAGGGCCGCCTTTCCCGACGAGGTCGTGACACGGGCGGTGACGCGGCTGATTTCGGTGCCCGGGCTGGACAAGCCGGTCGCACTGATCACTTTGGACAACGGGCACGACCACACCCGGCCGTCCACCTTCGGCCCGCAGGGCCTGGTCAGCCTGAACGCCGCGCTGGACGAGGCGTTCGCGGCCCAGCCGGCGGCGATCGCGGTGACCGGCAAACCGTTCGTCTTCGCGGTCGGCGCGGACCTTTCCGGTGTGGAAGCGATTTCGGAGCCGTTGCTGGCGCACCAGATCGCCGAAACCGGGCACTCGGTGTTCCGCAGGCTCACCGAGTCCGCGATCCCTACCTTCGCCTTCGTCAACGGCGCTGTGATGGGCGGCGGGCTCGAACTCGCGCTGTCCTGCCACTACCGGACGCTGTCGGAGAACACGGCCGCGATCGCGTTCCCCGAAGTGTTCCTCGGCCTGTTCCCCGGCTGGGGCGGCACGCAGTTGCTGCCGAACCTGATCGGGCCGGACGCCGCGGTGACCGTGATCATCGAGAACGCGCTGAACCAGAACAAGATGCTCGACGTGGCCAAGACCGCCGGGCTCGGGATCGTGGACGAGGTGCTCGGTTCGGCCGACTTCCTCGAGCGGTCCCTCGCCTGGCTGGTGAAGGTGGTGCGCGGTGAGGTCACCCCTGCCCGGCGGGAGATCGACCGGGGCGAGGCGTGGGACGCCGCGATCGCCCGCGCCAAATCCATTGTGGACGGAAAGACGCACGGCGCGTCGCCGGGTGCGACCAAGGCCGTCGAGCTGCTCGAACTGGCCCGCACCACCGACCTCGGCACCGGCTACGCCGCGGAGACCGATGCACTGGCCGAACTACTGGTGAGCGACACGCTGCGCGCCGGGCTGTACTCGTTCAACCTGGTCAACAAGCGGGCGAAGCGGCCGGCGGGAGCGCCCGACAAATCGTTGGCACGCAAGGTGAACAAGGTCGGCGTGGTCGGCGCGGGGCTGATGGCGAGCCAGCTCGCGCTGCTGTTCGTGCGCAGGCTGATGGTGCCGGTCGTGCTGACCGACGTCGACCAGGCACGCATCGACAAGGGTGTGTCCTATGTGCACGGTGAGCTGGACAAGCTACTGAGCCGGAAGCGGATTTCACCTGACCAGGCCAACCGGCTGAAGGCGCTGGTCACCGGTTCGCTCGACAAGGCCGCCTTCGCCGACGCCGACTTCGTGATCGAAGCCGTGTTCGAGGAGATGAGCCTCAAGCAGCAGGTGTTCGGCGAGCTGGAATCCCATGTCTCGCCCGAGGCGATTCTCGCCACCAACACCTCGTCGTTGTCGGTCAGCGAGATGGCGTCGAAGCTGACGCATCCCGAACGGGTCGTCGGCTTTCACTTCTTCAACCCGGTGGCCGTGCTGCCGCTGCTGGAGATCGTGCGCGGCGACAAGACCGACGACGCATCGCTGGCCACCGCGTTCGCGGTCGGCAAGCAGCTGAAGAAATCCTGCGTGCTGGTCAAGGACGCGCCCGCGTTCGTGGTGAACCGGCTGCTGCTGCGGTTCCTCGGCGAGGTGCTGACCTCGGTCGACGAGGGCACACCGTTCGAGGTCGCCGACCGGGCGCTGGAACCGCTCGGGCTGCCGATGTCGCCGCTGACCCTGATGCAACTGGTCGGCCCGGCGATCGCGCTGCACGTCGGCGAAACGCTGCACGCGGCGTTCCCCGACCGGTTCGTCCTGAGCGAGAACCTGCGGCGGTTCGTGAAGTCCGGCAAGACCGCCGTGTGGCAGTGGGACGCCTCGGGCAAGCCGTCGGTGGACGCCGAGGTCGCGCGACTGTGGGAGCGCGGGGACAAGCCGTCCACCGAGGGGGAGGTACGCCGGCGCGCGCTGGCCGCCATCGCCGAGGAAATCGGGATCATGCTGGACGAAGGCGTGGTCGCCGAGGCGCAGGACATCGACCTGTGCCTGCTGCTCGGTGCCGGCTGGCCGTTCTGGCTCGGCGGCATCACCCCGTACCTCGACCGCACCGGCGTCTCCGAAAAGGTCAACGGCAAACCGTTCCTGGCCCCTGGCATCGCCTCGGTTCCCGCCTGACCACAGCGTGAAGGCCGTCATCAGGGAATTAGGGCACCCGATGACGGCCTTCACCGCTTGCCGGTCACACACCACGCCTCGATAGGCCCGCGCTGAAAGTGCGCGGGCCGATGGCCGAGGCGGTTACCAAAAACGCTCGGCGAAAGTCTTGGCGAGTCTGCGCTCGCCGGTTCCGGCTCCGTTTCACAAAGGCCAACCAGGGCCTCGACCCGGATGCCCTGACCGTCGACGCTGCCGGCGCGGTGACGGCTGTGATCCTGTCGACCGAGCTGACCGACACGCACGCCTCGCTCCGATCGACCTGGACATGGCCGCCGACGGCATCCGCGGCGAAACCTTGTACTGGGATCCCCGGGTTTCCGATCCCAAGGAGGTGTGAACCGGATCATCGCGACCAATGCCGGGAGCGACCATGGGCTGGTCCTCACCTGTGATCTTCAGGTTTCTCGGCTTGCCCGCCCGCGCTGCGGTAACCCGACTCGAACGTGATGTGCACCGCGCGTTCCACCTCGTCATCCGGGATCTTGTAGACGCCGAGACCAAGCCTGGGCATGTGGACGCCGTTGTTCAGCTCGATCGCGGGAACCATGACGGCACCATAACCGCGCGACCACCCGTACGCAGTGGCCAGTGGGCAGTGGGCAGTGGGCAGTGGGCAGTGAAAAGGCAACTCGGCCGCCGCGAAACACCGACTCGCCCGTTACGAAACACCGACTCGGCCGTTGCGAAACACCGACTCGGCCGTTGCGAAACACCGACTCGGCCGTTGCGAAACACCGACTCGGCCGTTGCGAAAGGCCGACTCGCGCGGCGAGAAAGGGCAACTCGCAAGCGGTCAGGGGACGGTGGGGAGCCGGACGGTGACGGAGAGGCCGCCGCCGACGACGGGTTCCGCGGTGACACGGCCGCCGTGGGCCTCGACGGCGGCGCGCACGATCGACAGGCCGAGGCCCGCGCCCGTCCGCGCCGTGCGGGCCACGCCCGCGCGGCGGAAGGGCTCGAACAGCTCGTTCACGATCGCCGGGTCCACCAGCGCTCCCGAGGACCGCACCCGCAGGGTCGACCAGCCGGAGCGCACCTCCGTCAGGACCTCGATCCAGCCGCGCTCGGTATTGTGCCGCACAGCGTTCTCCAGGAGGTTCCCGGCGATCCGTTCGAGCAGTGCGGGGTCGCCTCGCACCGGGGCCGGTGCGCAGCGAAACTCGGCGCGGATGCCGTGCTGGTCGGCTTCGCCGCGCACGGCCCGCCAGGCTGTGGCGACCACCGCCGCCAGGTCGGCCCGCTCGTTCACCGCGAGCCCGGCCCCGTCGGTGCGGGCGAGCAGCAGCAGCGAGCCCACCAGCTGTCCGGCGCGCTCGGTGGCGTCCCGCACCACCACGCCCATTCGCCTCAACTCCGTGAGGTCGGCGTGCGGATCGGAGAGCGTAACGTCGAGTTCGGTGCGGATCACCGACAGCGGAGTGCGCAGCTCATGGCTGGCGTTGGCGACGAAGTGCCGCTGTGCCTCGAAAGCGGCTTGCAGCCGGTCGAGCATCGCGTCGAAGGTGTGCGCCAGTTCGGCGAGTTCCCCGCGCGCGTCGACGTCGCCGATCCGCTCCCCCAGCGACTCCACGGAAAGCCGCCGGGCGGTGCCGGTGATCTCGCGCAGCGGGCGCAGCACCCGCGAGGTGAAAGTCCAGGCCAGGATCGCGGTCGCGACGATGACGCAGCAGAACGCGATCGACCCGGCCAGCAACAGCTTGTCGCGCGCGTACTGCTGCAGGTGCGCGGTCAGCGCCGAGGCGTCCACCTCGACGCCGTCCACCTGGACGGGTGTCCCCGGCGGCAACTGCGGCACTGCCGCGACCGCATCCCCGACCAGGGTCCAGGCGAGCCACATGAGCACGATGCTGACCCCGGCCGCCAGCCCGGTCGCGAGCAGGGTGATCCGCGCCCGCAGGCTTCTGCGGCTCACTCCGTCACGAAGCCTGTGGTGGTTACGTACACTCACCCGCCGATTCTGCGCGCCCGGTTACTCGGCTCCCGCGCCGGGCACGCGGTACCCGGATCCCACCACGGTTTCGATGATTCCGGGCTCGCCGAGCTTCTTGCGCAGTGTCATCACGGTGACCCGGACGGTGGTGGTGAACGGGTCGGCGTTCTCGTCCCAGACCCGTTCCAGCAGTTCCTCGCTGCTGACCACGGCGCCCTTCGCCGACAGCAGCACCTCCAGCACGCCGAACTCCTTGCGGGTCAGCTCGACCGGCCCGCCCGCCCGGCGCACGGTACGCCGCGCCGGATCGAGTTCGACGTCACCGGCGGTGAGCAGCGGCGGCGCGGCCGGGGTGGCCCGGCGGCCGAGCGCGCGCACCCGCGCGACCAGTTCCGGGAACGCGAACGGCTTGGACAGGTAGTCGTCCGCCCCGAGCGACAGGCCGGCCACGCGATCGGACACCGTGCCGCTCGCGGTCAGCATGAGGACCCTGGTCAGCTCGCCGGAGCCGACGATCTCCTTGCACAGTTCGTCGCCGGACATCCCGGGCAGGTCGCGGTCGAGCAGCACCACGTCGTACCGGGTGATGCTCGCCTTCTCGTGCCCGTCGTCGCCGTTGAGGGCGACATCGACCGCCATACCCTCACGGCGCAGCCCGCGCGCGATCGCGTCGGCCAGCGGTTCCTCGTCCTCGACCACCAGAACTCGCACGTCAATCACCGTGCCACAGATTCCTGAGAGCCAGTTATGAGAGATCCACCCCAACGTAGTGCTTGCCGTCGAAGTTCTCCACCTCGACCTGCGCGACGTCGTCCGGGGCGATCAGGGCCGAGCCGTCGAGCGTGGTTCCGCTCGTCTCCCCGCTCTCCGAGACGAGCCAGCTGCCCGCCTCCTCCCGCGCGCCTTCCCGGGAAACGACAAACATCCGGCATTTCTCTCCCTTGGGTATGCCCTTGACATCCGCGCTCAACCGCACCCAGCCCGCGGCCGGTTGCACGGAGACCTTCATCGACGCGCCCGTGGCCGAGTCGGTGTACGACATGGTCTTCGTGCCCGGGGACAGTGCGTTCGTACCCGCCGTGACGCGGCCGACCGCCGCGCCGCCGGCCGCCAGCGCGGC
>NZ_DATELF010000022.1:0-15091 GCF_035276945.1 Amycolatopsis sp. | reverse complement strand
CAGCTCGACGGTGGCCGGTTCGCCACCTCCGACCTGAACGACCTGTACCGCCGGGTGATCAACCGGAACAACCGGTTGAAGCGGCTGATCGACCTCGGCGCGCCCGAGATCATCGTCAACAACGAGAAGCGGATGCTGCAGGAGGCCGTCGACGCCCTGTTCGACAACGGCCGCCGCGGCCGGCCGGTGACCGGCCCGGGCAACCGCCCGCTCAAGTCGCTGTCCGACCTGCTCAAGGGCAAGCAGGGCCGGTTCCGCCAGAACCTGCTCGGTAAGCGGGTCGACTACTCGGGCCGTTCGGTGATCATCGTCGGTCCGCAGCTGAAGCTGCACCAGTGTGGTCTGCCCAAGGACATGGCGCTGGAGCTGTTCAAGCCGTTCGTGATGAAGCGGTTGGTCGACCTCAACCATGCGCAGAACATCAAGTCCGCCAAGCGGATGGTGGAACGTGCGCGGCCGCAGGTGTGGGACGTGCTGGAAGAGGTCATCACCGGGCACCCGGTGCTGCTCAACCGGGCGCCGACCCTGCACCGGCTGGGTATCCAGGCCTTCGAGCCACAGCTGGTGGAAGGCAAGGCCATCCAGCTGCACCCGCTGGTCTGTGAGGCGTTCAACGCGGACTTCGACGGTGACCAGATGGCGGTCCACCTGCCTCTGTCGGCCGAGGCGCAGGCCGAGGCGCGGATCCTGATGCTGTCGGCGAACAACATCCTGTCGCCGGCCTCGGGCCGCCCGCTGGCCATGCCGCGGCTGGACATGGTCACCGGCCTGTTCCACCTCACCAGGATCGACGAGAGCGCGACCGGCGCCGGCCTCGCGTTCTCCTCGCCCGCCGAGGCGATCATGTCCCACGACCGCAAGGCGCTGAGCCTGCACGCCCCGGTCAAGATCCGGATCTCCGACCGGCAGCCGAACAAGGTCGACGAGGCCAAGCTCGCCGACAACGGTTGGGAGCCGGGTCAGCCTTGGCTGGCCGAGACCACTCTCGGCCGGGTGATGTTCAACGACCTGCTGCCGCCGGACTACCCGTTCGTGAACGAGCCGATGCCGAAGAAGCGGCAGGCCGCGATCGTCAACGACCTGGCCGAGCGGTACTCGATGACGCAGGTCGCGCAGACCCTGGACCGGCTCAAGGACGCCGGCTTCTACTGGGCCACGCGGTCAGGCGTCACGGTCTCCATCTCCGACGTCGTCGTGCCGCCGGAGAAGAAGGAGATCCTCGACCAGTACGAGGCCAAGGCCGACCAGGTCGAGAAGCGGTACCAGCGTGGCCAGCTCTCGCACGCCGAGCGCAACAACGAGCTGGTCAAGGTGTGGACGCAGGCGACCGAGGACGTCGCCAAGGTCATGGAGGACCACTTCCCCGAGGACAACCCGATCTCGATGATCGTGAAGTCCGGGGCGGCCGGCAACATGACCCAGGTCCGCTCGCTGGCCGGGATGCGTGGTCTGGTGTCGAACCCGAAGGGTGAGTACATCCCGCGCCCGATCAAGGCGAACTTCCGTGAGGGCCTGTCGGTGGCCGAGTACTTCATCGCCACCCACGGTGCCCGGAAGGGTCTGGCGGACACCGCGCTGCGGACCGCCGACTCGGGTTACCTGACCCGGCGTCTGGTGGACGTGTCGCAGGACGTCATCGTCCGCGAGGTCGACTGTGGGACCAGCCGGGGCATCAACATGATGATCGGCGAAGACCTCGGCGGCCGGATCGTGCGTACCCAGCACGTCGAGACCAGCGCCTACGCCCGCACGCTGGCCACCGACGTCGTCGACGCCGAGGGCCACGTGCTGCTCAACGCCGGTGACGACCTGGGTGACCCGGCGATCGAGAAGCTGATCGGCAGCAGTGTGCTGAAGGTCAAGGTGCGCAGCGTGCTGACCTGCGAGTCGGTGGTCGGTGTGTGCGCGATGTGCTACGGGCGTTCGATGGCCACCGGCAAGCTGGTGGACGTCGGCGAGGCCGTGGGTATCGTCGCCGCCCAGTCCATCGGTGAGCCCGGTACCCAGCTGACGATGCGTACCTTCCACCAGGGCGGTGTCGCCGGTGACGACATCACCACTGGTCTGCCGCGTGTCACGGAGCTGTTCGAGGCCCGTGTCCCGAAGGGCAAGGCGCCGATCGCCGACGTCGATGGCCGTGTGCGCATCGAGGAGAGCGAGCGGTACTGGAAGATCACGCTCACCCCGGACGACGGTGGCGAGGAGATCGTCTTCGACAAGCTGTCGAAGCGGCAGCGCCTGGCCAACACGCCGACCGGGCCGCTGCAGGACGGCGACCACGTGTCCGTCGGCCAGCTGCTGCTGGAAGGCACGCCCGACCCGCACGAGGTGCTGCGTGTGATGGGCCCGCGCGAGGCGCAGATGCACCTGGTGGACGAGGTCCAGAAGGTGTACCGGGCGCAGGGTGTGTCGATCCACGACAAGCACATCGAGGTGATCGTCCGGCAGATGCTGCGCCGGGTCACGATCATCGACTCTGGTTCGACCGACTTCCTGCCCGGTGAGCTGCCCGAGCGCACCAAGTTCGAGTCGACGAACCGGGCCTCGGTGGCCGAGGGCGGCGAGCCCGCTTCGGGTCGTCCGGTGCTGATGGGTATCACGAAGGCGTCGCTCACCACGGACTCGTGGCTGTCGGCGGCGTCGTTCCAGGAGACCACGCGCGTGCTGACCGACGCGGCCATCAACGGCCGCAGCGACAAGCTCGTCGGCCTCAAGGAGAACGTGATCATCGGTAAGCTGATCCCGGCCGGCACGGGCATCAACCGGTACCGCAACATCCAGGTGCAGCCGACCGAGGAGGCACGGGTGGCGGCCTACGCCATCCCGTCCTACGACGACGGCTACTACACCCCGGACGTGTTCGGCACCGGCACCGGTGCCGCGGTCCCGCTCGATGACTACGACTTCGGCCGCGACTTCCGCTGATCTCGTAGCCTGAGTGCTCGAAGGCCCCGGACGCCTCCCGCGTCCGGGGCCTTCCCTTGCCGCCGATCCGGAGCTTGTGGCGGCGATCGCCGAAGGAGAGACCGAGCTTGATGCCGCCTTGGGCATCGATGCCTCGGAAATCGAGGCCAAGTTTTTTGCGCGACCGATGGGCCTGTTGAGCCACGTATGCACTGAGCAAGATGCCCGAAAATTCTCTCCCGGCTCGCCGCTACCTACGGGCGGTCGGACAAGTCCGTTGATCAGCCCAGGCGGGTGGCCAGCTCGCGGCCAGGGAAGACCGTGATGTAGCGGTTGGTCGCCGGACCGGAGAGAGCGAAGCCGACCCGCCCGTCTTCGGTGTCAAGGTAGCTCACCGGAAGCGTGTTTCCGCTGTGGAGTTCGCCGAGGCCGCAGCAGGGAAGGTCGAGGATTTCCTTGAGCTGGCGGGCTTCTTCGCTGCGGTTGTCCTCCTGTGCTATGGAGAACGGCGTGAACCGCGCGCTCGGATACTCCGGCAACTCTCGCACCAGAAGCGTGCTGTGCGTGTCGCCGCGCTTCATCGGCCTGAGCCAGACTCGATCGTCCTGGCACCCCGCGACGACGCCGTCTCGATCGAATCCCGCGACCAGTGTGCCATATTGCTCCTCGCCGGTGCGGATGTAGGCGTGGAGGAGTACCTGCGGACGGTCCAGAATCTCGAAAGTGTCCACGAGCGTGTCGCTGAGATGCTCGCCGCGCGTCAGGCCGAGCTCGGCGAGCTCATCGAAGGCTTCGTGATCGATTCGTCCTTGCAGCGACGGCGGGACGAACCGCGCGCCGCCGGCGAAGATCGGATGCGGGTCGCTCTGGCTGATCTGCGCGTGGGCGGACAGGAACGTGCGCAGAGACAGCTCGACCGTCCGGGCCACGACCATCGTCAGCGTTCGCCGATGACCGGCGGTGCGGCCTTGGGAAGCGGGCTGGCGAAGGTGCCATCCGGGTCGGGGTTGCGGAGGTAGTCGGGCCGCTTGCGCTCCTTGTCCTCTTCCTTCCTGCCGCCATGGCCCATCCCGGCCATTCCGCTCTGGCCGGGTTTCCCGGTGTTGCCCGCCGTCCCGGGACGGCCACCCCGCGTGGTCGCCTTCTCCTCGGCCGGCCCCGCCCCGCTACCGCGGCCCTCGCCGAGGTAGCCGCTTCCACCGCCGGGCGCGCCTCCCTCGTTCAGCGGGTCGAGTGTTCCGGTGCCCACGTAATAGCCGGGAATTCCATATTTCGAGCCGTAGCTGCCCGTGATATCCGGGTTGGCTCGCGGGTCGAGCGAACCCGTCGGGCCGAACTGGTAGCCCTCCGAAAGGTTTCCGCTCGACGGCGTGTACGTAGCCGCACTTGTCCCGTCGTTCTCCGTCGGGCTGGTCGAAGGCGTGCCCGTGTTCCCGACGCTGCTCGTTGGCTGGACCGGCGACGGCTCCAAGGCCACTGGTTTCGGAGTGGGCGAGTAGTTGCCATGGCCTCCGGTGGGTTTGCCGGGTCCGGCGGCGGGTGTCACCGGCCCGGCGATACCGGGGGAGCCGGAGCGGGTCATGTCGACCTGCGAGCCAGGGTCGACGACCTGGCCGAACTGGCTCGGCGCGTTCTGTTTGTCGGCGGTGCTGGCGTCGTAATAGGCGCTGAACGCCTGGATGTTGGCCTGCCCGGCGGCCACCCACGCACTGAACTTCTGCTCGAAGCCACCGCTGGCGCCGAAGATCAGATCGATGGTGTCCCGCTTGGTCATCCGGGGCGGCTGCGCGGACACCGGCTGGACGGAGTTCTGGACAATCGAAAACGCGGTCACCTGCGCGGAGACCGAGCCGTCCACCTTGGCGAGGTGATCGAGATCGTCCTCGGTCGCCTTGCTCAACGGCCTGGTCGCGTTCGCCGCCGCACGCCCGGCGGCGCCCTGGAAGCCTTCGCTGATCTTACTGTTCAGGGCTCTGACGTCGGCCGCGCTGTTCTCCATCAGCCGGCGTAGCTGGGAGAGGGTGTCCTGGCTGTCACGCAACGGACCGAGCCCCGGACCACCGTTGATCTTTTCGTAGATCTCAGCCGGCGTCAGCGGTGTCTCCTGAACGGACATCAGCTTCCCCGCTTGATATTGTCGATGATTGTCTGAGCGACCTGATAAGCCGCGTCGCAGGGGTCTTTCTTCCCGATGTTCTGCCTACGGATGGTCGCGCCGACATCAATCGTGGAATTGTCGCTGGTCCCGACGGCAACCGTGCAGCTTCCACTTGTCATGCGGTCGTCATTCACGCCGTATGCAACTGCAGGGTAGCCTTGGATCGTCCCCAGCGGTTGGAAAAAAGCGAAGGCGCTGCCTTTGCCACCATAGATCCGGCTCAAGCCCTTCGCGACGAAGCCGATACCGATACTGGCGCCCGAGCCGTCACTTGTGTGCCAGTTGCAGGCGGGTCCACCCGGAGCATTGAGATCCGGCTCAGGCGAGACACCCGTGCCGAGGAAACGATCGATCTGGTCCTGGGTGAGCCCATCACAAGGTGACTGCTCGTAGCGATCTGTCGTCAACGGGGTCGCGACTCCGGGTGCTGCAGATTCTGTGCTTGGCTGCGGCGCAGAGGTGGTGCTTCCGGTCGGCCTGGCGTCACCGGTCTTGTCAGCTGTGCAGCTGGCCACGAGGGTGACAGCTAGCGTCGCGACCGCGAAAGCGGATCGGTAACGGCGCATCAAAAGGGGCTCCTTGGCGATGAGGTGTCGACATGACCGACCACGTCGCGGTTGTCGTTGTCAACCTTGGCATAGTGGCCAGCGGCACTGCGGAACTTCTGTGCCTGGTCCCGGCAGTACTGTTGTCGATCTTGAAAGGCTGCGCTCATCGCGCGGCCTGTGTTCCTCACGGCTTCGGCGTGGATCTTGCTGGCGTATTCATCACCAGGTCCCTGGATCTCCATGAGCCGCTGTGCGTAACGCTGTTTGTCCGAATACGCGTCTCCGAGTTTGTCCCACTCCTTTGCCATGGCGTTGAGGTGGTCCGGGTCGAAGGCGAAGCCGCTGGTGTCGGAGGCCACGGTCGCGAACGGTGAGAAGACTTCGGCAAACGACCTGCCGTCGATCGTGTACGCGAGTGGTTGCACCGTCTCCGGAGCGTCGAACTGGTGCGCCGGGGGCACATAGGTGCCGCTGTTGTTCCCCACCGGATGCGGAGTGCCCGGTATCTCCCGTTCGACCATGCTGCGGTTCCTCCCCTGGACCCGGCCGTGTCACCGCGATGAGATGCACCGATGTTACCATGAGTGTCCGATCGACTACGGTATTCTGCGCGAACGTGCGGTGTGGAGCTCCCGTGTCCGCGAGGCGTCAGGCCGGCACGGAAACTCCACATGTGATAACGAGCCGTGTGGCTGTTGCTCTTGATTTCCGCCGTCGCGATTTCGGCGTGTGCGGTGCCTGGTACATCGCGCCCCGCGGCACCGACTACGCCCGCCAAATGGCGGTCGAAACCGGACCGGCCGAAGGACCGTGATCCGGCTGCGATCGACGCGGCGATGAAACGCGTCGACCTGTGCTCGCTGATCGACCTGAGTGTGCTCGCTCCCGGGCCGCCGTCGGACTGGAGCGCGATCACGGGGGGCAACAAGTCCGCAGTGCCATCTGCAACGCGATTACCGCCTTCTCCTTACCGTCGAGGATCGCCACTCGCTGCGCGGAATCAGCAGCATGGACCCCGTTCTGCCTTCCGGCGTGGACGTCGACAAGGCACGCGAAACCGTAACGACGGTGCTCATGAGATATTTCCCGCGACAAACCGAGCGGTAAACGATTACACATCGTGCTCCCGCGGACACTCCGGGCACGAAGCGCGACGGGTGCGGGGGTTGGGTAGCGTGTTGGCCGAGCAAGTTCACCAGGTGAAACGAGGAGGGCGTTGTGAACGCTGACGAGACCGCCGAGCAGAAGGAGGCACCCACAACCGGCCGCCACGCGCGACCGGACGGTGTCCCGCCACATCCGGCGATCGACCTTTCCCGGGACCCGAACCCCGGTACGCCGGACCACGCCAAGCCGGACGACAAGTAGGTAGTAACTCTTTCGGGTCCCCGGACTACGCGGGCCCGGGGACCCCTTGTTGCCGGCGCGACGCGCGCGTTTGGCGCCACCCCGACACCGACAATTCGGTCGAAAATGGCCAATCAGGCATATGTCATGCGAACCCACAGGCTCGACGGCCGTTCGATCGACGGTGCGCGGCCAAGCCGGCGCCTGAACGTCACGGCCGGATGTGGCCTGGTAGATGGCGGCGAGATCGATGAACGCGTCTGTCGCGCGAAGTGCGGTCGGTCCGTCGAACCGTCGCTTCCGGAGTTCAGTACTCGCGACACCGTTCTCCAGAGAAAGCACAACGTTTGTGCGCTTGAGGCAACCGAAGAAGTATTCGGCGAGTTGAGGCGTGGCCACTGATCGTGCCAGTTCCATGTCCGGGACGGCCACCACGAAATCGCGAGGGCCGACTACGAGATCTGGCCATACCGTGATCGGGTGGTCCGGTACTGTCCGCTCCCGTCCCTGGTGACTATCCACAATGGTGTACCGTCGGGTATTCGAACTCCGACCGTCCTCGAACAGCTTCCCGGGTCGTCTCCGGGTGACGGATGTCAGCGCTCGAATGCTGCCACCTGGTAGCCGGATCTGGTGAACTCGACACGGTAAGTTTCGGTCGGGTCGTAGCCCGGTCGTAGCCTGAGAAGGGCCCGATGACGGATATCTTTTCCGGGTAACGCGCGACGCCGCCGACCTCGCGGGCGAGCTTGACTCGGGCCGCTCCCAGCGCACGTTCCCGGTCACGGTTCCTGAAACAACTGACCACGGCGGACAGCGACATCGATACGACAATTCAGTGCGACAATGGCGAGCGAGAGGGGCAAACTGTCCATCTCGGTTCGCTTTCCGAGGCTCAGCTGTCGAGTTCATCGCGGACCTGGTCATCCGATTCTTCTTCGCCCGTGTCGCCGAGCCGAGGATCTTCTTGATGTACTTGGTGCGCTCGACGACCGTCGACAGGACATAGTTCGCCAGTTCTCGCTTCGATTCGGGCCTGTCCCAACAAGTCGATCCCGGTTGCGGCCTCAGCCGCCGCGGTGCGGGCCGCCTCGGCGATGAGTTTGTTGACCTTCCCGGTGGTCGTGCCCGCCGTGACCCCGTGGCCGTGCTCGCGGCCGCGGTCGAAGCGCCGCAGGCGGGGACGGCGGCGTGGCCGAGCGATTCGTCCGCGACCCTGACGAAGTCCTCGGCCAGCGAGTTCAGGCCCTGGCCGATCTTGCCGAAGTTCTCCGGCGGCCGTGGCCAATGCCGGACCGTCTCCGGTGACCCCGTGGACGGCGTCCTGGATCGAACCGCCAGGACCGGCCACGCCGGTGACCCCGTGATCGGGTGAGCCGGCCGATGTTTCGAGCGCGGTGATCTCGGCCTGCATCTGGTCAACGTTCGCGAACTGTTCGTCCACGGTACGTAACCGCGACCGGAACTGCTCGAACTGGGCGACCAACTGGTCGAACGCGGTGGGCACGACCGACCCCCGGGCAACTCGTGCGAATCACCCGACATCATGTCGGATCTCACCTGTTCGCGGCGCCTTTCAGGTAAACTGAGTGACCAGCCACCCCGGCCGCCGGCTTGAGATCGACCCCGATGTGGTCGCCCCCGAAGCGGGCGGGTATCTTTGACGACTGTGCCCGGCACGTGCTGGGCCGCTCTGCGCGCCATTCGGTTCAGCAGGGCGCCGAACGCGCCCCGCCGACCGCCTCGGCGAAGCGGAGATCCACGGAAAATCCGAGGGAACGTTACCGGCCGGAAGGCCCAGACGCGGGCCGACACGCCCGACCTCGGGGACCGGGGAGAGCAGGAAGAACACAAGCAAGACGCGACAGAAAGCTGGTCCATTGCCCACGATCCAGCAGCTGGTCCGCAAGGGCCGCCAGGACAAGGCTGCCAAGCAGAAGACCGCGGCGCTCAAGGGGAGCCCGCAGCGGCGCGGCGTGTGCACCCGCGTGTACACCACCACGCCCAAGAAGCCGAACTCGGCGCTGCGCAAGGTCGCGCGTGTGAAGCTGACCAGCGGCATCGAGGTCACCGCCTACATCCCGGGCGAGGGCCACAACCTGCAGGAGCACTCGATGGTGCTCGTGCGTGGTGGTCGTGTGAAGGACCTGCCCGGCGTCCGCTACAAGATCATCCGCGGTTCGCTCGACACTCAGGGCGTGAAGAACCGCAAGCAGGCGCGCAGCCGGTACGGCGCGAAGAAGGAGAAGAGCTAATGCCCCGCAAGGGTCCGGCCCCGAAGCGGCCACTGATCTCCGACCCGGTCTACGCCTCGCCGCTGGTCACCCAGCTGGTGAACAAGGTGCTCAAGGACGGCAAGCGCTCGCTGGCCGAGCGCATCGTCTACGGCGCGCTGGAAGGCGCCCGTGAGAAGACCGGCACCGACCCGGTGGTCACGCTCAAGCGTGCGCTGGACAACGTGCGGCCCACCATCGAGGTGAAGAGCCGTCGTGTGGGTGGTGCGACCTACCAGGTGCCGATCGAGGTCAAGCCCGGCCGCTCGACCACCCTTGCCCTCCGCTGGATCGTCGCCTTCTCCCGGCAACGCCGCGAGAAGACCATGATCGAGCGTCTGCAGAACGAGCTGCTCGATGCGAGCAACGGCCTCGGGGCCAGCGTGAAGCGCCGCGAGGACACCCACAAGATGGCCGAGTCCAACAAGGCGTTCGCCCACTACCGTTGGTGATCGCAGCCCGGCTGCCGACGAAAGCCTGGCCGGGCCCCACGCTTCTAGACAGGGGAACAGTGCAGTGGCACGCGAAGTGCTGACCGACCTGAACAAGGTCCGCAACATCGGCATCATGGCCCACATCGACGCCGGTAAGACGACGACGACCGAGCGGATCCTGTTCTACACCGGGATCAACTACAAGATCGGCGAGGTGCACGACGGCGCCGCGACGATGGACTGGATGGAGGAGGAGCAGAAGCGGGGTATCACCATCACCTCGGCTGCCACCACCACCTTCTGGAACGACTACCAGATCAACCTGATCGACACGCCGGGCCACGTCGACTTCACCGTCGAGGTGGAGCGGAATTTGCGCGTGCTCGACGGGGCCGTCGCCGTGTTCGACGGCAAGGAAGGTGTCGAGCCGCAGTCCGAGCAGGTCTGGCGTCAGGCCGACAAGTACGAGGTCCCGCGCATCTGCTTCGTCAACAAGATGGACAAGCTGGGGGCGGACTTCTACTTCACCGTCCGCACCATCTCGGAACGGCTCGGTGCCCGCCCGCTGGTCATCCAGCTGCCGATCGGCGCGGAAAACGACTTCGAGGGCGTCATCGACCTGGTCCGCATGAAGGCGCTGACCTGGCGTGGTGACGTCAAGAAGGGCGAGGACTACGAGGTCGAGGAGATCCCGGCCGCGCTCGCCGACCGCGCCGCGGAGTACCGCGAGAAGCTGGTCGAGACCGTAGCCGAGGCCGACGACGAGCTGATGGAAAAGTTCCTCGAGGGCGAGGAGCTGACGGAGGCCGAGATCAAGTCCGGCATCCGCAAGCTTGTCATCGCGCGCGAGGCGTACCCGGTGCTGTGTGGCTCCGCGTTCAAGAACAAGGGCGTGCAGCCCATGCTGGACGCGGTGATCGACTACCTGCCTTCGCCGCTGGAACTGCCGGAGGTCGACGGCCTGCTGCCCGACGGCGAGACCAAGGCCAGCCGCAAGGCGTCGACCGCCGAGCCGTTCTCCGCGCTCGCGTTCAAGATCGCCGCGCACCCGTTCTTCGGCAAGCTGACCTACATCCGGGTGTACTCGGGCAAGGTCGTGGCGGGCTCCCAGGTCATCAACTCGACCAAGGAGCGCAAGGAGCGCATCGGCAAGATCTTCCAGATGCACTCCAACAAGGAGAACCCCGTCGACGACGCCCAGGCCGGCCACATCTACGCGGTCATCGGCCTGAAGGACACCACGACCGGTGACACGCTCTGCGATCCGCAGCACCCGATCGTGCTGGAGTCGATGACGTTCCCCGAGCCGGTCATCCGGGTCGCCATCGAGCCGAAGACCAAGGCCGACCAGGAGAAGCTGTCGACCGCGATCCAGAAACTCGCCGAGGAGGACCCGACCTTCCAGGTCCAGCTCGACGAGGAGACCGGTCAGACGATCATCGCCGGGATGGGCGAGCTGCACCTCGAGGTGCTGGTGAACCGGATGAAGTCCGACTACAAGGTCGAGGCGAACATCGGTAAGCCGCAGGTCGCCTACCGCGAGACGATCCGCAAGACGGTCGACAAGTACGAGTACACCCACAAGAAGCAGACGGGTGGCTCCGGTCAGTTCGCGAAGGTGCTCATCCAGTTGGCGCCGCTCGCGACCACCGACGGTGCACTCTACGAGTTCGACAACAAGGTCACCGGTGGCCGCATCCCCCGGGAGTACATCCCCTCGGTGGACGCGGGTGCGCAGGATGCCATGCAGTACGGCGTGCTGGCCGGATACCCGCTGGTCGGGTTGAAGGTGACCCTGTTGGACGGTGCCTACCACGAGGTCGACTCCTCGGAGATGGCGTTCAAGATCGCCGGCTCGATGGCGCTCAAGGAAGCCGCGAAGAGGGCCAACCCTGTGCTGCTGGAGCCGATGATGGCGGTCGAGGTGACCACGCCCGAGGACTACATGGGTGATGTCATCGGCGACCTCAACTCCCGCCGTGGCCAGATCCAGGCCATGGAGGAGCGGGCCGGCGGCCGCGTCGTGCGCGCGATCGTCCCGCTCTCGGAGATGTTCGGCTACGTCGGCGACCTGCGGTCGCGGACCCAGGGCCGGGCGAACTACTCCATGCAGTTCGACTCCTACGCGGAGGTCCCGGCCAACGTGGCCAAGGAGATCATCGCCAAGGCGACCGGCGAGTGACGCCGGTCCGTGACCCCGGTCGCGGACCAGGTCGCGGGCCGTCACGGGGCTTTCGCTAGCCTCGTGTCGGCCCTCTCGGTCCTCCGAGACACGGCAGGACCCATACCGACGAGCACCACCCGGCCCGTCCCCCCGCGGGAGAGGGGCCAGGAGAACAGAAGTCCAGGAGGACGAGAGCAGTGGCGAAGGCCAAGTTCGAGCGGACCAAGCCCCACGTCAACATCGGCACGATCGGTCACATCGACCACGGGAAGACGACGCTCACCGCGGCGATCACCAAGGTGCTGCACGACAAGTTCCCGAACCTCAACCAGGCCTCGGCGTTCGACATGATCGACAAGGCCCCCGAGGAGCGGCAGCGCGGCATCACGATCTCGATCGCGCACGTCGAGTACCAGACCGAGAAGCGCCACTACGCGCACGTCGACTGCCCCGGGCACGCCGACTACATCAAGAACATGATCACCGGTGCGGCGCAGATGGACGGCGCCATCCTGGTGGTCGCGGCCACCGACGGCCCCATGCCGCAGACGCGCGAGCACGTGCTGCTCGCCCGCCAGGTCGGGGTGCCCTACATCGTCGTGGCGCTCAACAAGGCCGACATGGTCGACGACGAGGAGATCCTCGAGCTCGTCGAGCTGGAGGTCCGCGAGCTGCTGTCCTCGCAGGAGTACCCGGGCGACGACCTGCCGATCGTGCGGGTCTCGGCGCTCAAGGCGCTCGAGGGCGACGCCGAGTGGAGCGACAAGCTCATGGAGCTCATGGACGCGGTCGACGAGTCGATCCCGGAGCCCGTGCGCGACGTCGAGAAGCCGTTCCTCATGCCCGTCGAGGACGTCTTCACGATCTCCGGCCGCGGCACCGTGGTCACCGGCCGCATCGAGCGCGGCATCGTCAAGGTGAACGAGGAGGTGGAGATCGTCGGCATCCGGCCGCAGTCGTTCAAGACGGTCACCACGTCCATCGAGATGTTCAAGAAGTTCCTCGACGAGGGTCGCGCGGGCGACAACGCGGCGCTGCTGCTCCGCGGTGTGAAGCGCGAGCAGGTCGAGCGCGGCATGGTCGTGACCAAGCCGGGCTCCACCACCCCGCACACCGAGTTCGAGGGCCAGGTCTACATCCTGTCCAAGGACGAGGGCGGCCGTCACACGCCGTTCTTCAACAACTACCGCCCGCAGTTCTACTTCCGCACCACGGACGTGACGGGCGTCGTGACCCTGCCCAGCGGCACCGAGATGGTCATGCCGGGCGACAACACCACCATGGACGTGAAGCTGATCCAGCCGATCGCCATGGAGGAGGGCCTGCAGTTCGCCATCCGCGAGGGTGGTCGCACGGTGGGCGCCGGTCAGGTCACCAAGATCGTCAAGTAATACCCCCCGGTCGAGGTTGCCGCACTTCGGTGTGGCATCCTTGACGGGTTGCGCGTCGGGCTCGGCATGCGGCTAGTGGCATGCCGAGCCTTGGCGCGGGGCCCCCGAGCACAGCGAAAGACCCCCAGGGGTCTGCGGGTGATCCGGGGACCGGTCCGGGTTCGGAGCGCGACACGCCCGACCTCGGGGACCGGACGCCCCCCGTCGGTGAGACCTCGCAGGGCTCCCGCGCGGGCGGCACCCGGAGCACACGTGAAGAGCGGCAGGAAGAAGAGGAACACCGACGACCATGGCGGGACAGAAGATCCGCATCAGGCTGAAGGCCTATGACCACGAGGCCATCGACGCCTCCGCGCGCAAGATCGTCGAGACGGTCACCCGCACGGGCGCTCGGGTCGTCGGGCCGGTGCCGCTGCCGACGGAGAAGAACGTGTACTGCGTCATCCGCTCGCCGCACAAGTACAAGGACTCGCGCGAGCACTTCGAGATGCGCACGCACAAGCGGCTCATCGACATTCTCGACCCGACGCCGAAGACGGTCGACGCGCTCATGCGCATCGACCTGCCTGCCAGCGTCGACGTGAACATCCAGTAGGGCAAGCAGATGACGATCGAGAGGCAGATCACCGGGATCCTGGGCACCAAGCTCGGGATGACCCAGGTGTTCGACGAGAACAACCGGATCGTTCCGGTCACGGTGGTGCAGGCGGGCCCGAACGTGGTCACGCAGGTGCGCACGGCGGAGAAGGACGGCTACGTCGCCCTCCAGCTCGCCTACGGGGCCATCGACCCCCGCAAGGTCAACAAGCCCGAGACCGGCCACTTCACCAAGGCGGGCGTCACCCCGCGGCGCCACCTCGTGGAGCTGCGCACGTCCGACGCGGGCGAGTACGAGGTCGGCCAGGAGATCACCGCCGAGGTGTTCGCGCCGGGCGCGAAGGTCGACGTGGTCGGCACCTCGAAGGGCAAGGGCACCGCGGGCGTCATGAAGCGCCACGGCTTCGGCGGCCTCGGCGCGAGCCACGGCACGCAGCGCAAGCACCGCTCGCCCGGCTCCATCGGTGGCTGCGCCACCCCGGGCCGCGTGTTCAAGGGCCTGCGGATGGCCGGGCGCATGGGCCACGTGCGGGTCACCACGCAGGGCCTCACCGTGCACCGCGTCGACGCGGAGCGCGGGCTCCTGCTCATCAAGGGCGCGGTCCCCGGCCCCCGCGGCGGGCTCCTGTTCGTCAAGAGCGCAGCGAAGGGCGGTGCCACCGCATGACCAGCACGGTGACGGTCGAGCTCCCCGCGCACGTGTTCGACACCCACGCCAGCGTCGCGCTGATGCACCAGGTCGTCGTGGCCCAGCTGGCCGCGGCCCGCCAGGGCACGCACGACACCAAGACCCGCGGCGAGGTCCGCGGCGGCGGCAAGAAGCCCTACCGCCAGAAGGGCACCGGCCGCGCCCGCCAGGGTTCCACCCGGGCCCCGCAGTTCGTCGGCGGCGGTGTGGTGCACGGCCCCACGCCGCGCGACTACACCCAGCGCACCCCCAAGAAGATGAAGGCCGCCGCCCTGCGCGGGGCGCTCTCGGACCGGGCGCGCGCGGGCGTCGTGTACGTCGTCGACACGCTCGCGCCGGGCGACACCCCCTCCACCAAGGCGGCGCGCGCTGCGCTCGTCGACGTGGCGGGCGAGCTGAAGACGCTCGTCGTGCTGACCGTCGAGGACACCATCGCCCAGCTCTCGCTGCGCAACCTCCCCAACGTGCACCTGCTCACGCCGGGCCAGCTCAACACCTACGACGTCCTCGACAGCGAGACCGTGGTGTTCACCGAGGAGGCGCTCGCCGAGTTCCTCGACGGGCCGATCGGCACCCCGAAGGGCGCC
>NZ_DATELF010000021.1:0-6436 GCF_035276945.1 Amycolatopsis sp. | reverse complement strand
CCACCTTCAACACACCAAGCAACACCGCGACCAAATCCGCCGACCGCCCCATCAACACACCAACCCGATCCGCACACCCCACCCCCCTACCCAACAACCAATTCGCCACCCGATCCGCCCGCCCATCCAACTCCCCCTACGTCAACGACACATCACCATCAACAACCGCGACCCCACCCGGCACCCGAGCCACCTGCACCGCGAACAACTCCGGCACACTCACCGAAGGCACCACCACCGCGGCGCCCTGCCACTGGTCGAGCACCGCATGCCACTCGGCCGGCTCCAGCACGTCCAGCCGCCCGACCGGCTGAGCGAGATCGGCGGCGAACTGGGCGAGCAACCGCAGCAGCCGGGCCAGCAACGCCCGGACGTCCGCCGAGCCGAACAGGTCAGGCCGGTAGTCGGCGCGGAACTCCATTTCTTCGCCCGGAACTACGCCGAGCAGCAACGGGTAGTGCGCGGCGTCCTTGGCGCCGGTCCCGGTGATCCGCAGGCCGCCCTCGTCGAGCAGGCCGCCGCCGGGCGGGCGCGGATAGTTCTGGTACACCACCAAAGTGTCGAAGGTCGCGCCAGCACCGGCCTCGCGCTGGATGTCGGCCAGGCCGAGGTGCTGGTGCGCGAACAGCCCGGCCTGTCGCACCTGGAGGTTGGTCAGCAGCCCGGCGACGCTCTGGCCGGGATCGAGGCGAACCCGCACCGGCACGGCGTTGATGAACAGCCCGAGCATGTGCTCGACGCCCGGCAGGTCGGCGGGACGTCCGGCGACGACGGTGCCGAACACGACATCGGCGCGCCCGGTGAGCTGCCCAACGAGCATCGCCCAGGCCGCCTGCACGACCGTGTTCAGGGTGACGCCGTGCGCGCGGGCGGCCACGTCGAGCGCGGCGGTGAGCGCCGAGTCCGCCCGGACCGCGACATGCTCGGGCTGGACCGGCGCGGAACCGGTGTCCGCCGGGGCGACGAGCGTCGGTTCGGACAGCCCCGCCAGCTCCGCGCGCCATGCTTCGCGGGCGGCGGCCTGGTCCTGACGGCTCAGCCAGGCCAGGTAGTCCCGGTACGGCGTCGCCGGGGGCAGCGCGCCGGAATCGCCACCCGCCGCGTAGATCTGCGCCAGCTCGCCGAACAGCACCGGCATCGACCAGCCGTCGAGCAGGATGTGGTGCAGGGTCACCACGAGGCGGTAGCGCGAGTCGTCGAGTTTGATCAACAGCAGCCGCAGCCACGGGGCGACGGCGAGGTCGAACCGGCGGGCGTGGTCCTCCTCGGCCAGTCGCGCCGCTTCGGCTTCGGCTTTCTCCTGAGGCAGACCCGACAGGTCTTCCGTACGCCACGGCAGCGGCACGCCCGCCACCACGACCTGGACCAGCCGCTGCGCGCCTTCCGGCTGGCGGAAGCTGACCCGCAGACCGGCGTGCCGTTCCAGCAGTGCCTCCCAGGACGACCGCAGCACCGCGACGTCCAGTGGCGCGGCCAGCTCCATGGTGCGCTGCTCCACGTACAGGTCCCGCGACCGCTCGTCGTACTGGGCGTGGAACAGCAGTCCCTCCTGCAGCGGCGACAACGGCCATACGTCTTCGATCCACATCTCGGTCACCGTGTTCACTCCACTTCTTCGGAGAGGCTCAGCCGCAACGCACCGAGCTGCTCGGGGGTCAGCGAAACCAGCGGGGCACCGGCGCCGCCGGATCCGGCCGCCCGCGCGGCGGGCCGGTGCCCGGCCAGCCCGGTGAGCATCGCGGCCCAGCCCTCGCCCAAGTCCCGCAACGCTTTCTCGTCGAACAGGGCCGCCGGGCAGGCCAGCGTCAGCGTCAGTTCAGGCCCGCCGGGCAGATCGAGGACTCGCGCTTCGGCTTCCAACGGGTGCGCGGCGGGGGTGTCGGCGTCGGCGGAGCCGCCGAGACCGGTGTCGCCGACCGGCCGCCATCCGCCCTTGGTGCCCGCGGGCTTCGTCGTCGCGGAGAACCGGCCGAGATAGTTGAAGCCGATCTGGGCGGCCGGAAGGGCGGCCATGGCCTGTCTGGTGTCCGGGTTGAGCTCACGCAGCAGCCCGTACCCCAGGCCGTCCCCAGGAACCGAGCGCAGCCGCTCGGCGACCCGCCGGAGCAGATCGCCCGCCGCTGGTCCGCCGGAGCGGACCCGCGCGTAGGCGACCGCGCCCGGATCGAGGCGAACGGGGTACGAACTGGTGAACCAGCCGACGGTGCGGGTCAGGTCCATATCGTCGGACAGCGGCTCCCGGCCGTGGCCTTCGATGTCCACCACCACACCGCCGGCGAGACCGCGGCCACGGCGGCGGCGCCACTCCCCGACCGCGGCGATCAAACCGGCGAGCAGAACATCATCGATGGCCGCGTCGAAGTCGGCCGGGAGCCGGGTGAGCAGTTCGGTCGTCGGCGCGGCGGCCAGCGTGAAGCTCGCCCGGCGAACGCCGTTGCCCACGGTGTCCACCGCCGGATCCAGCGGCCGCACGCCCAGTTCGACGGTGGGACCCGCGAGCAACCGCGTCCAAGCGGGCAGTTCCGCGACCCGCCGCGGGCTGGTCGCCTGCTCGGTGAGTGCCCGCGCCCACCGCAGGAACGACGTCCCGGTCTCGATCTCCGGTGCCCGGCCTTCGCTCACCGCGGCGTACGCCTCGCCGAGGTCGGGCACCAGGATCCGCCACGAGACGCCGTCCACCACGAGGTGATGGGCGACCAGCAGCACGCGTCCGGTGCGTTCGAACCAGACCATCTGCAGCATCACCCCGCCTGCCGGATCCAGCCGGTCGACCGCGTCCCGCGCGCCGGACGCCTCGTCGTCACCGGTGAACCGCGTGACGCACGCCGTCGCCCGCAGACCGTCGCCCGGTTCCGGGATCACCAGGTGCCCGTCGGACAGCCGCGAGCGCAGCACCCCGTGCCCGTCGAGCAGCACCTGCACGGTGGCGATCAGGTGGTCCAGTACCAGCCCGGCGGGCGCCTCGAGCAACATCGACTGCGTCAGGGTGCGGCCCGCTGACGCGGCGGCGCGCATCACCGGCGTCAGCGGGGCGTGCCCGGCCCCGGTATCCGCGAGCGTTGCCGGTGCGTCGGCGACCGCTTCGGCCACCCGTGCGAGACCGGCCGGGGTCCGGTGCTCGAACATCTGCCGCGCGGTGATCACCAGCCTCGCGCGGCGCGCTCTCGCCACGACCAGCATCGACATGATCGAATCACCGCCGAGAGCGAAGAACGAGTCGTCGGCGCACACCTTCTCGACACCGAGCACCTCGGCGAAAAGGTTGCACAGCAACGATTCCACCGGTGTTGCTGGCTCGCGTCCGGGAGTATGAGCGAACTCCGGGACGGGCAGCGCCGCCCGGTCGAGTTTGCCGTTCGCCGTGACCGGCAACGAATCCACCATGAGCACCGCGGCGGGCACGAGATAGTCGGGCAGCATCCCGGTCAGATACGTGCGTAGCGCGTCGGTGTCGACGTGGCCGTTGGCCGGGACGACATAGCCGACCAGACGCTCGTCCCGCACGATCACCGCGGCCTGACCGACCTGCTCGTGTCCAGCCAGGGCGGCTTCCACCTCGCCGGGCTCGATGCGGAAGCCGCGGATCTTGACCTGATCGTCGGCGCGCCCGGCGAAGGTCAGCAGGCCGTCCGCCGTCCACTTCGCGAGGTCGCCGGTCCGGTACATCCGCCCACCGAACGGACAGGCCACGAACCACCCCGCGGTCAGCCCGGCCTGTCCGTCGTAACCACGCGCCACACCCGCACCGGCCACATACAACTCGCCAGTCGCCCCCGGCGGCACCGGGTGCAGGAACTCGTCCAGCACGTAGGCGCGGGTGTTGTCCATCGGGCGGCCCAGCGGCACCACGTCCGGCACCACGTCGGTTCCCGTGAACGCCAGTTGGGTGGTGAACGCCGTGGTCTCCGTCGGCCCGTACGTCGTCCGGACCACCATGCCGGGGTGGGCCGCGAGCAGAGCCCGGATCGCCGAGGCGGAGACAACGTCGCCGCCCGTGGAAACCTCTCGCACCCCGGCGAAAATCTCCGGTGACTCTTCCGCCAGTACCCGGAACAGCCCGGCCGTGGCGTGCACATTGGTCACCCCGTGCTCGGCGATCACCGCCGCACGTTCACTCCCGTCCGAGGTCCCCGGCGGCAACAACACCAGACGACCGCCCCGCACCAACGGAACCCACAACTCGTATGTCGAAGCATCGAACGCGTGATTGGCCTGCACCAACGTCCGCTCGGACATCCCGGTGTCCCAGCACCGATCCAGCACAAAACTCACCACGTTCGCGTGAGTGACCGCCACACCCTTCGGCGTCCCCGTCGAGCCCGAGGTGAACATCACATACGCCAAACCCTCCGGCGGCACCGTAATGTCAGGCGCCCCAACGCTTTCCGAGGCCAGCGCCTCAGCGACAGCGGTATCCGCCAGCACCACCGACACCCGCGCGTCGCCCAACATCCGCGCGACCCGCCCGGTCGGATGCCCCGGATCGGCCGGGATGTACACCGCCCCGGCCTTGAGCACACCGAGCAACACCGCGACGAGATCGGCCGACCGGTCCAGCACCACGCCGACCCGATCCTCGCGCCGCACTCCCTTACCCAGCAACCAATTCGCCACCCGGTTCGCCCGCTCATCCAGCTCGGCATAGGTCAGCGACACATCGCCGTCGACAACCGCGACCCCACCCGGGGCCCGGGACACCTGCGCCGCGAACAGCTCCGGCACACTCACCGAAGGCACCACCACCGCGGTGTCGTTCCACCCGGCGACCACCGCCCGCCGCTCGGCCGGTTCCAGCACGTCCAGTTCGCCGACCCGGACGCCGGGGTTCGCGATCACCTGCTCGATCACCCGGTCGAACCGGGCGACGAACGCGCGGATCGTGGACTCGTCGAAGAGGTCGGTGGCGTACTGCACGCCACCCTCGATCCCGGCGGGCCTGCCGTCGGCGTCGCTCCGCTCATAAAGCGTGACCGACAGGTCGAAGCGAGCGGGGACGGCGTCGGCGGGCAACTCCCCTGGATGCCGGCGTTCCGGTTCCGTGTCACCGTCCACAGGCGGGTCCTGGACCACCAGCATGATCTGGAACAACGGGTTGCGGGCGAGCGAGCGCTCCGGCGCCAGTTCGTCCACCAGCCGCTCGAACGGCACGTCCTGATGGGTATACGCGGCCAGATCGGTTTCCCGTACCCGGGCGAGCAACTCGGTGAACGTCGGGTCACCGCTCACGTCGGTCCGCAACACCAACGTGTTCACGAAAAACCCGACCAGATCTTCGAGTGCGTGGTCGGCGCGGCCCGCGATCGGGGTGCCGACCGGGATGTCGGTGCCGGCGCCGAGGCGCGCCAGCAGCATCGCCAGCGCCGACTGCACCGCCATGAACACCGTGGCCGAGCCCTGCCGGGCAACGCGAGCCAGGGCTTCGTGCGCCCGTGCGCCGAGACCGGCGGGCACCGTGGCGCCGCGGAAGGACGGTGCGGCGGGCCGGGCCCGATCAGTGGGCAGGGACAGTTCCTCCGGCAGCCCGGCCAAGTTCCGTCGCCAGTAGCTCAGCTGAGCAGTGATCAGACTGTCAGGGTCCTCGGGTTCGCCGAGCAGTTCTCGTTGCCACAGCGCGTAATCGGCATAGGTCACCGCGAGCGGCGGCCAGTGGGGTGCCGAGCGCGCACAGCGAGCCCGATAGGCGTACCGGAGGTCGCGCTCGAGCACGCTCATCGATCCGCCGTCAACCGCGATGTGGTGCGCCACCACGACCAGAAGGTGCTCGGTGGCGGACCAGCTCACCAGCCCGGCCCGCCAGGGCGGTTCGGCGCCGAGGTCGAAGCCCTGACCGGTCAGCCGCGCCAGGAGGGCGGGCACGTCCCCGGCGGCCACCGTGTGGGTCCGCAGGCGAGGATGGGCCAGCGGGCCGTTCAGGATCTCCTGGTGCGGGGTGCCGTCGGTGGCGGGGTACCGGGTGCGCAGCGTCTCGTGCCGGTCGGCCACGTCGCCGAGCGCGGCGGCCAGCGCCGCGCGGTCCACCTCGCCCTTCAGCGGAACGATGAGCGGGACGTTGTAGATGGCCGTGCCGCGCGGCTCGTGCAGCTGGTCGAGGAACCACATGCGTTGCTGGCCATGGGAAAGCGGCACCCGATCCGGCCGGAGCCTGGCGGCCAGCGGCGGCCGGACGGCGGTGTCGCCGCCCCGGGCCACGAGCCGGGCCAGTCCCGCGACGGTCGGCTCGGTGAACAGGTCCCGGATACCGATCCCGGTGTCGAGCACCGCCCTGGCGCGGGCGATCAGGCGCATGCCGCGCAGGGAGTCGCCGCCGAGTGTGAAGAACGAGTCGTCGGCGCCCACGGTGTCCCGGCCGAGGATGTCGGCGTACAGCCCGCACAGCAGTTCTTCGACCGGGGTTGCCGGTGCTCGGCCGTTGGCACTTCTCCGCTCGGGTGCGGGA